>JADCJC010000025.1 GCA_020247395.1 Rhodocyclaceae bacterium
CCTACGTTGTCGCTTGCCCACCTAGCCGACGCTGCGAAGTGGGTATGGGGGTCTTTGCTTTCGGTGAACCCCGCGGAGAGAAAGTTCAATTTTCAAGCGAACGGGAAATCACCACCATTGGCGCAGGTGCTTTGCACTTTCGCGTCGCTGACGATCGGGGGCCATGCAAGATTGGGTTTGCTCAGGAGAGCAATCGTCCAATTTCATGGACATGGACGTCGTGAAAAACGCAGTAATGCGATTTCACTCGCGCGAGTTAGCCGTTTGACCTAGAAGGCACCAACATCTCGCAGACGTTTTAGGAACTGCGCAAACTCGCGCAAGAACTTGAGATCCTCATCATCCAGTCCGTCGGGATCGAAGTGCATGACATCATTTCTTATATCGCGCACTCGATTCAGATGCTTAACGAACGTGACTCGATCGATCGCAACCTTCAACTTCTGCCAGTTCGATTCGACTTCGATAAGTCGAATGTACTCGCCAAACGTTAGGTCAGCAGGGGTTTCGATCAATCGACCGTCGTCCGTTGACGCCTTCGCAGCAGCAAGCTCTGCTTGGGTGAACTTCTCGTGAAGTAGGCGCCGGACTCCGTTCTCTATTTCGCCAATCAAGAGGAACGGCTCTGCGAGCAGGCGGAACTGTTCGTTGAGATCACTTGCAGTGACAATGCCAACGATACTCTTGTCATTCCCTTGGACAAGCACGTAATCATGAGAAGCGATGACGGAGATAGACGAAAAGAGGGGCTCCGACGCGCTTAGGACCTTCGCTTCATCCATGCAGTCCCTTGCAGTTGCAATCGGTCGTCGCAACGCCAAGCGTGTTCCTATGGTTTTCCAACCAACAATCCCTTTTACATCTCGAGGACCTGTCATTACTGGAAGCTGCGAGAAGTCGTTGGCCATCATCAATGTCGTCACCTGTTGAAGCGGCGTATCCGGTGTGACAGACAATGGGACGCGATTCGCTGACGTGAGGCTACTGATCCGATATGTCGGATCTAGCGCTGAGTCGTCGGCAACACCTTGAGGTACCTGGGTATCTGGCGGTGCCTTCTTGAATTCAATTTATCCGTCGATGTACGCCCACTCAAAGTCTGGTGAGGTCGCTAGTCCATAGCGACGTAACGTATTGCGAATCTGACGAACCACGCGGTACCCTCGGCGGCTTGCGCCAAACCAAAGAAGAAAGGCACGCACTGTCTCTTTCTGGGGCGCTACACCGTTCTTCAGAAGGTCAGCGATCGCGGCTAGCTTTTCGTCAACTTGCGACATCGTGTCTTTCTGGGTTTAACGAAACGAATTCATCTGCTGTTCTAGGCAGCCGGAAATTGCGATGATGCTCGTTGTGGTGGATAAACATCGTCGCACTGAGCTGGCGAGAGGGCATGGGGATTGTTGAAGCCAAAAAGTTGATATTTGATTAAAAATCAATAACTTGAATCAAACTCCTTCTGCGAATTTAGCTATCATATAGAGAATTGGTCAGGGAGCGTAGCTGCGTTTTGGACACGTAATTTTCAATTGTGAAGGTCGTCGTAAAAGCCAACTGCACATGAATTTTTCACTAAAATTTGCTTTACGTTTGCGGCTAAACTGCGTCCTTAGGACGCAGTTTAGCCGCAATCATAGGCGATTTCAACACCTTTTGACTGGGGGTGTTGACAAATTACCCTTCTTAATCTATAGTCTGCACGTCCTTAGGACGTGCAGACTATAGATGAAAGACGATAAATCCTTTACGCTTTTGCGGGCTTTGAGTGTCCAAATTGGAAGACTTAATCAGCCGATTGTGACTTCGTATCACATCGGCTTGATGGTGTTTGCAGCGTACCGGACAAAGCTGCTGGATGGCACGCCCTTGCTGCTCAAGAAGGCAGACCCAACGCGGCAGCAGTTTACTAATGCGATGAACCAACTTCTAAGTACAGGGATAGTCACTTCAAACCCAAGCGCTAGGTCTTACGTTTTTTCCATTCTTGGGAGGAGTAACGTTGCGGTTAGTGAGACAGTTTGTAGCGTTGACCCTTTTTGCTACGTTTCACATCTCAGTGCAATGGAGTTTCATGGGCTTACGGACAGATTGCCACGCACATTGATTGTTTCGACTCCTCCATCGCCAGCTTGGCGAGGTTACGCATTTGAGTTGATGAAGAAAGACCTTGGTCCAGACTACGAGCTGTACATTGAGGCGGGATTCCCGCGTCTAAAAAGAGTGCATCCCGAGAAAATTTCCGGCGAAAAAATTGAGTATGTCGCCAGCACTCACATGGGCGCATACAAAAATGTTCAGGGCCAGACTCTAAGGGTCGCCACAATGGGGCGAACGTTTCTAGATATGCTTAGGAAGCCAGAGCTTTGCGGTGGAATGCAGCATGTAATAGATGTATTTCAACAGTCAGCGAAAAATTATCTGCGGTTGATTGGCGATGAACTTGATCTCCACGGCAATTCGATTGAAAAAGTCCGAGCCGGCTATATCCTTAGCGAGCTTTGTTCCATTCAAGATGAGCGTGTTAATTCCTGGAAGAGGTTTGCCCAAAGGGGAGGGTCGCGTAAGCTTGATCCCAATGCAGAATACAGTTCTACGTTCTCTGCCGAATGGTGTCTATCGTTGAATCTACCGAGCCTTGAGCGCAATGCAAGCAATTGATTGGTCTCAGTGGATAAAAGACGGCGGTGCATCAAACCGCCTGCCACTTCGTCAGGCAGTACATATCGTGTTAATCGCGGCAAGCAATTGCCCCTCCATCCGAGATACGATGATGATGAAGGGGGGCATTCTTATGGCGCTCTCATATTCAAGTACTCGCTACACAAAGGACATTGATTTTTCTACGGGCGACGCATACTCCACGGGTGCCGAGACGAAGATAGTTGAAGAACTGCGTGCGGCTCTTCCCGATGCAGTAGAGTCAACTGACTATGGGGTGGATTGCCGCATCCAAAATTTTCAGCTAAAGCCCCCGAGTGAAAGCATGCCTACCTTCCCTACGCTCAAGGTAAAGGTTGGGTATGCTCGTCAGACAGATCGGTCTGCCTACCAGCGCCTGCAAAAAGGTAAATCGCCTGAGGTGGTTGAAATTGACTTCAGCTTTAATGAGAGTACGCAGTCTGCCATCGACTTCGAAATTCTTTCGGGCGGCGTGCTCAAGCGGTACAGTCTCACTGATCTCGTTGCCGAAAAATATCGGGCGTTGCTACAGCAGGTAAGTAGGGAGCGAAATCGCAGGCAGGATGTATATGATTTGCACTTGCTTATCAGCTCTTCGCGCGAAATACTAAATGAGAGTCGCACAGACATCTTAAACGCGCTTGTTGCTTCGGCCCGATCGAAAGGTCTTAGAGTTGATCAAAACTCCCTAAGTGAAGATGAGATTCGTAAAAGATCGATGGCCGAATACGATCAGTTGCAACGAGAAATACAAGGAACGCTTCCGCCTTTTGACGAGGCGTTTGAAACGGTAGAGGAGTTTTATAGGTCCCTTGATTGGACTACGATCGAATCTGCCTAGCTCTTCCCAGCAACTGCCAAGTAAAAAGAACAGAGAAGAATTTCATCGATGCCAAGCGCTAAGGAAGATTATTTTGAAGGGGGCTTGCCCGTCCACAAAACATCTTACTGCGCATTCCTAGATGTGCTGGGCTTTTCGGAGCGAATAAGAGCGAGCGAAGCCAAGGGCGAAGCAAACAAGACGCTGCAAGAGTTCCATGCGATTTTTAGCAAAAGGTTGAAGAAGCTTAAGGAAGAACACGACGAGTCGCTTCAGTACTTCAAGTCGTTTTCAGACAACATCCTGTTGGCTCACCCGCAATTCAGCCAAGACATGGAGTCCGAATTTGGATTCATTCTGGATAGCATTTGCCAATATCAGCTCGACATGTCAATTCGCGGATACTTCATCCGAGGAGGGCTAGCCGTCGGAGCGCTGTTCATGGATGAAAATAGCGTCTACGGTCAAGCGCTATTGGATGCCTACCGTCTTGAAACGCAAGTTGCCGTAAATCCGCGTTTACAGAGCACGCAAGCGGCGACCTTGTGTTGATCCATCCCGAACACACCCGCCACCAAACACACCGTAACCGCGCCGTCTACATTGGTCAGCGCCCGGGGACGTTCGTCGGCTGCGCCATGCCCGGATCGAAGACAACATACTGCCCTTTGCCGCGGCTCTTTGCGTGGTAACTCGCGGTATCCGCGTTAGTTAGCAAAGACGCTGCATCGGTGCCATGCTGTCCGTACACCGCAATGCCGATGGATGCGCCGATGAAGACGGTCGCACCGTTACCCAGCTTGTAGGGCTTGGAGACTTCGGCAAGCAGTTTTCCAGCGGCGAGACTCGCCCCGTCGCGGTTCGCGTTTGGCAGTAAAGCGATAAATTCGTCACCACCCATACGACCGACCGTGTCGATTTCGCGCAGCGCGGAGGTACAGCGCAAGGCGACTTGCTTTAGTAAATCGTCGCCGCCGGCGTGGCCATGGGTATCGTTTACCTTTTTGAAGCCGTCGAGATCGAAGGCTAGTACGGCAAACGGTTCTTTGCTTCGGCCGGACCCAGCTAGTTGTTGACGAAGCCGGTCAAGGGTCAAGACTCGATTTGGCAACTTTGTTAGGTTGTCATACTGCGCCATCCGGCTCATTGCCTCGAGGTATTCGTCTTGCTCGCGGCTCTGTGCGCGAACAGCAAATGCGCCGGCAATGATGGCAAGCAGGCAGGCTGTCACGGTGATGATCACGCGCGTTTCTGCCTTGACCAACAAAGAGCTTAGTTGGCCTTGGTTCTTACCGATATTGGCGAGGTTTTTTTCTTCGAGTTCGGCAATGGCGCGCAGCAATGCGTCGGCGTCACGGTTGTTTGGCGCTTCGTTTGCTCTTCGCGCACGCTCTTCTTCCCCGGCAGTGAAAGTGCGCTGACTACGCGTAAAAAATGCGGCCGCTTTCTGCCCCAATGGCGGAATAGCGGCTTCGACTTCGTCGATGTTTCGGTGATTGTCCCGCAGGTTCTCGATGGCGCCCTCGATTTTTGCCCGTGAGACTTGGTACTGCTTCACTAAATCGGCGCGGGGACGTAACAAATAGGCGTATTCGGCGCTGCGAATGGCAAGCGTGTTCTCACTGACAACGGAAAGCAGGTAAGTCACTTTCCCGCGCTGCAAGATGTCATTGTTCAACGATGCCATGCGGTTGCCGTCAATTGTCGTAATGACACCAATAGCGACCATCATTAATCCCATAAAAATGATAAGAATGGTCGCTAAATTTTTGACGGAAAGTTTCACGGCATCAGTCGAAAAGTGTGGCTGTAAGAGTAGGAGGGGGAGCGACCGGCACCACTTTGACCGAGCCTGGCCGGTATGGAACCTTCGCGTATCGATCGATAGACTCAACCATGCGAAAGCCCATACGCTCGGCCAACACCTCGGCAGGTGTGCCGTTTGCCAAATGTCGGATGCAGTAGGTGTTGCGCAAGGTGTTGGTGCCTTTACTCTTTTCCCAAGGCAGCACCTTAGCCTGTTCTTTTTCCACATTCAACACCGCAACCATGACGCCATAGACGGTATTGGTGCTGATCTGGTCAAAGCCGGTCAACGGTGGAAACAAGAGGCTCTCCGGCGAAAGGCAATCGGTGCGGATCGTTGCGCGCAGATGGAGCCATTCATTCAGGATCGCGGCGGCAAAGTCGTCCACCGGCACGATACGGCTGTGTTGAATGCCGGTCGTCCTAACGTGAACCGTGATCGCCGGAACATCATCGTCGGTGCGGTTGTGTCGCTCAATCTGCCCCAACGTTAAGCTGACGGCCTCTGAGGGCTTGAGTCCTGCGGCCAGCATCAGCATCAGCATCGCTCGGTCACGGCGGCGGGTCCATTCGTTGGACTTCTCGAACACATAGACATTCAGCGACTCAATAAACTTCTTCTCGTCGGCTTCGGTAAAGGATGAGGATACGTGGTCGGCGTCATACGTCATCCCTGCTCTGGACGCCTGCAACAGCGGGCGCGCGGGATTGGTCGTTCGCGTCCCATCTTGAATCATGAATTCAAAGACGTCCGTCATCAACGTGTAGTACCGTCGAACGGTTTCTGCCGACGCTGCTTTGGCCGAGTTTTTCGTGCCGCGTCGACCATTCGTGGCGACGGCCGACTCCACTTGCGCGGTGTCGCAATCCAATAGTGTCTTGCCGCACGCTTTGATAAGGTTGGACACCACCTTCTCAAGCATCGTCTTGAAGGTTTTGCGTGACTGGTCGCTCAGGTCGTCGCGTTTCGTTGCCAGCTTGTGGCTTAGCCGTGACGCTCGCATCCCCATGACGCCCTCGAAGATGCGCGCCACTTCGTCTGGGTGCATTGGGATGGGAACCGTGGTTTCTTCGCTGACGTCAGCGGCAACGGGCAAACGAAGGTGTTCTGATGTGGCCATGGCGTAACCCCTACTGTTTATCTGTACAGTTACGAATTTTGCAGGGGTGTTCGGCATTTCGCAAGGGCTCGTGTGGATAAGAGAGCGCTGAATTTTTCGAGCGAGCAAAAAAAAGCCCCCCGCTTTGCGGGGGGCTATGAGTTGAGTTTCTTATTGAGATGTGTTGTCGATGAGCGTTTTAGAAGTACGCGCTCTGCTGTTTGGCTGACGCGCCAAAAGGATTGGTCGGCGGCGGAAAGACTAAGCCTTCTAACCAACGCAACGTGGAGTCATTTTTGCGCAGTTCTGCAATGGCGGCAGACTTCGCTTCGTTAAGCGTGTCATGACTTTGGCCAGCCGCGAAGAACTTATCGATACGTGTGATCGTTGCGGCCGTGCGGACATCGAGGAAGCTTAAGTCATTCGAGCGAAAGTTCACCAACAAGCGCGTTCCGACGCCGAGTCGCTGTTTGGTCCACGTCGACCAAGCTGCAGGGCCGGTGCGCGTGAGTAAGCTTCTCAGCATATTCAATGTCGAAGGTCTGTTGCTCGGGTCGAACATGTGCTCTGCAACGACCTCTTCGCCTGTCGGCGTGATTTTGAACGTGCGTACGTGCATGAGGCCGTTAAAGGCGGGAAACGACTCGATGCGAAATGCACCATCGTTCTTGCGGAATTGCCCAATTAGGGCATCGTCCACAAACTGCCAGTCATTGGGGATCATGCGGCAAAGTGTGTGTTTGATTTTTTCAAAGTGATCCATACCGCGTCCTCAGAAAAAGGCGCTTTCGCGCCTGGCTGCCTCGCTGAAGCCGGAAAGCGTGACGAGCGGCAAGATGACCTTGTCCACTTTGGCGTCGGTGACGCTGAGTTCAGCAGCCACCTTGGCGTCTTCTAACTTGTCAAAACTCAAACCGTTCGCTTTGTATGTTTGCCCTTCCACGTCAATGCGAGCGATGTTTCCGGCGAGCAATATGTCGTTGCTATCGCTCCTGTGCTCGACTTGGAGCAGGTAGAACGCAGGTGCGACTTCGCTAGCAAACGGCAAGTTGACGGGCGACCATTTGGCCCACCGTCGGGAACTCGATAGTAACCACCTCAGAATCTCCAACGGTGCATCGCCGCGGTCGGGATTGACCTTTATTTGGTCGGATATGTACTTACCGCTTGCAACTGGTCGGATATGCTCGACGACGAGAAATCCTTTTTGCATTGAGGCTGAGACCTCCTCGCCGGTATCGCTGAGAAAGGCCCCAATGTCGTCTCCGTGGACGAAGCGCCATTCTCGCGGTTGGAACTGCTGCAAAACCCGCCTTATGCGCTGGAAGGGCTCAAGGAGCCCCCATCCACTCATTCAAAAGTAGCCGCGCGAAAGCACAGCACCTTCCACAAGCTTGTCGATTTCGCCGCCGGTGTAGGCGTTCATCTCAGGCTTTCCGCCCGTGATATCGAGCTTGAATAACCCATCAAGCAGATCGCCTCCGGATAGGCGAATTTCGACAGCCTTCTCGTTTCTTGCGTCTTTGGTCTCGAAAGGACCGTGAAGAATGGGATCTACGTCACCCTCAATATGGGCGAGGTAATACGTTGGTGTTTCCACTTTTGTCTCCTGAAGAATACAAAAAGACGCACGCACGCGACCATGACGCAATGTCATGCCGGTTGGCGAATGTCTTTTTTGGGATTGGACCTTAGTGCGGACGCACTTAGGGATTGATTCGATTCCGAGATTTTCAGAATCTGTGCGAAATCTGGCGACGTCGCTTATGAAAACCACCGTTGCCGGTGCCGCGCTTTGCGTCCGCGATGACGTTATGGATTCAATATTAAGGCAGACCTTTGCGGCTTGTCAAATGCACTGACGGTCGTCGCAAGTCGCGTTCATTGCGGCAGTTGACCTTGGAATTCTTCTTTCGCAAAGCGCAACGTTTCCCAAATCTTGCTGCGGACCTGAAGAAATGGCGACGCCCGCGCCGCCTCGCCGAGATAGTCATCAAGGTTGACTTGTTCGCGGCGAAGACGGGACACGAGCGCAAGAAACAAGTCGGTCAGTTCAGGGTCGAACTGGGTTCCTCGGCCGGCGAGGATCTCTGTTAACGCTGATTCTTGCGACCACGCCTGCTTGTATGGGCGCTTGTGGGTCAACGCATCGTATACGTCCGAGAGTGCCGTGATGCGCGCGGCAAGGGGAATCTCGTTCCCGCCAATTTTGGCCGGATAACCCTTGCCGTCCCAGCGTTCGTGATGATGTCTGGCAATGTCTTCGGCCAATCGAATATGTGGGATGGCACTCTTAGAGAGAATGTCAGCGCCAATCTCCGAATGCATCCGATCACGGCCCGCTCCCCACCATTCAACTTGCTAGGTTTTAGCAAAATGTGGTCTGGCACACTAATCTTGCCGATGTTGTGCAGCCGTGCGGCAACGTCGATCATGAAGACTGTGTCGTCGTCGCAGCCAACCTCTTTGGCAAGGAGCAAAGCCAATCGACCGACGCGGTAGGCATGTTCACCGGTGGCGTCATAACGCAGCTCGGCCGCAACGGCCAGTCGCTCCATGGTTTCGACACGCGCTTGGAATAACTCTTGACGTTGCGTTGCCAACTCACTCTTGGCGACTCGCCCTTCCAATAGCTCGATGCGTCCTTCGATGACGCGCATTGCCTGTACGACTTCTTCGGTTGTTTGGCGAATATCCCCGCCATGCAGTGTGGCAAGGTGCTGCTTCACGTGTTCGAGCGCATTGGTCTCAGCCGTCTTACGCTGGGCGCTCATCATGGCTTTCAACTCGAAGACCGCGTCTTCGTTGCGTTGGGCAAATTCAAGCGCTTTGACGAGCGATTGCCTCGCCTGCACTGTGACGACATTTGACTCGGTCGCTCGCGCCACGGCAGTTCGCAGCAACGCAATGCCTTCGTCGTGTTTGCCGTTGAAGGTGGTCGCCAACCCTTCTGCCACCAACGCATTAATGTCGGCACGAATGCTCTGCGTACGATTCGCAAAGCTGCGTGCCTGCTTGGCATGTTTGGCCGCATCCTCGTACTGACTAAGGTCCACGTAGGCGCGTACGGTATAGGTTTCGGAAAGTACTTCGTTCAATAGGTAATGCTCGACTTCGGCTGGCTGGTAGGCGCAGTTGCGACCCAACATTTCTCGTAGCGCCGCATGCGGGTTACCTGAATACAAGTGGCACAGCAAGTTCTTTAATGTTATCGAGAACAGAAAGCGCCTTGCGATATGTTGCGGCGGCTTCATTGAACAAACCTGAGTATTGCAGCATCACGCCAATGTTTTGCCAAGCTCGCGATTGCCGCTAATGGTCTCCAAGGGCGTTCGCTAAGTTGAGTGCGACTGACAAGGCGGCTGTGGAGCGGGCCGTGTTACCAGAGTCGGCCGCGCATACGCCGATCAAATTGAGCGCGTGGCACAGTAATACTTGATCTTGCATTGCAAATGCCAGCTGCTCGGCGCGTTCGGCGACGGGAATCGCAAGCACGGGTTTCCCGCACAAATACAACGCACGCGCCGCATCCAAAATAGTGACAATTGGCGGGCACGTGGCAAAGTCGGCATAGGCGGCAAGCACTTCGCCGGCAAATGCACGAGGGTCCGCAACCGAGCCTGACTTATAGGCGGTCGCGACGCGGGCGATCAGGTCGTCATGCGTGGAGATGACGGGCGGGGCTTGAATGTTCACCGCAGCCTCACGGGGAGAACGGCCATGATGGTGTGAGGCTGGGGCTCGATGCGAAATGCCAAGATGTCCACGCGTTTGCCGACGGGTTCGAAGTGGCTAATCATCTCTTGAAATTGGCTTAGAGCCTACGTCCAACGACTCCGGCCATATAAGACAATGGCGTTGCCGACGACCGGCCGCAAGGCAATGGCAGAGGCTCGCGGATTGGGCGGCAAGCCCGTCTTTTGCCCTTCTTCATGGCAGAGCAATTGACCGTTGTACGGTACGCGTATGGCTTCGACATCACCGCCGATAAAGGACTGTGCATCGGCGAGTTCGATGGTGCCTTCCTCGACGACCTCAATATCGCCGGCGACCGGGATACGCTGCAGTTCGTGTTTTTGCATATGCGACTCTCCTTAGATGCGAGCAGCGAAAAAAAATAAGGCTTGGGCGCAAATAACGGCGACCGAGGTCACAGCAACCTCGACGCGAGACAGGCGCTTTTTCCACGTTTTGAAGACAATGGCCGCCAGCACCAGAAGGATGCATCCTGCCCATACTGCGGCGGAGAGCGTCAGCAGCTGATTGAGTTGATGCATGACGAGGGGATCGCGTTGTCCTCCTGGCGGGAAGGCGTGGAAGACCATCAAGCGCACCGGTGCCAACGAAAGCGAGAGGGAGGCCACGACAACGCCACAAAGGAAGAAGAGGCGCTCGGTGTCGCGGTCGTCCCTAAACACAAACGGCGAGAGCGCGGCCATCACCGCCCACAAGGGTGCGAGATTGACCAGCCCGGTGATGACAGGTATCTCAAACATCGTTGTGCCAGCGGCATTTCCCGATCAATACGATCGCCTCCCCACGGATTGCACGAGAGGTTAGGTACAGAACGCCTCGATTAATACCCTCACCTCGATGTTCGTGACCTTTGCGCACGATGAGCTGGGCATCGAACGGTAAAGTGATGACCTCCAGTGGTCCGCCGATGAATTGCACTGCCTCGGCACGCGTCGGTGGAGGGCGATTGTTGATCGCGTCGGCATAAGGATCGTCTGCGTTACGCGGCTCGTATACGCAATGCGCACCACTCGCCTCAAAGGTGTACCAAATGTGTTTGCCCCAAACGTGTGGCGTCATGCAACCTCCGCGATTATGAATAGCGCCAACTCTTTGGCAATGGCGTCGCAGCCAAACAGCAAGACTGTATCGCCGGTGTACTTTGCCGGCGCCGCGCATTTGATCAGTGGGCAACAGTGTGACGCCTACTCTCTTAGCGCAGGGTCGCCAAGATACTGCCAACGCTCGACAAGTGTGGCTGTCCAGTCGGGGCCAAGCCGTGCAATCGCTTCAGCGATCGTGTAGTTGAGATCTTTCAGTAGCGCCGCATCGTTGGCGGCTAATGCGACATACACCGCCTCACCGGTGCTAAGCACCTCGACACCATCTCTGTTGCCTTTGGCGACCTTAATGGCCAATCGGTCGAGCCGGTCAAATTGGGACATATCAATTCCTTTAATGAATCAACGTGAGCGCACAGAAGGCAACCAGCGCCAACGCCGCGACAAATCCAGCAACGAGCACCATGCCGCGCCATCCCTGACGCAACACTGATACTCCGCAGGCGTGAGAAAGGATGCCGGCCAAAACGCCCACAAAGGGCGCAGCAACATTGCTCAACGTCAGTGCGCCGGCTTCTGTTAACGCCATCACGAGAGCGGCGCAAAGCGCGGCGATCATTACCCCAACAAACAGGCTCCCAGCATTTGGTGCATGAAGCTTTATTCCAAGCACGATCATGTTTCGCTTCCCTTTGTGAGTCTAGCAATGGATTCGGTGGGCAAAGTCGCCGCTACTGCGTTTACGTTGACCTCGCTGTTGCTTTGGCAAAATGCAAGACGGCGGTGCAGCCAAGAACGTAGGCCGCCGAAGGTTCGTCCTTTGCCACCACGATGACGGACGCGGACGTCGCGACCCCACAAACAAGCATGAAGATGGGCTGCAAACCGGTGGCGCGGTACAAGCGCCAGTGTTGATAGCTGGAAAACAGGGCGGCGACCACGATCAGGATATGGATTAGAACCATGACGTATGTTGGGGATGAATGCGCGCTTGCTGGTCACACATGGCGCGGTTCCATTGCGCCCGCCGCAGTTGATCGCGCCAATTGGCGAGTTGCCAAATCATGACAGGCGTTTGTTCGTCCTGACTTCTGCGCAGTAACGCCTGCCATTGCGCTTGAGCGAATGGCGAAAGGGCTTGTTCCATCTCGCGAAGATAGTCGCCTTGGGCGGCGTCGGCGTAATGTGGGAACCAGTAAGTGACTAAGCGTTGAAACATCCAGACCAGCGAAAACACGCACCCCATGCTGATGGCAAGGCTAATGAGGGAGCCTGCGAAGAAAGCGGCCGTGGCGGCTGACACCAGAAATAGCGCATACGGGGCGTAGGTTCGCAGTGCACTGCCATGGCGGTCGATGGCGCGCGTGATTGTGGCGATATCGTTGTCGTCGGTCGCTGTTGGCCTACGTTGCATCAGTCTACTTAGCGCTGACATGCGAGTGCTCCCCGAAAATTGTCATTTTATTGCCAAACGATGCTGGCCAAGCTCACATCTTCCTCGGCCACAAAGGTCTTATCCCCGTTCGCCTGGCGCAGTGAGACGCGACCGCCCTCCACCACCGGTGGGCCTTCGATGGTCTGGCCAGCCGTGGTGTGAACGCGGAGCGCGAAATGCGCGCCGTTGTAGATATCGCGCTTGCCTTCATTGATGACGGCCAGTAACAGCGGGGTGGGATCTTGCATACAACTCCAGTTCGGTCGTGATGCGCGGCCGGTTGCAACAAATCACTATCTCAACGGCTACACAGTAAGACGACATTTTCTGGAATTGTGGCGAGGTCGTGTTGTGTAATTCGCCCGTCCCACTTACGCCTCCGCGTTATCGAATCCGCCACCCACTATTCTGAATCAACACCATCCTACCAATTAATCCTCGCCGGTCAACCCATCCCACTTACGCCAGAGCGTAATCCCAAACGCTAAAACGTCGCCCCTCCCCTTGACTCACTCAATCGGTCTTGCCCCTTGCGACGCCGCACCTTGAGCGCCTTCATCTCCTAGGGCTCCTGTGAGGCGGCGTGGCTTCTGATCGGTAGTGGTGATTGATGAGACGTTTATGGTTAGTCAGGAAAGGGCCAGCATTTTGACGTGTGGTTACGCTCGGGCGTAAGTGGGTTGCGTTAAGAAGTGCTGCCCTGTTGCTGTGTTTGTGATTACGAATAGGCGTAAGTGGGATGGTTGACAGGCGAGGATTAGTTGGTAGGATGGTGTTGAGCTTACCTCGGAGCTACCGCTATGCAGTTTGATTTGTTAACCGTGATCCGCCATGTGAGCCGTGAGTGTGATGTGGTGAGCCTCGCGCTGATGAGTGCCACCAAGGCTAAGAATATGAAGCGAGTTGAAGCGCTGGTGAAGCGGCTGCGGCCGATGCAAGAGCTGCTTGATCGAATGGTGTCGCTGCAAAATGTGACGCCGATCGCCGAAGAGCATCGGCGAGCGCCGCTGAAGGACGGTGAGCTGCTCTGGAAGTTTGCGACCCAGATCCGCGATGCCTGTGATTTTCATGAAGGCGTCGACATCAAACTTGCCGTCGAACTGGGCGCGATCGCGAAAGACCGACTCATCGACGGCACGATCTATACGGGTTACTGCCGCAATGCCGTCACCGCGAAATGGAATGCGGCGCAAAACAAGTTTGTCCCGCTGAACCTGATGAACAATGGATCGTATCCGCCACATTGAGGTAGCCAATGAACATTGCAGACATCCTTGCGCCACGTTTGACGATCGACCCCGAATTGGTTCACGGCGACAGAATTCGCGCCGTCTTGCGGTTGGCCGGCCCTCGACAGGAATGCGTCGGCTTGATCGGTTCCTTGACCGATGACACCCGCGAGGAATGTGCCACTCGAAGAATTCTCCGTATGATGCGCAGCCAACCCGACCGCGAGTTCTCGTCGGCGGATTTTGAACACATTGGCGTCAAGATGCGACCGGCAAGCACCATGATTCATCGCCTGTACGACGAGGGGTTAATCTACCGCACGGCTCGCGCTGGCGACCCGCACACCGTCGGCCGCCGCCGCCGCTGGTACCGAGCGGTGATGCCAACAACTGAATTAATCCACGATTTTGCTGACGCGGACGACCTCGCAACGGCCTGACCCTCTTTAATCCGATAAATTCATCGCGCTTTTCGCTGTTCGACGTCGTTCTAGAACGCTGACAATTGGCCATCTGCAGACCTTCGGGTCTGAATAGCCAAGAAGCGATTGACGGAATGACTCAAAGCAAGAACAGCACTATTGATGACTCTCCGCGTTGGGCAAAAGGGCTTGCGGCCGCGCACGCAGCGCTGTCGGACCCGGCGGTGCGCAGCGCCCGGTGCTCTACCAGCGCCGCGGTCGAAGCGAATATGTCTCTAGCCGCCAAGCGACGCAAAGATTACGCCCTCGCTCCGGCAGTGTGTGCCAACGCAGCATGCCAGAAGACGCTTTCGTACGACCAGTACATGCGTTCGTCAACGGCTAGCTTCTGTAGCAAATCGTGCGCCACCTCGGTGACCAACAAGCTCCGGTTGGTTTCGCTTAACGGCATCATTCAACGAACGGCTCAATCGGCTCGCCTTGCGGTGGTCCGCGCTTGTATCGAGGCTGAAATCATGTCGACAGCGCTGCTATCGACTCACCCAATCATCCAGCCCCTTGACCGCTGCCCGCTGATGCTGCGTAGCCGGCACGCAAATGACATAGCAGAGTCGCTGCGCGCAGAATTGATGACCGTTCTGCGCGAAGTCAGTGATGGCGATAGCGAGAAGTGGTTTGCGGCGGGCGGCAATGCGTTTATGTTTAATCGAATAACCCATGATCCGGCAGGCGACTCTGTCATCGCCACATCCCTAAATCAGCTGCTATGGGTCTCAATACCCCTAGCGCACGTGTTGGAGGTTGGACGCACCCATAAGTTTGCGAGTCGCCAGGCAGCCTGTACGCTCGCCGCTCGCCAACGCACATGGGCGACAAGCGGCGATGCCCCGGCACACTACCCCTCGCCGATGGACCCTGCAATGCAAATGGCGGTGGCCTCGATCGAGCAGGATGTTTTGGCAGCCGCTCCACGTCGGTCTAAGGTTTGGTTAAATGTTTTGTCAGTAATGTCTAAACCGCCCGCATTTGACGTGATCGAGAAAAGCTACGTCACGGCGATGAAAGAGCGTGCAACGGTTCGTGCAGCCGCCTGGGTGTGCTTATTCCACATGGTTTCCCGGCAGGGGGCATTGACCGATGAGATCTTCTCGCACGCTATTTACGCGGACGAATTCCCCGCGGACATTCGCGCGCATTGGGAGAAAGCGCAGTTGACTCTTGAGGCGCTAGCCCCCGTCGTGTTGCCGCTGTTCGGGAGCCGTGAGTTCCGCTCGCAGTACGGCTTGGTTGCCGCCTTACCCACTTTGCGTTAGGCGCTGTATGTCATTACCAACCCGCTGGCCTCTGCTTAGTGTCGTGCTCATCGCGGCAATTTTCGTCGCTCTTGACTCCGGCAACTACTTCTTGTCGCTGGCCAAGCTTGGGTTGTTAAGGGTTGAAAATCCTGAATGGCAAATTGTCGCGAAGAGCCGCCAGCAGGACTTGGCTAATGTGGTGACATGCGCCAACAAGAGCTCTGGCAACCTGGCAATGCGAGGCTGTTTATCGGATGTGATGAAGCAAGCAAGCACGGCCGATGGCGTTGCTTCAGTTCTTAACGCCTACGATCGAACGATGTCGGCATCCGACTCGGTGCCGGCGCAGTTTTATTTGGACACGCTGGCTGCGTTAGAACGGGTGGATCAATCCGAACGGCAAACGGCGGGCTTTCGCTCATTAGTATGGGAAGTGGCGCCGCACCATGATGAATCGACGATCATGGTCGCACTACATGGCAGACTATTGACGAAGGCGTTCGATAACGCGCAGGAACACTCGCAAAAGCTCGCTTTGCTCAAAGCGAAAACACAGGCGAAACTGCAAGCTTCGACTTAGCATCGTTGGCTCCTACTTCGCGTTAGGCCGCGTTCGTCGCTTTATCGCCAGCCACAAGCGTCACGCAGGCCGGCCTCACAATCAATTGCCACCTCGACGGGGAATGCCAGGACATTTAGCTCCGCGAGTAGTTTGGATCTATGTCGCCCATTTACGAAGCTGACATGCTCAC
The DNA here is from genome assembly GCA_020247395.1 of Rhodocyclaceae bacterium. GTDB lineage: Bacteria > Pseudomonadota > Gammaproteobacteria > Burkholderiales > Usitatibacteraceae > UKL13-2. The sequence goes on from JADCJC010000025.1 coordinate 16,332, forward strand.
GGATGAGTTGCGTTTTATTCCGACCAAATGGTATGCCAAAAAACGTTAACGGTAGCTCCACCTCGATCACTTCGGGGTAATAGCGAACAACCGGCATGTGGACGGCGCCAGTTTTGGCGCTCTCGTCAAGAAATGTGATGAGCGCATCGCGTTTGCCATGCTCCCAGCGAGACGAATCCGAGATCACAAAGCTGGGGGCGCGGTGCTGCTCGGCAAGCTGCTGAAACCGCTTCGCGTCTACATAGACCACCGAGTAGCTTGGGTCATTCGCGTTCCGACGATAAAAGCGCGCTTTGGGAAACGGAGCACCGTCGGGAGTTCTTACTTCCCATTGGGCATGAAGGCCGTTATGTGCCGGAATTGCTCGAATGTTGATGGGCAGGCTTGATTGCATCATTGATTGTTATGCCCGTTTGCGATTGTTGCTTGGGGCATACCAAAAAGGTCACTCGGGTCGATTCCAAAGTCACTGCAGACCTTTCTGCACTTCCTTAACGCCCTCTGCTCGATCACCTGAACCGAGCTGGCGCTTAACCCAAGAATCTGTCCGACTTCCGCATACGACAAATGGTACGGTGAGCGCGATACCCTTATCGCACGCGTTTTCCCCGAAGGTGGGTCGGTCGCCAAATCGTCGACGTCTCCGAAGTCTTTGATGTTGTGCGAGTTTTCGGAGTCCTTGCCCATGGCACTTACCCTTTCAAGACGCGCGTATCGCGCAGGGTTGGGGACGTTTGCATGGCCGAAAACAGGCAGTGCTTCCATCGCAGTTCGGCGACTTCGAGCATCACGATGGCATCCTTTAGCGCGTCCAGTGGGTCGCGTTGGTTGTCATCAGCAATACGCTCTGTCAGCGATGTTGATAGCCCCGATGACGGCAATTGCATCATCTCTTGCATATCTTGCAGCTCGCGGTCTAGCGCAACTTCGGAAATGTGGTCGACATTAAGCTGCCCTGATCGCAGAAATGGCGTGGCGAGCGCCTCAAGAAAACTGCGGCCGGTCTTGCTTGACGACATTGCGGCGATGAAGGGTGTTGGCGTGAAAGCAAGCGTGCGCTGCTGCGGGTCGTACGAGAAGGACCGCACCAACGTGCCGGACATTGTGAATGTCGACTCATCAGAGACTGACACATCTTGCAAGAACTCGCAGATTCCGGTTAGGCGTAGAAGATCCGTCGGGCCGGCAACGACGATACTGAATTGGTCTTCTTCACGAATAGCTTCCATTGAGTCCCAGTAGTGATTACGATTACAGCCCAATTAGACTGCTTCTGTTGTCAACATTCCACTGATCGAGTCACCGTTTTGCGTAAGTGGGATTGCCACAGTCAATCACTCACGCACTAAATACTGTCTCAGGTGCGCTTAAGCAAAAAAAAACCCAGCCGCGCTACGCGGCTGGGTGAATGTTGAACCTTGATTAAGGCTTTTTTGTTTCTGTGAGGATGGTGGATATCGCACCTGACGCCTCCCACCCATCGAACACCATTGAGGTGTCGTGTAGCAGGCGGTCTAGATAGATTTGCTGTCGGCCGTCCGAGGTGGTTTCAACACCTAAGACGTTCCCCACATAGCGTTGTGACCTGACTGAGTCGGCGATGATGACCGATTTATCGCCCACCGACACCACACACGTACTGATCCGCTGACTACGCAAACTCATTGTGGAACTCCTTTTGGGGTCGCTTGCGCCCCTTCATTTGCTCGCGAAACTCATGTGCCGTCACGCCGCGTATCGCGGCAAGATCGTCGACAAACTTCGCAAGGATTGTGTCAATGTGGACAAATGCGACATCCGACATTGTTGGTGCCGCCCAGTCCAAACCGGCTTTCGCGCAGTCGGCCTTGAAGGCAACCATTTGGGCTTGATACTCATCGACTGAGCCATCGATGTGAAGGCGTTCGACAAGGACTTGTCGTTTTTGGTCGTGTCGAAGTGTCCTCTTAATTGCTTGGTCTTCAACTCGAAAAGTCCAGTCTCGATCGTAGAGAAGGACTCTGTTCGCCTGCGGTATGTTGTAGCCAGCTTGGCACGTCTGAACAGTTGCGATGAGGTTTGGTATCTCGCCATAGCGAAAACCTTCATCCAGCGCCTTGCGACGCTTCTGCTTGGTAA
>JADCJC010000026.1 GCA_020247395.1 Rhodocyclaceae bacterium
CCAGCCAAGCCAATCGAAGTAGCGTGGCAGTCACTGCGGAGTCATTGAGCGCCCTCGACGAAGCTTCTCAAATGAACGCGTCGTTGGTCGAGCAATCAGCGGCGGCAGCGGCAAGCTTGAAGCAGCAGGCTGCCGAGCTGCAAGAGTTGGCAGCGTACTTTCGTGCGCGGTAAAGTTGGGTCAAACGCATCGATAGCGCGGATTGAGCAACAGATCTTTGCACCGCGAGGCTGCACCGACCATGCAGCCTTTCTTCTCCAATACAAAGGCAGGAAGCGTGACAAAGTTATACCAAAGGCGTCTTAGGGCGAGACGTTCAAGCCAGCTCGTCCGAACTGATCTCGTCATCATCGCCGTCTTCGGGCAGTTTAACGAAGCCGAAGTGGAACAGCATCAACCCAAACTGGTATTCGTGGACGAACATAACCGCGTGACCCATACCCGCGGCCATGTGCCGGTGCAGAAAGTGGCTTGAAACACTTTAATAGCTTGCGGTCAGGCTCAAAGGCGTGTGCGACTGTATGAAGCATTCTTCGCGTAGTCCGTCACCCACCAGACGAGGAAGATCGCAATGCCCGCCGCGACAAAGAACACCGACGCGGTTCGATCTAAGCCCAATAACCAGGGCGCAACAATCAGGACCGGTGAGACCATCAGTTCGATCATGCCGTGCCATGATAGTGGTAACCATCTCAGCCTTCCCCCAGGAAAATCAGTGCAGATCGTGACAAGCAGGTGAACGATTGCCAGCGCGTAGCTCAGCAAGGCCGCAATTCCAGATAACGGCAATAGCGTTGGGGCTAGCGCAAACACGAGTACTGTCAAGTAGTCCAGAATAGCATGCTGGGTGGGTTTCAGTTTGGGTTTGAGTTTCATATTGGCTCCAAGTCGGTGAAAAAGGGCTAATCGAGTACGTGTTGGCACCCGAAGGAGCGAATCATAAAGATTGATCCATACCCTGACTGTTATCTTGATAACAGTGCTGGCTCACCATGCAGCGTCTTGGCCCATGCTTCCACGGCGTGTGCATGAACGCATATTTTTTGTCCCGTGTAGTTCAGCAACCCGCATTCCTTCATCCTGTTCAGGGCGAGGCTCACTACTGGGCGACTTGCGCAGACGATGTCCGCAAGATCCTGCTGGGTGAGCAGTACCTCAAGAGAAAAACCGTGAGTACAAGGCACATCGAAAGCAAGAGCAAGATCGTGCAGCGAGCGCGCCAGCCGCTGTTCCACTGACTCTACCAAATGGCTGACGAGACGCTCCTTCAGTTTATTTGTCCGTCGCATCAAAGCCTGTACAAATTCAAGCGGCACAGATTCCATTCCGAACAACGAGTGCACCGCCGTACCGGTGACTGGGCCAAGCGCACGTGCCTCCTCGGTCGCGGTCCATTCGTTCGATGCCGTCAGATTGCCAACTATGTCGCCAACTCCGGCGATGTCAACGATGACCTCGCGACCATCGGCATGCAGTCGGCTAAGTCTGACCAGACCCGATTCGATCAACAATGCCTCGCGGCAGCGATCTCCTTGCCGATAGATCATCCCTCTATCTTCGAAGACAAGTCGCTTAGGCACGCCACCCCGGCGATTAGGAGTTTCAAACGACGGCTCTTGCATGCAGGCATTGTATTGTCCGTGTTACGAGCGGTCAACCGGTCTGCTAGGAACATGCTGGCGATAAATCCTCTCTCGCAATGGCCATACAAACGCGCCATCGAACGTATCTACATATTTATCTTCAGCTTTGGCGTCAGCATCGCCAGCGCTGTCAAGGCTTCGTGTTTAGGCTGGGCATTTTCGAGCCAGTTATCGTGAAGATTTCAATGGGTGAGGGCATCGAGCTAAACAACCCGACGCTATACACGATCGCCGAAGCAGTTCAGTCACTTCAGCGTGATGGACAAGATATCCACTGGGTGATTCTTGGCCTAGATGGCCGTGTTCGATTGCGGCGACGGTAATGGGTGTATTGTCCGATCCGGTACCGCAGCGCCACAGTTAACCTTGCCACCTAGCTTGCGGCCAGCCCAAGGGCATAGCGGCAAGAAATTTCGAATTAAACCCGCAGAAAGAAAGATGGTGCCCGGAGCCGGAATCGAACCGGCATGGTGTTACCACCGGCAGATTTTGAATCTGCTGCGTCTACCTATTTCGCTACCCGGGCACGGGCGTTGAGCGCGCTGTTATGTCAGATTGTTTTGCCAAGCCCAAATACGCTTAAGCTGACTGGTTTTGCCCATGACTGCACCCCAAACCTACACCCTGGCCGACTTTGATTTTGAACTGCCAGAAGCGCTGATCGCCCAGTACCCGGCACCTGAACGCCAGCAAAGCCGGCTGCTGCTCGTGAGATCAGATCTCTAATTCGCGTTACCGTCGACTCTGTCGAGGCTGGCAGTCGTGGTGCCGAACTCGCGGTGACTGAGATGAATCACTCGAGCGGCGCAATTGTCCGGCTCAAAGACTTGATGATCAAAATCGACGGAGCCAGCCAAGCCAATCGAAGTAGCGTGGCAGTCACTGCGGAGTCATTGAGCGCCCTCGACGAAGCTTCTCAAATGAACGCGTCGTTGGTCGAGCAATCAGCGGCGGCAGCGGCAAGCTTGAAGCAACAGGCAGCGGAGCTGGAAGAGTTGGCAGCGTACTTTCGGGCGCAGTA
>JADCJC010000027.1 GCA_020247395.1 Rhodocyclaceae bacterium
CTAAGACCGGCTTCAAGACCGAGGCTGACCTAAGAAAGTTTGCAAAAGCCAACCCCGGCAAACTCAACTTTGGCTCTGCTGGCAGCGGTGCATCCCACCACCTTGCCGGCGAGTTGTACAAACGTAACGCCGGAGTCGATATGGTGCATGTGCCATACAAGGGCATCGGCCCGATGATGACCGACTTGCTCGGTGGAACGGTCGAGCTATCGTTTGACGGCTTGGCGTCATCCTCGGCACAAATCAAGGCGGGCAAGTTGACTCCACTTGCCGTTACATCAGCAACCCGCTCACCGCTACTGCCTGATGTTCCGACCATGATTGAGTTGGGCTACAAAGACTTCGTAATGACGACTTGGTATGCAGTTTGGGCCATCAAGGGCACACCGCAACCGATCGTCGACCGCCTCTACAACGAGTCAATAAAGCTGCTGTCAGACCCGGAAATCAAAAAAGCCTGGGAAGCGGCTGGCGCAACGGCCGGCGGACAATCGTCTAAGGAGTTTGCGGCCTTCATCTCCAGCGAAATCGCTAAGTGGGGCAAGGTCGTCAAGGATGCGAACATCAAAATTGACGGCTAGTTGAGCCTCATCGCCAACCAATAACGCCGACGACATAATCGGCGTTGTTAAGCGTCGTCTAGAAGACGCGCTTGAAAGATCGAAAGGCATTAAGGGCGAGCGTTTTCAAAGGCGTGTCTGGTGCCAACACCAATGCCAACTGACGGAGCGCGAACAAATGCTGCCGCAAGCGGTGTCCGATAACCTCGCGCTGCTCGCGGCGCAGGAAAAGAATACGAGAGGCGCGATACATTCATAACTCAAATGCTTCCTACCCGTTGGCCACCTCGCAGGTGGCCTCACGCCTCATTTTGCCTCTAAGCCTCGCTTCACGCCGCCACATAGTCAACTTCGAAGCCTTGGCATGGAACCGCGCATTGCTAACATGCCGCAAAGCGCGGCAGCGCGTCCGCCTACTATGTTGAGAAGAACTGGCTCAGTACGCACTCTACTTGCGCCTCAACCCGCTACTAACCGACCCCGCAAACGGAATCGCCAAATCTAGTACCCGTTTCGCGCAGGCATTCACATTCACTTGCGAATCAAGAGGGTAGATTTTTCGCAAAACCACCCTAACTCCAAAACCGATTCGCCGCCAGCCAATAGTGGAAATGCCTCATGCGGCTTGGCAACAAATAAAACCTGCAGAGACTCGTTGCTCACCTTGCCAAACGTCAACCTAAGTTATCGTTGAAGATAATGCGTTCAACGCGCGTGCCATATGGGCCGGTGTAGCGATGCGGGCGCTGTGGTTGAGTTAAGGGAGTAGCTCGGAGTTCCGCATTCGCGAGCATAACGGCCTTTGTTGGGTCGATTACTCTGAAAAACCCCGCCAACGGAGGCTGTTTGCAGCCTGCCTTTATACCCAAAAGCGAGCGCTGCTATTACCTTGTTCAACTCTCACCGCAGGTGGGAGATGCGCACTTTAGTCTGTGGCGATTGCGGCACTGGCAATGGTGCGGGTTCAGCCGCAGAGAAAATTTCAGTCGGGATCGCATCAGCATTACTCGCATTCTCTCGCCCCACCGTGATGATATCGACCATCAGCAATTGCAAAATGCGCGAGATCATCGAGACGTATTCGCCGTCGTTTTCATTGTGTTCCACTGCGAGCACAACGTCGCATACTTCAGCGAGGGGTGAACGCTGGTGCGTGATGCCAAGCACATACGCGCCGCGCGCGCGCGCGGCGCTAGCGAGCATGACTAATTCAGAAATCTTGCCGCTATTGGAAATCAAGATAATGCCGTCTTGCGGCTGAATGAGGCCCGTGTAAGGTGCCATAAGCGCAGTATCGGTAACAGCTTGCGCATCGTAGCCAAGCCTAACAAAACGCGTTTCGGCATCGCGACAAGTCACGCCTGAATGGCCGATGCCGAAAAGTCGCAATCGCTTGGCCTGTCGAATCAGAATGGTTGCTTTGTTCAGCGCGTCGCCTTGTAGCTGCTGACGCATTTGTAGGACGGCGGAGGCGGTATTGTCGAGTACCTTGATTGCTAATTGCTGTGCGCTATCGCTACGCTTAACGGTGCTGTGGCGTACGGGAATCGTACCAGTGAGAGCAGCGGCCAGTGCGCGTTTGAATTCCGGAATCCCGTCGTAGCCAAAGGCCCGACAAAACCGCATGATGGTGGGGTCCGACACGCCCGCGCGCTTGGCGAGTACGCCAGTGGCGTTTTGCACGAAGGCATTCGGCTCGGCGAGTAAGTAAGTTGCGACTTGTTTTGCGGCGCTCGGCAGATCGGGCATTCGTTCACGAATCTGCGCCAAGAGATCATTCGATGGCCGCATGCTCAACGCTTCATCGAGGATGGCTCGCACCCCGTAAAAAGCGGGGTTCTCCGCCGTGATGAGAAAAGTTGGAATGTCGCGCAGATAAGCCTCAAAGCGGCCTTTTGCCTCAAAGCGCGCGCGAAATGGCGAGTTTGCGATGCGCCACGCCAATCGCGGCACGATACCACCGCCTACATATACGCCACCAAGTGCGCCGTACGTAAGCGCGACGTTGCCCGCAAAGCCGCCGAGCATGCCTAAAAAAACATCGACCGTTTTGAGCGCGAACTCATCTCCCCCTGTTGCAGCGGCTTCAGTGATTTCGGCAGGCGTGATGTCAGACTCGACTCCCGCCAGCAATCGATAAATTAGCGCAATACCCGCGCCGGAAAGCAATCGTTCCGCAGATACATGGCCAAATTTCGCCTCAGCCACAGCATAAACATCGCGCTCCACCGCATTCGTCGGCGCGAAACTCACGTGTCCGCCCTCGCTACCCAGCGCCACCCAGCGCTGATCCATCGGCAACAAGCCCGAAACGCCCAGTCCCGTACCCGGGCCAACCAACCCTATCATCGCACGGCTTTTCGCTCGCCCCGAGCCGACTTGCACAAGCTGTGTCGGCTCCAATCGTGGAATCGCCATCGCTAGGGCGGTGAAGTCATTGACCACCAGCAGGGTATCAAAGCCCAACACAAGACGAAGCTGCTCAATGGAAAACGACCAATGATGGTTAGTCATCTGCACAAAGTCACCATCGACGGGGTTCGCAATCGCAATCGCCGCATGGCGCACGTCCGCACCGCCGGTTTGATTGAGATACGCCAAAATCGCATCCTCAAAGCGCGCAAAATCCGCCACTGGCAGAGTCAAAGGCAGCACCTGCTCACCGGTTGCGCGGACACGCACAAAGCGCGCATTGGTGCCGCCGATATCGGCTAAGAGCGAAGTCGCGCGCATGGCGGAGGGAATGTGTGGCGAAAGGTCTCAAGCGAAATAGACATTCAGGCGACGCGCTCAGTATGTTGGAAGCGTGTAATTCTATTACATTTCAACAATAGCGAAATCGTTTCTGTAATGCAATTACAGCTTTGTCGCCGCACCAGTTTGGTAAAAAGGCCACATCGGCACGCATTTCGCTGCGGTGCAGCAACAAAAATGACTATTTTGGCAAAAATACATCAGCGCCATAACAATACTTGCGTCAAGATTGTAAATCAATTACATTTTGTGATTGTTAGATTCGCCGCTAAACCACAACAATAGTGCGTCAATTAAGTGCGTCCCCGCCCGGAGAACCAATGAACACCAATACCTCAGTTTCGCGTACTTGCCAAACCAAAACTTTAACCCTCGCCGTGCTTGCGGCCATCGCCGGCAGCACCGCGCTGAGCGTGAGCGCACAAACCACGCCAACAGGCGCAGCCCCCAGTGCAGATAAAAAGCCGCAGATTGAAACTATTACGGTGACGGCGCAAAAGCGCAAAGAAGACGCACAAAAAACACCACTTGCCGTCACCAGCGTGAGCGGCGAGGAGATCGCCGAGCAAGGTGTACGTAATGCGCGCGACTTGAACGGTCTCGTCCCAAACGTGGTGATTAACACCAATGCAACCGCAACAGAGTTCACCATCCGCGGCATCACCAGCACCAACAACACCGAAATTGGCAACCCTGCGGTGGGCTTCCACTTGGACGGCGTTTATCTGGCGCGGCCACAGTCAGCGGGCTTGGCTTTTTTTGACGTTGAGCGAGTCGAAGTCTTGCGCGGCCCGCAAGGCACTTTGTGGGGCCGCAATGTGACGGCAGGTGCAATTAACGTCATCACTAATAAGCCGAAGGATAAACTGGAAGGCTCAGCGATGCTTGAAGTCGGCAACTATGATTCGCGGCGCTCCGAATTCATGATTAATGCGCCGGTCAATGACGTGTTTGCGATTCGCGCCGCACTCGCAACCGAAAAGCGCGATGGCTACTTAATCTCGCAAAACCCTGCTGTAGGCGCGACCAAAAATGCCGACGATGCTGATACAACCGCCGCGCGCCTACACGCCTTGATTGAACCGAACAAAAATTTCTCCATATTGCTCACCGCCGACACGATGCGCGCGCGCGGTGTCGGCTACGGTACAGTTGCGTTGCCGCTGGCCAGTACCAGCGGCAACGCGGGTCGTACTACGACACCTTCGTTGCAACCTCGCTTGGCGAACAACGAAGACGGCTATAGCGCCGAAGTCAATTGGTCATTCGGCCCGGCCGTATTGACCTACTTGGGTTCCAAGCGCACAGGATCTCGAGATGAGGTCAATTTCTCCGCCCCCAATACGGCACGTACTGCGTATCGGGGCAGCCCAGAGCAGACTTCACACGAATTGCGTCTGGCCTCGGCGAACAACAAAACACTAAATTGGGTAGTTGGCGCGTATACGATTAAAGAGTCTGATGACATATCGCTGACCGCCGAGAACATCAACGCTCTTGCTGGTGTTCCGGCAACTTTGCGTGTTTCGCTGTCATTCTTGCAACCTCAGGTTTCGCAAAAAGCCAACGCCGTATTTGGACAAGCGACTTTTGCCGCTACCGATAGCTTAAAGTTCACTGCGGGCTTGCGTTCAACACGCGATGAATTGAGCAGGGTGGGGCGCAATCTGACTACCATCACCCTACCCAACGGCACACCGGTCGCCCCCACCACAACGGCCCCCAACAACGCTTCCGTTTCCTCATCTAAAGTCAACTGGCGTGTTGCCGCAGACTACAGCATGGATAAAGACACCCTGCTGTACGGCTCCGTCGCAACAGGCTACAAGGCGGGCGGCTTTTTTGATGGCGTGCGTTCAGCAAATTTCGACAACACCTTTAAACCAGAAAACGTCACTACCTATGAAGCCGGCCTGAAAATGCGTGCCCTTGACGGGACACTGCGCACTAACATCGCCGTATTCCGCAGCGACTTCAAAGATCTGCAGGTCTCATATCGTGGTCCTTCGCCTAGCGGTATCGCTGGCTCATTCATCACGCTCACGCAAAACGCCGCCGAAGCCACCATTAATGGCGCTGAAATTGAAAGCCGCTGGCTGTCTGCGATTGGCCGATTTGATCTCTCGCTGGCATTCCTAGATGCTAAGTACGACAGCTTCGATCCGCCAAACGCGAACCCGCGCGTCAACAATACCGGCAACACGCTCATCAAGTCGCCAAAGACAAGCGGCAATTTGGCTTACCAATACAACTGGCCATTCGCGGGCGGTGATTTGAATGCGCGCATCTCCATGTTCTTCACGGAAAAATACTACTTGCAGCCAACCAACATCGCGCTCACTACGCAGCCAGCCTACCAGCGTACCGATGTGAGCTTGACTTACATCGCCAACAAAGAAGCGTGGTACGTGCAAGCCTACGGCAAGAATCTTGAAAACAAAAACGTCATTGCAGGTATTGGTGGTTTAGCCGCACCAAATGCGTTCTTGGCCCCACCACGGACTTATGGCGTACGGGTTGGATTTAAGTTTTAAGCGATTAAGGCAGGCAGGTGCGAGGTAGGTCTTTGATGTTGTGTCGCCGCATGGAGTTTGTTCATCAGCATCCGCAGTCCGACGCAAATCGGCTGGCGCTCAAAGCGCTTGCGCACCTTTGCTAACACCATGCCTGAGCAAGATGCTGGTGATTTTGCAGCGCATCGCGCGGCAATGGCAGTGCTTGGCGCGCGCTCTAAATAGCGGAGAGCGTCGCTTCACGGGCTTTTCATTGATGGTCGAATCGACGTTCTCGCAGGCCAATCGCTCTCACCCATCGCATCTGCTCGTGAAGCCGCTGCGATATTGTTTTTGCATGGCGACGCTGACACGGCGGGCAGCGCTGAAACACAGCGTACGAGGCGCCACGCGCGGGGCATTCGATTCCGCGCGTCGGTGGCTTGCAATATGAATACCGCCTCAAACGCCATATTGAACGCAACCACCGCCGTGACCTGTGCCCTGCCGACCAAGTTGACGTTGTGGCAAAAGATTGCCTATGGTGTCGGCGACTTTGGCGGCAATCTGTTTTGGACGACCACCAATCTTTACCTGCTTTATTACTACACCGATGTACTGAAGATAAATCCAGCCATTGCCGGTGCCATCTATATGGTAAGTATGTTATGGGATGCCATCACCGACCCCATCATGGGCGTGATTGCCAGTCGCACGCGCTCACGCTGGGGTCGCTATCGACCCTATCTATTTTTTGCGGCCATTCCCACAGGATTTAGCTATTTGCTACTGTTCTATCCGTTGACTCCGGGAACAGCTTCAGCGGTGTGGTTTGCGTTGCTGTTTCACATGCTGTTTCGCACCAGCTTCACAGTGCTGGGCATTCCCTACGGCTCGCTAATGGCAACACTCACCACCGATTCGCGCGAGCGCTCTGAACTCGCCGCGGCACGGATGGTGTTTGCGACTGTTGGGGCATTATTTGTCGCTGCTCTAACGCTACCGCTCGTGGCAAAGGCAGGTGGCAATGACCGGCAGTATGGTTTCCTCGTCGTCGCGGCGGGTTATGCAATTGTCGGCTCCGGGCTCTTCGTGGTGACGGCGGTGTTCACGCGCGAGCGCGTCGCCGACCCACACGAGGTGCTATTCAAGCGGCGCGATGCGTGGCGGCTTCTGATGCGCAATTACGCGTTTCAGCGTTTAGCCCTTGCGATCATTTTGTTTTCCATTGGCTCGACCATCGCCACTAAAACCCTGGTTTACGTTTTCAAGTACAACTACGATGCGCCAGATAAGGTCAGCGCTGGGCTCGGTATGTATATCTTGATGGTGTCGGTGTTCACCCTAGTATGGATGTGGGCGGGTAAACGATTCTCCAAGCGTCAGGCATGGATGGTGGGGGCCAGTATCAACATCGTTGCGTGGGCGGCGATTTGGTTAATTGCGCCGAGCACCACGGCGGGCTTGATTGCACTACTGGCGCTCGCTGGCATAGGCGCAGCAGCAATCCCGGTGACATTCTGGTCGATGATTCCAGACACCGTCGAATACAGCCAGCTGACAACCGGTATTCGTGCCGAAGGATTTTGGTTTGGCATGGTCGCACTCTCCCAAAAGATTGCGCTCGGTGTTGGCGTGGGATTAGTTGGCGTAAGCCTCGACTGGGCGAGCTACGTTGCTGAGGGTGTGCAATCTGCCGCCACGCTGAAATCCATGCAACTTATCATGACCATGCCCCCAATCGCGTTGGGCATCCTGAGCGTAATTGTCATCGCAAAGTATCCGATCAATCACCAGTATCACGCACGTTTGGTGGACCTCATCGCTCGGCGACGCGCAACCAGACTGGCGCGCGAAGCCAACGCGACACTTAAGTAGGGGCATATTCTTATGCGCAGTGTGACCAGCAGCAACCTAGGCGCTAGCCGGCAGCCTAAAATCAAACGGAAACGCTACTTCATAATTCGAGGTTGTGCGCTGCCGACAATCGGTCAGCTAGCAGAGCGGGAATTGTTGATTCAATTCGCGGACCGGACCGCCTGCCCCTGCCGCATTCCGGCATACATCATCAGCGATGCACTGCTGTTGCAGCCTGGAGCGAAGCCGGTTGCAGGGGCCATTAAAGCGGAAGAGCATATGTCACAGGCATTCAAACTCCGCACCCGCCGCAGATTCGCGCGACACTAAAACGGGCAACGTGCTGGGTTGTAGTTTCACGCATCCCAGCCGTTGTACAGGCCTAACCCACACATTCAGACAACTATGCTAGATCAACTCAACGCCGCACCTTTCAACCTCACGGCTAACGACATCGCATGGGTTAAAAAAACCCGCGATAGCCTCTCGACCGAAGACAAGATCGCGCAAGTGTTTTGCTCGATGTCGTTGCGCGATGATCCTGCCGCCATCAAAGATATCGTGCGCCGAAAACCCGGCGGCGTTCTGCGTTACATGGGGCCCGATTTGGCGGCAGCGTGGAAAGCGACGCGCATCGCGGTTGAGTCGAGCGAAATCCCGTTGCTCATCGCGGGCGACCTAGAAGGCGGTGCCTACGGTCAACCTTACTTTTCGCCGGTGTTAAATCAGATCGGCGTAGCCGCCTGCAACGACAGCGCCATCAGTGCGGGCCTGGCTGGTGTGCTCGCCCGCGAGGCGCGCGCGATGGGCTACAACTGGTCTTACACGCCGGTCGTAGATATCAACGCGAGATTTCGCTCAGCGATCGTCGGCACGCGCTCGTATGGCTCGAGCGTGGATACGATCATTCGCGAGGCCACCACACACATCGCAACGTTGCAGCAAAACGGCATTGCTGCCACGGCCAAGCACTGGCCGGGTGAGGGCTATGATGACCGTGACCAACATCTGGTGACGACCATCAATCCACTTTCGTTTGAGGATTGGGATGCGACCTACGGCAGGGTCTATCGCAGCATGTTCAACGCTGGTGTGATGGCGGTCATGTCAGCACACATCGCCTTGCCGTCGTGGGTCCGCAAAAAATTTCCACAAGCAGGCGTGGAAGCCTTCCGCCCCGGCTCTGTTTCGAAACTGCTTAATCGCGATTTGCTGCGTGGCGAGCTAGGCTTTAAAGGTATCGTCGTGTCAGACGCCACGCCCATGGCGGGCTTCACCAGCTGGGCAGATCGTGAAACGATGACCCCCGAAGTAATCGAAAACGGCTGCGACATGTTTTTATTCGGCCTCCCTGATGAGCGCGATTTGGCACTGCTGATGAAGGGTTTGCGCGAAGGCAGACTCTCTGAGGCGCGCTTGGAAGAAGCGGTCACGCGCGTGTTGGGACTCAAAGCGGCATTGGGCTTACACAATAAAACAATCGATCAATTGCTGCCGCCACTCGAGGAAGTCCGCGCCAAGCTTAGATCTTCAGGCAATTTGGCGGTGACTGAAGCAGCAGCGAAAAAAACCATCACGCTGGTCAAGGATGTGAAATCAATTCTGCCGCTTCGCTTGGAAAAACATAAACGCATTGTCGTCGTGACCGAAGGCATCAAGCCACTATTGCCGGGTGGCGAGACTCGCAACTTGGATGCCGTGATTGATGGATTGAGAGCGCGCGGATTTCAGGTGCGCCGCTACGATGTCAATCAGCCACTGCCCTCACCTTCCGATACCGATCTCGTACTCTACTTGATCGCCCAAGAGTCAATGTTCTCTTTATCTCACATCCACCTCAACTGGCGAGACTTGCATGGCGGACCGTTCCCGGCGCTGATGCGCTTTTGGTGCGACATCCCAACCGTCATGGTGTCTTTCGGCCAAATGTACTATCTCTACGACGCGCCGCGCGTGCCTGCATACATCAACGCATACACCGCGCTGCCGACAGTACAGGCAGCGCTCGTGCGCAAACTCACGGGCGAGGAACGCTTTGAGGGCACGAGTCCCGTTGATGCATTTTGTGGATTGGAGGATGCCCGCTACTGAATGCGTCAGCATGTGGTTCCAATGCAACTGGAGAGCAGTCAAAATATCGTATCGTGATGAAACGGCAAAGCGCGCTGCCGTCGGGCTTACCCGCTTGCAGCGACGAGTAACCAAGGGGCAGAAGAAACAACGCCTTTCAGGGAATTCACTGCAAGTAATCGCTAAACGAGCCTACTCGATACATTCACAACTCAAACGCTCCCTACCCTTCGGCCACCCCGCCGGTGGCCTCACGCCTCGGTCTGCCTCTAAGCCTCGCTTCACGCCGCTAAACAGTCATCTTCGACGCCTTGGCATGGAACCGCGCATTGCCCAACGGCCGGCTTTGATCCAGCGCCAAGCGTATGTTGTCAACAGCCGCACCAGGCGGCGGCGCGTCATTGCCCGTAGCGAAACACATCAGGCTTGCCCAGCGCAGGAATCAACTCGACGATACCACCGGCAAAAATCTCAACCGCCAATGCAGCAAGCAGTAATCCCATGATGCGTGTGGCGACGTTAACGGTGGTCATACTCATGTAGCCGCCAACTCGGGTGGCAATACGTAGCGCGATCCACGTCACCATCGCAATGGCGATGGCGATCATCACCACCACAGCAAGATGCAGCAATGCTTTGCTCTGTGACGAATAGATCACCATTGTCGACATGGCTCCGGGGCCGGCCAGCAGCGGTATGCCCAACGGTACAACCGCAATGGAAGCTTTGGCTGTGGCCTCCTCGGCCTCTTCCGGTGTTTGCTTTACGCGCGACGGAGTCGCTTGCATCATCGCCATGGCGTTCAGCATGATGAGAATGGCGCCCCCCACCTTGAAACTTGCAATCGAGATACCAAAAACTTCGAGAACGCGCTCACCCAGCAGCGCCGATACCACCAGCACAACAGCCACGGTCTGTGCCGCCACCCGGGCAATTACGTTGCTTTCTGGCGGCGAGTTGGATGCCGTCATGGCGACGAAAATCGGAATGATGCCGAGCGGATTGACGATCACCAGCAGCGCAACAAAAATCTTGATGTAAGACACCAAGGACGGCAACGAATCGAACATCGTCGCTTAATCCTTCGCCGAACCGGAAAGACTGCCGCGCATCGTCAACTGCTCCTGCAGATACTCATGCAATCCCTCGCAGCCCGCCTCGATCAAGTCCAGCGCCGTTTCAAAATCGACCGGCTTGCCATGGTAAGGGTCTGGTACTTCATATTCATCCGCCTCGCCGCCATATTCAAGCAGTAGCTCAATCTTGTTCTGCAGTCTGGTCGGGCAGATTGATTTAAGGTGGCGCCGGTTCAGCTCGTCCATCGCGATGACGTAGTCAAACCGCTCAAAGTCGCTGGGACTGACCTCGCGCGCACGTAATGATGCAAGGTCGTAGCCACGTTTCTTCGCGTGTTCGATCGCCCTCGGATCAGGCGGCGAGCCCTCGTGATAACCGTGTGTACCGGCAGAATCGATATCGACCTTGCCTGCGAGCGGGCTCGATTCCACCATCTTGCGAAACACGCCCTCTGCCGTTGGCGAACGACAAATGTTGCCCATGCAAACAAACAACACTTTCATGCCGCACTACTTTCCGGCCCGCCAAGTACCAGCATCCTGTTGCGCAGGATGCGCAGCTCATCGCGTAATTTGGCAGCCTTTTCAAATTCCAGATTTCGCGCCGCCTCGAGCATTTCGCGCTCTATACGTTTGATGGCGGTTTCCATTTGCTTTTCGCTCAGTACGTCGTATTTCTTGCGGTCTTGCGCCGCCTTCTTCTCAACCCGCTTTTCATCGATGTCATACACACCATCAATCATGTCCTTGATCCTTTTGTTGACAGACTTGGGTGTGATGCTGTTTTTTAGATTATGCGCAATCTGTTTGGCACGACGTCTGTTGGTTTCGTCAATCGCCTTTTTCATTGAATCCGTTTCGCGATCGCCATACAAAATCGCCATGCCATGCACGTGACGCGCCGCGCGACCAATGGTCTGGATCAGCGATCTGGCACCGCGCAAAAAACCTTCCTTGTCGGCATCCAGAATCGCCACCAGTGAAACTTCCGGAATGTCGAGTCCTTCACGCAATAAGTTGATACCCACCAGCACGTCGAACAGCCCGGCGCGCAGATCGCGAATAATCTCCACTCTTTCCACCGTGTCAATATCCGAGTGCAGATAACGCACCTTAATGCCGTGCTCGGACAGAAAATCCGTCAGGTCTTCGGCCATCCGTTTGGTTAGCGTCGTTACCAGCACACGCTCACCCACCAACACACGCTTGTTGATTTCCGAAAGCACGTCGTCGACTTGCGTGGACGCGGGGCGCACCGACAGTGTCGGGTCGACTAATCCGGTCGGCCGTACGAGTTGCTCCACCACCTGAGAGGCATGCGCCTCCTCATAGTCGGCTGGCGTGGCCGATACAAACACCGTTTGCCGCATCATCGTTTCAAACTCATCAAAACGCAACGGGCGGTTGTCCATAGCAGATGGAAGGCGAAACCCGTATCCGACCAAGTTCTCTTTTCTGGCGCGGTCGCCCTTATACATTCCGCCGACCTGCGGGATGGTGACGTGGCTCTCGTCGATGATCATCACGGCATTTTTTGGCAGATAGTCCACCAGCGTCGGCGGTGGCGAACCGGGCGGTCTGCCCGTCAAATGGCGGGAGTAATTCTCGATACCTTTACAGAAGCCGATTTCGTTCAACATCTCCAAATCAAATGTCGTTCGCTGTTGGATTCGCTGTGCCTCCAACAGTTTGCCCTCCGCCTGGTAGTATTCAATACGCTCGCGCAATTCGGCCTTGATACCCTCGATTGCGCCCAATGTGCTCGCACGGGTGGTGACGTAATGGCTCTTGGCATAGACGGTGTAACGCGGCACCGTCTGGATGATGTGTCCGGTCAGCGGATCGAATAATGACAACCCATCAATCTCGTCGTCGAACATCGAGATGCGCAACGCGTGTTCGTTACTTTCCGCCGGGTGGACGTCGAGCGTGTCGCCGCGGACTCGAAACGTACCCCGCTTGAAATCAAGTTCAGACCGGCTGTACTGCATGGCGATCAATTGCCGAATAAGGTCGTGTTGCGCCACCCTGTCACCGGTTCGAACCATCATGCGCATGTCGTAATAGTCGGATGGATCACCTATACCGTAAATGCACGACACGGTGGCAATGATGATCGCGTCTGGCCGTTCGAGCAGTGACTTGGTGGCGGACAAACGCATCTGTTCGATGTGTTCGTTAATTGATGAATCTTTCTCGATGAACAGATCGCGTGACGGGACGTAGGCTTCCGGCTGGTAGTAGTCGTAGTACGAAACAAAATACTCGACCGCATTTTCCGGGAAGAACTCCTTCATTTCGGCGTATAGCTGCGCGGCGAGTGTCTTGTTCGGTGCCATGATCAGCGCGGGGCGGCCCAATCTGGCGATGACGTTTGCCATCGTGAAGGTTTTTCCCGATCCAGTTACCCCCAGCAAAGTCTGAAACGCAAGGCCGTCATGAATACCCTCAACCAGTTTGTCGATTGCTTGTGGCTGGTCTCCGGCAGGTGCAAACGGCTGATTTAGTTTGTAAGGCGAATTGGGAAACGTAACGATAGGCATAGCGCAATTTTAACAGCCATGCCCGGCCCCCTACGGTGCACAAGACTTTGTACAATCAAAAATCGACCCGCAACCCGGCTTTGATACTGCGACCAGGCAACGGCGCGAGGTAACGAATAGTGTCAATCGATGCGGCATTGAATGCCCGCTGATCAGCAAGATTGGCCCCGCGCAGAAAAAATGTCGCTGATTTTCCCGCGCCGATCGCGAGGTTGTACATCACAGAGGCGCTGATGAGCGTGTAGCCGGCCACCGCACCGCCCAACTCGGTTGGCGCAACGCGGCTTTGTTTGGCGGCGCGTTCAATGTCTACCGCAAGACGCAGTCCGCCACTCGCTAGCACAGAGCCGATGCCGAAACGCAGTGGTGCAATCCGCGGCAGGGGTTCACGGTTGGTGCGATCAGTGGCGCGCACATAGTCAAGCTTGGTCTTGATGTCCCACACCCAGCCAGCGTTTTCCATCGCCCGCCAATTGCCCTGAAACTCGATCCCGGACAGCCTTGCCCACGTTCCCTGATAGCGGTATTCCGGCAAGATTCCGGCCGCACAGCCTGATTCCACCGATGTACCGTCGCCGCAGTCTGTGACCACGCGATTGCCTTCCATATCTCGATCAATCCCTGTACGTCGCAATACCAGAAAACGACTGAAGGACTGCATAAACAATCCCACCGACGCATTGGTCGCCCCCTGCGATGCGGGATCACGCCACTTAACGCCGATATCAACCGACGTTGCGCGCTCTTTGCCGATATTGCGGTCACCGACCTCATACGCTGCCGTCGCGACGTGTGGGCCATCCGCAAACAACTCGTAATAAGTTGGCGCGCGCTCGTTGAGTGCAATGTTGGCACTCAAATTTGCATGGGGCGACAAGCGGTAGGTCGCCCCGACCGAGCCACTCTTGAGCGAAAAACGCCGTAAATCGGCGCCACCAAACCGTGCCGGTACGCCACGCGTTGCGCCCTCGGCGTTTACTTGACTGTGCTCGGCGCGTACACCAAATGCATACTTGATCGGACCGCGGGACACCTCTTCATAC
The DNA here is from genome assembly GCA_020247395.1 of Rhodocyclaceae bacterium. Classification (GTDB taxonomy): domain Bacteria; phylum Pseudomonadota; class Gammaproteobacteria; order Burkholderiales; family Usitatibacteraceae; genus UKL13-2. The sequence goes on from JADCJC010000027.1 coordinate 14,396, forward strand.
AAAAACAAGCCTCGGCTACGCGTTTTGGATTTCGGAATAAATGCCTCTTCACCCAGTGCCGAGAACTCGAACTGCTCGCTCTGAAAACCAAGCACGCCTTGCAACGGCCCGAACCTCGCATGTTTGATTTCGGCGCGTAGATCGTGACCAAGGTTCTTGAACGTTGTCCCGGCATCTGCTCCGTCAAATTCGACGTGTTTGTAGTCACTCTTGCCCGCCTTGATAAACGCGCCATCGACGAGGCTTCCTCCCAGATCGCGCAGCGTCAACTCGGCGGCGGTTCGGGTTTGTTTCATGTCAATACGCACATCGGCTTCTGCAACGGTGCCGTAGTTGGATTGATAGTTGGAATGTGAGAGGCCAATACTGCCCTTGCCACTCGAGAACTGCAGGGACGCGCCAAGTGCGCCACCGCTGGCGTCGGCGGACGAATTGACCACCGGAGAGCGTACCCGCGCGGACGATGGCACACGATAGTCTTGTGTCGAACGGGTAAAACCATCAGCGTGAATCGCAAATACACCATTACCCGCCTCCAACAGCGTGGCCGCAGAACGCTCACGGTCTGCGCCGCCGCCGCGCACCTCAAAGGAACCCCGCGGCCCGACCATCGGTGCTGCGGGAATACGGTTATCGATAACGTTCACCACGCCGCCGATAGCCGTTCCACCGTACAACAGTGCGGCGGGTCCGCGCAACACTTCCACTCGTTCGATAATCAGCGGATCGATCGCGGGGTTATGATCAAACGACAGACTGGAAGCGTCAAACGAAGATCCGAGGTTGGTCAACACCCGAACGCGATCACCATCAAGGCCACGAATCACGGGGCGCCCGGCGTTCGGCCCAAACCAGCTCGCGGAAACGCCCGGCAGGCCGTTGAGAGTCTCACCCAGCGTGTTGCCGCGTTTCATCAGCAACTCATCGCCACTTAAGGACGAGACTGGCGAAGCCACGTCGCGCGCATCGGTTGCGCCCAAGGGGTTGCCGAGCACTACAATTTCTTCCACTTTTTTCTTTTGCTCGACTATTGGGGCGGCTTGGGCGGATACGGTCTCTGCTGCGGTCGACAACGCCAACAGCACGGCGATTGTGATTTGACGGGGAACGACTTGGCTGTTCATTAACGACGGCTTCGACAATGATTGGATTGAGACGTTACCGGGGCAGCGCTTAGTCCGGTACACACGAGAACTTATTTATGCATCTTTGTTGCAATTATAACAATTTGATTTGAAGGGTTTCAACCTTTCATATCGCAGAGGGCTGGTCGGTCGCTTCCACTATCATTTCGGTCTGCGCTGATAACGGCGATAACACTGAGAGCGTCGATAAAACCATGATCACCACCGAGCCGAACCTGCCGACATTCACCACCCTTACATGCTCACTGTCCGATCACGTGGCGCAGATAACTCTTAACCGCCCCGACAAGGCCAACGCAATGAACGCGGCAATGTGGCGGGAGATTCGCGAAGCCATGCGCTGGGTAGACTCCACCGCAGAAGCGCGTGTCGCCAGCATCTGTGGCGCCGGTGCCAATTTTTGTGCCGGTATCGATCTCGCCATGATGATGTCGCTGGGTGAACAAATCGAAGACCCGTGTGAAGCCCGTATGCGTGAGAATCTCCGCCACGTCATCCTAGATCTGCAGGACACCTTAACCTCCATCGAACGCTGCCGAAAACCGGTGCTTGCCGCCATTCATGGGGCCTGTGTCGGCGGCGCAATCGACCTAGTATCGTGCTGCGATATGCGTTACGCAAGCGGCGACGCGGTGTTCTCGATCAAAGAGGTTGACATCGGCATGACCGCAGATGTTGGCACGTTGCAGCGACTGCCAAAGATCATCAGTCCCGCAGTCGTTCGTGAATTGGCTTACACCGCCAAGTCCATCGACGCGACCGAGGCAGAACGGATTGGCTTGGTGAATAGAGTATACGGCTCGCGTGAGGCATTGCAGGCGGGCGTGATGGAAATTGCCGCATGTATTGCCGCCAAATCGCCGCTCGCTATACGCGGCACCAAGGAAATGCTGAACTATGCGCGAGACCATAGCGTTGCGGATGGGCTCAATTACATCGCGTCGTGGAATGCGGGGTTGCTCATGTCCGCCGATTTGCAGGAGGCCACGAGGGCAAACTTGGACCGACGTTCGCCCGAGTTTCGCAACTAGCTGACTACTACCGCACCGCATCGTAGTGTTTGGCAACCCGCACCTACAGCGTCTTCAACCGCTCGGCGGCCAATTCGAGCGTCACCTCTTTCTTCGCAAAACAAAATCGCACAACGCGATGATCAACTTGCCGGTGGTAAAAGGCTGAGGTCGGAATACACGCCACGCCGATTTTGGTCGTCAGCCAGATTGCGAACTCCGCTTCACTCAGGTGCGCGTATTCCGGCAGATGGCTATACACGGCCGACACAAAATAGCTGCCTCGACTGGACAGCCAGCGCAGCCGTGAACTTGCCACCGCTGCCAAAAAAAAGTCACGCTTGGCCTGATAAAACGCCGGCAAGCCAAGGTGAGTGTTAAAGCGCATGAAATTGGCGATGCCATATTGCGCGGGCGCATTGACGGTGAACACCACAAACTGGTGCGCCTTCCTGAACTCCGCCATGAGCGGCGCTGGTGCCATGCAGTAGCCAATTTTCCAGCCGGTCACATGATAGGATTTGCCGAATGAAGAGATCACGTAGGTACGCTCGGCCAGTTCCGCATGACGCGCAACACTCAGATGCGGATGTCCGTCGTAGACCATGTGTTCATAGACTTCGTCGCTGATCACAACGACATTGGTGTCGCGCAAGATGGCGGCGAGCTGATCAAAATCCCCCTGCTGCCAGCAAGTTGCGGTGGGATTGTGCGGTGTATTGATCATCACGGCGCGCGTGCGCGGCGTGATGAGTGAACGCACTTGCTGCCAGTCCGGGCGGTAATCAGGGAACTGCAGTTGTGCATAGACCGGTACACCACCATGCATTCGGATAGCCGGTTCGTAGCTATCAAACACTGGCTCAAAAATGATCACCTCATCGCCCGGCCTGACGATAGCGGCCAGCGTGGTGTGGATCGCTTGCGTGGCACCTGCCGTAATGGTTATCTCAGTGGCGGGGTCGTAGGCTTTGCCGTACGCGCTGGCAACTTTTGCTGCGACGCCCTCACGCAGTATCGGCACGCCGGCCATCGCCGGATATTGGTTATGGCCTGCCCGCATCGCTTCAGTTACCAAGGCAGTCAGGCGTTCGTCACAGCCAAAATCGGGAAAGCCTTGCCCGAGGTTGACGGCCCCGACATCGGATGCCAAGGCCGACATGGTGGTAAAGATGGTGGTGCCAATGTGAGGGAACTTCGATTCAATCATGCGCGCTGTGAGGATTCGTTCCGGCTGCCGGGAAAAGTTCGCAGCGTACACGGTTTTGTGCTTCGCCTATAATTTTGATACATCGCAATCATGCGGTTAACCCGCCGAGATCCGTCATGCAACTCGCCTCCCGCCTATCCCGCGTCAAACCCTCCGCGACCATTGCCATTTCTGCCAAAGCCGCCGCGCTCAAGGCGGCAGGCAAAAGTGTCATCGCGCTATCGTTTGGCGAGCCGGATTTTGATACTCCGCAGAACATTAAAGATGCCGCCATCAAAGCCATCCAGTCTGGCGACACCAAATATACGGCGGTGGACGGCACGCCGAGGTTAAAAGAAGCCATCGTCGCCAAGTTCAAACGCGAAAATGGCCTCACCTACACTACCAAACAGATCACAGTCGGCACCGGCGGCAAACAGGTGCTGTACAACGCCTTCATGGCAACCTTGTCCGAAGGTGATGAAGTCATCATCCCAGCGCCGTATTGGGTGTCGTATCCAGAAATGGTGCTCTTGGCAGAAGGCACCCCAGTGATCGTTCCCTGCTCTGCTGCGAACCACTTCAAGCTAGACGCTGCTGACCTCGAAAAAGCGATCACGCCGAAGACCAAGTGGGTTTTGTTGAATTCGCCCTCCAACCCCTCTGGTGCTGCATATGCCCGCGCCGAGTTAAAGGCGATCACGGAGGTTTTGGTGCGACACCCCCATGTCTGGGTACTGACCGACGATATGTATGAGCACTTGGTCTACGATGATTTTGAGTTCACCACACCAGCACAAATTGAACCTTCGCTTTATGACCGCACCCTGACAATGAACGGCGTTTCAAAGGCCTATTGCATGACTGGCTGGCGTATTGGCTACGCCGGCGGCCCGGAGAAACTCATCAAAGCGATGGGGGACATCCAATCACAATCCACATCCAACCCGTCTTCGATCGGTCAGGCTGCGGCGGTCGAAGCGTTGAATGGCCCGCAAGACTTCATCCCGCGCAACAACGCCGAATTCAAGAAACGCCGCGACTTGGTGGTGAAGATGCTCAACGACACCAGAGGGCTTTCCTGCCACACGCCCGAAGGTGCCTTCTACGTCTATCCAAGTTGTGCCGGGCTAATCGGTGCAACCACTCCTGCGGGTGCCACCATCAAAAACGACGAAGATGTCGTCAACTACCTGCTGGAGGCCGAAGGCGTCGCGGTAGTGCATGGCGCTGCTTTTGGCCTCGCTCCACACTTTCGAGTCTCATACGCAACCTCGATTGACGTCCTGGAAGAAGCCTGCCGCCGCATTCAGCGGGCATGCAGCGCCCTATCGTTTGTCCAGGAAGCGGCAGCGGTCAAGTAAAGGGCGCTGTCAAGTTCCAAGCGCAACAATTTCAACTAACCCCGTCCCCGCGCAGGCGGGGACCCAAGTTGACCCGCCCGCGCAGGCGGGGACCCAAGTTGACCTGCCCGCGCAGGCGGGGGACCCAGACCTTCGCAACGCATTGACCTTACTGTGGACTGGATACGCGCCCAGCGCAACCATTGTGGTTGTAGGCGAGGAAGACGAAGTTATTCGAAGTTCCCAGTCCGCAAAAAAAGCGCCGCCCCCTTGGAGCAGCGCCTTTTTGCTTCACTCAACTTCACTCACAACGTTGTTGCCACCCTCACGTCCTGGCGCGTTTGGCAAAGCCGGTAGTGCTTTAGGGCATGATGACCGTGTCGATGGCATGGATGACGCCGTTGGATGTCTCAACGTCTGTCTTGATCACTTTCGCGTTGTTTACCATCACGCCTTTGTCCGTCGTGATTTTGATGACTTTGCCGTTGACGGTCTTCACTTCTCCGCCTTTAGCGTCCTTAGCCATCACTTTTGCGGGAACGACGTGGTAGGTCAACACTCCAGCAAGCTTTGCTTTGTCCTTGAGCAGTGCATCGAGATCAGCCTTGGGGATCTTGGCAAATGCCTCGTCGGTGGGCGCGAACACGGTGAAAGGACCTTTGCTTTTGAGCGTATCGACCAATCCAGCCGCCTGCACTGCCGTAACGAGGGTCTTGAAGCTGCCCGCTGCTACTGCGGTATCCACGATATCTTTTTGCGCCATCGCAAATGATGAGGTCATTGCAAGAACGCTAGCCAATACGACTGAAGCAATCGAACGATTCATAATTTATCCTGATAAGTTGGTTGAGATCTAAAACACAAATAGTTGATAGATAACACGTTAGTCATGGCTCTGAGTGCTGATGCCAGTCCGGAAACACAAGCGTCTGATTGAACACACACTCAATCGTCATAACGTGACCAGTTAGTCACTGTTTGAACTAAAAAGTTCAACGGCCTCAGGATGCGATTACAAGCGAACGTTTTCGGCACCTGATCGGCACCTGATCACAAGCAGGGCTTGCAACCAGCACACGAGGCACACATTTGTTGCCCCATCCAAGCAGTTTTGGTGCCTGGCGCTTTTTTGCATCCACGCGCCGCATACAGAACACTCTGCGAAGGAGCAGAAATAGTGAGCAATCTATAATGGTGCATTGATCTTCCCGACGAGAATACGCTATGGCCGCTGCTCATGCCGAGGCAACCCCAGAGAACACCGATTCCGTGATCGCCGAAATCACTCGGTCGATCCACACGACCGTCTTTTTCGAACCATCAGAAAACCTGGCGATGCTCGACCATGCCGTGGTCGACACCTACCTGTCGGATATCGACGATACCGACCTCCTCGCAAGAAACCCGTCGGACTGGGCGGCCATTGTTCGCAACCACCTTACATTCGGCACGGATTTTCAATCAGGCGCGCCAAAAATGCGCATCTACTCGCCCAAAGTCGGCGAACAAGGCTGGCAGGCCCCTTGTACTGTCATCGAGTTTGTGAATGACGACATGCCCTTTCTGGTCGATTCCATCGCCATGGAAATCAACCGTCAGGGCATTGCCATTCAACAGATTGCCCATCCACTGTTCTCGGTGCGTCGCGATCAACACGGCACTCTTACGGCGCTCTCGCCAATCACCGAAGGGCAAAAACTAGAATCCTGGATCCACATCGAAATTGAGCGTCTCACCGACCCCGAGCGTATCAAATCACTCGGCGACGGGTTGGTCGCCATCTTGTCCGATGTCCGCGCGGCGGTGGAAGATTGGGCCAAGATGAAGGGCAAAATTCAAGATGTGCTGTCCAATCTCGGTCCCGCCGCCAGAGTGGTACCGCTTGCGGAACTCGACGAAGCACGCGCCTTTTTGCACTGGGCAGCTGACAACCACTTCACATTCTTGGGCTATCGGGACTACGAGTTGCTGTCGATGAATGGTAAAGACAGCCTGAAAATCATTCCCAATTCAGGATTGGGCGTTCTGCGGGAACCGAGGCTTGGCGGCGTCTCTGCGAGTTTCAATGAACTGCCCGACCACCTCAAAAAACTTGCGCGCAGCCCACAACTGCTCGTCCTGACCAAGGCGAACTCTCGCGCCACGGTACACCGCTCCGGCTATCTCGACTACATCGGCATCAAGCGCTTCGATGCCGACGGTCAAGTGGTCGGCGAACATCGATTCATCGGCTTGTACACGTCGAGCAGCTACCACGGCGATCCGACCGAAATCCCACTGCTGCGCCAGAAAATCGACAAGGTGCTGAATCGCGCAGGCTACCCCGCTGGCAGCCATGCCGGCAAGAATCTTCTATCAATTCTCGACGCTTATCCGCGCGACGAACTGTTCCAAATCGCCGACGACGAGTTGTTTGAAACGGCGATGGGTATTTTGCGGCTGGGCGAACGCGCCCGTACAAAACTCTTTCTTCGCCGCGATCTCTACGCGCGTTTCTACTCGTGTTTGGTCTATCTGCCGCGTGAAAACTACAACACAGAAATCCGCGTCAAGCTGCAAGACCTCCTGAAGAAAAAACTCAGGGGCAGCTCGGCTGAATTCAACGTCCAATTGACCGAATCCGTTCTTGCCCGCATTCATATGCTGGTTCGCACCAGTCCGGGAAGTGTTGCCGAAGTCGATACGGCGGCACTTGAAAGCGAAATCGTGGCCCTCACCCGCCGGTGGGAAGAAGGGGTTTTCTCGAACGTCGCCGCAGCACTGGGGGAAGACGCGGCAAACGCGGCGCGACGCGAGTTTGTTTTGCCCTTCCCCGCTGCATATCGCGAGGATACCGCGACAGAACAGGCAATCGCGGATTTCACCGCTTCACGCGCCTTGTCTGCGGATGCGCCGCTCAACGTGGCGCTCCATCTGCACGCTGACCAGTTGCGTTTCCGTGCATATCATCTTGGCCATCCCATCACCTTGTCGACCGCGCTACCGATGCTCGAAAACATGGGCGTAAAGGTCAAGAATGAACGCGCTTACAAAATTGAGCGCAACGACGCGCCGCCGATTTGGATACACGAGTACAGCCTCACACACTCGCTCGTATCGGTCGACTTTGCAGCGACCTGCGCCAAGTTTGAAGACACATTTCTCCGAGCTTGGACGAAGACTATCGAGAATGATGGTTTTAACCGCCTCACCCTGAATGCGCAACTCGCGGCAGCGGATGTGTTAGTGCTGCGAACATATGCAAAATACTTGAAACAAACTGGTTTTACCTACAGCCAAAACTATCTGGAACATGCGTTGGCGGCAAATTCAATCATTGCACGTGCTCTGGTCGAACTGTTCCATACGCGTTTTGATCCCAACTTCGGCGGTGATCGCGCAAACAAGATTGAAGCCGTTGTGAATGCGGTTGAGGCGTCGCTGGATAACGTTGCCAATGCCGATGAAGACCGCATCCTGCGGCGCTTTCTGGCAGTGATTCAGGCGACGCTTCGCACCAACTTCTACCAACACAAGCCTTATCTTTCAATCAAGCTTGAGTGCGCAAAAGTACCCGAGCTGCCTGAACCTAAGCCGCTGTTCGAAATCTTCGTCTACAGTCCGCGGATGGAGGGAATCCATTTACGCGGCGGCAAGGTGGCGCGCGGCGGACTGCGTTGGTCGGATCGCCCGGAGGACTTTCGTACCGAGGTGCTCGGGCTGGTCAAGGCGCAAATGGTAAAGAACGCTGTGATTGTGCCGGTTGGTTCCAAAGGTGGCTTTGTTCTCAAGGCGGCCCCGCCTGCGAGTGATCGGGAGGCTTACATGGCGGAAGGCATCGAGTGTTACAAGACCTTCCTTCGCGGCCTGCTGGACATCACCGATAACCGCGTCAAAGGCAAGATTGTGCCTCCACCGAATGTGGTGCGGCACGACGCCGATGATCCCTACCTCGTTGTTGCCGCTGACAAGGGGACGGCGACGTTCTCCGACCATGCAAATGCCATCTCGGCCGAATACGGTCACTGGTTGGGTGATGCATTTGCCTCAGGCGGCTCGGCGGGATACGACCATAAGAAAATGGGCATCACAGCCAAAGGCGCGTGGGAGAGTGTCAAACGCCATTTCCGCGAAATCGGCGTAAACACGCAAACCACCGACTTCACGGTGGTCGGGGTGGGTGACATGTCGGGCGACGTATTCGGCAACGGCATGTTGCTCTCCAGACACATTCGCTTGGTCGCGGCCTTCGATCACCGACATATTTTCCTTGATCCAACGCCGGACGCCGGCAACAGTTTTGCAGAGCGCGAACGGATGTTTGCGCTTCCCCGCTCTTCATGGGATGACTACGACAAAGCGCTGATTTCCAAAGGCGGTGGCGTCTACGCGCGCGCTGCGAAGTCCATAGACCTGACGCATGAAGTCAAACTAGCACTCGGCATTGATGCGGCGATTTCCGCGATGACTCCAGTGGAATTGATGCGTGCCATTCTCAAAGCGCCAGTTGACCTGTTCTACAACGGTGGCATCGGCACCTACATCAAGGCCAGTGGCCAGGCGCACGGTGAGGTTGGCGACAAAGCGACTGATGCAATCCGTATCAACGGCAACGAACTGCGTTGCAAAGTCGTCGCCGAGGGCGGCAATCTCGGTGCCACGCAACTTGGCCGCGTCGAAGCGGCACTTGCCGGCGTGCGTATCTGTACCGACGCGATCGATAATTCGGCCGGTGTCGATTGTTCGGACCACGAGGTCAATATCAAGATTTTGCTGGGTGCCGCAGTCGACGGCGGACTGCTAAAACCTGAGGATCGGGAACCGCTGTTGGCAGCGATGACCGGCGAGGTTGGCCAATTGGTCCTCAAAGATAACTATTACCAAACGCAAGCATTGTCGGTATCTGGCACTCGAGCAGAAAAACTGCTCGATGCGCAGGCGCGTTTCATGCGTCATCAGGAAAAAACAGGACGTCTAAATCGCGCGGTAGAGTTCCTGCCTAACGATGACGCCCTCGCCGAACGCCGAGAGAAAAAGCTTGGCCTCACCGCGCCAGAACGCGCGGTGTTGCTCGCCTACAGCAAGATGGAATTGTTTGACGAGTTGCTCGCTTCAGACTTGGTGGACGATCCTTATGTCGCCCAGGCACTCGTCGCCTACTTTCCGACACCGCTGCAAGTGCGCTTCAAAGACATCATGCAGGCGCATCCACTGAAGCGCGAAATCATTGCCACAGAAGTTGCAAATTCAACTATCAATCGCACCGGCAGCGTTTTTGTACATCGGATGTGCGAGGAGGCGGGCGCGACGGCACCTGAAGTCGTGCGAGCTTATATCTTGAGCCGCGACATCCTAGGGTTGAACGGTATCTGGCAACAAATTGACCAGTTGGATAACGTCGTGTCGGCCGCTACCCAAAACGCGATGCTGATTGAGGTCGGCAGATTGGTGTTGCGTTCCACCCTTTGGTTCCTGCGCCGACGCGGCGAGCGCATGCCCATTACCGATGTATTGGATTTCTTCGCGCCGGGTGTCGCTGCCGTCAGTGGCCAGCTCGATGCGTTGCTCGCAACTGAAGACGCCGCGACATTACAAAACAAGCGCGGCAGTCTAGTCGCGGCAGGTGTGCCTCGCGAATTGGCAAACACAATTGCCCATACCGACACCATGTATTCGCTGTTGGACATCGTCGAGGCATCCAGCGAGCTGAAACGACCGGTGAGCGTCGCGGCAGCAGTTTACTTCACACTGGCGGGTAGGTTGTCGCTCAGCTGGGTGGCTGCACAGGTTGGTAAGCTACCGACGGAGTCTCATTGGCAGGCGATGGCACGGGCTTCCATGCGTGACGATTTGGCCAATCTGCAACGCCAGCTCACCGAGAGCGTGCTGCAACTGTCGCCTGACGCGAGTTCGCTAGAAGGAGCGCGGCAGGCGCTCACGGTTTGGGAGACACACCACGCGAAGGCACTCGCGCACATGTACGAAGTGATGGGTGATCTTAAGGCGGCACGCGATACAGATCTCGCCATGTTGTCGGTGCTGCTGCGGGAACTTCGGGTACTCGCCTGAGACACCACTAACATGAAGATTTCGCAAACACGAACCAATTTGTCCGCCATCGCAATTCTTAGTTTTGCCTTGCTGGTATACGTGTTCTACCTGCAACACGGACCGGAAAAACAGCAGCCTTGCCCGCTTTGTATCTTGCAGCGTTACACCTATTTCTTGCTTGGTGTCGCGGCGCTCGTAGGAACAATCTGGCCGAAGCGCGCGATCGTTTTTGTCGCCGCTGGGGTGGCGGCGATGGGCGGCGGTTTGGCCTTGTGGCAGGTGCTGAAGGGGTCGGATATGACCTCGTGCCAGCGCGACCCGATCGGCATTTTTGTCAATCAGTTGCCGATGGCAGATTGGTGGCCGGAGTATCTATTTGCCACCGGCGGCTGCGCGGATAAGTATTCGACACTTGGCTTGCCTGTGCCGGTGTGGTCGCTGATCTGTTTTGCCGGGCTAACCGGCTTGCTCGTTCTGGTTGCAATCAAGCTGCGGAAAATCGCATAACGCGTCGGCTTTATAGGCGAAGGGTATCGGGCAAGCAATCATCAGCATGATTGCTTGCCGCCCTATCCCAACATGCAGTTCGACACGGCTGCCGACACCATCGGCATCGCTAGAGTCTGCTGCCTAGAACAAGTGCGCCATACGCGCACCTTGGTTTTTCCGGCCATAGAACGAGGCGAGGGCGTCGCGCGCGGCGGAACGCGGCAGAACAATCGCCTCTCTACATTTATGAATATGCACTGTTGGTTATTTGATGTGTTGACAAGCACGTTCAAAACATCAACTTCGCATGGCGAGAGTGGGATTCGCCCGCCAGCCAGCAAACTCTCGCGGCCTGGCAAACCTGCCCATTAAGTGCACTTCGCACCCGGGCTTTCACCGCGACGACAAGCTCAAAACAATGCCATGAGTACCAGACTGAAATTGTTTAGCCAACACAACGCGCATCGAACTTGATGGCCGCGCACCGCTCACGCTCGCAATGCCCTACCCAAAAAACTCCTTAATCAAAAACGCCTCAAGCCCCGCTTGATCTTCCCTGCGCGCTGACAGCGTCACCACCCGCCCCAAGCGGTGGGATTCCCAGTTGAAATTGCCCTGATAGTGCTCGCGGATCAGCTCGATCATCCGGCGCACAATGGCGACTTCCACGTCTCCCCCTAGTCCAGCATCCACTTCGATCAGCTGCGACTTGGCATTGGCCCGATCAGTCGTCCAACCGCGAAATGAGAACGCAGCGTAGCGAGAGCCTTTACTCCTGATCTGAAAAATGCCGCTGGTGCCGTCGCGAGCCTGACCTAGTGTCTGCGCGTTTCGCTTAAATGCGGCTTCGGCTTTCTCTGCGGTAGTCATTTCGCGTTCGCCGTTGCGTGCCTCGGCATTCTGTTGCGCATAGAAATTCTCCTGCGCCTGCCGCTGGGCGCGGCGCGCTTCGAGTGCAGCCGAAAAATCCAGTGGTTGCGCCGTGGCCTCTGCACGCGAAGGCGTCGGCGGCGTATCGGGCGGTACAAAAACCGGCGGCATTGAGGGCGAGGGCTTGTTTGCGGCAATTACCGTGCGCGGCGGAGTTTTGACGGGCGGGGTCGGAGTCAGGCTCTGCACTGGCGGCGGCGCGCGGTCAGCCGCTGACGGCGGGCTCATGGTGACTTGTAGCGGGCCTTGGGTTGGGGATGCCGAATCCACAATCGGATGTTGCCATTTTGGCAAAAAACGAATGAGCACGCCGTGGATCACTAGCGACAGGACGAGCAGGGTGGCCAGACCGCGCAGGCTACGACTTGGGCGCAGTCGCGGGTCCCGCTCCAAACCGGCATCGAGTTGACGCGGGCTCTCATGATCGAGCAGGACATTGGCAAGAGCAGAAACCGGTGATGCTGTCGAACTCATTCTGTCATTAGCCGTAGGGACGATATACCTGAGACACCATCACCTTGGCAGGGTTGCGGCGTCACATGCGCGGCCAAGCGGGTGCGGCACCCGGCCCGCTGCCGCAGCAAGGACAACCACGCTTTTTCGCCTTCTTCACACAACGCAGTATAAATCACCCCCCGCATCCATGGCCTTTGCTGCCTATTTCGCGGATAAAGCGGCTGGGCGTAAGACATCCTATAGAATCAACGGCAGCAAACAGACAAAAATTGAAAATGACGTAGGGAGCGGTATGAGCAAACGGCGAACAAAACCCAATGGATTTATGCCTTTGAAGCGCCTGCAGAAAGTGCAGCGATTGGCCGAATGGAGTGTGGTCGCGGTTGGCCTGATGGGCGGGCTAGGCGGGCTGAGCTTCGCCCACGCGCAAACCCCTATGCCATCGCCATCAACTACCGTGCTCAATTGTGGTCGCCTGCTTGACGTCACGACCCTAAAGCTCGCATCGGAACAATCGATTGTCGTTGAGGCAAAGAAGATCACACGAGTATCTGCTGGCTACGTCACTATCGCCAATGCCCGCACGGTCGATCTCAAGAATCACACCTGTCTTCCGGGCCTCATTGACCTACACGTGCACTTGTCCTCCGAACTCAGCCCGGCGCGCTATGCCGAGAGCTTCTCGCTCAATCCACCTGACTACGCGGTTCGTGGCGTGGCAAACGCAGAAAAAACACTGATGGCGGGTTTCACGTCGGTACGTGACTTGGGCAGCCCTCCCGGCGTTGGTGTGGCACTGCGTAACGGCATTAACCGCGGCTTCATCAAGGGCCCTCGTATCCAAGCGGCGGGCGGCGTTTCGTCGACGGGTGGACACGGCGACCCCACCAACGGCCTACGGGCTGATCTGATGGCAACCGGCAGCGCCAATTTGGCTGATGGCCCGGATGACGCCCGCCGCATGGTGCGACAGCGTTACAAGGAAGGATTCGATTTAATCAAGATCGCCACTACCGGCGGCGTGTTGTCGCTTTCCAAGAGCGGTGACGCGCCATTGTTGGCTGACGAGGAGTTGGCGACAATTGTCAAAACCGCCCGCGACTACTCGATGCCCGTCGTCACCCATGCGCACGGTGCCGAGGGAATGAAGCGTGCTATCCGCGCCGGCGTACAGACTATTGAACACGGCACCTACATGGACGATGAAGCCTTCGCACTGATGAAACAATACGGGACGTGGCTGGTGCCGACGATTTCTGCGGGGCGTTACGTGGCGGAAAAGTCCAAGATCGCGGACTTTTTCCCGGAAATTGTGCGACCCAAAGCGGCCACCATCGGGCCCTTGATTCAGGGGACTTTCGGCCGCGCGTACAAGGCGGGCGTAAAAATCGCCTTTGGCACCGATCAAGGCGTGGCACCTCATGGCGAAAATGCCCGCGAATTTGAATACATGGTCGAAGGTGGTATGCCACCCCTCGAAACAATTCGCGCCGCAACACTCAGCGCGGCGACCGTAATGGGCATGGCAACGCAGTTGGGCAGTCTGGAAGCGGGAAAACTTGCCGATATTGTCGCGGTACCGGGTGATCCATCCAAAGATATCAGCGTGATGAGCAAAGTGGCGTTTGTGATGAAGGACGGGACGATCTACCGGGCACCGTAGCACTGCCTCAAACTCACTACGGAACAGCCATGGCATCGTTCGCACTGCTGGCAATCATCGCCGCCTATTTCCTGTTGCTGCTTGCACTTGCGTGTTATACCGGGCGCAATGCGACCAATGAAACGTTTTTCATTGGCAACCGAAAGAGCAACTGGCTGTTAGTGGCCTTCGGCATGGTCGGCACTTCACTCAGCGGAGTGACCTTCATCAGCGTACCAGGCACGGTTGGGCCGAACGGGTTCGGTTACTTGCAGGTGGTAATCGGCAACTGGATCGGTTTTATGTTGATAGCCCTCGTGTTGTTGCCACTGTACTATCGCCTCAAGCTGACCTCGATTTATGATTACCTCGACCAGCGGTTTGGCGTCACCGCTCACAAGACCGGTGCATCGTTTTTCATCTTGTCGCGCACCCTCGGTGCCACCGCCCGGCTCTATCTAGTCGTCAGCGTACTGCAACTGTTGGTGGCGGACCCGGTCGGTATGCCCTTCTGGCTGACCACCACCATCATCTTGCTGATGATCTGGCTCTACACATTCCAGGGCGGTGTAAAAACCATCGTCTTTACCGATACCCTGCAAACCGCTTGTATGTTGGGTGGCCTAGTCATCTGTGTGTGGTTTCTCAGCGGAGCGCTGAATCTTGAGTTGGGTGCGATATGGTCAACACTGTCCACCGCAGACTACACACGAGTCTGGAATACTGACCCCAATGCCCCAAGTTTCTGGCTGAAACAAGTCATTGGTGGCGCATTTATTGCCATTGCCATGACCGGGCTCGATCAAGAAATGATGCAGAAAAACATCAGCGTGCCGAACCTGCGTGATGCGCAAAAGAACATGTTCTTGTTCAGCGTCATTCTTGTCGGTGTCAATTTTTTGTTTTTGCTGTTGGGAGGCTTGTTGTACCTGTTCGCCACGACCAATGGCATCGCCGCCATTGGCGACCAGATTTTCCCCACGGTCGTGATGCAGCATTTTCCCCATTGGGTGCAGATCATTTTCTTTGTCGCGTTAATCTCCGCTCTATTTCCCAGCGCAGACGGCGCACTAACGGCACTGACATCATCGTTTTGTATCGACATCCTAGGTATACGTAAACAAGAGTTGACCGAGGCACGGCAGAAACGCATCCGCCAGACCACACACTTGATCTTTGCGTTGTTGTTCTTCCTCATCGTCATGGTGTTCCGCTGGTTAGACGACCGCTCTATCATCGACACAATCCTGAAGATCGCGGGGTATACGTATGGCCCGCTGCTGGGATTGTTTGTGTTCGGTATGACGACGAGACGTGTGCTGAAAAAACCCGCAGGAATTGTGTTCGCCGCCATTGCGGCACCGGTTGCATGTTACGTGCTTCAAACCGTTCTTGCCCGCAACCCGCAGGGGTTTCAGATAGGTATAGAGCTACTCATCCTCAACGGGGCGATCACGTTTTTATTGCTGTGGCTGGCCTCGGAAGCGGCCAACAGGGAAGCTAAGCCCGATTAGCCCAATAACATCTCTCGGCGGCAAACGTGGCAAAGGCAGAAAACCAAAATCTGCCGATGTCCGCGTCGAATCGAATCTTGATGCAATCGAGAACAAGGCACGACGTGCCGATGGGGAAACATTGCTCACATTGCGGTGCAAGCGAAGTTGGCACCAAGGTGCTGGAACACCGATTACTCGCTCCCGCCTAGGGTGCAAGGCAAGCTACGCATCACCAGTCGGGTCTAACGGCTTGCAACGGCGCGACTCAGCACGCGGCTCTCAGCGGCTTCAAGGCTAGCTTTTACCTCTTGCAGCGTGACCGGCTCCAACCGATCATCAAGTTCGACGACCACCAAGTAGCCCCGGTCGAGGCCATCGCGCGTGAACGCCTTCGCCAGTGAAAGTTGGTCGCTCGTTTGTTGCCGACCATCCTCCGGTCGCCAGGTTTCCATGGCGACCAGACAACCTGCGGACGGTGTGCCCGGATAAAACGACGCACCGCGATAGTAGTTGGAATTGATCGTCGTGCCGTGAATCAACATGTCGTCGCGCCCCGCCCTGCCGGCCAACAGCGCCTCGGTAAAAGGCACGTATTGACGCCATGTTTCAGGCAAAAAGCTCTGATAAACGCCGTCATTCCACGAGTTTGGTACTTGGTTTGATTCGGCGTGCTCAAACTCTGCGACCGTCGCCTCGACCGGAACTTTGGAGTGGAGATACGGCGTTGGACCAATCCACTTATTGGTGGCCGTCCCAGCGCCAACAATGGTAAACAGTCCTTGCGGTGTGTTGCCGTTGGTAATGGTGCCGGGTAAGTTCGACATGGCATTCGCCAGGTGCGCGATCTGAAAAAAACTACCGTCGGCATTACGCACAAATCGCCCGTCTACACCGCGCACCACCGCGAGACCAAAGCGTTGGCGATCTTGGCGCTGAAAACTGTAGATGACGGGTTTGCCCGCGCGTATCGGATGCGCAAGCAAATCCACCAACGGCGGCCGCTTGCGGATTTCTGCGGTCAAGTCTGTGCTCAGGACATATTCGAGGCGTTGCAGACGCGGCTCGGTTGACCAATCGGCAAAGGTGTTTTTCATCGTCGCGCGAACGAAAGATCGTTGACCATCAGAGCTATCGGCCTTCAGCAGCGCATAGGCGGCGATCGCGAATTCGCGGGGTGTCGCAATGGTCGTGAGCAAACGCGAAAGGTGGCCAGCGGACTGTTTTGCGTAGTAAGTATAGGCAAACGTGAGTACCGCTCGCTGGTAGGCTGCATCCTTGCTTGCCAGCACCGGGAGAGTATCGAGCAGCAGTTTCAGTCCTGCCTCCTTCTCGACATTCAAGAAACCGATGTTGCCAAGCGCTCCAGGAACGATGCCGTTGGGGTCGAACCCAGCCGGCAATTGAAGTGCGTTATGAATCAGCTTCAAACCTTCTTCACGGGCGGCACGTTCCCCTGTGGCAGAGGCAATGGGCGCTACAAAATCCGCCGCTTGATAGGCGGCGATTTCCGCCGGTGAATGGCGCTTTTCGGTGGGAAAAATCGAACACGCTGACAGCCACATGACCGCCAAGAGTAATGTAGAGTGTAAACGTACCGCGTTCCAGTTTCGGCCCAGGCCTGCTGGTCGACACCTCCGCGCAACAAGTAACAGCACTGCTACTCCTTGCCACACAAGCAGTGCGCTACCGTGGCAAATGGAAATCCCGTTCTGCCACGCTCGGCAATTTCAGCAAGCCACGTCAGATCACGTTGCGCCTCAGCGGCGACACCAAGCGGCAAAACACTGGTGCCCAGCGCGATATCAAACTGTTTCACAATACTGGCGAGCGTATCGGCGACCGCCTTTGTGGCGAAGCGCTCGATAAACACTTCAAACTTGCTGCGGTCGGCTTCGATGTAGGCAAGGCGCGCACCATCGTCGAGCTTGGCGCGTGTGGTCGCCGCCTTAACCGCATCGGCAAAGCTACCGGTGCGATCAATCAACCCACGATCTTTCGCTTGTGCGCCGGTCCACACGCGGCCTTGCGCAATTTCGTCAATCTTGTCGGGCGTTGTGTTGCGTGCTGCGGCGGCTTTGCTCGTGAAATCGGTATAGATATGATCGATGGATAACTTCACCAGTTCCGCCATGCGCGGGTCAAGCGCACGGCGCGGGTCGTACATGGCACTGCCCAACCATGTGGTGTGATACCCGCCGGTATAGACAGAAAGTTTTTCCATGGTCTTTTCACCAGTTGGCAACATGCCAAAGACGCCAATAGAGCCGGTGATGGTCGCGGCGTCCGCAATCACCTCGTCAGCCGCCATCGAAATCCAGTAGCCGCCCGATGCCGCCACATTGCCCATGGAGACCACCACCGGCTTGCCGGCTTTGCGGGTCAGCTCCAATTCGCGGCGAATCAGTTCGGAACCATACGCACTGCCGCCGGGAGAATTCACCCGTAGCAAAACGGCCTTGATTTTTTCATCTTCCCGCGCTTTACGAATCAAGTCCGCCGTCGACCGACCGCCGATTTTACCGGGCGGCTCGATGCCATCGCTAATCTCGCCCTCAGCCACCACCACGCCAATCGCATCCCCTGATGTTTTTGCTTTGACAGTATTCAGATAGTCGGCCATCGAGACTTGACGGAAGGTTTTTTTCTCTTTGTCCTCGGCACCTTTTTCAATCAACACGGCGCGGAGCTCATCACGCGTCTTTAGCGCGGTAACCAGTTTGGCATTCAGCGCCATCCTGGCGGCATCACCACCGGTCGCCCTCAGATTGGCAACTACCTCGTCAATACTCTTGTTGACGGTGCCCGCTTGCAAATTCCGCGCTTTCTCGACATCGGCGGTAAATATCGCCCACAAGCCATCGTACAAATACTTATCCGACTCCATCGTTTCTTTGGACGGGGCAGTCGTGAAGAAAGGCTCGCCAAAATTCTTGTATTTGCCCGACCGAATCACGTTCGCCGACACCCCGACGCGATCAAGTGCCTCTTTGTAATAGTTGCGATACCGGCCATAACCGCGCATGATCAACA
>JADCJC010000028.1 GCA_020247395.1 Rhodocyclaceae bacterium
AGCGGGTGGTGCAAAAGCTAACGGCGAGCCGCGCGATTTTGATACTTTTCTTGCCGACGAAAACGTCGAGCAGTATCACTTCATCGGCAAAGATATTGTTTACTTCCATACCTTGTTCTGGCCTGCCATGCTGCACTTTGCCGGACGCAAGGAGCCGAACAACGTGTTTGTACATGGCTTTTTGCAGGTCACCGGGGAAAAGCTCTCTAAATCTCGTGGTTTTGGCCCGACACCAAGCAAGTATCTTGATCTGAAATTGAATACCGAGTGGCTGCGTTATTACATCGCGGCGAAACTAAATGACCGCGTCGAAGATCTGGACTTCAATCCGGAAGATTTTCTGGCGCGTGTTAACGCCGATCTCATCGGCAAATACATAAATATCGCGAGCCGCGCAGCGGGATTTCTGCACAAAAAATTTGATGGTCGATTGCTCAAGGTTGAGGCTAAACATCCGGTGCTGGCGTCAATCACCGCCGCTTCTGCTGAAATCGCCGCGTTGTACGATGGGCGCGAGTTTGGCAAGGCCGTGCGCCGCATCATGGAACTCGCGGATCTTGTGAACGGATTTGTCGATTCAGAAAAGCCGTGGGAATTGGCGAGGAGTGATGAGAATAATGCAGCACTACACAAAGCATGTTCGATCGTCATCAATGCGTTTCATCTGTTGACCGCCTATCTCGCGCCGATCCTGCCGAAACTCGCAACTGACGCTGCTGCATTCCTCGACATAAAGGGTTATGATTGGTGCGATACAACGCGTTTGCTGCCCGCCGGCCACCAGATTAACCCCTACAAGCACTTGATGTCGCGCATCGACCAAAAACAAATTGACGCCCTGCTGGAGGTGCCCCAAGAGGGCGACAAGGATGCGCCAACAGCGGCGAGCAAGCTGAGCAACAAATCAGCACCGGCCCCCGCCAACGATGAAGCGTTGGCACCGGCAGAGTTCGCGCTGCAGCCGGTTGAAGCGCCGAAGCCGATCATCATCCAGCCCGTGGCGGAGACAATCTCGATAGACGATTTCGGCCGCATCGATTTGCGGGTCGCAAAAATTCTCGATGCTGAATACGTTGCCGAGGCCGACAAACTGCTGCGCCTAACGCTTGACCTCGGCATCGAGCAGCGGCAGGTTTTTGCCGGCATCCGATCCGCTTACAATCCCAAACAACTCATCGGCCGACTCACGGTAATGGTGGCGAACTTGGCACCGCGTAAGATGCGGTTTGGCGAGTCCCAAGGCATGGTACTGGCGGCAGGCGACGGCACAAACATCTATTTACTTGCCCCGGATTCGGGCGCCGTACCTGGGATGCGCATCAAATGACGCGCTCCGTCCAAGAGCAATAGGCGAAGCTTCGCAGCGATTAGAAACGGACGCGTCATCCCCGCGAAGGCGGGGATCCAGTAAACGGATGTACCCCTCACCCCCTACGTCTTCACCGCCAGATTCCAAAACCGCAAGCGACTCAGCGGCTAAACCCCCATTTTCGACAACACGCGAGGTTTTGGAGACCGAAGTACGCGTAGACACCTTTCGCGCCGCCGGCCCCGGCGGTCAACATGTCAACAAAACCAACTCTGCGGTTCGCCTGACCCATCTGCCCTCAGGCGTTGTGGTCATCGCACAGGATTCTACCTCGCAGTTTCGCAACAAAGAAATCGCTTTTGCGCGCTTGATCGACAAGTTAAAACGCCTGAACCACATCCCCAAAAAACGCCTGGCAACCAAACCGACCCGCGCGTCTAAAGAGCGGCGCATTGGTGAGAAGAAAACGCGGGCCGTCGTCAAAACCACCCGCAGCAAAGCGATCAAGGCAGACGAGTGAACATCATTTCGGTCCACATGCTCATTACTGGACGTGTGCAAGGCGTGGGCTTTCGCGAATCCATGCGTCTCGTCGCACAGGCACTTGACATCACCGGTTGGGTACGAAACCTGGCGGATGCGAGCGTCGAGGCTGTTGTCCAAGGGGAAGAAACGGCGGTGGATCGCCTGGTGGGTTGGTGCCACAACGGGCCGCCAGGGGCAAGTGTCCGTTTTGTAGAGGCAAACCTGATCGAGACGAGCGAGACTTACATTGCTTTTTCGAGGCTCCCAGACGCCTAGCCATGAGTGTTTTATGGGTCAACCGCCGCGTCGAAGGACGTTACCCCTGAACTTCGGGAAAACATTGGACGACGGTGAAGTATGCGGGTTAGGTTCATATCGTTTGAGCTAACCGGCCCGCAACGGCACGACGCCGCAGGGCCAGAATGAAATGAGGCCCGAAGGCGGCATGCCGTAGCGGGTCCGGTTGAGTGATGGGGTTAGGCCTCCGCGCACGGTAGGCAAGAAGCGCGAGGAAGAATTTAATTGAATACTAATCTCACTCGATGCGTTCCCATATCACGACAGCCACAACATCCAGCCCAGTGATTAGGCTTTTGAACGGCTCCGAAGTCCCAGTCAGTCTTTTACCGTCGGTTTCGAGGTTGATTACGCGCACCGTCCCATTCCACGACTGAATGCTTGATTCCTCAATCGTGATGAAAAGCTTCCAACCTTCAACTCGGTAGCGACCGCTGTATGCGGACATTGAGGCGTGAAGTGCGGCCCGTTCCGCTTCCGTGGGATTCGCTGCAGCCGGCGCCTTGCGATTGCTTGCGTATTGCATACCAATCATTTGGCCACCGGCAGTAAAGACAAAAGTACCGGAAGGTGTTTCGCCAAACGGCTTGACTACCTTTCCGGCAACAACCTCTCTGGTTTCGACGGTCGCCACCTTCCATACGCCAATGATAGATTGCGAGGAGCCTTGGGCAAGTACTTGGTCTGTGAAGAGTATCGAACTGCATACGATGAAAGCGGTAAGTACACACTTGATCATGTTTACTCCGTTGTAGAGGGAATTGTGGGCGAAGCGGTTGCGGCAGTGATGGATGCAGGGACTAGCCTTCGGAGGCCTAACTATTCGCACAGAACCGTAGGGAACGATTTCTGACTTTTCAATAACTAATTGAAACCGTCAGACCCGCAAAGCAAGTCGTTTATTGGCGGGCGTCTTCGGCCATTTAGGCCTGAAGCTACCCGTGCTTGCTAGGGTTTTCTTTTCTTTGCCGAGTTTGGTTTTGCGTCGGATTTTGCGCGACCAAAAGGGGAGGAACGCTTGTTGCCAGCAGAACCAGAGTCACTCGCGACGGAAGGCATCATCTGCGCCATCCACGCACCTGGGTTGAATGCTGCCACGTACTTCGCCATATCTTCGCCGGAAAATGCGTTGCCTGCGGACTCACCCGCCTGACTCACCTTGCGCAGTGTATCGCGCTGGTACTCCATTGTTTTTATTGACCATTCCACCGCTGCAGCCTGACCGCGTAGCCACATGAGCACGACACCAAACTCATTGATCTTCTTGTCAAGTTCCTCGGCGTCCATCACTGCAAGGCCAAACGCGGCCCCCGGATTGGCACCGAATCCCGGCATGCCCCCGTGCCCGGCAAGTCCGCCCGGCGCAGGTGCGCCGCCCGTCATCACCCGCAGCAATTCAAAATAATCCGGCAGCGGCGGGTTAGATTTGGAAGCGTCAGCCATTTAGCGGTGGTGCTTGTTGATAAAGTCACGAATCTTTGGATAAATCGTCTCACGATACTTACGACCGGAAAAAATGCCGTAGTGACCAACTGCCGGGGCGGTCAAATGTTGCGCTCGCGACGCGGGCAGGTTGCTGCACAAGGTGTGTGCCGCCGCCGTTTGTCCGCTGCCTGAAATATCATCCAGCTCGCCTTCGATGGTGAACAGCGCCGTATTTCGTATCGTCTCCGGACGCACCTTCTCGCCCGCGACGACCAGCGTCCCCTTCGCCAAGCTCTGCTCCTGAAACACGCGCACGATGGTGTCGAGGTAGTACTCCGCCGGTAAATCCATCACCGCGTTGTACTCATCATAAAAGCGCCGATGCGCCTCAGCCGACTCACCATCACCGGCAACAAGATGCTTATAGTACTCTTGGTGCGATTCCAAATGCCGCTCCGGATTCATCGCGACAAACCCAGTGAGCTGCAAAAAACCGGGATACACGCGTCGCATTGCGCCTGGATACTTCACCGGCACACGCTGGATCACGTTCTGTTCAAACCACCAAAGCGGACGGCGAGTGGCGAAATCGTTTACCGAGGTCGGGTTCTTTCTGGTGTCGATCGGCCCACCCATCATCGTCATTGAGGTCGGCAGTTTTTCACCGCGCGCTGCCATCAATGCAATCGCCGCTAACACCGGCACCGTCGGCTGACATACCGAAACAATATGCAGCTTGCCGCTAGAACGCTGCTGCATGAATCGAATCGACTGCTCCACATAAGCCACGTAGTCGTCAAAGTGAAATGGTCCTTCGGCGAGCGACACTTCGCGCGCATCTTTCCAGTCGGTAATCGTCACAGCGTGATCCGGCAACATGGTCCGCACGGTATCGCGCAGCAGCGTCGAAAAATGTCCCGATAGCGGCGCAAACACCAGCACCTCTGGCTCGGCTTTGCGCTTGACTGATTTGGCAAAATTTCGCAGCTGGCAAAACGGCATATCCAGAAGCACGCTTTCAGTGACATCTGCGGGTTCTCCATCAACCTGCACTTGCGTGATGCCAAAGGCAGGCCGCTCGTATCGACCAGTCAAGCGCAACATCAAATCAAATCCAGCAGCTGCCCGGTTCGATGACGGCACGTAGTACAGCGGCGACATCGGACTTTGCAAGGCATCAACACTCGCCTGTGCCCACCAGCGCCACGGCTCCATGATGGATCGCTGAAATTCGTGCATTTGATACAACATCAGTTTTTCTCCAGAACACCCAGCAGTAACGAATCGCACCATTTTGCCCTGCCGACTCAGAATTTCCAGCCAGATAAGCACTGGCGTATCGGCGCAATCATCGTGTTACCTAATTGTACTGCGCTGCAGCATCAAAAACGCAAAGTCTGCAAGTAACCACTTCTACTGCACTTTTGACTTAGTGGCTGTATGCTTCGCCCAACACCGCCATTTTTCAGGGTTTTCATGATTTCCGCCCCAACAAGAAGTGACTTTTATCCGCCGATCGAGCCCTATCAAACCGCCCGATTGGTGCTCGATGACGTACACACCATGTACTACGAGCAATCGGGGAACCCGCACGGTGTGCCGGTTTTGTTCCTGCATGGGGGTCCGGGAGCAGGGGCTTCTGCTTCTCACCGGCAGTTCTTTGACCCAGCGTTCTACCGCATTGTCATCTTTGATCAACGTGGCGCAGGTCGATCGACGCCACTCGGCGAGTTAGTCGACAACACCACACCGTTGCTGATCGACGACATCGAGCGGTTGCGAGAAAAGCTGGGCATCTCCCGCTGGGTGGTTTTTGGCGGGTCGTGGGGCTCAACACTCGCGCTGGCCTATGCCGAATCCCATCCCAACCGGGTCATGGCGCTGGTATTGCGCGGGATCTTTTTGTGTCAACAATCTGAAATCGACTGGTTTTTGTATGGCCTAAAGAATATTTTTCCGGAAGCCTGGCGCAAATTTGCCGGCCACCTCCCCGAACACGAGCGCAACAATATTCTCAAGGCCTATTACGCATTAATCACCGACCCTGACCCGGCGGTGCACATACCCGCAGCGCGGGCATGGAGCGTCTACGAAGGGTCTTGTTCCAGCCTGATTCCCAACGAGATGATCGTCGCCAACTTCGGCTCTGATCGGGTCGCCCTCGGCCTCGCGCGCATGGAGTCACATTACTTCATGAACGACATTTTTCTGCCGGAGAACTATCTTCTCGACAACATCGGTCGAATTCGCCACATCCCTACCACCATTGTCCAGGGACGCTACGACGTGGTTTGTCCAATCGTGTCAGCGGATGATTTGGCGCGCGCATTCCCGGAAGCCGAATACCACATCATCAACGATGCGGGTCACTCCGCCTTTGAACCGGGCACCCGAGCGAAATTGATTGGGACAATGGAGCGCCTCAAGTCGCGCTTCGGTTAGACCGGATTTGGAAAAAAATGGGCGGTGATCCTGCTCAGCCGCGTCACGATTTCAACAGGTTCGACACGTCTTGCGCGTATCCCGCCAACTTTCGCTGCACCGCTTGTTTTTGCTTGGCGGTTGCGATCTGCAGCAATTCCACGGTGAGTTGTGCGACCAGCTGTTGTTGGTTCTCCCACTTCTCACGATAATCTGCGGCGCGGCGCTGCTCGGGTGACAACAGCAATACGCGCAGCTCCCTCGCAAGGACGGCACTATCGGCATTGTTCCTGAGCAGCGCAACCAAACTCGCCCGCCAACGCTGGCGATCGGCCAAGCGCAGCTCTTCCGAAAATGGCATCTCTTCGACCCGTGTTTTCAACAGCTCAAGTTGCTCCGGGCTCAGACGGCCGAACCAGCCTTCAAAACGGCCAACATAACGCTCCACGCGTTTGCGCCGACGCTCTTCCAGCCCGAGCTTCAGCTCTTTGACCAGCTTCTCATTATCTGACGCCAGTTTTCGTTCAAGAAAGGCAATCTGCCTCGGCTCGAGCAGTTGGAGAAAGCCGACGAGGTCGGGCATCGCCTTCTCGGCAAGACGCTCTGCGGCTAAACGACTCTGGCCGTACAACAGATCGATATGCTCAATCGCAACCGGGCGCATAACTTGTTCGCGCGCATCGCTCAGTAGTTTTTGATAGGTGGGCAACTCACTTGTACGATGCCAATCAAGTAATTTCTCAACGCGCGGCTTGAGCCATGCGCGTTGCGGGCTAGTCAGATCAAACCAATCATCTGCCACATAGGCAACCGCCGTAGGTGCGTTGTTGTAAACAACATTGACCACGCCGCAGGCGCTGAGCGTAGCCAAAAGCAAAATTCCTACGATAATGCGAGCTGTTTTCATTCTTATAATTTTAGCAAGCTCGTGCGGATGTCGTGCGAGTTTCCCTACGCCAAGAAAAACAACCATGCCCAAGTTCTTGAAAGCCGTGCGTCTTGATGACTCGGATGCCGAACTGTATAAAGCAAGTGCCGCCTGTGATGACGACGAATGGGTGTGTACCGGTGGCTTCATGGTTTGTAATCTGGCTGAGGGTTATCGCTGCAATCCCCGCTGCTACTGCGACGAATCCTTCTTGTCGATCAGCCGATGTGCCCGCGTGACATTGGCCGAAGTTGTTAACGTCACAACTGCGGATCTCGAAATCTTCAAGGATCAGCTCGCCCAGCATCTGCTCTTCGACTGGAAAGCGCCCGACTACGAGACCGCGCGCGCGGTTGCCGAAGAAGAAATCGACTACACGGCGGAAACGGCAGCCGCGTTTCCCACAGAAGTGTGGATTAGCGTAAAACGCTCACCTGGGGACGATGGGGTGATCGCCGAGAAGTACGATCAGTATGAGCGGCTGATGATCGGCGCGCACAAACTCTAAATCAAACTCAAGCTGAGTCTGGCACCATGGTAATCGGCGGCGTCAAGCTCCAACCTTCCGCGCGCGCGGCAACCCGTGAGAACGTAATCAACATTCCCGCAGTTGCACCCCAAATGTAACGCGGGCCAAATGGGATCGCATAGTAGCTGCGCATTCGTCCTTTGTACATCGCTGACTCCCGCCGGTGGTTGGCTGGGTCGAGGAGAAACGGTGCGGGCACTTCAAACACCTCCGCCACCTCCGACGGATCGGGCGCATATTCCAAGGGATCAGCAGACCAACCGACCACCGGCGTGATGTGATAACCCGTGCCGGTCGTGTATTGAGGCAGTTCACCGATGATTTCCACGCCACGCCGATCAATGCCCATTTCTTCTTCGGCCTCCCGCAGCGCAGTTGACACCGCATTTTGATCGCCCGGCTCAACCCTGCCGCCAGGAAAACTGATTTGTCCCGCATGCTCGGTCAGGTGGGTCGTTCGCTGCGTAAACACGACGGTGGGCACGGCACGATTGACGACCAAAACAAGTACCGACGCGGGCTTTAGCGGACGGTGATCGGCCACCACCAATCGAGCCTCACCGTCATCGGCGAACCGGTCGTCGCCTGATTCGGCTACCGCCGCGCCACCCATGAGCCACAGGGCCAGCCGCGATTTCGTGATTGGCATCAGCATCCGTTCGCTGGACGCGGTCTGTGGTGTGGACTGGCTATACTGCATGGCTCTATTATAAAGTTCACGCATGGCACCACCATGACATCAACATGATCGTCTACGATTACTTCCGCTCGTCCGCCTCGTTTAGACTGCGCATTGCGCTGAATCTGAAGGGGCTCCAGCCGGAGCGGCGTTACGTGCATCTGGCAAAAGGCGAGCAGCGCGCGGCTGACTATAAGGCTCTCAACCCGCAGGGCTTTGTGCCGTTTCTCATCAATGACGATTTTTCGCTCTCGCAGTCGTTAGCCATAATTGAGTACCTCGATGAGAAGTATCCAAGTCCGCCATTACTGCCAATCAATATCGAAGCCCGCGCGACGGCACGCCAGATCGCTCAGTTAATCGCCTGCGACATCCATCCACTGAACAACACACGCATCTTGGGCTACCTAAGCCACGAGTTAAAGCTCAGCGATGCGGCCAAAACGCAGTGGTACTGCAAGTGGATCTACGAAGGGTTTACCGCGCTGGAAATGATGCTGGCAAAACGCGACAAAGCCGACCTGTTCTGCGTTGGCGACACCCCAACAATCGCCGATATCTGCCTAGTGCCGCAAGTTACCAATGCCAACCGCTTCGCGTGCTCGCTCGACGCCTTTCCGATCATCATGGGCATTTATCACCGCGCGATGGCCCTTTCGGCCTTCGATGCTGCGCAGCCACTCCGTCAACCTGACGCGGAGTAGTTTCCGCTCAGCGCCGAGTCGGGTTGTGCGATGTGATCCGCTGGTTTGTTGGCAGCGTTTGCTCGACCACCGCATCCCAATGCGCGGCCAGCCTGCGGCATAGGCGTCGAAAGTCCATGTCGAACGCTTGCGCTGCGGCGAGCCACTCGAGATTTTCAACAATTCGATACAAGTAGATTGAGCAGCCCGATTGCATACTGCAACTCATCATACAGAGGGTTGCACCCAACACCGCTTGCGGATCGGTGCACGCGGTGCTTTGCACGTCTAGATATTCCATTTGACCTTCCCATTCGTAAACTGGCGGAACTAACTCCGCACCAAAATGAGAATAATTCTCATTTGCAAATACGTCAAGAGGAAAGCAACTCTTTGTTCAACGCGCCTCTTCAGGCCTTTTGTGCTGAAAACACCCGCCTTACCTAGACTTTGTGTTTCGAGCCGACGGCTACTTCTTGGTCGGCTGATATGCGGCTAGAGCCTTGGCGAGGTCTTCGTATTCCTCACATTTCTTGCCGCAAATTTTTTCCAGCCTAGCGAGATGCTCTTTCGCTTTTTCAGGCTGGTTCACTTTCAGGTACGCCACGCCGATGTACTCATGCGCTCCGCGGTGGTTCGGTGAAAGTTTGAGCGCGATGTTGTAGTGCTTGAATGACTCATCCATTTTGTTGGTCCAGCGGTAAGCGTATCCAAGATAGTTATGTGCGTCGGCGTTATCCGCATTTTCCGCCACGACTTTCCGGAATGCTTCTATCGCATCATTCCACTTCTTGGCGTCAATGGCTTTTTTGCCCTTCTCAAAATTCTTATCCTCGGCGTTAGTGGCCGGTGTTGTGTCGAAACCAGCCGCGAGTGCTTGCGAGACCAGTCCCGCGCTAAGGCAGGCAACCACTGCCGCCAACTGTAGAATTACTCGTGTTTGCATGTTTAATCCTCCACTTTGGTACTTTGCGAAGTTGCTCCTCAGATGCTACGCTTAAACGCATATTGTCGGCAATCCATGGGGGCCGCTCCGGCGCGCTCGAAACCCTAGAAATATCAGTCCAACAATAAAGAGGATTCATGAAAGCGGTACTCTGTAAATCGTGGGGACTACCCGACTCTCTTGTCATCGAAGACATCGCGGATTTGGAGCCGGGCGAAGGTGAGGTGGTCGTCGCGGTAAAGGCATGTGGCGTGAATTTCCCAGACACCCTCATCGTGCAGGGAAAATACCAATTCAAACCCGACTTTCCCTTCTCGCCAGGTGGCGAAGTCGCTGGAGTAGTCACATCCATAGGACAAGGTGTGAACAACGTGCGCGTTGGCGACCCAGTCATCGCGTTTATCGGTTGGGGCGGATTCGCCGAGCAAGTTCGCTGTGTTGCGAAACAAGTGATGCCGATTCCTGCGGGGACGCCGTTTCCGCTAGCAGCGTCGTTTGTCCTGGCCTATGGCACTTCGCACCACGCGTTGAAAGATCGCGCGCAATTACAGCCCGGCGAAACCTTGCTGGTGTTGGGAGCGGCTGGTGGCGTGGGTTTGGCGGCTTGTGAAATTGGCAAAGCCATGGGCGCGCGCGTTATCGCGGCAGCGTCAAGCGACGACAAGCTGGCCGTTTGCAAACAGCATGGTGCCGATGAGGTCATTAACTATGCGACGGAAGACTTGCGTGATCGAGTCAATGCGCTCACAAACAAGCGTGGTGTAGACGTGGTCTACGATCCAGTCGGAGGCACATACTCGGAAGCCGCAATCCGCAGCCTCGCATGGAAAGGCCGCCACCTGGTGGTGGGCTTCGCCGCCGGCGATATTGCAAAAATCCCCCTCAACCTCGCGCTGCTGAAGGGCGCGTCAATTGTCGGCGTCTTCTGGGGATCGTTTGTAAAGAACGAACCCGCCGCGTTCGCCCAAAACATGCAGGAACTCTTTGCGCTGCTGATGGCCGACAAACTCAAGCCGCTCATCTCAGCCACGTATCCGCTTGAACAAGCCGCCACGGCACTCAACGACATGATGCAGCGCAAAGTGGTCGGGAAAATCGTACTGGTCACTTCATCGCCTTAACTGGCGGAACACGAACCGCAATGGGTACGTTACATAATTCCACGTATCCAGCCGGCACCTTGAACCAATCACCGCCGCGATTGCGCAGTGCTTCAACGGCGTGCTGGAAAGTCGGCGAATCGGTACGAATCACTTCGAGATCGGTACGCTCAGGAGGCGCAACATCGGCCGCCACGCGAATCGACTTAATCGGTGTGAACTGGCTCGGTTTATCGTAGAAGCCAAGCGGCCCGGTTCCACGTGGCAGGGACGACAGTAGCGGCATTCCCTGCAGAACCCGGCCGACCAAGGTGACGTTCTTATCTAGATGCCGCGGCGCGTGGCCGGTCACGACATACAGCTCTTCGCCCGCTGCGGAATCGACGGCGTTACCCCGCCCGACACCGACCGCGCCGTAACAATGTGCAAGCCACACTTCAGATGCCTTGGGGTCGCGACCGGCGTGAAAACCGCTGGCGAAACCGACCTGCGGCGCATATCCATCAATGTCGGGAAGACGGTCGAATGCAAACCCGCTAAATTCAACGCCTGAAAGTTTGCGCACGAATTCCGGTTGCAGATTGGACTTTGCGGCTATCTTCGCGCGTGGCTGTTGTCCATCCGGTGTACCCCACTGCACCACATAGTTATCTTGTGATCGCTTGATCGGCAAACCATCGAAGTACTGTTCCCGAATCAGTGCCCGAATATTGGCCACATGATTCGGTGCGATGTTGGCGGCGAGCTCGATTACCACGCGCCCTGAGGCCATCTCCAAGTAGATGAGATTTTTGGGGTCCGGCGTGCGCCAAGCCGCCGCTGGAGCCGCCGCGACAATTTCCGAATAACTCTGGAAAGGCTTGGCTGACGTCGCAGAAGATGCCGCCGGAGGTGGCATCTGCGCCGTTGCACTGGCAAACCCTGACGCGGCCAAAAGCAGACCGGCGGACAAGGCATAACCTACTGGGAAAGCGATCATGTTTCTTTCATCTTTCCAAAAAAATGTTTTGTTTCAGGCACGTACCGAGATTTTGCAACCGCCAGTTTCAGGCATCAGTCGCCCCGCCATTGTTATCGCCGCATCAAGCACGACATCAAACGTTGTATTTGCGCTGCATAAATATGACATTGTGTGCGAAAAACAGACAATTTATTCCAGTCGCCCTCTAAAATTGCGGCAGTCGCCTCGACCAATAGTACGTGGTAGTCCCGTCCCGCATGTTGCGCATCAAGGCAACAAAACCTATTCAAACGCCCCATTTCATCAAGGAGCCAATATGTCGTCCCCGAAGCGTGCCATTCAGAGCACACCACGCGTTTCCCAGCTGAGTTTCAGCGTTGCCGCAGCCCTATCGACCGCCACCATACTCTCGTTCAATATTGCTCACGCACAAAATGCGAAACCAGCGGAGAAAGCCAAGGCCGGTGAGTTAGAAACAATCACCGTGACCGCCGAGCGCCGCGCGGAAAACATCCAGGAAGTACCATCATCGATAAGCGCGTTGAAAGGGGACACACTCGACGCCATCAACTCGGGTGGCCAAGATATTCGTATGCTGGCGGCACGTGTACCCAGCCTGAACATTGAGTCGTCATTTGGTCGCGCTTTCCCGCGTTTCTATATCCGCGGCCTGGGCAATGGCGACTTTGATTTGAATGCATCACAGCCAGTCTCGTTGGTGTACGACGATGTTGTTCAAGAAAATCCGATTCTTAAAGGTTTTCCGATTTTTGACTTAGAACAGATCGAAGTCTTGCGTGGCCCGCAAGGCACACTGTTCGGTCGCAACTCACCGGCTGGCGTGATCAAGTTCGAATCCGCCAAACCGCGCTTTGCCAACGAAGCCTATGTGAACATTAGCCATGGCAAATACAACACCTCCAACCTGGAGGGTGCTCTGAACCTGCCGCTGAACAAAGAAGTGGCGATCCGCCTCTCAACCCAGTTGCAGGGTCGTGACGGCTGGGTGATTAACCAGCGCCCAGGCCCAACCGGCCGTCTTGAAGGCTATCGCGACAATGCGTTCCGCCTGCAAGCGCTCTACAAGCCGAGTGATTCATTCAGCGCGCTGTTCAATTTCCACAACCGCGACTTGAGTGGT
Source organism: Rhodocyclaceae bacterium (assembly GCA_020247395.1). Lineage (GTDB taxonomy): Bacteria > Pseudomonadota > Gammaproteobacteria > Burkholderiales > Usitatibacteraceae > UKL13-2. The sequence continues at coordinate 12,945 of JADCJC010000028.1, forward strand.
TCGGCACGTGTATTTCGCGCCAACATCATCAAGCCGGGCACCAACGACTTTGTCGCCAACTTCGATCCTAGCAAAGTGTTCTACGATGGTCGCAACCAGCAGGACGTGACAAACAACGGCGGCAGCATGCGCTTGAAGTGGGAATTCGCCAACACTACGCTGCACTCCATTACCGGCTTGGAAAAGGTCACCTCTTTCTCTCGCGGTGACATCGACGGCGGCTTCAGCGCCGTCTTCATGCCCGGCGGCAGCACACCCGGCGTTATCCCGTTCTCGGCAGAGTCAGCCGACGGTCTGCCGAACCACCGTCAGCTTACCCAAGAGTTCCGCCTTGAATCGAAAGGCAAGGGTCTTAAGTGGTTGATCGGCGCTTATTACTTCGACGAAGAGATCGATATCGACAGCATCAACTACGACTCACTGGCCCCCGGTAACCCACGCAACGGTTTTGCCAAACAAAATCAGAAGAACAAAGCGTACGCAGTGTTTGGCTCTGTCAACACGGACCTGACCAGCACATTCAACTTGCGCGCCGGTATGCGTTACACCAACGACAAGAAAGACTTCTACGCAGACCGGCTGATCGCCCCGCCTTTCTCGCCGACCTTTATCGGGCGTAGAACCACCAACACATCCGCCTCCAACGTGAGTGGCGATATTGCCGGCACGTTAAAGCTTTCGCCTGAGACCAACATCTATGCGCGCGTGGCGACCGGTTTCCGCGCACCGTCGATTCAGGGTCGTCTGTTGTTTGGTGACCAGCTCTCGGTTGCCAACTCAGAAAAAGTCACGTCGCTCGAGGCGGGTATCAAGACCGATCTGTTTAACAAACGCGCTCGTCTCGCCGCGAACGTGTTCTCGTATGAAGTCAAAGACCAGCAAATCACCGCAGTCGGTGGTGCCACCAACTTCAACCGTTTGCTCAACGCAGCCAAGACCAGCGGCAGCGGTGCTGAACTTGATCTTCAAGCCTATCTGACCGATACCCTACTGTTGACCGTCAGCGGCAGCTTGAACGACACCAAGATCAAGGACGGCAGCCTCGCCATTCAAGCTTGTGGTGCACCCTGTACAGTGCTGGATCCTGCCGCCGTTGGCCGTCCCGGCACCTTCTCGATCAACGGTAACCCACTGCCACAGGCACCTAAGTACGTTGCCAACGTGACGCTGCGGTATTCGATCCCGGTGGCTGGCGGTGAGTACTTTGTCTATACCGACGTGGCCTATCGAAGCAAGATCAATTTCTTCTTGTACGAGTCGCGTGAATACACGGGCAAAGCGCTTACCGAAACGGGTCTCCGCTTCGGTTACAAGTGGGCTGATGGCAAGTACGAGGCGGCGATTTATGGTCGCAATATCACCAACCAGATCCGTATGGTGGGCGGGATCGATTTCAATAATCTGACTGGCTTCATCAATGAGCCTCGTTTCTGGGGTGCGCAGTTCAAGGCAAACTTCTAAATTCAAAGAGACGCGCATTACGAAAACCCCGTGCTTGCCGCGGGGTTTTTTCTGATCCGCTGTGCTCACTTCTACTTGGTCATAAAGACGCCTTTGACCGATGAACGTCCTATACAAAGTTATCCAATATGATCACTGTGCATCACCTCGAACACTCCCGCTCACAGCGTATTCTGTGGCTACTCGAAGAACTTGGACTTCCCTACGAGCTGAAGATCTATAAACGCGACGCCAAAACCCGTCTTGCGCCCGCAGAACTCAAGAAAATTCATCCCCTTGGCAAATCACCCGTCATCGTCGACAAGGGCGAAGTGGTCGCAGAGTCCGGCGCAATCATTGAGTATCTGGTGGAAACCTATGGCACCAAGGCGAAGGGCGAACTAGCGAAGCTACAGCCGGGCGTCGGTAGTGCAGAACACCGCCAGTGCCGCTTCTGGATGCACTATGCAGAAGGTTCCCTCATGAATTGGCTGGTCATGAAGCTGGTATTTGCGACGATTCCAACCCAGCCCATGCCGTTCTTTGCGCGACCGATTGCGCGTGGCATCTCAGATGCTGTGATCAACAAGCTGATTGACCCTAACCTCAATACCGCCCTTGCCTTCATGGAAGCACATCTTGCCACACACGAATGGTTCTCGGGAGCCGACCTATCAATGGCGGATTTCCAGATGAGTTTTGCAGTGGACGCGGCGCTGTCACGAGTTGCCAAGGGCAAGCACTACCCCAAGCTGCGTCACTTCAAACAGCGGATGGAGGCGCGACCCGCCTACCAACGGGCCTTGCAAAAAGGCGGCCCCACACTCGCCGACTTTCAGATCAAAAAGTAGGCTGACCGGGCAGGACAACATTGTCGATGAGGCGAATCTCCGCGCCTCCCGCAACTTGCGGGGTATACACTGCGCCGAGCCGTCGGCCCCAGCGTTCTTCGATGTAGTCCACCCGAAATCCGAGTGCCTCGAGTTGTGACCGTACATCTTGGCAGGGTAGTGCGAGGTTGGCCAACGTCTGCGACCATTGGGCGGCAAGGGCGCGTTGCGCCGTGTTCAATCGGCGATTGCGGCTACTCATCGCAAGCCCATCCGGTTCGCGAACCGTCGCGCACGCCACGATGCGTGTGGAATGCTGGAATGCGTGCAGCATCTCGCGAACCAACAACAATTGTTGAAAGTCCTTTTCACCAAAATAGGCGACCTCTGCGCCAACGACATTGAGTAACCTCAACACCACCGTGAGCATGCCGTCGAAGTGCCCCGGTCGGTACTCCCCTTCTAGCACCCGGCTTATCTCGGTTTCGCGGATCCGGTAGCGATACTGGTCGGGATATAACGTCTCGTAGTTGGGCGCGAACACAAACTGGCAGCCTGCTTGTTCCAATATGGCGCAGTCTTCGTCCAATGTTTGAGGATACGCCGCAAGATCATCCGGGTTGTTAAACTGAGTTGGGTTGACGTAGATGGTGGTGACAGCGTATTTGTTGTCGCCAAGCGCGCGTTCCACGAGCGCGATGTGACCCGCGTGTAGAGCCCCCATAGTCGGAATCACGCCGATTGATCCAGTCGCGGGCTTGATCATTCGCCATTCGGCGGGCGTGCGAAAAACAGTAATGGACATATTTACGTATAGCTCTCTGCCGCAGTTGGAAACGTGCCTGCTTTAACTGCTCGGTCAAACGCATGTAGACCGTCGAGCGATGTTGTTGCGACATCCGCAAACACACGAACAAAGCGCGGAATCTTTGGGTTGAGGCCGAGCATGTCTTGCAACACCAGCACCTGGCCATCCACATCCACGCCGGCACCGATGCCAATGATCGGTACAGACACCGATTCTGCGACCAACTTACCGAGTGATGCCGGCACGCCCTCTGCCACCATGGCAAACACACCCGCCGCTTCAAGCGCCTTGGCGTCGGCCACGATTTGTTCTGCCGCCGCCGACTCGCGCCCCTGCACCTTGAAACCGCCGAACGTGTTCACAAACTGGGGCGTCAGTCCGACGTGGCCCATCACCGGAACACCTGCTGTCACCAAGCTGTGAATCGTCTCAAGATTGCCTTCCGCGCCTTCGATCTTGATCGCATTCGCTCCCGCACGGAGCAGCCGTTGCGCAGCACTGACAGCCTTCGACAGCCCTTTGCGATGCTCCAGAAACGGCATGTCGGTCACCAAAAACTTGCCGCCTGCGCCGCGCGCAACCGCACTGGTATGCAAACACATCATCTCGATGTCGGCAAGCAAGGTGCTTGGGTGACCGTGCACCACCATGGCCACCGAGTCACCAACAAGCAGGAAGTCGATATCGGTCTTTGCCAACAACTGCGCGTATGGATAGTCGTAGCACGTGACACAGGAGATTTTCGCGTGCGTTTTTTTTCGCTTTACAAAGTCTGGGATTTGCATGGAGTTCTCGATTTGGCGATGGAGCCTGGTAGTGCCGCACTATGAGGCGACAGCATTGTCGCTCGACGACGGTGTACGCACAACACTTAGCGTGTGGCCCCGTGTTTTGTGCAAGACGTAGTCGGCGAGTTGTCGTGTTGGCGCAATATGTTGATAAAGGTTGGGGAGGTTGATGTCGTTCCAAAACGCCTTGAGCTGCGCATCCCATTCCGCGTCTGAGAGACTCAGATAACGCACAAAAAAAGATGTCGGGTCGTATTTTGCCGCTTCACGCAAGCGGGTACCGCGCTCGTAGTACCAGTCAAACAAGTCAGTCTCCACGGCATCAAGATAAATCGAGATGTCGAGTTTCCCCGCAGTAAACGCCGGCTGTAACGCATTAATTCCTTCGACCACCAAAATATCAGAAGGTGCAATTTCGCGCCCCGCATCAAACGAGACATCGTAGGTTTGATGCGAGTAAGTTGGCACAACCACCTTGCCGCCATGCTTTCCGTCCCGCCAAACTGCGTCCAGAAACGCACTAAATGCGTGATGATCGTAACTTTCGGGAAAGCCTTTGCGCAACAAGAGCCCACGCTTTTGGAGGATTCTGTTCGGATGCAGAAATCCGTCGGTGGAGACCACTTCTACCCGTCGGCCCAAATCCCGCCAACCGTCGGCAAGTTTTCCAGCCAACGTGCTCTTGCCGGCCGCAACACTTCCCGCCAACCCAACAACCAGCGGCGTACCGCCATGTGTCGGCACGGCGGCAGCGATCGACTTGATAACATCGTGAAGTTGTTGGTCCATCGTCGTCGGGAAACGCGTGTTGACCGCTAGCCCGCCGCGCCAGCACCAACGCCAAGAAGCAACAAGTGGCGCGCCAGATGGTCCAAGCTGGCACACTCCGCCACCTCGCCCTTGGCGGACCAAACACTCGCTCGGTGTGTGTCGATGGTGCGAAGTTCGTTGTGTACAACCCAATCCGCGCCGGATGCAAAGACCGCCTGTATCGCCCGCTGCGCGTCGACCTCCATCGCCCCATCCGTCAGCTTAAACCCAACCAAACGCACCGAGCGGTTACGGCTGTAACTCTTTAAGTGGGGAAGTATCTTTTTCCCTGGGCGCAGGCGGATCGACAATTTGGCCGATGACGGAAGTTTTGCGGTGATTGGTGCCGCATATGACAAGCCGTCAATCTCAACACTCTCCACCACAAAGTCACCCACAGCGGCGGCATGAATGATCAGATCGATTTCCTCACCAGCGAGGACGTGCTGACAAATCGAGTCGAGATCTGCGGCTGTAGAAAATGTCTGCTGCTTGACGCTCGATTCGCTCGGCTGCACCGCACCCTGCGCGCGCGCCAAAAACACGTCAGCGCCGTGTCTGGCAAACTCATCCGCAATGTATGCACCTGTGGCACCGGTACTGCTGTTAGTCATGACGCGTACCCCATCGATGGGCTCGCGCGTCCCGCCACTGGTGATCAACACCTTTAGGCCATTCACGCCAAGATGGCCTTTAGAACATCCTCGGGCTCCATCAATCTGCCGTCACCCTTGTCGCCGCAGGCAAGATTGCCGGAACTGGGGCTCAGCACACGCACGCCCATGTCTTGCAACTTTGTGACTGACGCTTGTGTAGTCGGGTGTTGCCACATCTTCGTATTCATGGCGGGCACCACAAACATCGGCTTGGCGAAGTCGTGTGTCAGCCACAGGTTGCCCATCAAATCGTCCGCAACACCAGCCGCCATTTTGTTCAGCCGGTTTGCCGTCGCCGGACAAATGACGGATCGATCCGCCCAGCGATTCAGTTCGATATGTTCCATCCAGCGCCCCGGTTGAAAGGTATCGGTCAACAAATCGCGTTGTGAGAGCCCTTCAAGGCTAGCCGCGCCGATAAATTGTGTCGCCGCAGCGCTCGCGACACATTGCACCGCGTGCCCTGCCTGCACCAACTGCGAAACAACTGTGCATGCTTTGTAGCAGGCAATCGAGCCTGACAACTGAAAGAGAATATTCATACGCGAAATTATATTCGCCGCGTGACGACAACTCGACGGTTTGTCGGTGCAAATTTGTCTTGTGTGACACGCCTGCGACCGTCAAAATGTCATTTATGACAGCAGAAATTTGCATCGAATCATCCCCGCCGCCGCTTGCCACCGTGTATTTCGACGGCGGCTGCCCAATTTGCTCGCGCGAGATTGGCTTCTATCGGCACCAACCCGGTGCCGACCAAGTCAGCTGGATTGACCTCACCACCTGTCCCGATAACGTGCTGCCGCCCGGAATTTCACGGCAAGCGGCGATGGCGCGCTTTCATGTCCAAACAGCGGACGGCATCTTCGACGGTGCCGCAGGGTTCCTTACGCTGTGGCGTCAACTACCGAGGTTCCGTCTGCTCGGTCGTTTACTCTCCATCCCGCCGCTGCCGTGGATATTGGAATTCGGCTATCGAATCTTCCTTCGCATCCGTCCTACAAGGAAACTTGACGACTGTGATGTCTGCATTAAATGAAGTATTGGTTCCCGCAGAATGTCATGCACAGTGGCATCATCGCAGCCAACCAACCCAACTCGTTTGGCGCTGCGAAGTGACCAATCCCGTAACCCGCTATTCCGCTCATCCGCCCCGAAAGAGCGCCCAACGCAGTATGTGGAAGGCGGTCTGTCAGCTGCTCCGCAACGCAATCAGACACAACCCGACAAAATTGCCCGGCATTTCCGCGACGGCGAGTAACGGCGCTCAGACACTCTCGAGCACCCGTTGGACGAACCAAGTCGTACCAACGCCTATTCCCAAGTAGCTTGCTGTTAGCGTGATGACTTGCACACCGCGAGCTCCACGTAACTTCATCACACCTAGCATCAACACACCAACGATCAAGGCGACGGCAACTTGGCCTAACTCAATACCGACGTTAAAGCCCGCAAGGCTAATTACGCGATTACCGCCATCGAGCCCGAGCTCCAGCAATGTGCTGCCGAGCCCCAGCCCATGAATGAGGGCGCAGCCAAACACCAGCGCCATGCGAATATGAACCGACGACTGCACCGTCTGATTACGCCTCCTGCGTTGTAAATCATAGAGCGCCATGCCAACGATTGTTGCAGCAATGGCGGGCTCGACAACGGATGGCGGTATGCGTACGCCGCCCCAGACGCTAATCGCCAGTGTCACGCAGTGGCCGAGGGTAAAGCATGTTAGCGCCACCAGCACATGCCGCCAGTTCCAGCCGGCGGCCAACACCAACAGCAGAAAAAGCAGGTGATCAAACCCCGCGAAAATATGCTCCGCGCCAAGCACGACATAGTCAATAAACACCAGCCAAGCTTCGGCAAATAGTGGGTGCTGTGTTCGTTCCGGCGTAAAGACCACAAGTTGCGACGTATCGCCGCGAGAGGCGGTCACGTGATAAACGCGCTCGTCCACATGCGTTCCAAAAAGGGAAATCTGCAATCGCATCGGTTCAGTCGGCGTCGCCAACAGAAAACGACCGAGCACAACCAGCTGTAGCGCTGGGCCTGTCGGGTCATCATCCGCTGGCGAGAGGTTGAGCATTACCCCCTGCAGCGGTCGCAGTCCGCTGGCATCGCGTAGCTGCAGCCCCGCCAGCACCTGCCGTTCAATGTCGGCGTGATGCGTTTTCATCTCGCGCACACTTAGCCTGCCATCACCATCATCGTCAACGGCCGCAAACGCCGACACCGGGACGGACAACACCACGAAGCCGCCATCCCCCGCGATATTGATCGTGCCTGTTTGCGCAGGCATCAAGTGTGCACTCGAGTCGGGTGCGCCGAGCACCACGAGCGCGGTCGCAGCGCCGGCAAGAACAGACCTCAAGCGGTAGAGCACACCCGGTCCTTCTACGGCGGCCTAGGTTAGGGCCGCCCCCCGCCACCTGGCGAGGCACCTTTCAAGCATCGCTGCATGAACGGATATGTATCGGTAATAACGTAATGATAAATACCTTGCGGAAATTCCGGTGTCACCCCGGTCCGACCATTGCATTGGTCGAGGTCACCGAGCCCCGCGACGTATTCCCAATCTTGACTGAAAGTTCCCATCGCATATAAAGTGGTCGGCGGTCGGTTTGCATCCGGCGTCGCCTTGGTTCGATAGCTGCCTACCAGCACTTTGGTACCCGAGGTGGCATCGTTAGGCCGAACATACCCATAACGTGCATATACAGGAAATCCATCCGCCGCCCAGCCCACTAGCGCCATCCCGGTTCCCTTACCGAGCTTGGTAATGAAGTTCTCCGGCATGCCATGGTAGTGGTATTCGCCCGAGGGCTGTACGTGGCCGGTATTCACATCGGTACCAAATCTGAAAGTTGTCTGCGTTAACGCTTCGATTATCCATGGGCCGACGCTGCCAACCCGTGTGCAATTGCTGCCGGTGTTATCGCAGGTGCCGATAGTAGCAGGCTCAAATTTCACGCCGTTGAGCGCATGGCCGACAATAACAGCGGTGCTACCGTTCGCGTTCGCGATGGCCGGTGTTAATGTGTACGTTGCGGCGACAGGCTGTGCGGAAATCGTATGGGGATTGTCCGGGTTCGGAAACGTACCCACGGCGTGGTCTGGAATCCCGTTCCCCACCAGCATTCGCGAAGTGCTGCTGCATGTCCAGCTCGATGTGCTGGTTGCCCGCACCGAGGGGCTATCGTTTAGCTGGTTCGTGCTATAGGTGCACAGAACACCGGCGGTCGACCCGCTGACAGGAACGGCGTTCGCTGGTGTCACCGATACGCTGGCCGACGCGGCACCGACTCCTGCGGCGTTGGTCGCGGTCACCGAGTACGTGTAGACAGTACCGTTGGTGAGAGCGGCGACGACGATTGGGCTCGCCGCCCCAGTGGCAGTCCGTGTTACCCCTCCCCCAGTGCAAGTTGCGGTGTAACTGGTGATGGCCGAACCGCCGGTTGACGCGGGTGGCGTGAAGGCAATACTCGCGCTCGAATCCGCAGGTGTTGCGATACCAATTGTCGGCGCACCCGGTGCAGTAATCGAGGGCGTAATCGCGACGTTGCTGCCGCCCCCACCGTTACCGCAGCCCCCTAGAGAAACGATGACACCGACGCTCGCCACACAAACACGCAATAGACAAGAATGAAACCCACGCATTCCCTACCCCCCGAAGTCAGTTCAATCAGCCAAGTACCTTGGATAAGGTGGAAGATAACCAACAATTGTGCAGAAAATATGGATTCGCCACGTCTGCCGTACTAACAGCCAGAGTGAATGCAAATGCGACTTGCTGAATGCAAATGCGACTTGCCAACCAACCTGCCTAGGTAACCCAAGGGGTACGATAGGTTTGATAAAGAAACCAAATTTGCCGGGAAAGTCGTGTAGTGACGTGTGTTTTCAAGCGAAATACCTTGGAAAGACCCGCCAATAAACGGTTTTTTTGTTTTCAGCGACGGTTTCCCGGCATTGAACTCTTTAGCCAACACATGCTCTGAATTCGAGCAGTTTGTTTGTCCCGCCGCTCCGGCCTAACCCAAAACCATAACAACAATGTTTGAGTTCTCTCCCGAATCCGGCCTGTGGGGCCTGTTTGCGTCAGCCTTCATTTCCGCCACTCTGCTGCCCGGCTCCTCCGAAATCGTCTTGATGGGGCTGCTCACCAAATACCCCGAACTGTTGTGGAGCGCCATCGCGGTGGCGACCCTTGGCAACACCTGCGGCGGCGTCACGTCTTATTGGCTTGGACGCTTGTTCCCAAACCGAGCTGAAGGCAAAGCCATCGAATGGCTGAAAAAATACGGCATGTGGTCGCTGCTGTTTAGCTGGGTGCCGCTATTCGGCGACGCACTTTGTGTGGCCGCGGGCTGGATGCGTTTTAACTTCTGGGCGTGTATGGCACTTTTTGCCGTCGGCAAGTTGTTTCGTTATCTACTCGTGGCCGGCGGGTGGACGTGGTTCTTGTCGACAATTTGGCCTTGGATAAGGGCGACGTTCGCCTGATAAGGACGTACCGCGAACGGACGTACCGCGCCTCGCGCATCGCCGGCATCGCCATTGCCCGAAGGCGGCTATCTTGCGGACTAATCTATACGAGCGCCGACGGCGACGGCTTTAAGTCGCCGATTTGGCAAGCATGGGGTGATAAGTTCCGCGTTGCCCCTGTTTGCAGAATCCGCAGGCTTTGTACATCGAAATGGCAGGGTTTTCCGGATGCACAGTGAGGGACACTTGCCTGAAGCTGTTCTCCCAAGCGGCTGCCAAGGCGGCCTGCATCAGCGGCCTGCCGAAGCCTCTACGTTGGTATTGCGGCTCCAGCGCAATGCCCAACTGCGGCGTTGCGTCATCGACATACGCCAGGCCCTGACCGCCGAGGAGCAGACGCATCCAGCACGCGCCGGCGGCCTGACCATCAACGACTGCGACCACGCCTATGTCTGTCGCCTTTCCCCAATCCTCAACATAGATACGAACGCCAGGATTGTCCAACACGGCGAGTGGTCGCAATGGTGCGGGCGGCGGGTCCCACAGGGCAATATGTAACCAATGCCAAAGTGCCGCTTGGTCGGTTCGAACGAGAGGGCGAAACTGGAGCATGGCGTTATGCACGGACTAACGAATAGCGTTTATCCGCCGTCCGAGGCAGGCAGCGGATAAACCTCGCTGGGCTGCCCCCTGAGCCGGCTCGCGTAGGTGCCACAGGTATCGCGGATTTCGATCACTGGGCCGGCAAACGCTAATGCGCTGGCAGGCTTTCAAACGGCACCGTTATTGGCTGCTTGTCTCAATTGATCACCACCCACGGCACTTCAAGCCAATTATCCGCGCGATGTACCGCACTCACGTTGGCGCGCATCGCCCACGGAATGATCTGTAGGTGCAACGGCAGCAGATATATATTGTCGTTGTAGATTTTGAACGCCTCAACAATCATGGCCGTGCGCTTTTTCGGATCGAGCTCACCCTTGATCTGCTGCACGAGCGCGTCAAACTTTGCGTCCCTCACCTGCCCATAGTTGTAGTCACCGTCACCCACCGTGTTGCGACTGTGCATGATCGGCTGCAAGGTGAATATTGGCTCGAAGGTGGAGCCGCCCCAGCCGAGCATGTAAAAGCTGGTGTCGAGCTTTTGAATTTTGGCGAAATAGGTTGAAATCGGCATCGCGTTGACGCGCACACGAATGTTGATTTTCGCGAGCATTCCCGCCACCGAGACGCAAATGCGTTCGTCGGCTAAGTAACGACCAATCGGACAGTCGAGCGTGATGTCGAATCCACTCGCGTATCCCGCGTCGCTCATGAGCTTTGTTGCGGCGGCAACGTCAAACGGCAAACGTTTGGTGAGCTCTGCCGGCAACTTGGCCGCCACCGGATTCGGGTGTACCAAGCCGGTCGGTGTTGATAACCCGCGCATGGCGGTGCGTTGGATCGCTTCAATATCGATGGCCTGATACATCGCCTGCCGAACGCGTTTATCCCTCAGCGGGTTCCTTCCCTTAACATTGCTATAGAGCAACTCATCGCGGCCTTGATCCATACCAAAAAACACCACGCGATTTTCGATGCCTTGGATGACCTTCAGCGCCTTGTTGCGCTTGAACTGCTCGAGGTTTTGGACTGCCGGGTCGAGCACAAAATCGATCTCGCCGGAGAGCAGCGCTGACATGCGGGTGGCCTCAGACGAGATTGGCTTATAGACCACCTCGGTGACGTTGCCTTCGAACATCTTCTCGGCAATGCCCCACCAGTTGGGGTTTTTCTTCAGCACCGTTTTAACTTCCGGCTCACGCGAGACGAGCATAAACGGCCCGGTACCATTCGCATTACGCGCAGCAAAGGTTTCTTCTTTCGCCGCATAGTCCTGAACTTTTTCCACCTTATTGGCGATCGCCCAGTCGCGACTCATGATGAACATGTTGACGAGCATTTCCAGCGTGACCGGGTTCGGCACTGGCGTGGTTAGTTCAACGGTATGTGAATCAATCTTGCGCGGTTTACCAACGCCATTGGCGTAAACGCGGAAATTGGAGGTGGGTTGCTGCATCCTCAGGATGGACCAAACGACATCATCCGCCGTCAGCGGTTTGCCGTCGTGAAATTTGACATTCTTGCGAATATCAAACACCCAAGTGGTCGGGTTGGGTTGCCGCCAGCCAGTGGCCAGTCGCGGAATAATCTCCATGTTCTTGCCGCGCGCGACTAATCCTTCAAAAATCTGGCCGTTTAGGTTATTGTTCACCCCGGAGTTTTGCGCGTGCGGGTCGGTCGTCTGCATGTCACCGGCGCTAGACCAGCGCAGGGTTTTTGCCTGGGCGGGCAAAACCCATAAAAGGGCCGCCATCCCCCCCGCAAGGAGAGTTGTTAAGATGAAATTCTGAGGGTTCTTCATAGATCTGCGAGTTTGCGATAGATAGAAGGCCATCTGACAACACATGACTGGCCGGGTTTGTCTCGGCGCTCATGCTACCGTAAACTGTCGCCTCTAAGGATTTTTCGCCAGATCGTTTGGCTCCCCGCGTGATCCGCTACCGCATCGTTCCTATCGACCCCGCAGCGCACCTGTTCGAAGTCACGGTCACCGTCGACCAGCCTGACACGGCTGGACAGCGCTTTACACTGCCCGTATGGATTCCAGGAAGTTATATGGTCCGCGAATTCGCGCGCCATATCGGTCGTGTGGAGGCGCGCTGCGGCGGTGACGCAGTCGCCTGCGAAAAAATCAATAAATGCACATGGCAGTGCGCCCCAGTCGACGGCGCATTAGCGTTGACCTATACGGTTTATGCTTGGGACCTCTCCGTACGCGGCGCGCACCTCGACCACACCCACGGATTTTTTAACGGTGCCAGCGTCTTCCTGCTCGTTGAAGGCCAGCGTGACAGCGCCTGCGGGGTTGAAATTGTTCGCCCGACCGGCGAGTACTACCGGGGCTGGAAGGTGGCAACTTCGCTCGCAGGGCCAACTGCGGGGGATAACGGTCGCGACTTCGGCGGGTATCGCGCCGAAAACTACGACGCGTTGATCGACCATCCGGTCGAGATGGGTCTGTTTACACACGCTAGGTTTGAAGCCTGCGGGGTCATACACCACCTGGTACTGACTGGGCGGCATCGCGCAGATGTCAACCGCTTGACCGCCGACCTTAAGAAGATTTGCGAAACACAAATTCGCTTTTTCGAGCCGGAAACCGCGACCGCACCCATGTCGGAGTATTGGTTTCTCATCACCGTGGTTGGGGACGGTTTTGGTGGTCTCGAACATCGCGCATCCACCGCGCTGATCGTGAGCCGCGATGAATTGCCCCTCGCCAACGAGCCGCGCATGACGACCGGCTACCGCAAACTGCTGTCCCTCGCCTCCCACGAGTACTTTCACGCCTGGAACGTGAAGCGCATCTTGCCCGCGCATTTTGTGCCGTATGACCTGACACAAGAAAACTACACCAACCAGCTCTGGTTCTTCGAAGGCTTCACGGATTACTACGACGATCTAATGCTGGTGCGCTCTGGTGTGATAACCGTGCTTGAATATCTGGAAATCGAAGCTGACGGCGTCGGGCGGGTACTTTCGCAAGCCGGTCGCACCAAGCAGAGCGTGGCAGAGTCCTCGTTCGATGCTTGGATCAAGTACTATCGGCCGGATGAAAATTCACCAAACAGCCTAGTCAGTTATTACCAAAAAGGTGCGCTGGTCGGTCTGGCACTCGACCTCACGATTCGTGAGGCAACGCGAGGCAGGTATTCGCTCGATGACCTGATGCGCAACCTTTGGACCCGCTATGGCAAAACCGGCATTGGCGTTCCCGAAGGCGAAATCGAGCGGGTGGCCACAGAAGTCGCAGGAATTGATCTATCCCGCTTTTTTGCGCAGACGGTTTATGGCACGGCCGACCCGGAGCTCGCCCGATTGCTCGCCACCGTGGGCGTGACGCTCTCGTGGCAGCCGAACGGTACCACGGGCGCTTCGAGCAAAAACGCGCCGGAGCGTGTATTGCCTACGTTGGGTGCCAAGTTGGCTAGTGAAACAAACGGCGACGCCAAATTGGCGCAGGTGTTCGACGGTGGTTCGGCGATCGCCGCCGGTCTTTCTGCGGGCGACACCATCGTGGCCGTTGATCGCTTGCGTGTGAATGCCGGCAATATTGAGCGCAGAATTAGAAGCTACGACATTGGCAGCACACTGGATGTGATCGCATTTCGCCGTGATGAAATGATGGAACTCAAACTAACCTTGCTCGAGCCGACGACCAGCACTTGTGTGCTTACATTAAACGATACCCCGGCAGAGGCAAAGAGCCGACGCACCTACTGGCTGGGAAGGTAGGGCAATTCGGTTGTCCCTTCCGCTCCGCTCAAACCATACCGCCCGAGGAACACCAATATGACTGCCTTGACGACATCAATAGCGCTCAAAGACCCTGCATTGTTGCGCAATCAAAGTTATATCGATGGAGCTTGGGTTAACGCGGCAGCCGGTAAGACCTTCCTGGTCGATAACCCTGCCGATGCTTCGCGCGTGGCCGAGGTTGCCGACTGTGGTGCGATGGAGACAAAGCGCGCCATTGATGCGGCGAACGCCTCTCTCCCCGCCTGGCGTGGCATGACCGCCAAGGCGCGCGGTGCCATTTTGCGTAAGTGGTTCGAGCTGATGGTCGCCAACATCGACGACCTCGCACAAATTTTGGTGGCTGAGAACGGCAAACCACTCGCTGAAGCGAAGGGTGAAATCATGTTTGGCGCGTCCTTCATCGAGTGGTTCGCAGAGGAAGGCAAACGTGTCTACGGCGACGTGATCCCGCCGCATTTGCCGGACAAGCGTTTGTTGGTCATCAAACAGGCCATCGGTGTGACAGCCGCAATCACGCCTTGGAATTTCCCCAATGGCATGATCGCGCGCAAGGCTGGGCCGGCGCTCGCTGCAGGTTGCACCATGGTTTTGAAGCCCGCCGAGCAGACCCCGCTATCCGCCTTGGCGCTGGCCGAACTGGCGCACCGTGCCGGTGTGCCGAACGGCGTTTTCAATGTCGTCACCGGCAGCGCTGCCTCAGCGCCTGCCATTGGTAATGAACTCTGCGCCAATCCAATCGTACGCAAGATGTCGTTTACCGGTTCGACCGAGGTGGGCCGAATCCTGATGCGCCAGTGCGCCCCGACGATCAAGAAGATGTCGTTGGAACTGGGTGGCAACGCACCATTTATCGTCTTTGACGATGCCGACCTGGATGCTGCGGTTGAAGGTCTGATGCAAGCGAAGTTTCGGAATGCCGGTCAGACTTGTGTGAGTGCAAATCGCATCTACGTACAGGCCGGGGTATACGATGCGTTTGCGGCAAAACTCAAAACCAAGATGGCCATCTTGAAGGTAGGTCAAGGCAATGAAACCGGCATCAACGTTGGCCCGTTAATTGATGACAGCGCGATCACCAAGGTCAAGGCACATGTGGCTGATGCGGTGGCCAACGGTGCCGAAGTTGTTTTGGGTGGCAAGGAACACGCTAGGGGCGGCAGATTTTTTGTCCCCACCTTGTTAACCAACGTGCCGTCGACCGCTCGTGTCTCGCACGAAGAAACATTTGGTCCCATCGCACCGCTGATTCGTTTTACTACCGACGAAGAAGCGGTCGCTTGGGCGAACAACACCGAGTATGGACTGGCCGCTTATTTCTATGCGCAGAATGTTTCGCGCGTCTTCAAGGTTGCCGAAGCGCTGGAAACCGGCATGGTGGGTATTAACACCGGCATGATCTCCAACGAGCTCGCACCGTTCGGGGGAATCAAGCAATCGGGGTTGGGTCGCGAAGGTTCCAAGTACGGTATCGACGACTATATTGAGATCAAGTACCTGTGTTTGAGTGTTTAGAACCTCACAACCGCTGATGAACTCAGATCAATTCGCACCACTTCAGTTGTCTGGCAAGCCGCACGATGCAACACGAATAAACAGGAGTGCGGTCGCGAGCACCAAAGGTTTTCGCAGGCATCGGCATTCATCTGCGTTCATCTGCGGTTGTGTGTTCTTTTCAGTCGCATGCTTGTCAGCAATTTCTCACGCCCAGCCCACACGCGACATGCCCGAGCCGGCCGGCCAGATGATCGAGCGCAAACCGAGTTTCTCCAAGCGCGATATGGTCGCCGCGGCACATCCGCTTGCCACCGAGGCAGGTATCGAAGTTTTGGCCAAGGGTGGCAGCGCCATTGACGCTGCGGTTGCAGTGCAAATGGTGTTGAACCTGGTCGAGCCGCAATCGTCCGGTATTGGCGGCGGGTCTTTCATGTTGTATTACGCTGCCAAACGAAACGCCACCATCGCTTATGACGGGCGCGAGATCGCCCCTCAAGCGGCCACCCCAACGATGTTCCTCGGCGAGGATGGCAAACCCATGCGCTTTGCCGATGCAGTCCGCAGCGGCAAATCGTTCGGCGTTCCCGGCACACTGCGTTCGCTCGAGGCCGCACACGCAGCGCACGGCAAGTTGCCCTGGGCGGCGCTGTTTCAACCTGCCATCCGTTTGGCCGAGAACGGTTATCCACTTTCGGCACGCACCGTGCAGCAGGCGGGGAGCAGCGCAGTCTTGCGCGATACGCCCGAGACACGCGCCATCTTCTTCAATGCCGATGGAACACCGAAAGCGGTTGGTACGATTGTCAAGAATCCGGCGCTAGCCGCGACGATGAAACGTATTGCCGTCGGCGGTGCCGATGTCTTCTACCAGGGCGAGATTGCACGTGACATTGTCGCAGCACTGCGCGCCCACCCGCGACCGGGAATCGCAACTGAAGCGGATTTCGCTGCCTACCGTGTGCGCATCAGCGAGGCGGTGTGTGGTGGTTATCGCGGTAGTCGTATTTGCAGCATGCCCATGCCATCGAGTGGCGGTGTGGCGATCCTGCAGATCTTGGGTATGCTGGAGCGCTTCGATTTGCCGAGCATGAAGCCCGATTCGGTGGAGGCCGCTCACCTGTTTGCCGAGGCCGGGCGCTTGGCGTTTGCGGACCGCGAGAAATTTGCAGCCGATGATCGTTTCGCAGATGTGCCAGTCATGGCGTTGATCAGTTCCGCCTACTTACGTGAACGCAGTGCCTTGATTCGCACCGATCACAGTCTGGGCCGCGCTGCACCGGGGACTCCTGCTGCGGTCAAACTCTCCCAGGCCGAGGACGCAACGACAAGCCTCACCGGCACCAGCCATTTTTCGATTGTCGATGCCGATGGCAACGCGGTCAGCATGACAACCTCTGTTGATGCCTCTTTCGGCAGCCAAATTTTCGTGCGCGGCTTTTTTCTGAATAATCACATGACAGATTTTTCGTTAACACCCACCGACGCAGCCGGCGTGCCTATCGCAAACGCCATTGCCCCCGGAAAACGACCGCGCAGTACGATGGCACCGGTTATCATCTTTGACGACAAAGCAAAACTCAAGATGGTGATCGGCTCGGCGTTGGGTGCCACCATCGTCAACTCGGTCAGCAAAACAATCATCGGCGTACTGGATTGGCAGCTCGACGTACAAGCCGCAATCGCGCTGCCCAATGGCGGCAGCCGTAACGGCCCGACCGATATCGAACGAGGCGCAGGTGCCGAGCGGTTATCAGCGGCGTTGCGCAACATCGGTCACGAGGTGCGCATCGGCGATATCCCCAGCGGGTTACATGGCGTGTTACGCGTGCCCAACGGTTGGCAAGGAGGCGTTGACCCGCGTCGTGAAGGCGCTGCCAAAGGCCGCTGACATTTTTTGATTTCGCAGGAAGGTCACCATGAAAAAACCTATCTCGATTGTATTCACTTCAACCCTACTGTTAGGCTGCGCTATGACAACTACCCCGCCCGTTCCCGTTTACCCTTCCGCCGTCACCGAACTCACCAAAATTGATACGGTCGTGGGCGCTGGCTCCATTGCCGCAGTCGGCAGCACCGCCCGGGTGCATTACTCTGGCTGGCTGTTTGTGCCGGGTAAAGACGGCGGGCCTGGAAGCAAAGGTAGCAAATTTGATTCGTCGCTAGATCGCAACGACCCGTTCGAATTCACTATTGGCCAGCGACGCGTCATCGCCGGCTGGGAGCAAGGTGTCGCTGGTATGGCGATCGGCGGTAAGCGTACCCTGATCATTCCGCCAGACCTTGGTTATGGCGCGCGCGGTGCGGGCGGTGTCATTCCGCCAAACGCAACGCTGGTATTTGAAATCGAACTGCTGGCGATCAAGTAGCGTCATGCGGACTTTCGGTGCCATCATCATCGGCGATGAAATCTTGTCCGGCAAACGCCAGGATAAGCACTTGTCGAAAGTGATCGAGCAACTTGGCAAGCGCGGGCTGTCGTTGTCCTACGCGAACTATATCGGCGATGAGCCCCCGCGTATCACAGCAGTCTTGCGCCAATCGTTTGCCACCAGCGACGTGGTGTTCTCGTTTGGTGGCATCGGTGCCACACCCGACGACCACACGCGTCAGTGTGCGGCAGCCGCATTGGGCGTCGGACTGCTTGAACACCCACAGGCGCTTGCCGAGATGCAAACAAAGCCGGATTTTGAACTGACACCGCATCGACGGCGAATGGCGGAGTTCCCGATCGGCGCAACCATCATCCCTAATCCGTATAACCGCATTGCGGCGTTTTCGTGTGGTGACCATCACTTTCTACCGGGTTTTCCCGAAATGTCCTGGCCGATGATGGAGTGGGTGCTGGACACGCGCTACCAACATCTCTTTCACGCCGTAAAGGTCGCCACTGAATCTATCTTAATTGAAGACGCCGGCGAGTCGAACTTGATCGACATGATGAATGCTATCTTGGTGCGCTACCCGAACATTCGTTTGTCGTCGCTGCCCAAACATGTGCCCGGTGGACGGCAGGTTGAGTTCTCGTTGTCCGGCAATCCTGGCGAGGTACCCGCCGCGATGGCTGAAGCCAGAACGGAAGTCACTCGACTAGGCTATTCGTATACCAACCTCTAACCAGCTCGGAGTATGAACATGGGTCTTCTCGATCATATTCTTGGTAACGCCAGTAGCAGCGGCATAAGTGGTCAGTCGGCAAGTCCGTTCGTCCAAATCGCGATGAAGAGGCTTACCGAACAAGGCGCGGGCGGACAGTCCGGCCTTGCCGAAGTTCTTCCCGACCTCATCAACCACGTCACGCTTGAGGGTAAGTTGCCCGAGTCCAGCGACTTCATCAATAACGCGCAGGCCAGGTTGCTGAAACGATGATGTTGGGGCCTGCCGCTAAGAGATTTTTCGTATTGTTGCTCCGCGAATCGAAGTACACATTACGCCGCTTTGCCCTCCTGCCCATCGCTTTGCTTTACTTGCCGGTGGCCACCCAAGCGAATGCGGAAGCAGCCTGGTCGGCGCTCAAACGGGGCGGGTATGTTTTATTGCTTCGCCACACCGAGACGGTTGCGGGTATTGGTGACCCGCCCGGCTATCGGCTTGATGACTGCAAGACGCAGCGAAACCTCAGCCCCGCAGGCCGCGCCCAAGCGCGAGCGTGGGGCAAGGCATTTGCCGACAACGGTATTCAAACGAGTGGTGTGTTTTCGTCAGTCTGGTGCCGCTGCGTGGATACGGCGGTGCTCGCTTTCGGCAAGGCGGATACTTGGCCGGCGCTGAATTCACACTTCGACAGCGGGTCGGGAGAGCTCCAAGCCCAGCAGGTTCGCGGCGGCATCTCGGCTCGTATGAAACCCAGCAAGACATTAGTGCTCGTGACCCATCAGGTGAACATCACCGCGCTCACGGGTCGAACCCCGGCGATGGGGGAAGCGGTCGTTGCACGGGTTGTACATTCGGCTGATCTGTCCCAGCCGCCGCAGCTGGACGTCGTTGGCATGCTGAAGTTGCCCTAGCCATCTCCCAAGTCGAAACTATCCTAAAGATGGGCGTTTTCAGGCGAAAACGCTTGGAAACGTCCGTCCTTCGGGGACTTTACTTGTTCTCTTTCGCCGCTACGCTGGCTGCTGTAGTGGGCGCAGCAGTAGGCAAAACGGTGGCCGCAACTGGCGGTACTGGCGGCACGGGCGGCATCGGTTTTTCCTCACCGAGGATCGTCGCGACCAATTCAACCGCAATCATCACCTCGTCGCTAACCGTCCCTGACCAGCCCTTCATCCCGAACTCGAATCGTTTGACGGTGAGCTCCGTTGAAGCTGTACAGCGCGCGGCTTTGCTGCCACTCGCCGGCTCACAACCCGATTTCATCACCGTCAGTGTGACCGGCTTGGTGACGCCCACGAGCGTGATAGTGCCGTCGATGGCAACCAGTTTGTCGCCTTCATATCGAAAGCGTATCGACTTGAATTCGATGGTCGGAAAGCGATCGACATTAAAGAACTCCGGGCCGCGCAGCATCCGCCGTTTGGACTCGCTATCGAAGTTTGTCGGCGTTAATGTGGTGGCATCAATGATGACGTGGATCGAGGGCTCGCGTTCTACCACGGGTCTTGTCGGCTGGTAATTGAGGACGCCCGTCATGCGGGTAAACACGCCGCGTACGGGAATGAAGCCGAGATACTTGGTAAGGTAAGTCGTTTTTGTGGCAGCGGGGTCGATCTCGTAACGCGCCGCTTGTGCTGGCGCGCTGGACAGCAGCGCCACTGTGGCCGCCGTGGCCAATATAGCAGCCAGCAGAACCGCAGGCCGGGCGGTGATCGAACTAATCGAACGCGTCGTCATGTTGATGTTGACCGGCAAAAAATTTGTCAATCACGCGGCGATCTCTTTTTGTGGGTCGCCCCGGAAACACCGGCGGCGGTAGATCTTTCAACTCTTTTCTCAGCGATTCCCGTGCCAAGACGCTCGCTTCGGTCTCGCGATAATAGGTCTCGGCGATTTTGGCCGCCACTCGTTTTTCCGCGATGTTCTCAACAACGATACGCCACTCATATGGCGGTTTCCTGACAAGCAACTGATCCCCCACTTTGATTGTTTTGGCGGGTTTCACGCGCTCATCGTTGACACACACGCGCCCCGCATTAATCGCGTCGACAGCAATTTGACGAGTCTTGAAAAATCGAGACGCGATCAACCATTTATCGATACGAACACTAGCGAGCATAGGGCCGCGTCCCATCAAATTTCGTCGCTTTCCGCGACCCCGCCATCATCTTTTTGTACCGGCCAGCTTCACCGTCGCTATGTTCAGTGGCAGCCCAGTGCCCGTGTCGTACTCGACTCCCGCCATGACACCGAGTGAGGCAATTTGTTTGGCTGACTTGGTACTGTTGTAGGCGGCGTACATCGCGCCCAGCGCAAAATCGCGTCCGGAGCCAATCGCCCAGAAGCGGTCAAATTCAAACACCTCGCGCATCGAGTAAACGCCGAAGATGCCAGCGGCATTCGCCACTAACGCGGTCAGTTGTGAGGACTCATAGGGGTCGTTATCCTCTTCCTTGGCATTCAGGTACGCCTCTTCTTTCAAGATCGGATGAATCTTGCGAAAACTCTCGTAGATTTCATGGCGGCCGTTAAAACTAAAGTCTTTCGCCTTTTCGTGATTCTTGAGGATGCTCTCGAGCACCATCTGGTGGGCGGCTGAGCCGGCAATACCGAAAAAGGTGGCCTTGTGCCGCAAGATTTTTTCCGGCGCAGCGTCGTGTTTGCTACCCAAGCGGGTAGCGCCGAACGTGGTGAGCGTATCGCTGGCAATGACAGCCTGTCCGCCTTTTTTTACGACAACAATGGTGGTCATGAGAGTTCCGTGGTAACGAGCAGCAAGCGCACCATTTTAGCCGCTACGCCCGGCCCGTTCTGCGGCGATAGAGATGTGCTGCAGAAATTGCCGGATACCAACATCAACCCAGAGTGAAAAACGTGAATTTTCATTGACTTAGGTGCGGCATACGGGCAGACTTTTCGTTTCGCCGCGTAGTATTTCCAAAGCGGCCAGCAGAACACTAATTACACCCAACTTTTTGCGGACCAAGTTATGCATTCACTCGCTGTCTCGACCACCCCATTCCGCCTGAAATCGATTGTCTCCGCTATCGTTCTCAGCACCGCCGTCGCTGCCTCCCTCGCCGGATTTTCGGCTGAGGCTAAAACCTTCCGTTGGGCCTCACAAGGTGATGTGCTGACCATGGACCCGCATGCACAAAATGAGGGCCTGAATAACTCAATCGCCGATCATGTCTACGAGCCTCTCGTGTCGAGAAATCGACAGATGTCGCTCGAGCCTTGCCTGGCCGTTTCTTGGCAAATCGTCAATCCCACCACCACCCGCTTTAAGCTGCGAGATAAAGTTACCTTCCACGACGGTACGCCATTCACCGCAGATGACGTGGTTTTTTCCATCGGCCGCGCCATGGAAAAGACGTCCAACTTCATTTCCCTGACGCAGGGCATCAAGGAAGTACGCAAAGTTGATAACCTCACCGTCGACATCATTACCACCGGCCCTAACCCAACACTGCTGGATCAACTGACGCAGCTCCGCGTCATGAGCCGCGCCTGGGCCGCCAAGTACAACGTGCAACGTCCTCAAGACTTCAAGAACAACGAAGAGACCTTCGCCTCACGCAACGCCAACGGCACCGGCCCGTTCGTCCTGCGAGTACGTGAGCCGGACGTCAAGACCGTAATGGTTGTGAACTCTAACTGGTGGGGTAAGCGCGAATCCAACGTGACGGAGATGGTCTATCGACCGATTAAGCAAGACGCCACCCGTGTATCCGCACTGATCACAGGTGAGATTGATCTGGTGCTCGACCCGCCGCTACAAGACTTGGGTAACCTCAAGAGCAACCCTGCGCTGAAGATTCTCGAAGGCAACGAAGTACGCACCGTCTTCCTCGCCATGGATCAGGGGCGTGGCGAACTGCTCTACTCAAACATCAAGGGGAAAAACCCCTTTAAGGACTTACGTGTCCGTCAGGCGATGCTGCTAACCATCGACGTAAACGCGCTACAAAAAACGGTGATGCGCGGGCTGTCCCTGCCTACCATGTCGATGATCGCACCGCAGGTTCGCGGTTACTCGAAGGACCTGGAAAAGCGACCGGCGGTAGACATCACCAAAGCCAAGAAGCTCATGACCGAGGCGGGTTATGCAAACGGCTTTGAAGTCACGTTGGACTGCCCGAACAACCGCTACATCAACGATGAACGGATTTGCACCGCGGTGGCCGGCATGCTGTCCAAGATCGATATCAAGATCAAGCTTAACTCGATGCCTCGCGCTACTTACTTCCCCAAAATTCAGAACAGCGACACCAGCTTTTATCTTTATGGCTGGGGTGTACCGACGTTTGATTCTTTGTATACATTGCAATCGATCATCCACAGCAAAAATGCGACTGGTGACGGTGAACAAAACTATGCTGGCTATTCAAATCCAAAGGTCGACGCCGCTATTGGTGGGCTGAAGACGGAGCTCGACGTGACCAAACGCACGGCCTTGACGCGTGATGCACTCATGCTGCACCAGGCGGATGTGGGTCATATCCCGCTGCACCATCAGGTGATTCCTTGGGCCACACGCAAGAACATCACGGCCGTCCACCACCCGAATAACCAGATGTGGACCAAGTGGGTGAACGTCAACTAATCGCGCCGGACAGCACGCCTTATCCCACTATAATCATCGCCGGTCGTCGGTATCCCAGCGGGCGATGGTTTACCAAATTCGCAATTCGATCCGACGCAATGGCCAAAATTTCGAACGCGTCGGTGCGAAATTGCTCGGACTTATGAATAAACCCCTCATTTTTTTTACCGCCGTCTTGCTTTCTGTCGGCATGCTGTCTGCGCCAACCGCGTCGGCAAAGTCAATCGTCTATGGGACACAGGACGAACCGCAAACCCTCGACCCCCACGCAGCCAACCTTGCGGTGACGAATCGGCTGCTGTCGAACGTTTATGAAGGGTTGGTCGAGCGCGACAAGGATTTCAAACTGACGCCCTGGCTGGCCACCAGCTGGACACAACCGGATGCAAGCACTTGGCGCTTCAAGCTGCGTCCGAACGTAAAATTTCACGATGGCAGCACGTTCTCCGCCGACGATGTGGTGTTTTCCGTGCAGCGTGCGCTACATCCGTTATCGCAGCAAAAAATTTCGCTGCAAGGCGTTGACTCCGCACGCAAGGTCGACGATCTCACCGTCGATTTTGTGATGCGCGAACCCAATCCCGTGTTGCCCAACCACTTGACCCAGCTGCGCATCATGAGCCGGGCTTGGGCGGTAAAAAATAAGGCTGAAACACCACAAAACTACAAAGACGCCGAAGACACGTTCGCATCGCGCAACGCCAATGGAACCGGGCCGTTTATGGTGAAAGACCGTCAGCCGGATGTGCGCACGGTGTTGGTGGCCCACCCCAACTGGTGGAACAAAAACAGTCCCGAACGTGGCAACGTCACCGAGGTAACACTACGGCCGATCAAGTCGAGCCCAACCCGAATCGCGGCACTCATCTCCAACGAAGTTCAGTTCGTTAACGATCCGCAGCCACAAGATGTTCCGCGCATGCGCTCCAGTCCGGGCGTCAAGATCACCGAGGGGCAGGAGGCGCGCGTACAGTTCTTGGCTTTTGATCAACATCGGGACGAACTACTGTATTCGAACGTCAAGGGCAAGAATCCATGGAAAGACGTGCGCGTACGTCAAGCAGTCGCACACGCCATCGACGCCGAGGCCATCCGCACCAAGGTGATGCGCAATCTGGCGGTCTTGACCGGCACCATCATCGCACCCGGCGACCAAGGCTTCTTCAAAGACGCGGACAAACGTCTGCCGTACGATCCGGAACGCGCCAAGAAATTACTTGCGGAGGCGGGTTATCCCAATGGGTTCTCCGTCACGCTCGATTGTGGCGACAACAAGCCCGCGCCCGATATCTGCCAGGCGATAGCGCCGATGTTGGCCAAGGTCGGCATCAACACCACGCCAAACGTCATGCCGACCGGCACGTTCTTCCCCAAATTGCAAAAGTTTGACACTAGCTTCTATTTGCTCAGCTGGACCACCCCCACCTCCGACGCGTTGTACACGCTGCAAAGCCTGTTGCGTACTCAAGTCCCCAATGCCAGCGGCGGCGACAACAACTTCGGACGTTACTCAAACAAAACGCTCGATAGTCTGATTGACCGCTTTAGGGTCGAAACTGATCTTAAGAAGCGGGACGCCTTGATTGGTGAAGCGCTGACTCTCATCAATCGCGAGATGTCCATTGTCACACTGCACCGCCCGATTATTCCGTGGGCGATGCGCGCAAATGTCAACGCGATCTTGCCGCCCAACGCGGTCCCTTATTTCTTCCGGTTTAACGTCAAGTAGTTCAGGATTCTTCA
This sequence comes from Rhodocyclaceae bacterium, assembly GCA_020247395.1. Classification (GTDB taxonomy): domain Bacteria; phylum Pseudomonadota; class Gammaproteobacteria; order Burkholderiales; family Usitatibacteraceae; genus UKL13-2. The sequence continues at coordinate 38,057 of JADCJC010000028.1, forward strand.
TGCTGGCATTCATTATTCGACGACTACTTCAAAGCGTTCTTGTGATGCTGACGGTGGGCTTCATCGCCTTCTCGTTATTCAACTTTGTCGGGGATCCCGTATCGCTCATGTTACCCCCCGAGGCGACACAAGCGGACCGCGACGAGGTGCGCAAGTCTCTCGGCCTTGACCAACCTTTTTATGTTCAGTTCGGCACGTTCCTCGGCAACGCCGTGCAGGGTAACTTCGGTATCTCGTTGCGTCTGGGTCGGCCGGTATCGCAACTTCTCGCGGAACGACTCCCGGCGACACTTGAACTCGCCATGACCGCAGCCGTTTTTGGATTGTTGGTCGGCATTCCTATGGGTGTTTATACCGCGCTAAAGCGCGACAAGTGGACATCAAAAGTCTTGCTAACAGGCTCGCTAGTCGGCGTATCTCTGCCTAATTTCCTCATCGGCATCTTCCTCATCCTTATCTTTGCCGTATGGCTGGGCTGGCTGCCGTCATTTGGTCGCGGCGAGACAACCGCCATCGGTTTTTGGACGACCGGCTTTCTCACCACGGAAGGTTTGAAGGCGATTATCCTTCCGGCCATTACGCTGGGCTTCTATCCGATCACCCTCATCATGCGATTGGTGCGCGCCGAAATGCTTGAGGTACTGCGTACGGATTACATCAAATTCGCACGCGCACGCGGCTTGACCAATAACGCGGTGCACTTTGGCCACGCACTTAAAAACACCCTCGTTCCGGTAATCACCATCACCGGCTTGCAGCTGGGGGCCATTATCGCCTTTGCCATCATCACCGAGACGGTTTTCCAATGGCCAGGCATGGGCCTGTTGTTTATCCAGGCCGTCCAATTCGCAGACATCCCCGTGATGGCCGCCTATCTGTGTCTCATCGGTTTCATTTTTGTGGTGGTCAATCTGGTGGTTGACCTGCTGTATTTCGCGGTTGATCCGAGGCTACGTGTCGAGCGTTCAGGATCGGGAGGACACTAATATGAACGACACACTCAAGCGCATTTTTGACAGCGACCTTTGGTATAGCTTCAAGCGTCACCCACTGGTTATCGTCGCGGCCATCTTGTCGCTGGCCTGCATTCTCGGCGCGGTATTCGCCCCGCTTCTTGCGCCGCACAATCCGTTTGATCTAAAGACGTTGAATCTGCTCGACGCCTTTACGCCGCCTGCCTGGTCGGCCTCGGGCAAAGGTCAATTTCTACTCGGCACGGATGACCAGGGGCGTGACGTCATGTCCACCATCATGTACGGCTCACGGGTGTCACTTACCGTTGGCATTTGTGCGGTGGCGTTGTCGATGGTCATTGGCATCACGCTGGGATTAATCTCCGGCTACGTGGGCGGCGCACTGGATTCTTTCATCATGCGTGTGGCTGACGTGCAGCTCTCGTTCCCGGCGATCTTAATTGCGCTGCTGATTGACGGTGTCGCTCGCGTGGTGATCGGCAAAAACGGGCACGATGAAGTCGCCATCTACGTGTTGATTTTTGCCATTGCAGCATCTGGCTGGGTGCAATACGCCCGGACGGTGCGTGGCTCGACATTGGTCGAGCGCAACAAGGAGTATGTCCAAGCGGCGCGCGTGATTGGCCGCAGGCCGTTGGCAATCATGTTCTCGCACGTCTTGCCCAACGTCATGGGGCCGGTGTTTGTGTTGGCCACGCTACACGTCGGTGCCGCCATCATCACGGAAGCCACACTCTCGTTCCTAGGCGTCGGCGTGCCGCCGACCCAGCCGTCACTCGGCACGTTGATTCGCATCGGTAACGACTTCTTGTTTTCTGGCGAATGGTGGATCACGGTGTTTCCCGGCATCATGCTGGTGATTCTGGTCTTGTCGATCAACATCATCGGCGATTGGTTGCGCGACGCGCTGAACCCCAAACTCCGCTAACGAGTGGATATCATGACCACACCATTACTCGAAGTTCGAAATCTGCGCGTCCAATTCCCCACCCGCCGCGGCTTGCTCACGGCGGTGGACGATGTCAGCCTGACCATTGCGCCGGGTGAGGTGTTGGGTGTGGTCGGTGAATCCGGTGCCGGCAAGTCACTCACCGGTGCGGCGATTATTGGGCTGCTCGAACCACCCGGTCGTATCGCATCCGGTGAAATTCTGCTCAACGGTCGACGCATCGACAACCTGTCAGCAGAAGAATTCCGCAAAATCCGCGGGCGCGAGATCGGGGCGATATTCCAAGATCCATTAACTTCGCTCAACCCGCTTTACACCATCGGCCGACAGATTACCGAGACCATTCTCACTCACCTCAATGTGACGCCGGATGAAGCGAAGCAACGCGCGATTGATTTGCTCAACGAAGTCGGCATTCCCGCCGCAGACAAGCGTATCGACCACTATCCGCACCAGTTTTCCGGCGGAATGCGCCAGCGCGTGGTGATTTCGTTGGCACTCGCCGCGCAGCCAAAACTGATCATCGCCGACGAGCCTACCACCGCGCTGGATGTTTCGATCCAAGCGCAAATCATCACGCTGCTAAAAAAATTGTGTCGTGAGCACGGCACATCGGTGATGCTGGTCACGCACGATATGGGGGTTATTGCCGAAACCGCCGATCGCGTCGCGGTGATGTATGCCGGGCGCATCGCTGAAATCGGGCCGGTGGCCGAAGTCATCCACCACCCCCAGCATCCTTATACCGTTGGCCTGATGGGTGCGATCCCCAACCTGGGCGAGGAGGTCGAGCGTTTGACACAAATCGACGGCTCGATGCCACGCCTGAATGCAATTCCAACCGGCTGCGCCTTCAACCCACGCTGTACCCGCAAGGGCGAAGTCGGCGCGCGCTGCACGACCGAGCGACCGAGCCTCATGAATGCCGGTAAGACACAAGCAGCTTGCTGGCTGTATTCCGAAGGCGCTGCTACCAACACCACCAACACACCTCAATCGGTGGCCGCATGAAGAATTCAAGCGTACTACTCGAAGTGCGCGATGTCGCGCGTGAATTTGACGTCTCCAAACCCTGGCTGAATCGTGTCATCGAAGGCCAACCAAAATCGATTTTAAAAGCCGTTGACGGTGTCTCGTTCACCATCAATCGCGGCGAGACGTTATCCCTCGTCGGTGAATCCGGCTGCGGCAAATCCACCATCGCCCGTGTCGTATGCGGGCTTTATCCTCCGACTCGCGGCGCGGTCATTTTCGACGGAGTAGATATCGCCAAAGCCTCGGTCAATGAGCAGCAGCAGTTGCGCAAACGCTTTCAGATGATATTTCAGGACCCCTACGCGAGCCTGAACCCGCGTTGGCGCGTTGGAAAAATCATCGCCGAGCCGCTCGTCGCACACGGCATCATGACTGAAAAGGCTGAGATCAAGAACCGTGTTGATCAGTTGCTGACCCAGGTTGGTCTGTCTCCGCAGGACCAAGAAAAATTTCCGCACGAGTTCTCGGGGGGGCAGCGCCAACGCATTTCGATCGCGCGCGCGCTGTCGTCGAACCCAGAATTCCTAGTGTGCGATGAACCCACCTCGGCACTCGATGTTTCGGTTCAGGCGCAGATATTGAACTTAATGAAAGACCTGCAGCGCGAGTTTGGCCTCACCTATCTGTTCATCTCGCATAACCTTGCGGTGGTTTCGCACATTTCCACTCGTGTTGGTGTGATGTACCTCGGCCGCTTGGTGGAGATGGCGGACACCAAAACAATATTCAACCGCCCGCTGCACCCGTATACGCAGATGTTATTGTCGGCGATTCCAGATCTGAGGATGACCGGTAAACAACGCACGCCTGTCGCCGGCGAAGTGCCCAACCCGCTCAATCCACCATCCGGCTGCACCTTCCACCCACGCTGCCCTCACGCAAATGATCGCTGCAAGACCGAAGCACCGAGCATGATCGTGGCGGATGACGGCAGCATGGTGTCGTGCCATGCGGTGGAAGAAAAACGGATTCCGATCAAACTTGCCGCCTAACGCGGCAAGTGGGACTAAGGCTTCAGCGCCTTGTACAGAATCGGCAGGCTGGTTTCAATGCGGTAATCGATACCTGAGTGGGTGTCGTCAAACTCTTCGTAGACGTGTTTAATGCCCGCCTCTTTCATGCGCTTGGAGAGAATGCGCGAGCCAAAGTGAATGCCGTATTGATCACGCCAACCGCAGTCCACATAGACGGCCTTTAGCGACTTCAAGTTATCGCGATACTTGGTGACAAGATGGATGGGGTCGTGTTTCAACCACGCGTTCCAGCGCTCCTTGATCAGCTCACCGGTCTCCAGATTAAACGGCAAGCGGAATCCCAACGGCGCCTTTGGATCAGCGTCGTAACTCGCCGCCATCGCAATGATCATCAGCGCGTGGCCCTCATCGTCGCTGGGCTTTTCTTTGTTCCACATGTGCTCAAGAAAATTCTTGACGCGCCCGTCGTCTTTTCCGAGGGTGGCTTTCCTTTCTTCTTTAAGTACGTCGTACGCGCCATTTACGCGACGTTTGGTACGGTGTTTGGTTAGCTCTGTAAGGGTGCGCGGCCAGTCGTTCATGCACACAAAATCAAAATAGGCATCACCCGAGTGGCTGGCGACAGCCCCCCAATGTTTTGCGTACTGCATGCCATGGATGATCGCGCCGTAACCGCCAGAGGACTTGCCGAAACACCCGCGGTGCTCGCGCGAAGCCAGTGTCCGAAATTCCCTGTCGACGAAAGGGATCAGCTCTTGCGTCAGGTAATCCGCGTAGTCGCCGATTGCCGAAGAATTAATGTACTGATTGCCCCCAAGTGCCGTAAAACAATCGGGGAATACGACAATCGTCGGCCCCATCCTGCCTTCGTATGTGATGCGCGCGATGCGTTCGGGGATGTTTTCGTCGAATGGCTTCCAGTTAAGGTGCGCAAGACCCGATCCGGTAAATCCAACCAGATCAAACAGCACAGGGAACCGGCGGCCTTGTTTGGCGCTGCTAGCTTCATCGTATTGCGGGGGTAACCACACCGCAAGCTTGCGTACGTGTGGGTCGCCGAGCGCATTTCCCTTCAGGACGTTCGAGGTGTGCTCTAGAAAAACGATGCGGCCTTGTGGCCAATTCACTCTTTTGATTGCCATCTTGCCTCCGCCGTCGATACCACGGCGGATTATGGCATAGCACCGGCATCAATCCCGCAGCCGAACGATTGCGTGTGACTCAGCCAGTGGCGTGGAAACTTAGGCCTATGCCCTGATGCGGCTGGCCGTGACAACGAGCGCGTCTGTGCGGACAACCGGCTTGATAACATTTGCCTGTTGGGTGGTGACTGTGGCGGTGGCTGTGCTGTCAGTTGTCGTATTGTCATACATCGCGGCTTGATCCGCCAAGAGCAGGTGCACACCGGCAACATGCATGGTGATCACCAATGCAGACACCATCGCCGAGGTGGCAAAACTTCCGTTGTTTTTGAATTTGCTACTTGTCATGATATTTCTCCTTAATCACTAATAAAGGTGCGGCATTCACTTGTGGCGTTTGCGCTACCTTCAGGTCGTTGGATGTAACGTGAGCGAATTGTGGATGTTGTTATGTTGAACAGAAACTCACTTGCGACGGACTGCTGAAACTGGAAGTCGAATCGCATCTATGGCCGCCAGATTGGCAATGACAACGGTTAACGGCCACTTCTCGCCGAACTTTAGGTGGAGCATATTTCAGCCGGATGAAGCGTGTCGCCATTCACAATTGCCGTGAAACGGCGGCACAGTTCCCGATAAAATTGTCTCGCCACCAACTGGAGAAAAAAATGACGATTTCAATGTATTCCGCATCCGTTCCCGTGTACCAATCCATGCTCGCCAATCTCAAAGGTGTACTCGCCAAAGGGGCAGACTTTGCCGCCGCAAAAAAAATCGACGAATCGGTGTTGATGAATGCGCGTTTAGCGCCCGACATGTTCCCCCTGAGCCGCCAGGTGCAAATCGCCTGCGACTTTGCCAAGGGTAGCGTCGCCCGTCTCGCTGGTCTCGATGTACCGAAGTGGGAAGACAATGAGAAATCGTTTGCCGATCTCGCTGCGCGCATTGATAAGACAATCGCCTACATCAGTGAATTTAGCGCAGCACAAATCGAGGGCCAAGAGGATCGCGCCATCGAACTCACCATCGCCGGTAACCACATGTCGTTCAAGGGGCAGCCCTATCTGTTGCACATGGCCATGCCAAACTTTTACTTTCATGTCGCCGCTGCGTATGCCATCCTGCGCCACAACGGTGTGGAAATCGGCAAGGGCGATTTCCTCGGTCGTCGCTAGGCAGGCTTGTGTGTCGCGTCGCGGCAAGTTAGCAAGCCATTGACAACAAGCGCGTGAGCGAGCGCAAAAAAACACGCTTTCGTCGCGGCATCGGCGGCTTCATAGCATCCGTGGCCGTATTGTGTGTGCTCGCCTACGGCGGCGTGGCGCTGTTCTTTTACGTCGGGCAGGAGACGCTGATCTTTCGCCCGACGCCCCTGCCCGCGTCCCACGTCTTTAACTTGCCACAAACAACCGAGATCAGTCTTGCCGTTGATGGTGCGACGCTGTCGGCACTACATTTCAAACAGCCGGACGCAAAAGGGCTTATCTTCTTTTTGCACGGCAACGGCGGTAATCTTTCGTCTTGGCTGCGCACCACGGACTTCTATCGCAAGAACAATTTCGATGTATTCATGATGGACTATCGCGGTTACGGCAAAAGTACCGGCAGCATCGACAGTGAGGCACAACTACATCGGGATGTAATGACGGCTTGGCAGTCTGTCGCACCGCAATACGAGCGCAAAAAACGTGTGATCTACGGCCGATCACTCGGCACCGCACTTGCAGCCAAGTTGTCCTCGGAAGTGGAGTCAGACCTGACGGTGTTGGTCTCGCCGTTTTACAACCTCAGCGCCATGCGCGAGGCACACTACGCTTGGCTGCCCGCCGCTCTGATGCGTTACACCTTCACCACCGATCAGTGGTTGCCTGGTGCCAAAAGCCCGGTCATCATTCTGCATGGTGCACAGGATGAACTGATTGAGATTGATCAGGCGGTCCGCCTCAAGGCGTTAGTACCGGGTGTCGAGCTCATTAAAATTGAGGGTGGCACACACAATAACTTGCACCACCTGCCGCAGTACACTGAGCCGCTCAGCGCCGGGCTAGCCAAGTTATAGCCCCTACCATTGACGGGCGTGCCCGAGCGTCTGGCATCATCCGCACCCATCGCCTGTCTGGCAGATTGTTTCGCGTGTCCGCCACCGCCCTGGGCCACAGCGTGTCGGGCCGTGCTCAAGCCGAGTTTGGCCCGATCATGGCCGTCTTGCGCTTGCAACACGCATGAGGCGCGGCGATACTCTCGTTAGTGTCCGACATTGCCCGCCATATAACATCGCTTGATTCCGCAGCGCTTTTCCGCCGACATGCGGCCTGGTGCCGCCAACAACTTCTGCAATTTTCAATCCTGATGTCGAATTGACGATGACTGAGATCACCACGCTGCTAGCGGCGGTACGCAACGGCGACAACGAGGCCGGGGAACAGGCGTTTGCCATCTTGTATGAAGATTTGCGGAAACTCGCCCATTCCCGACTCCGCCAGCACAAGACTTTCACGCTGCTTGATACCGGTTCGTTGGTCCATGATTGTTATCTCAAGCTAGTCAATGGCCAGTCTTGGCCCATCGAGAGTCGGCAGCATTTTTTTGCCTACGCCGCGCACGTCATGCGGTCGGTGATCGTCGATTTCGCGCGAGCGCGGCAGGCGGAACGACGCGGAGGTAGCGCCGACGTTGTGTCTCTTGATACCGACCTCTACGACAAACTGTCAGCGCCGGAAGACGATGTGCTTCGCGTCAATGACGCATTGGTCGCATTGGCCAAGATTGACGACCGGGCCGCACAAGTGGTGGAAATGCGCTATTTCGGCGGATTGACGGAACCAGACATCGCCGACGCGCTCGGCGTCTCCGAGCGCACCGTCCGCCGTAATTGGGAGAAAGCCAAACTGCTCCTTGCCATCGAACTCGGCTGACCGCAATCCAAATGCGACAGGGCAATACATTCCACGCGGTCAAAACTCAGTGTCCTCATTTGCCCGGATATTACGTACTACCCGGTGAGGCACCGCCAGGTCCTCTTGCCCGAAGCCGAAATCACTTGTTTCGGCGGCAAAACAAACGCGGGAGGCAAGAACATGACTTTGCCGTCACTGTTGGATTTTGCGACAACTCCGTTACTGCTCGAAGCTTTCATGCTGACGTGTTTTGGCGTCGCGTGGCCGCTTGCCAACGTGCGCATGCTGCGGACGGGTCGGCCAGAAGGAAAAGGCGTTACCTTCACGCTGATCATCTTCTGCGGCTACCTCGCGGGGGCCGGTTCCAAGTTAGCGATGGTCACGGAGACGGTGCCACTTGCACCGATATTTTGGTTTTACTTGGTCAATGCGACGTCAGTCGCGGCGAATCTCATCTTGGAGCAATACCTGAGAAAAACCGATAAAGCCCGCCTAGACCGAGGATTCGAGACTCCGGTCACAAACTAGCCACCTCTCAGTTGCGAGAGTTACCGTTATGAAACTTGATGCGAGCACACTCAGACAGCTTTCTCCTCTGCTGGATGAAGCCTTGGAGCTGGAAGCGGCGAACAGGGAAGCTTGGCTTGCAAAACAGAATGGCGAAGCTGCTAAACATATACCCGCGCTGCGCGAACTACTCAGCAAATCGCGCTTGACGGATGCTGATAGGCTGCTCGAGCGCGGCCCTGCCTTTACCCTACCCGGAATCGCTGCACGACCATCTGAATTTAGAGAAGGCGATAAGGTTGGCCCATACCAACTCATCCGCGAACTTGGTCAAGGCGGCATGGGTGAAGTTTGGCAGGCCGCACGTATCGACGGCACGTTAAGACGCACTGTCGCGCTAAAGCTACCGACACTTAGCCTGAAGAGAAACGTACTTCTACAGCGGTTCGAGCGTGAGCGAGATATTCTTAGCGGGCTCGTGCATCCCAATATCGCGCGTTTGTACGACGCAGGGCTCGGTGATAACGGACAGCCTTTCTTAGCGCTCGAGTATGTTGAAGGGCGGCCGATCACTGATTACTGTGACCGCGCCCACTGCGACACTCGAACGCGTATTCAACTCCTATTGCAGGTAATGAGGGCGGTGCAATACGCGCACGCCAATCTTGTGATCCACCGCGATCTGAAGCCGACCAATATCTTGGTGACTGATTCTGGAAGCGCAATGCTGCTCGACTTCGGTATTGCCAAACTCCTCGAGGATGCGTCGGGGGAAGCGGACGAAAGTGCGCTTACGCAGCTGGGTGGGCGCGCCCTCACTCTCGACTACGCCTCACCCGAGCAAATCAGCGGCACAACGCTCAGTACCGCCACAGACGTTTATTCGCTTGGCGTAATACTGTTCGAAGTGCTTACCGGCAGTCGCCCGTTCAAAGGGCCAAAACGCGAACGAGAAAACGCCATCCTGACAGAAACGCCCGTACTACCTAAAAACATCGCACCTGACCTCGCCAACATCGTGGCCAAGGCATTAAAGAAGATGCCTAACGAGCGCTACTCCACCGTGGGGGCTTTTGCGGAAGATTTACAGCGGTGGCTGGACGGTGATGTGGTACTGGCGCAGCCGGATAGCCGTTGGTATCGCGTCCGTAAATTCGTCGCCCGATATCGATTCCAGGTAACGCTCACTGCCGCCGCCTCGATTGCCCTCGTCGCGGTGACAGCTGTGGCAGTTTTGCAAGGCCTCAAGGCCCGTGAGGAAACCAAGCGCGCGATCGCGGCGAGGGACTTCTTAGTCGACATGTTTCGGCTTTCAGACGCTGACGGACTCAAGGGCAAAGAATTCACTGCTAGGGAGCTTCTCTCTCAGGGAAAAGAAAATGTGTTGGCCACTCTGAGGGGCGAGCCGCCGTTACAGGTTGAGGTGCTGCGTGCGATCGCTAATGCGGAGCTGAATCTAAGCGAATACCGAACGGCTGAAACCACATTTGCTGACATTGCCAGTCGTTACCAAGCCTTGGGCGAAACGGTTCAACAGGGCCAGGCCATTGTCTCCCAAGCCGCCGCAGTGTTCCTCGCGGGTGAAAGCAATCGCGCCGAAAAAATACTCGAAGACGCATGGGTGCTGCTGCGCGAACACCAAAACCAGCCGGCCGCCATTCAACACTATTATCAAATTCTGAGCGCAGTCGCCGTCGGCAATCGTCGAACGGCGATTGCCGAGGACGCCAGCATCAAATCCTTGGCAATGGCGGAAAAGTTGTACGGCAAGAACCACCTGCAGACCATTCGCGCTCTATCCGCGCTCGGCAGAATGCGCAGTTGGAATCGGGAATATGATGCTGCGCGCGTTCATTTCGATGATGCCTTCGCGCGCGCGAACGTAAACCCCGGACTTCGCCCCCGTGATCGCGTTTGGCTCGCAGTGGAGCGCGCCGAATTTAGCAACTCCGTCGGGCAATTCTTGCGGGCGGCTGAGCAATACGCTGCCACACGTCAACAGTGTGAAATCTTGCTCGACGCAAACAGCCAACTGTGCCGAAAAATAGCCCGCGGTGAGGCGGCCACGCACCTGCTGCGGGGCCAAGGCCAGATGGCGCTTGCATTACTTCCGAAATTCAAGGGGCTGCTTGACAATAATGAAGCGCCGCTTGACCAGATGGAGGCGCTCATGACGGCCTGTCGTACATTAATCTGGACCGACCGAGTAACGGAACAGCCGGATTGGTGGGTTCGCCTCAGCCAACTCGCCCATGCGGAGTCGGCTGCGCGAGTCTTCTCCCGCCAGCAGACCTGGGCGCTGTTGATTCAAGCGGAGCGGCTTCTGCACGCACAACAACCCAATGACGCTGAAAAAGTTTTGAAAAGTGCCGAGTCCCGATTAGCGCCGGGGGCGCTGCCGACCAATCGCGAGTTAATGCGCATCCGGCTATACCAGGGCGTCGCAGCGCAACAAGTCGGGGAACACGCAAAGGCATTGGCCCTGTTCGAATCAGTGACTGAAACCTACACAAAGTTGCTCGGCCCGACACATACACGCACGCTGTTATCGGCAGTACACCAGGTGCGCAGTCTGGCCGCGCTTGGCCGAAGTGGCGATGCCTTGTCCCTGATTGATCGAGCACAACCGAAGCTGCAAGAGGCACTCGGCTCCTCTTCGCCGATCTACCAGCGCATCATCGAGCTACGGGCGGAAATTGTGGCAAACAAACCCAACGCCGCATTTTCCCAGACGCATCGCATTTTTTTGTAACGCGCCTTATGCGCTGTCTGGCCGCTTTCGACAAGATTACACGTACTACCTAGCAAGAGCTGAGGGGCGCTTGGTGGAATTGGGCTCCCTAAATTCTGGGCCTGCTCGCCCGCAAAACGCTAGGAGATACCATGCGCCGTAATACTGTTACCGCCCTGCCCGACATTAAAGCACCAGACTCGAAGATGCTATGCGCGGTCTTTCATTCTTTAGCGCTGGTTGTCATGTTGTTTGTTGCCGCGATTAATGATTCGCGGGCAGACACCACCATGTCCTGCAAGTTTTCAACCAACGACGCACTGGCGGGAAGGGAATGTCCCGCGCTCGAACGCTCTGCCTGGGCGGTACCGATCGTCGATGACGACGGCAATCCGCTGCCCTCGAGCGAGGCGGCAATTCCACAAGACTTACTCTCAAGAACGGAGTTCGGACACTATCTCACCGCACGTGAGGCGTATGCGGCAAAACAGTGGCTCGGCAAAGACGTCATGTTTATCGATGTACGAGACCTCTCATCCGGGGAAACAAACTTGCTGCCTGCGGAAGTCGATTTCAACCTTCCGGTAGTAAGAGGCACAAATAACGGCAAGCGGGAGCTCGCTCACGGCTTTGTCGGCGGCGTCAAACGCGCGCTCGCCACACGTGGGTTAAGCCACGATGCGATTGTGGTGGTAATTTGTGAGGATGGCCGCGCTGCCGGACTCGCAGCAGAGTTACTCGCTCAGGCGGGCGTATCCAACACCTTTGTTGTTCGTGGCGGCATGGAGGGCGAGGTCGGCAGCGCCGACAATACTGGTTGGAAAGCGCAGATGTTGCCAACCGATGTGCTGGCGGCAGGTTATTGGTTCTATAGAGGTCGCATGTCAACCGGCATATACGGGACCAATCACAACCTCGATAGCTACGATTACGCCCCGCCGCGTGGGTGAAAGGTAGGAAAGCGCAGATGTTGCCGACCGATGTGCTGGCGGCCATTTAGCGAATCGCCTATTGACGGGCATCTTCAGCACTTTTTGCCTGAAAACGCCCGCTCGATGGCGACTTTTCCCTTACAAGGAAGTGGCGACTGGCTATCTCACCCCAAGTAAGGGCAAAGTCCGCGTAGTTACGCCTCTGGTCGGCAAGGTTACAGAACGCCGTGTTGCTGAAGGCGCGCGGGTGCGCGCCGGTGATGTGTTGTTTGTGGTGTCCGCTGAGCGCGAGTCACTAGATGGTGTTGCAACCGCGATCCTCGCTGAGGTCGGCCAGCCGGCCTCAAAAGTAGCCGCATTCAAGACCTGCTGGATTTCACAGGCAAGCGTAAAGCACCCGTCATCCTGCAAACCTAGGCCGACTTGTCGCAAGAATACTACTTTTGGTAGTATTATGGCTTCCGGACCCAAACAATCAGGGTAAGGTATGCGTCAACTCATCACCAGCAAGCTTGCCTCCATGACCCGGGACGAGAAGTCATTTTTTAAAGCAATGGGCGCGCGCATCGCCGAATTGCGCAAAGATTCGAACATCACCCAGGTGCAGCTGGCTGAGACGATGGAAGTCTCGCAGCAGACGGTGGCAGCCTGGGAAGTCGGTCGACGCGGTGTGCCGGTATCGGTGGTGCCCTCACTAGCGCGCGCACTCGGCACCACTGTCGAAACTCTGGTCGGCGAAACGCCATCCCCAGCTAGGCGCGGCCCAGCACCGAAGCTCCAGCAGCAGATCGAGCGCATCACCCAGCTCCCGAAGCCACAGCAGCGCTTCGTGATGCAGATGCTCGATACAGTGCTCGCACAGCAGGGACGCTAGGTCGGATGGCAAGCTTTAAACACGCTGACGAGGAACATGAAGAAATGGAGATGACCCGATGACCCAAACTCAACAGTCTCAGCAGGCATTGATCGAGAAGATCGTGACCCTGCCGCCGCAACGATTGGCCGAGGTGGAAGACTTTGTGGACTTTTTACGCGCGCGCGATGATGCGCAAAGTACACAGCGTGATGCCCGTCTGACTACCGAGGCGGCGCGTGCGAGTGAGCCTGCGTTCGCTCAGGTGTGGGATAACGATGAGGATGCAGCCTATGACCGGTTGTAGCGATGAATGCGGCGTTTGAGTTTGCCGATGTGCTGCTGGTGCCGTTCCCGTTTACCGATCAGCAGGGGGTGAAGCAACGGCCTGCGGTGGTGGTGTCGAGCCGCAGCTACAACAAGAATCGACCAGATGTGTTGATCATGGCCATCACCAGCACACTCCGCAACCCAAACACAGCGCTGGCCTTCGGTGAGGCTGCACTCGCCGATTGGCAAACCGCAGGTCTCCTCAAGCCGTCCACGCTCAAGCCGGTCTTCACCACCATCGAGCAGAGGCTCGTCATCAGGCAACTGGGAAAGCTCACCGCAACCGATGCCAATGCGTTGCGCGAGGTGCTCACAGGGGTGATCGGGTAAAGCGAGCTATGAAAGCGTGGCTAAAGAAAGACGGCGCACCGCCCGCAACAGCGAGCGGTGGATAGGGTATAAAAGGGGCCAAGTATAAAAGGGGCTCGATGCATTCACAGCGGCAACGCGCCTTGTTCCTCAGTCTTGCCACCATCTGCGGCCTCTTTCCTCGGTCTTCTCCGTAGCCTAGCCTCCCGGCGTACTCTAGTCATGCTTTCTATCTTCGCATAGAACTGCGCATTGCCCAAAGGTTGGCTTTGGTTGAGTGCGAGCCTGATGTCGTCAATGGCAGCGCGGTCAAGCGGTGCACGGAACTGCGCACGATAGGCCAACCTCAGTCTTCATACCCATCTCATCTAAAGCATTCGCCACCTGAGGGTTTGGCTTGGCGAAGGCGATTGGTGTGGCCACCGGGCCGACCGCAGCGTCAATTGGCAACGCCCCAAGCCCACGGATACCGTCCAGCGACATCGCATCCTCTCGTTCGACGTCCTCGAACGGCACACAATCAACCGGCGAGCGTGGATGGATACGGAAGCCGCCGCTGACAAGCTCACAATCAGATAACGTAAGGATTTTCATGTTTGTTCCTTTTGCAGTTGGGATGGCTCTTTTTTCAACTTAAATACTTGAATTGCCGATAAGCCGTTGCCACAGCCATTCGTTGTTTCGTCCCCTCAAGTACAACTACGACCTCGGCAAGAAGATCGCGATCAAGACGATTGCGAAGAACATATAGTTTGCAATCTTTAGCGTTTTCCACGCCAACTTGTGTGTCACCTTGCGGACAGACAGCACGACCCAAGCTGCGGCACTGCAACCACCGACTATCCAGCCAATACCGGCCACGACACTGCTTATGGTCGGCTCGCTAAGTTTGGCAACGCCCCAAGCAAGCGCCGCGATAGCAGCGATTGCGGTCAGTAAATGATCAGCAGCAAGTTTTGTTTTGATGGATTGGTTCATTTTTCACTCCAAACTCAAGCCATACACGGGCTTACATCGTGCAAAGCAAGGCTAATTCTTCTGATCTTTCTCCAGCAGCCAAAACACATACCCTATCAATGGGATAGTGATACATATCGCGACCCACGCAATTGTTGGCAGCGTCGTCTTCTTGTCAGAACAAATCACGTGGCCGAGCATCGCCAGTTGACAAACGAAGAACACGAAAACGAGATAGATCAACGCGGCCCTCTTTCTCCAGCTTGATTGGCAAAAAGTTCCAACGGCTGCCTCACTATGACCCCATGGTTTGATTGATATATAGTTGCTTTAACCAAATGTGTTACTCGCACAGCTTTGTTGTCTAGGGATTGCCTCTTAGAAAAAACGAGGATAAAAATCAGTTGTCAGTTTCATTGTCTTGCACGTCTCACTGATGGGCGGATAGCTCAAAAATACTCGCATCTCTCTACTCGCAGAAAAATAATCGTGGTCTGTCCCCGATTGTTTAAAAACCTTGCAGCAGCGCCAGCGCAAAACTGAAATTCGGTAGCGAGACGTAGTGCCCGTCAAATTTGAGGTGCCTTCGCAACAATTCCATGGCGTTTCCTTTCAATTGGTTGAATGCTGCCGCACAAACTGCCTATCAGTTTAATTGCAGAATTGCCATCATGAACAAGATCACTTGCGTGTTGAATATCTGATGGGCAAGCCAAGTGTACAAAAAGCCTGTTCGCTGATGTCCACAACACCAGTGTTGGAACATTATGTTGGCCAAGAAAAATCCCAATACCCATGTGTAGAAGTATTCTATGAACGAACGGTCGTGGTGGGCCAGCGAAAACAGTAGCGCAAGGACACTGCAAAACAATGCGCCACTCGTGGGCTCGGTGGGAAACACGCCAACCCACCGGGCGAAGTGAAAGAACACCGCAAAGAGCAGCGTTTCGATGTAGGGCCCGACGAGTAACGCATACAAAAGAAAAATGGATGATGAATTGAATCCAGCAGAGAACGCATCTAAACCCTCGTCCCAAGCCACGTAGCCGACTCCGCCCATTCCAAACACCGAGAGCGGAAAGAGCCGACCCATGTAGACGCTGACAATATCTCGCCTAGTGTATGGCGCGGCGCGACCCATGACACGATCTGGAGAAAGCGTAGAAAGTACTTTGGTCATCCGTTCAGCCATGCTGCGATCTCTCCCACAAAGATGGGCTGATCAAAGAAGAAACTCCGTGTAACTCCCGATACCCTGTCTTTTCCAAATAGGTCGGAACTAAAGCGAATACTATGGGTCAGGCTACTTCGCGCCGCCAAACTCGCGCCTAGGTTTCTCGCTCCCGGCCTCAGCCGAGAGCAGGAAACGCTTTATCAACCGTTAGGGGCAAGTCGGCCAGTTAATCACTCTATCCTGTGGGTCAGGCGCGGGGCAATTGAAAGAACCGTCCAGACGCGGAGGTTGAGCCAGAAACCCTGCTGTGGTTCCGATGGCTTGTCCGACAAGTTGAGCCGCCTGAACGATAGTTACGACTGCGCCGAAAGCGTTGGTGCCTCGCCAAACAGCAGCTCCCCAGTCTCCAAAAGGCGTACCGATATCTGAAGTTAGAAATCCACCCGAAATCAAAAATGTATCTTCTGCAGTCAATTCACGCATGCTGTAACTCCAATTTAATTGTTACTGCCACACCGGCAGCGCTTGCAAATATAGTTAACCCCCCCCCCATACTTGTCAACACTTTAAATAACATATGTTGAAAAAAATAAATGGGCGACAGTACGGAACTTTTTCGCAGGCAAGCGCTTCAAGCACAAACTAAAAACCTCATTAGCGAAGTGGTCTTATACCGGCCATTGTCGTTTACGTGGCTAACACTCGTTTCGTTAGTTTTTGCCTCTGCAATCATCGCATTTTTGGCACTTGCTTCCTATACCCGCAAGGAAGTGGCGACTGGCTATCTCACCCCAAGTAAGGGCAAAGTCCGCGTAGTTACGCCTCTGGTCGGCAAGGTTACAGAACGCCGTGTTGCTGAAGGCGCGCAGGTGCGCGCCGGTGATGTGTTGTTTGTGGTGTCCGCTGAGCGCGAGTCACTAGAGGGCGGCGCAACGCTCGAAGCGGCTGCAGCAGAACTGCAAAATCGCCGCGCCTCGTTAGTCGGTGAGAAAGAAAAGCAGCTGACACTGGCGAAGATGAACGAGGCGGCCCTCGTCTCGCGGCGTGAAAAAGTCGGCCTGGAATTGCAGCAACTGCGTGATGAGATCGCCACCCAGCGTGAACGTGTGCGTCGATCCGAAGAGCAGTTGGATCGATTTAAACGTCTTGCTGCGCAGGGTTTCATTTCGGCAGCGCAAGTCACCCAGCGTGAAGACGAAAAGCTGGAGCAGGTGCGGCTTTTGCAATCCAGCCAGCGCGCCGCGCTCGCACTTGAACGCGAGATGGCTACCCTCAAACAAGAGATACCGTTACAACACTTACGTGCAGACGCCCAAATCGCGGGGCTCGATCGCGCCCTGGCCATGGCGGGGCAGGAAGCCGCCACCTTTGAATCGCAACGTGCCGTGGCGGTGACCTCGCCCGTTGATGGTGTTGCGACAGCAATCCTCGCTGAGGTCGGCCAGCCGGCCTCACCGGGAGCAACCCTCGCGACGGTGTTGCCCGCGGGCGCGGATTTGGAAGCGCATTTGCTCGTCTCCTCACGTGCCATTGGCTTTCTGGCGGTGGGGCAGACAGTGCGCCTGCGCTATGCGGCATTTAGGTTCGAACGCTTTGGGCACTACAAAGGGGTGGTGACCAGTATCTCGAAGACGACCGTCAACCCGCAGGAGCTACCCGCACAGATCGCCGCGAGCGAGATGCGCGAGCCACGTTATCGCATCACGGTAAAGCTCGAACAACAATCTATTCAGGCTTACGGCAAAGTTTACCCACTGGTGGCAGGCATGCAACTCGATGCGGACATTCAGATAGAAAACCGCAAGATCTATCAACTCATCCTCGACCCGCTTTACAGCATGGCGCGGCGCGTGTGAGGAGGGCTTATGCGCCATGTAGAGAAAACAACCACACCCGTGGTAACAGCCGAAGCGCCGACGTTCCGTTACCTAAACGCCAACGAAATTGGGTCCCTGCCTGCGCAGGGACGACTGCGTTGGGTAGCGTGACTTCTACGCAGTTGGGTGATTTGATCGTATGAAACAAAACCGGATTCAAGATCTGTTGGACTTCACGGGTCGCCAGAAGACACCTGTCATTCTGCAAACCGAAGCCGCCGAATGCGGAGTGGCATGTCTGGCGATGGTGGCGAGCTATTTCGGGTTTAAGACTGATCTGGCCACACTGCGTCGCCGCTTTTCGGTTTCCATCAAGGGCGCGACGCTCGCGCACTTGATTGCTTTTGCCGGCGACTTAAAGCTGACCTCTCGTGCGCTTCGCTTGGATCCTGAAGAGATGGCACAGCTCAAGCTGCCTGCAATTCTTCACTGGGAGCTTTCCCACTTTGTCGTACTGACCGAAGTTAAATCTAGCGGCATCGTCATCCACGACCCAGCGCGGGGCTTGCGTGAATGCAATTGGGCTGAGGTGGGCAACGCGTTTACTGGCATCGCACTGGAACTACGGCCCGCAGAGGGCTTTGAGAAGAAAGATGAGCGGCGCGAGATACGCGTGTTCAGTTTGCTCGGCAAGGTCGTCGGCCTAAAGCGCGCCCTCATTCAGGTGCTGCTGCTTTCGATTTGTCTTGAGGTGTTCACGCTGGTTTCGCCGTTCTTTATGCAACTGGTCGTCGACCAAGCAATCGCCTCCGCCGATACGAACTTGCTAACGGTGCTCGCCGTCGGCTTTTTTCTGCTGATGCTGATTCAATTAGCGGTGAGTACATTTCGCTCGTGGCTTATCGTCTACTTGAGCACCTCGCTCAATCTGCAGGTCTCGTCAAACCTCTTTGCGCACTTGCTCAAGCTGCCAATGGAGTACTTTGAGAAGCGACATCTCGGCGATATCACTTCGCGCTTTGGCTCGATGGGGACCATCCAGTCGTTTATCACGTCGAGCTTCATTCAAGTGGTGCTGGACGGCATGATGGTCATGGCCACACTCACGATGATGCTGTTATACGCGCCACAACTCACGCTGGTGGTGCTGGCAGCTGTGGTGCTTTACACGCTTCTACGGATTGTGATGTACGCACCGTTGCGTCGCGCAAACGAAGAGCAGATTGTGCACGCGGCAAAACAGCAGTCTCATTTTCTGGAAAGCCTGCGCGGAGTGCAGAGCATCAAGCTCTTCGGCAAACGCGATATTCGATTGAGTGCCTGGCAAAACTTGGCTGTCGATAACTTCAATCGCGGCATCGCCATCCAAAAAATGAACCTCGGCTTTGGCGCGGCAAATAGTATCCTGTTTGGCGCGGAGAATATCCTCATCGTCTGGCTCGGTGCACACATGATTCTTGAGGGCGGCTTCTCAGTCGGCATGCTCTATGCATTCGTGTCTTACAAGGGTAACTTCACCGGCCGCATTTCGGCATTGGTGGATCTTGCCATTCAATACAAGATGCTCTCGCTTCACACCGAGCGTGTTGCGGATATTACCTTACATACTGCCGATGACGAAGTTGGGCGTAGCCTCACGCAGTTGGTCGATGTTGCTGCAACTGCGCCCAGTATTGATGTGCGCAATTTGCATTTCACGTATTCCGATGTGGAGCAGCCTGTGTTGAATGGCGTCACGTTCGCCGTTGATCCCGGCGAATGCGTTGCGATTGTGGGGCCATCGGGTTGCGGCAAAACGACGCTCTTAAAGATCATGGTCGGCTTACTAACGGCAAAGAAAGGTGGCATCCTGATTGACCGCATCCCGGTCGGCCGCCTGGGGCTGGCGCGCTACCGCGAAATCATCGGCGTCGTGACGCAGGATGATCAGCTATTCGCCGGATCGATTGAGGACAACATTTCTTTCTTTGAGGAGGTCTCATCACAAGGATGGGTCGAGCAATGCGCACGATACGCCGCGATTCACGAAGACATCGTGCGTATGCCAATGGGCTATGCGACCCTCGTCGGCGATATGGGCACTTCCCTTTCCGGCGGGCAAAAGCAACGCATTCTACTTGCGCGCGCCCTCTACAAGAAGCCAAGAATCCTGTTTCTGGATGAGGCCACCAGTCACCTTGACACCACCGGCGAGAGACTCGTGAATGCCGCCATCAAGGCGCTCGGTGTCACCACGATCATCGTCGCCCACCGCCCGGAGACGATTGCGATGGCCGATAGGGTGATTGATCTTGGTCGGTTGAACATTCTGGGAAGTGCTAACCCGGCGCGCTTGGAGCATCATTAGAGATTGATGAAACTCCTTATATGACGGGCATCTTCAGCACTTTTTGCCTGAAAACGCCCGCCCGTCGGGCATTTTGCTTTTTCAACGCAGCCGCAGTGGCAGCGGATACGTCGCCGGACTTTCAAACCCATCTTTGTCATACGCCACAACGCCAAAGATGTAGTTGTCCTTCGATACCGCCTCGACCGTCGCCCGAGTGACTTTGCCAACATCTTTGCTTTGCTGCCAGAACGGCGCAGTAGTTTCGCGCCAAACAATTTTGTAGCCGGCGAGATCAGGCTCAGTGTTGGCCTTCCAGCGAATGGTCGTGTTGTTCTCCAACTGGAAGGTTTCCATCTGTACTTCCGCCGGGCTCGCCGGCGCTAGCGCCATCGTGGCCAGGGCCGCCGCATTCACGCGAGTCACCTTTGCCACGTAGTCGAAATCAACGTAGTCGGGTAAATCACCGTACTGTTTGCCGTTCTCGGTGCGTGGGTTCTGGTGCTGGTGCTGCCAGTTTTCGAGGTATTCGGTCATGCGCAACCCGGCGTAGCCCGCATCCAGAAATGGCGAATGATCGCCGCCGCGCAGGTAACGATCCCGCCGATAGATAACTTCGACCTTGATGTCTTTGATCCATTTGTCCGCCGCGCTTTTAACATGGCGCGCAAGCTGGCGGGGCGCAAGATCGTTCTCGCCGCCGCTACGCAACATCGTAATGACATCATCGGGCAAGTCTTTCACCGGCGGCACACCTTCGGCAAACAGGCGCACACGATCCCGCACCACCGTGCCGTCCGCGCCCTTGGTGTTGCCGATGATGTCGTTGGTAATCATGCCGGCGATATTGAGCCCCTTCGCCTTTGCGGCATTTGCCCAGAAACGTGCGCCAACTAGGCCCTGCTCTTCGCCGGCGACGGCCATGAATATCAGCGTCGCATCAAATTGATACTTCGACATGACACACGCAAGCTCCATAGCGGCGGCGGTGCCGGAGGCGTCGTCGTTCGCACCCGGTGCGTCAGTCACGCCATCGGTTGGCAGTGTGGGCATCGAGTCGTAGTGGCCCGACACAACATAGATGCGCCCGTTGGATTCCGGCTGGCTGCCGTGCAGGGTGGCGACCACGTTGACTAACTCGGTGGGCTTGGCGATACGCGACGAGACCGGCGCGATGTGGTTATCAAACACTACGTCAAGACGGCCACCAGTTGCTTTACTGCAATCGTCTAGCTCACGCTTAATCCATCGACGCGCGGCACCGATGCCGCGTGTTTCGCTTTCGGTTTCGGAGAGTGTGCTGCGGGTGCCGAAGGCGGCGAGTTTGCGGATACGCGCTTCGAGTCGCTTGGCTGAAACCTCACCCAGCATCTTTTCAAAATCGGCCGGTTTGATCGGCGCGATGGGTGCGGACTGCGCCAATGCCGCGGTTGAAACGCTGGTCGAAAGTACCGCCAGAAGAACGGCTGTCGAGAATGTGTGCTGTTGCGTTTTCATGTGTCCCCCTGAAAATCAGGAGGACAGCATAGCTCAAACGCTTGGCCCACTTCGACGATTCGCGTCAATAACCCTGATACGCTCTTTGCGTTCCTTGTCGTCACGCACAATGGTGAGTTCGGCGGCATTGCCCACGCCCACCCTGTCCAGCTCGGCCACAAAGGTGGAGAAAGTATCCGTCGGCCTGCCGTTGACGGCGATGATCACGTCACCGAGTTCACCGGTCCGGCGGGATAAGGGCTTGAGGTTTGCCTCGGCTGCAGGGCTGCCGCGCACGGTTGAGCTGATCACCACGCCCTTGATGCCGTTACGCGCCACAAGATAGGGGTCGATCACCTGAATACCGATACTGGGGTAGGAGGCATAACCGCGCGCAATCAGTTGCGGCACGACACGATTGACCGTATCGACAGGGATGGCGAACCCCACCCCTGCCGAGGAACCGGATGCCGAGCGAATCTGTTGATTCACACCGATCAGACGACCGGCACTGTCGAGCAACGGGCCGCCGGAGTTGCCGGGGTTGATCGCCGCATCGGTTTGGATGCCGCCGGCGATTTCAACGTACTGCTCGGTAGGCAGATAGCGATCCAAGGCTGAGATGATGCCAGCGGTGAGTGTTCTGGAGAGGCCAAATGGATTGCCGATGGCAATCACCGACTGCCCCACTTTCAAATCTCGCGAGACACCTATCGGCAACGGCTTGAGACCGGCGGGTATGGCACTCAGCCGAACCACCGCAAGGTCGTACTCTGGCGAAGTGCCGACCACATCAGCGGGAATGGCGTCGCGGCTGTTATCGAGTTTGACCAACACTTTGTCCCGGCCGGGAACCACATTCGCCACCACGTGGTGGTTGGTGACGATGTTACCGCGGCCATCCCACACAAAGCCCGAGCCTGAGCCTTGCGCAACCCCTTCTTGCTCACCAAAGAACCCGCGGCGCACCCGTGTTTCAGTGGTGATGTAGGCCACCGAAGGTGCGGCATTTTCGAACAAGCTCACAAGGGCTTTTTCTTGATCCAACAATCCGCCGCGCGGCGAAATCTGCCGCGGCTCCACGGCGCGCTCACGTTGCGCCCAAAGTGACGGGGTGAACGTCGCGAGTGAGGCAACGCCCGCCGCTGCGGCGGCGAGCATGATGACTGCAATTTTTTTCATGGAAGGCGACTCCGGTGAACTTACACTTCGACCCTAGATGAGGCCAAAGATTCCCGCATCAAGAGTCAGGCCGCGTCGCCACACGCCTCGGCTGGCGGGGCAAGGTCGACGTGATGCCGCGCTAGGCGGCTTTCCGGCTGGCGGCGTGCGATGGGGCGATCAGACTGGCAATTTCATCGGCATTCATGCGGCAAATTGTAAACCGCCGGAAACGCCGTCGGTCCCGCTGCCGCTAGGCGAACAACTCGATCAAGATGTCGCAGCGCGAGCTAGGAAATTGACAATCGCCGCGCGCGCAGCGGGTTCATCGAGCATCGGCGCATGCCCAACGCCTGCAACGTGCGCCACTTGCATTTGCGGGCGTCGTCGCTGCATCTCCGCGAGCGTTTCAAGCGACAAGATATCCGTCAGTTCGCCACGGATCACCATCAGCGGCAGTGGCGGCATGGCATCAAACAGCGGCCATAAATCTGGCGTCGCCGTGCCGGCACCAAATCCCTGGGCAATGGCTGGATCGTAGTCAAGCACCGGCGTCGTTCCTTCCTGTACGTAGAGGTTGCGCGCCATCGCCGCCCACTGCGCATCAGTGTAATTCGGGAATGCCACGCCGTTGGTGGATTTTGTCTGTGCGATGGCATCAGCCCAAGTCTTTACCGGCGCGGATTTGCCCACGTAACTGGTGATGCGCGCAATACCGACAGGATTGATGACCGGACCCATGTCGTTAATGATGAGTGTCTTCACACGGCCCGGCTGCGAAACCGTCAGCAGGATGCCCATCATGCCGCCGAGCGAAGTGCCAATCACCGAAACGCCCGGCACCGCCAACACGTCGAGCAAACGCACCATATCACTCACATAAATATCAGGCCGATAACGCGTTGGCTGCTGATCTTTTGCCGATCGACCACGCCCGCGCTGATCCGGGCAAATCACGCGGTAACTTGCGCATAGCGCGGTTGCCAGTCCATCAAAATCTTTGCTGCTACGCGTGAGCCCCGCCAGACACAACAACACCGGACTATCCGGCTTGGGTCCGGAATAGTCGCGCGCGTAGAGACGTAATCCATCGTTGCTCTCAAAAAACACATCGACATAGTTCATTGTTGCCATCCAATCGAATTAGAATGCGCCTAATTGATCGCGTTTCCACGAAAGTAACTCTGGCACCTATGCCGTCTTCCGCCGCCAAATCGATTTCCATCGCGACGTCCTCCGCGCCCAAGCGCGCGACGGTTGGCCGCCCGCGCAAAAGTGCCGGCACCGTCGTGACGGCTGATCGTATCCTCGACGCGGCGGAGGATCTGTTCTCCAAACGAGGATTCGACGGAGTGACGATGCGTGAAGTGGCTGAACTCGCCAACGTCGACTCGGCGCTCGCGCACTATTATTTTTCGACCAAACAAGGTTTGTTCGACGCGGTGCTGGAGCGTCGCGCGGAACTGGTGTTTTCGGAGCGCATGAAAGCATTCGACGACTACGAGGAGACCGTCGGTGACGATGTGACGGTAGAGGGTGCCGTCGCCGCGTTTGTGCTGCCACTGCTCGAGCGCGCCCGCTTGGGCGACGCCGGCTGGAAGAACTACTTCCGTCTGATCGCATTGGTGAACAACGATGCCTCGCACGTTGCACTGTCGATCATGTCCTATTTCGATCCATTGGTGCATCGACTGATTACGTTGGTCAAACGCGCGCTGCCCGGGGCGAGAGAAGAAGAGCTGTTTTGGTGTTTTCATTTCCTGACTGGTTCGCTCACGCTGGCACTTTCCCGTACCGGACGTTTGGACCGCGTAAGTGGAGGACGATGTCTGTCCGACGATCTCGCTTCGATTGAGCCGCGTATGGTTGCGTACTGCGCGGCGGGGTTTCGCCAGTTGTGTCAGGCGGACAACCACACCGGCAAAGCAACTGGCGACGCGCGATCCAAATAGCTCCGCGCCGCCAGTACCGCCCAACGAGATCAGTGCAACATTAGAACTTAACTGTTACCGATGCCTTCACCGTGCGCGGGTCGCCATAAAACGTCGTCACCGTGTTGAAGAAGCCACCGAACAAGTATCCCGCTGTCTTGTAACGTTTGTCGGTTAAGTTGCGGCCGTTCAACGCGACTTGCAGGTTACGATCGCGGCTGGTCCACACCAACCCTGCGTCCCATACGGTGTAGGCTTCTTGCGCAATCAACTGCGCACCCGCCACGTTGGCGTCAAGTGCGGCAATGCCGGTTGGCTTGACGATTTCGCCCTGATAAATCTTGCTCTTGTAAGAGAAGCTATTGGAGAGCGACAACGTACCGCTGCGGCCCATCACTGGCATCGCCCAATCGTAGGTGCCGGTGATGTTTGCCGATTGTTTTGGCGTGTTTTGGAACTCCGCTGACCCGGCAATATTCACCAAGGCAAGTGTTACCGGATTCGCCACCAACCACTCCTTATACTTTGCATCGATGAAGCTCACCATACCGGTGAGTCGGAAAGCGTCGGTGACTCGAGCGGTCGCCTCTAGCTCAAGACCATTGATCTTGGCCTTACCCGCGTTGGTGAGTGACCCAGAGAAACCTACCACCGCACCAGCCGCGTTAAACGTTGGCACCGAACCCGGGATCTGTACGTTGGTGTAGTCGGTCGTGAATGCTGCAATATTGGTTTGCACCCGGCCATTGTTGAACGCTGACTTGAGCCCCAACTCAAACGTCTTCACCACCTCGGGTTCAACACCTTTGCGCTTTGCCAATGAGGTTACGCTGGTCGGCAAGCCGCCCAAATCCATACGCGGATCGAATGACCCCCCTTTGAAACCTTCTGAATACGTGCCGTAGAGGTTTTGGTCGGGGGCAAATTTCCAGCCAAAGCCGACTTTTGGCGTGAATTTTGTATCCGTACGGCTAAGATCACTCTTGCTCATATCCGTGAGTACGGGCAACGCAATCGCGGCAGGATTCCCCAGCGTTGGCGAACCGGCAAGTCCCAGATAGTTACGTTTAAATATACGCGCTTCACGTTTGTCACTGGTCTGGCGTCCGCCGATAGTGACGTTAAACGTGTTCGATACGTTATAGGTTGCATCTGCAAATGCCGCCCACGTTTTGGTATCAAAATCACCAAGCGTGTACAGAGACAGACCACCCGACGCGTTGAACAACGCGTCAAATTCTGCAAAGGCATTTGCCTTCATGAAGAACACGCCCGCCACACCCTGCCATTTGCTGCCGGTATAAGTGAATTGCAGTTCCTGGCTGTCCTGCTTGTTGCGGTAGAAAGCCGGCGCTTCAAACAGAGCAGAATTGAGCGAATCGAAGTCGATTGGCGCGACGGAATCATCCGCACGGTGCGCGGCGATGGCTTTTACCGACAAGTTGTCGGTTAGCGCCAGATCTACCAGCAACGAGTGACCCCAGGTTTTCACCTGCTGGGCTTTGCCCAGTACGCTATAGAGATTGGCGCGGGTATCGTAGTTTCCACCGAGTACCGGCTCGTTGCCGGGCGCAACCCCCGGAGTCAAACGATAGCCTTGTTTAGGCAACGAATCGTCAACCGTGCGGTCAGCGGCGAGGCGGATAAACAACGAACTGTTCGGTGTGAACTCCGCGCTGATACGACCAGCGGTGACATCTTTGTTGTAGTTGTCTTTACCGTTCACCACGTTCTTACCGAAACCGTCACGATTAAACGTCGCGATGGTACCGCCGAGCTTGAAGCCATCGGTCACCGGCGTACTGGCGCGCACCACAAAATCACGCTGGTTGTATGAACCTACTGTGCCCTTGACGCTGAAGTCCGCCTTATCCGCCAGTTTGCGCGTGACATACTTGACCGCACCACCGATGGTGTTGCGACCATACAGTGTGCCTTGTGGCCCACGCAAGACTTCGATACGTTCGAGGTCGTAGATGTCGGTCAATGCACCTTGCGGACGCGAAAGATAAATGTCATCGAGATAAATACCAACACCCTGCTCAAATCCAGGCAGAGGATCTTGCTGCCCAACGCCACGAATAAATGCCGTAAGAGTCGTGTTGGTTGCGCGTGAAGCTTTCAGTGTCGTATTCGGCACGATGTCTGCGAGTGCGGTGACATCGGGAATGCCGGCTTTATCCAAAAACGCACCGCCGATGGCGGTTACCGCGCCCGGCACATCCTGCAGCAGCTCGTCGCGGCGACGGGCGGTCACAACAATGCTTTCCACTTTGCCATCATCGGCTTTTTCAGCGGAGGCTGGCGCGGGTGTGCCGGCGGCGGGCTTTGGTGCCGCCTGTTGCGCGTAGGCGGAACCGGCGGTCGCAAAGAGGGCAGCGATGGCAACGCTCATATACTTCTTTTTCATGGGTAACTCCTCCGGGTGATTTGTTGTGTGCCGTAACGGTTGGCGGTATTCGATTTGCATGTCTCTGCTTGCGCGCCGACACGTTCTGTCTGTAAAATTCATTACTTAATGAATTAATAATAACAAACACCAAACTGACGCGCAACAGACTTCCATGCTGCGTCGCAACAAACTTCTCGGAAAATTTACTGGCGCTGGGTTCATGCAAAAAGCGGTACTACATCTTTTGGCTTGTTTCACCGCACTTCACGTTTCCGCCTCCTGTGCGCAGGAGGTACGCGTCGGTTTTGTGTTCGACAAGACCGGCCCGTTGGAGGCCTACTTCAAACAAACACAGGCCGGATTTCAGATGGGCCTTGACTACGCGACCAGCGGCACCATGACTGTCGGGGGTAAAAAGCTACGCGTGATCGAGCGCGACAGCAAAGGTAAACCCGACGTCGCAAAAGCACAACTCGCGGCAGCTTACGCTGACGACAAAGTGGCATTAGCCGTCGGTGCCGGCGCATCGGGTGTCACGCTAGCCATGCTGCCGGTGGCTGAAGACTATCGAAAAATCTTGATCGTTGAACCTGCCGTGGCCGATTCGATTACCGGTAGCAAGTGGAACCGATACGTGTTTCGCACCGGGCGCAATAGTTCGCAGGATGCGATCTCGAACGCGCTGGTTCACGACAAAATCGGTACCAGCATCGGCACTCTCGCACAGGACAACGCCTTCGGTCGGGACGGAATCAACGCATTCAGAGCCGCGCTGAAGTCTGCCAAGTTAGTCCATGAGGAATATCTGCCCGCCTCCACCACCGATTTCACGGCGGGCGCTCAGCGTCTGATTGATCGACTTAAGAATCTACCGGGTCGCAAGATCATCTTTATCGCCTGGGCCGGCTCAAGCAACCCGTTCAAAATCGCCGACCTCGATCTCGCTAGATTCGGCATTGAAATCGCCACTGGCGGAAACATCCTGCCGGCGATGTCAACCTACAAGAACTTTCCCGGCATGGAAGGCGCGACCTACTATTACTATGGCATTCCCAAAAATGCCATAAACGACGAAATGGTAAAACAACACCAAGCAAAATTCGGCAGCCCTCCCGATTTCTTCACAGCCGGCGGTTTTGCCGCGGCGATAGCGGTTGTCACCGCACTCAAAAAAACCGGCGGGGACACCAATACCGAGACGCTGATTAACGCCATGGAGGGAATGAGTTTCGAGACGCCCAAGGGCATCATGACGTTTCGTAAGGAAGATCACCAAGCACTACAAAGCATGTATCACTTCCGAATTCGTAGCGATCCCAATCTGGCTTGGGCGGTACCCGAACTGGTGCGCGAAATTAAAATCGAAGACATGGACATTCCTATTCGAAATCAAGTCAGACAAGGCAGCAAACGATAACTGGTGTCGAACAGCCAATCCGTCCATCGCAACAAAACCGCCGCCATATGCCCCCAACTGCCCCCACAAGCCGAGGCGTCAACATGCGAATTACTAGAATACGTCGTGCGGCCATTAGCGCGATGATGGGTGCAGGGGTGCTGGCCGTCGCCACTGCATTTGCTACCACCCGCGCCGCGCCAATCCCACGACTTAACATCGACCGAACCCAAACCACCGTATCAGGTGTCTCATCTGGTGGTTACATGGCGGTGCAGTTGCACGTTGCCTACTCGGCTCGCTTCAGTAAGGGGGCGGCCGCAGTGACTGGCGGGCCGTTCAATTGTGCGGAGGGCTCACTCATCAAAGCGCTGACACGCTGCATGGGAAAGGCAGCGATCCCCGTGCCTGAACTGGTCGCGGCGACCAACCAGTGGGCTAAAGACGGTGCAATCGATGCAACCAGCAACCTCGCTGCATCAAAAGTGTATCTGTTTGCCGCCGCGAATGATTCGGTGGTTAAAGAAGGCACCACCACGAGTTTGTTTGAGTACTACAAGACCTACGTGAATCCGGCAAACATCGTCATGAAAACTGATGTCAAAAGTGAACACGGCTTCCTCACTGATGACTACGGCACTGCCTGCGGTAGCAAAGAGATGCCGTTTATCACCAACTGCAACTTCGATCTCGCCGGCGCGATTTTGCAGCACCTGTATGGTGAGCTCGCCGCGCGTAAGTCGGACGCGTTGGACGGCAGTCTGGTCGAATTTGACCAGACCACGTTCGCAGCCGCCAACGGTATGGGCGCAACCGGCTGGATTTACATCCCCAAAACGTGTGGCAGCGGAACCTCGTGTCGGCTTCACGTCGCCCTGCACGGCTGTAAACAGAATGTGGCCGAGGTTGGTCAGGCGTTTGTGCGCAACGCCGGTTACAACCGCTGGGCAGAGACCAACAATATCGTGGTGCTTTATCCACAAACCGGCAAAGGCGCGACCAACGGCTGCTGGGACTGGTGGGGTTACGACGACGCCAACTATGCAAAAAAGTCTGCACCACAAATGAGGGCGATTGTGGCCATGATGGATCGCCTTATTGGTGGCGGCGCAACGTCGACTTCTGCGTCACCGACAAATCCTTCAGTGACAAAGTAACCCGGCGACATTCAATGGCGCTGCTAAGTACAACTGACCTTTCCATCCGATTCGGTGGACACGTTGCCGTCAACGCGGTCACATGTCAATTTGCGCCCGGCACACTCACCGCCATTGTCGGGCCCAACGGGGCGGGTAAAACCACCTACTTCAACCTGATCTCAGGGCAGTTACCGGCCAGCAGCGGAAGTGTGACGCTCGACGGCGTTGACCTCTCTAGGCTCAGCGCCTCCGCACGAACCCGTGCCGGACTTGGCCGCGCATTTCAACTGACCAACCTGTTTCCGCATTTAACGGCAGTGGAAAACATTCGTTTGGCTGTGCAGGCGAGCCGCGATGGCGCACATCGGCGGGGCCTCAATCTGTGGAGTGTTTGGAGTGACCATCGTGAGTTGAAAGATCGCGCCAGCGAGATCCTCAATGCTGTAGCGATGCAGGATCGCGCCGAGATTGTGGTCGCTAATTTGCCACACGGCGACCAGCGCAAGCTGGAAGTCGCCATGTTGATGGCGCTTGAGGCAAGTGTTTACATGTTCGATGAACCTACCGCCGGCATGAGCGCGGATGAGGTTCCCACGGTGTTGGAATTGATCCGCAAATTACGTCAGGATAAACGCAACACTATTCTGCTGGTCGAACACAAGATGGATGTGGTGCGTGAACTCGCCGACCGTATCATTGTGCTGCATAACGGCAACCTAGTCGCCGACGGCGACCCGGCGACCGTCATCGCTTCCTCAATCGTGCAAGAGGCCTATCTGGGTGCGAGCCAAGGCACTAAACCCCATCAGGCCACGGCATGAGCGGGCTGCTACTGAGTCTGGCAGGTGTGCACACCCATATCGGCGCGTATCACATCCTGCACGGTGTCGATCTGACGGTGCCGCGCGGCCAACTGACCATGTTGCTGGGTCGCAACGGCGCGGGCAAAACCACCGCCCTGCGAACCATCATGGGTCTGTGGCGTGCCTCCGCCGGGATAGTGACATTTGACGGACAGGACATCACCCAGTTGGCGACGCCACAGATTGCACGATTGAAGATTGCATACGTACCGGAAAACATGGGCATCTTTGCCGATCTCACGGTGAAAGAAAACGTGCTGCTTGCCGCCACCCAAGCGAGCCACGCCAGTGACCTGGATGGTCAACGTCTCAAATGGATTTTTGGGTTATTCCCGGCGGTGGAGAAGTTCTGGGACTACCCCGCTGGCAAACTTTCGGGTGGACAAAAGCAGATGCTCGCCGTCGCACGCGCCATCGTTGAGCCACGCGAGTTGCTGATTGTGGATGAACCAAGCAAGGGCCTAGCTCCGTCGATTGTCAACAACATGATCGACGCATTTGCGCAACTAAAGGCCGAGGGTGTCACCATCCT
Organism: Rhodocyclaceae bacterium; assembly: GCA_020247395.1. Classification (GTDB taxonomy): domain Bacteria; phylum Pseudomonadota; class Gammaproteobacteria; order Burkholderiales; family Usitatibacteraceae; genus UKL13-2. Next base: position 68,854 of record JADCJC010000028.1, read on the forward strand.
GCTGGTTGAACAAAACATCAACTTCGCCAAACGTTTGGGCGACCATGTAGCCGTGATGGACAACGGTCGGGTGGTACATCGCGGCAGCATGGCGGCGTTTGCCGAAGACCATGCGCTACAACAATCTTTGATGGGTCTCACCCTATGAGCAATACCATCACGTCAGGCGCTCCGGCAAAACCCTCAATCGACTTCGACTGGAAGCCACTGCTACTGGTACCTTTGTTGGCAATGCTGGCGTTACCCTTGATTGGTTCGCCTTCGACCTGGTTGACACTCACCGTCGCCGGGCTAGCGATGGGCATGATCATCTTTGTCATCGCCTCCGGCCTTACGCTCGTGTTCGGGCTGATGGACGTACTCAATTTTGGCCACGGCGTGTTTATCGCACTTGGTGCTTTTGTCGCCACCACGGTTCTCGGTGTAATGCCGGGCTGGGCCGCTTCGCCCGAGTTGTGGCGGAACCTGATCGCCGTATTCGCCGCCATGTTGGTCGCAATGGCGGTGGCCGGTGCCGTGGGCTTGGCGTTTGAGCGGGTGCTAGTCCGACCGGTCTACGGTCAACACTTGAAACAAATCCTCATCACCATGGGTGGCATGATTATCGGTGAGGAATTGATCAAAGTGATTTGGGGCCCGCAGCAGATACCATTGATGCTTCCAGAAGGCCTACGTGGTGCCGTCATTGTCGGCGACGCAGCCATTGAAAAGTTTCGTCTGCTCGCAGTGTTGCTGGGCGGTTTGGTGTTTGTGGCGTTGGCTTGGGTGCTGACACGTACCAAAATCGGCTTGCTGGTCCGCGCCGGTGTGGAAAATGGCGAGATGGTCGAGTCGCTGGGTTATCGCATTCGCCGCCTGTTTATCGCCGTATTCGTGGTCGGCAGCGCACTGGCTGGAACCGGCGGCGTGATGTGGGGGCTGTATCAGCAAACAGTCACTCCGCAAATGGGCGCGCAAGTCAACATTCTGATATTTATCGTCATCATCATCGGCGGCCTGGGCTCCACCGGCGGGGCTCTGATTGGCGCGCTGCTGGTCGGCTTAATGGCCAACTACACAGGGTTTTTGGCACCCAAGGTGGCGCTATTCTCGAACATCGCGCTGATGGTGGCCATACTGTTGTGGCGCCCGCGCGGCGTCTATCCCGTTGCCAATCGCTGACACGTGATGCCATGACCCTAAACCGCCTTCTATCCGACGATTTGCCGCGCAGCAAAATCCTGACTGCGATACTGCTCACACTCTTTGTCCTGCTGGCATTGGCACCGTTTATCGCGCCAGGCGTCAACGCACTGAGCGTGGCGGCCAAAATCCTCATATTTATTGTGCTGGTCGCAAGTTTTGATTTGCTGCTCGGTTACACCGGAATTGTCAGCTTCGCACACACCATGTTTTTCGGCATCGGTGCCTATGGTGTGGCGATTGCCTGCTCGCGCTGGGGCGCAACGTGGTTAAACCTTGGTTTGGGCATTGCGACGGCGTTAGTGCTTTCGGTCTTGTTGGCGCTGGCGATCGGCTTGTTTTCACTGCGGGTGCGTGCGATCTTTTTTGCCATGATCACATTGGCGATTGCCTCCGCATTTCAAACGCTCGCCTCGCAGTTGTCCGAAATCACTGGCGGTGAGGATGGTTTGAATTTCAGCTTGCCAGATATGCTGGCATCAGGCTATATGTATGTCGAGCAGCCGATTTTTGGCGTATCGATTTCCGGTCGCTTTGTCACGTATTACATCTTGTTTGCTGCAGCGCTGGCGATGGTTCTCGCGTTGCTCAGAATCGTCAACTCGCCGTTCGGCCGCGTATTGCAGGCAATTCGTGAAAACGAGTTTCGTGCCGAGGCCATCGGCTATCGCGTGGTGATGTACCGCACCATCTCCAGCGTCTTGTCAGCATTGTTCGCCACCATGGCGGGGGTAATGCTTGCACTGTGGCTGCGTTACAACGGCCCCGATACGTCGCTTTCGTTCGAGATCATGCTCGACGTGCTGCTCATCGTTGTCATTGGCGGCATGGGTACCATCTACGGCTCGGTGATCGGCGCAGTATTGTTCGTAGTCGCGCAAAGTTATCTGCAAGACCTGCTGAAGTTAGGCAGCGATGCGGCAAGCGGTCTACCGTGGCTAGCCGCCCTGCTCTCGCCGGATCGCTGGTTGTTATGGTTGGGTGTTCTGTTTGTCTTGTCAGTCTATTACTTTCCGAACGGTATCGTCGGCCGTCTGCGCAATCGCGCGGCTGGGTTGTAGGCGCGAAATACGCAGGAAGTCATGGCGGCTTGTATCGTCGGCTGGGGACACTCAAAGTTTGGTCGACTCGACCACGAAGGTCTCGAGTCGTTGATTGTCGGTGTCAGCCGCCAAGCAATGGCAGACGCCGCAATCGAGGCTGCGGAAGTCGATGGCATATGGTTGGCAAATCTCAACGGGGGTTTTGTTGCGGAAACGTTTTGCTCCTCACTCGTTTTACAAGCGGATGATGGCTTGCGCTGGAAACCGGCAACGCGGGTTGAAAACGCCTGTGCTTCCGGGGCGGCAGCCATTTTTTCAGCACTCAATGCTATCGAAGCCGGACAGTGTCGCATCGCGCTGGTGGTCGGCGCGGAAAAAATGACGGCAGTCTCGGCCGAGGTGGCAACCCGCGTATTGAGTGCGGCGTCATACGTGGCAGAAGAAGCGTCGCAGGGGCTGACGTTTCCGGGCATTTTTGCGCAAATGGCATCTGGCTACTTTTCTCGCTATGGCGACCACGCCGCCACGCTCGCCAAAATTGCGGCGAAGAACCACGCCAATGGCGTCACTAATCCGTGGGCACACATACGCAAGGACGTTGGGTTTGATTTTTGCAACACCATCTCGGACAAAAACCCGCTGATCGCAGCACCATTACGCAAGACTGATTGTTCACTGGTCTCCGACGGAGCTGCTGCACTGGTCATTGTTGATGCGTCGTTATTGTCACGCTTTAAGCGCGCCGTGCAATTCCGCGCGCGTAGCCACATCAGCGATTTCTTGCCGATGTCCCGACGCGATGCCGTCTCGTTCGCCGGGCCGCAGCGTGCGTGGCGCTCAGCCTATCAACAAGCGGGCTGCTCGGTGAACGACCTATCGTTTGCGGAGGTACACGATTGCTTTACCATCGCCGAGCTGCTCGCCTATGAGGCGATGGGCTTAGCACCAAGCGGCGAGGGACGGCGGGTCGTTGATGACGGCAGCGTTTTTGCGGATGGCCGCTTACCCGTCAATCGCTCCGGCGGGCTAAAGGCAAAAGGCCATCCGATCGGTGCCACCGGCGTATCCATGCACGTGATTGCCGCCATGCAGCTTTGCGGTGAAGCCGGGGCGATGCAGCTCGCGGGGCCACAACTCGCGGGCGTCTTTAACATGGGGGGTTCGGCAGTAGCGAACTATGTCAGCATCCTTGAGGCGGTGCGGTGAACATCGCTCAGCTACTGGCGCGCAGCGCCACGGTTCACCCGACCAGACCGGCGATTTTTCTCGGCAGCCGTTGTGTGGTTGAGTACCGCGGGTTTGCCAACCGCAGCGCCTGTATCGCCGGCTATTTGCGCGAAACAGTCGGGCTGGCTGCCGGCGACCGGGTGGCGCTGTTTATGTCCAACTGCCCGGCGTACCTTGAAGTGCTCTATGGCATCTGGTGGGCCGGGCTGGTAGCAGTACCGATAAACGCGAAACTGCATGCGCGCGAACTCGCCTTCATCTTGGGTAACGCCGGAGCCGCCTGCCTGTTTGTCGACAGCGCGCTGGCCTCCCAGGCGATACCGCTACTCGGCGACGTTGGCTGCGTGAAACGCACTATCGTTGCCGACAGCACTGCCTACGCTGACTTGCTCGCGGCCGCACCCATCGCACTACAGCAGCGCCTGCCAGATGATCTGGCGTGGCTGTTTTATACCTCGGGCACCACCGGGCAGCCAAAGGGCGTGATGCAGACCCATCGAAACCTGCTGGCAATGACGAGTTGTTACTTCAGCGACGTTGATCCCGTTGATCCGAACGATGCCATTGTTTATGCCGCCCCGATGTCGCACGGTGCCGGCTTTTACAATTTTCCGCATGTGCTGAAGGCAGCGCGCCACGTTGTGCCCGAGTCTGGCGGGTTTGACGCTGGCGAGCTCGTCTTACTCGCACAGCAAGTCGGCGGGCTCTCGCAGTTCGCGGCACCAACAATGGTCAAACGGCTGGTCGATCATGTCGCCCGAGTTGGCGCAGACCCGACCGGCTTCAAGACGATTGTGTACGGCGGCGGGCCGATGTATGTGCAAGACATTCAGCACGCGCTTGAGGTCATGGGCAACCGCTTCGTACAGATCTTTGGACAGGGCGAGTGCCCGATGTGCATTACGGCACTCGCCCGTGCCGAGTTGGCTGACCGCGCCAACCCTCGCTGGCTGGAACGTATTGCGTCAGTCGGTATCGCGCAATCGTTGGTTGAAGTTCGAGTCGCTGACGAACACGGCGGTACGCTCCCGACAGGTGAGACCGGCGAAATCCTCGCGCGCGGCGACCCCGTTATGTCCGGTTACTGGCGCAATGCCGAGGCAACGGCAAAAACGCTGCGCGATGGATGGTTGTGGACTGGCGACTTGGGCTGTTTTGACGCCGACGGGTTCTTGACGCTGAAGGATCGCTCCAAGGATGTGATTATTTCCGGCGGCTCCAATATCTACCCACGCGAAGTCGAAGAGGTACTCCTCAAACATCCCGCAGTCAGAGAGGTATCCGTCGTCGGGCAACCTGATGCCGAGTGGGGAGAAGTGGTGGTGGCATTTGTCGTCTGCAATGACACAACTACGCGGCCTAGCCCGAGCGACCTTGACGCGCTATGCCTGGCAAACATCGCACGCTTTAAGCGTCCGAAGCAATACCACTTCATCGCCAATCTGCCGAAGAATAACTACGGCAAGGTACTCAAAACCGAGTTACGCAACCAAATTCAATCCAATGATGGGAGACACTCATGACACATTCTCCGGCCGGCCGCCGCGCCCTGATCACCGGCTCGCTGCAAGGCATTGGTTTGGCGATTGCAGAAACGCTCGCCGGCGAGAGCTGCCACATCGTCTTGCACGGCTTGGGCGACGACAGCCTGAAGAATGCGGCGCGCGAATCCGTCCTTGCCGCCGGGGCGTTGTCAGTCGCATGTTACGACCACGATTTGCGGTCACCAGAGCAAGTCGTCGCTCTGATGCGAGAGGTGCTCGCCGCAGGTCCGCTGGATATCCTCGTCAACAACGCCGGCATCCAGCAGACCGCGCCACTGGCCGATCTGCCCGCAGACGTGTGGGATCGAATCATCGCCATCAACTTGTCGGCCGCATTTCACACCATGAAAGCGGCGTTACCCGGCATGGCGGCACGGGGTTATGGCAGGGTGGTCAACATCGCCTCGGTTCACGGACTCGTGGCGTCGGTTAACAAAGCGCCCTACGTCGCCGCCAAGTTTGGGCTGATCGGTCTGTCGAAGGTGGCGGCACTCGAATATGCAAGCGCTGGCAACCGCGAGCTGGGCAGCGTCACCGTGAATTGTATCTGCCCCGGCTGGACGGAGACCGCCATCATCGAGCCGCAGATCCTCGCGCGTGCGGCGTTGCATGGTGGTGACCGCGATGCCGGCGTGCGTGAATTGCTGCAAGAAAAACAACCGAGTCTGCGCACCTCCAAACCCGCCGAAATCGGCCAATTGGCCGCCTGGCTGTGCCATCCGATCGCACACAACATTACCGGCAGCGCGATCCCCATTGAAGGCGGCTGGACCAGCCAATAGCCGCCTTGGCTCCCACATAACCATTGTCAGCCTGCTGACAAGGCACGCCAACCCCCCGCAATCACGCGCGTCTCCAGCGTTTTTTGCCCGAAGATGGCCGTCAAATGGCGTGTTTGCAGTATCAGCACCGCGGCCCTGCGCGAGCCTTTGCTCAGCCCGTGATCTGGCGCTCAGTGGCGCACGACTGTTCTACCCATACAACTCATTTAGATGACCTACTTGACTTTGGGGGGGCGAGTTACTAGCATCCAGCATGGTCCAAAAAAGTATTCAACGAGAGGCCTAGCTATACATCATTCATCCGCCGAAACGTCAGGAGAAGTCATGAGATCGAACCGTCAGCCGAACGTGAACACCCGCACTCTATTGTCTGTTTTTGTTGCAAGTACTTTGGCATCGGGGGCCGCCTTTGCGCAGCAGGCTGCGAAGCCTGAGCCGAAAAAAGACGACGACAAGTTGGAAACCATTGTTGTCACCGCAACCAAACGGACCGAGTCGTTGCAGTCAGTTCCGGTGGCAGTTTCGGTGGTAAACGGGGACGACCTCGAAAAAGCCAACCTCAACAACCTGACCAATATTGTTCAGCAACTGCCGACGGTGAATTACCGCGCCAACGCGTCGAACAAGGACACCGCTCTGTTCATCCGCGGCGTTGGCACAATTTCGACCTCGCCTGGCGTCGAACCCACTGTTTCCACCGTCGTAGACGGAGTGGTGTTTGCCCGACCCGGCATGGCTACTCTCGATTTGATGGAGGTAGAGCGCCTCGAGGTGCTGCGCGGACCACAGGGTACGCTGTTCGGCAAAAACGCTTCTGCCGGCGTAATCAACGTCGTCTCTAAAGCGATTCCCAAAGCCACCGAAGGCTATGTTGATTTTGGTTACTATGACAAAAAAGAAACGCGGCTGCGCGCCGGCGTTGCCGGACCGTTGGGTGAAGGAACCGGCGGCTCGATTGCGGTTTTTGCCGGCAAATACGACGGCAACGTAAAGAACGTGTTTCTGAACGAAACCGTCAACGGCTACGACCGCAAGGGTGTCCGCGGCAAGCTCGAATTCACACCGAGCCGTGACGTCAAAATCAATCTAATCGCCGACTACGCAACTGCGGACGACACCGGCACGCGCGGTCCATTTGTTCGCACCAGCACAGCCGCGCTTACCGCGGCCGTGCTTCCAGCGGTCGCCGGGCTTGAAAACCGTGATGTCGCTACCAACGTTCGGGAGCGCGTCGAAGACACTAATAGTGGGGTGTCTGGGCAGGTCGATGTCAAATTTGCCAGTGGCACGCTGACCTCGATTACCGCGTTCCGCCAATGGAAAAACACCCAGTTCCAGGATTTGGACGGCATCAATACGGTCTACAACCAACTGGTTGGGCAGGCGGATCGCGGCCAGCTGGATTCCAAGCAGACTTCACAGGAATTCCGTTGGGCGTCGAATAAAGGTAGCTTCATTGACTACGTCGCCGGTTTCTTCTATTTCAAAAACAAGACCGACGAGGTCTACCGTCGCGATGTGACGCGCTGCGCGACGACCGGTGCCAACTTGGCGAATGGCCTTACCCCATGTGCGACATTCCTGAACGACAATGGCGTCGCCACTTACGGCACCGACCTGAAGAGCACATCGTTCTTCGGTGAAAGTAATTGGAATTTTGCCAAAGACTTTCGCGGTATCTTGGGACTGCGCTACACGACTGACGATTTGTCCTACTATCACGGCCGTGTTTCAACACAACCGGCCGCGATCCCCGGTGTACAGCCAACACGGACGCCGGTCGCCGGCTCGACTAAGCAAAATGGTGTTTCCGGCCGTGTAGGCCCACAGTGGGATCTATCGAAGGAAGTTAGCGTCTACGCCACATACTCTAAGGGTTACA
>JADCJC010000029.1 GCA_020247395.1 Rhodocyclaceae bacterium
CTCCTCCGGTGCCGCATCAATCTGGTCGTAGGCCTTCGCTTCACCACCAAACTTCTTCGACAACACCGTCGTGATCGCCGCCGTCAACGTCGTCTTGCCGTGATCCACGTGCCCAATCGTGCCAACGTTCACGTGTGGCTTGGTACGCTCAAACTTGCCTTTTGCCATTTCTCGTCCTCGTTAAATCTCGGTTAACAATGGATACTGCATTTCGGTTCTTGCCCAAAAATCCGTGTGGCTTTGCCACCGGATTTGACTAGCTAGGCCGCGAAAAAGTAGGTTTGCACATTTTCGCGTTTTTGTTCTTGGTGCTCTTGATGCGGATTGAACGCACGACCTCTCCCTTACCAAGGGAGTGCTCTACCACTGAGCTACAAGAGCCTTCTACTCAAATTCAAGCTACTGCGCGACCCAATCGCGGTGTTGCATCACATCGCCCGCTCGGTCGACATATAACCAAATACGTCTCGGTCGCAGACTCGTTCGCGCCTAGCGCTTGAGCCGCTCGTGACGCTTTCTGCCATCACGAATCCCAGCAGATTTCACTGGGCACTACAAAACTTTGGAGCGGGAGAACGGGATCGAACCGTCGTATGCAGCTTGGAAGGCTGCCGTTCTACCATTGAACTACTCCCGCAGCTTGCTCACGACAAAAGACACGGAATCCACCACCATCCACCACTACATTCCCACCACCAAAAACTGGTGGAGAGAGCTGGATTCGAACCAGCGTACTCGTTAGAGGGCAGATTTACAGTCTGCTGCCATTAACCACTCGGCCATCTCTCCACGGGAACCCGGCATTATCAAGACATTCATGGGAAACGTCAACCAGCGGCCTTGTCGTCTAAAGCCGCCAGCAATGGCGCGGCGCGGCACCGGATAGGCGACTAAAATGCCCGTCAAGCACTTCTCAATTTTGGACGCGTAATCTCCCGGCTTTCGATAAGCAAACACTCACATATGCCAGAAATTCATAGCAGCAAGCCGTTACGTGTCGTTGTGGTCTCGATTGGACGCAGCGGAACCTCGTTATTTGCGCGTATTTTGGACGAGGTGCTGGGCGTCGAATTTGGCGATGAAACAGACCACATCCCGCGTAACCACAACAATCCCGACGGGTACTTTGAAAATGCCGCATTTTTGGCATTCAACGACCGGGTGTTGCAAGTGGCCGGTGGCTGGGTGCTGGAGCCGCCACCGATCGACTACGCACGAACCATGGACACCTTAGTACGCCAACAATTGGTCGACGAAGCCTCGGTTCTGCTGGAGCGCTACGCGCAAGACAAAACGACATTTGGCTGGAAAGATCCCAGACTCTCATTCACGCTGCCAATTTGGCGCGCGGCGTGTCCGCACATGGTGCCGATCATCGCCTTTCGTAAACCGCTGTCGGTACTTTCATCCATCGGTGCGCAGCTAGACCGTCCAATCGAATCTCTCGCCGGGCTGTGGTATCGCTATTACCAACATGTGTTTGCCCACAGCGAAGGGCTGCCGCGTTACTTCGCCAGTTTTGACCAGTTACTCACCGACCCGGCGGATGTGGTTCGCGGCTTGGCGCAACATCTCGGCCGCGAAATCGACGAAAACGCCATAGCAACGCAGCTCGCTGAAATTGTAAAACCCCAGCAATCACGGCATTCTTCAGCACAAAATGCCTCAAATGGCCCGCCAATAATAGACAGCGACACGATGAGCGTATATGACTATTTGACTGAATCGGTCGCGCACCAAGCCGGGCAGCCAGACCCGGAACGTTTGCGGCGACTGCTGCGCTTGTAAGCTAACCGTGGCGCTACAAGCGGCCCGCGCTCAAGCCCGTAATTGCCATCATGATCGCAACCATGATGAAGCCAATCACGCCGCCGATGGTCAGAATCGCCAGCGGCTCGATCAGCACCAAGAACCGGCGCATACGATTCCGCCCCGCTTCCATGGACAATTCTCCGAGCGTGGCCACGGTCTGCGGCAACTCGCCAGACTTCTCCCCAACGCGAATTAAGTTAACCCCGGTGGCACCAACGAGACGGTAACGCGCCGCCGCATCGGCCAATGTAGAGCCGCCGCGCACGTCGCGAATGACCAGATTGACGCGTTCGCGCATCTTGGCAAAACGTAAACCCCCGGCAGATAACTCTAGGGCGGACAGTATGGGCACCCGGTTAGCGAGCAACGCGCCGAGTGTGGTTGCCCAGCGGCCAATTTCGGCTTCCGTTAGCCATTCGCCGACCAGTGGCAGCGTCGAAAGACGTGTCAGCCATTGAGTCCTGCCTGCGGCATCGCGAATACTCAGATAAAAAATCCCGGCCCCGGCCAACACCAATAGAAATAACCAAAGCCAGTTGGCTTGCAAAAACACGCCAAACTTAATCACCGCCAAGGAGATTTCTGGGATATCTGCGGCGCGACTGCCCTTGACCAAGTTGGCAAATTTCGGCACCACCACCAAAAAGATCAACAATACCGCCGCAACCCCCGCCACGATCAAGATGATCGGATAGGTCAGTGAGTTGCGCATCTCTTGCTGAATGCGGTCGTCGTATTCCATTTGTTTGGCCCCGTCCGCCAAGGCACTCGATAGTTTGCCGGTCATCTCACCGGTTGCCGCCAGTTGAAATACGTACTGCGGAAATTCGATCTTGGTTTCTTCCAGCGCCTTAACGAAGGGGGTGCCGGCGTTCAAGCTGCGATGGGCGCGACGCAGTCCCAGTCCTGCTGGCGTATCCACTCTCGATAAGGCGAGCGAATCGACCGCATCCACCAAGGTGATACCCGCGCGAAGTAACGTTGAGAGTTCACGAATGATGAGAATCTGCTCGCCAACTTTAACCTTGGCGCTTTTGGCAAACCCCAGTATCGACGGCGCTTTTGCGGCAGATTCGGCCGAAACACCGCTCTGATCTTCGAGTTTGGTCGGGGTAAGCGCCTGTTCGCCAAGCTTTTGCAGCGCGTGTTGTGATGAATCCGCGTCGATCTGCCCTTCGACCGAACCGCCACGTGCATCAATTGCTTCGTACCGAAAAAGTGCCATTAAAAGTATCGTCTTCTCGTCGGCACTTAACGTGCCGAGTCTTCAGCCAGCATGGCGTCGTCCGCGCCGGCTCCCTGGCTCTGTGACCCAGCCACGCGCAGCACTTCTTCCAAGCTGGTCAAGCCGTGCGCGGCCTTGATCAGGCCATCCTCGCGAAGAGTGCGGAATTTCCACGCGCCGGGCGCGCGTCGAGCTATTTCGGCTAACTCCATCGATGAACGCCGCGCCACAATTGCATCCTGTATGTCTGGGGTAACGGTGAGCAATTCATGGATGCCCGAGCGGCCCCGATATGAACCCGCATCATCGTTTCCAGACGCCGGAGCCATCAACGACGCCTTCGCTGGCATGGCTTCCGGATAACTTTTCGCCAATGATGAGAGCTCGTCACCCAACCAACGCGGCGTTGCCACTGGTGCGGATTTTTTCGGGTCGAGCTTGCGTACCAGCCGCTGTGCGAGCACAGCCCGCACCGAGGTGGCGAGCAAAAACGGCTCAATTCCCATCTCCAGCAAGCGGGTGAAGGCAGACGGCGCGTCGTTGGTATGAATCGTCGCCAATACGAGGTGCCCGGTCAGCGCCGATTGAATCGCAATCTCAGCGGTCTCGGCATCACGAATCTCACCAATCATGATCACATCCGGATCGTGGCGCAGGATCGAGCGCAACGCCCGCGCAAAGGTATAGCCAATATCCGAATGTGTCTGGATCTGCGTGATGCCCGACATACGGTATTCGACCGGATCTTCCACCGTGACAATTTTCAAGCTGCGGTCGTTAATCGCCGACAGCGCGGAATACAGCGTCGTACTCTTGCCGGAACCGGTCGGGCCGGTAACAAGCACGATACCATTAGGCTGTTTCAATATCTCTTGAAATGCCTTGAGGATATCCGGTGACATACCTAATGAAGCCAGCGAAAGATCGGCGCGCTCCTTCGGCAACAAGCGTAGCACCAATGATTCGCCGTGCACGCCGGGAATGGCCGAGACACGAATATCCATTTCCACGCCGGATACACGCGTGGTAATACGTCCGTCTTGTGGCAAACGGCGTTCGGCAATATCCAGCCCCGAAATCAATTTCACGCGTGAGGCAATCGCATCAAACCCATCGCGCGGGCGTGCCATGCGGGTTTGCAATACACCATCAACACGCAACCGCACTTCAAATTCACGTTCACCCGGTTCAATGTGGATGTCCGATGCCCGCTCATCGACTGCCTGCGCGAGGACGTTATTGACGAATTCAATGACAGGCGCTTCCTCGGCAAGCTCACGAAGATAATTGGCGTCTCCTAAATTGCCGACACGTGCGCGGCCACCTCGCTCGGCATCTCGCAGCAACTGCTGCAGCCGCGCCATATCATTACTGCGAGCCCAGCAGAATTGAAACGAACGTGCGCCAGCGGCATGAGCGACCAATTCATTTAGCTCACGATCAAGTGGATCTTTTGCCGCAATCCATAATTGGTTGGCGCGCATAAATGGCACGGCTTCACGCGCCTGCCACCACAAGCTGGTGAGCGCGAGCAAGGTCACAGCCTGTGCAACCTCAGCACCGCCAGGCAGCGCATTGGAAGCCAGCAGCGAAATATCCGTCTGCTCGCTCAAGTACGGCAACAACGCCTCCTCAGAAAGCGCGCCCATGCGCACCAGCACAGCACCAAGCCGACCGCTTGCGGGGCGCAGAGCGGGAAGCGACGCCACGCCGGCCGTCCCTTTACCCATCTCTTGCTGGAATACAAGAGCCTTTTCCACATCTGACGGCGAAATCTTTCCCGCCGCCACCAGCCGAGCGCCGATAACGTCCTCGCGTAGCACTGCTGTCATGATCTTTTGCGTTTGCATGGACTGTAGAAAAAGAAGGAATAGCGCTTCGAGTAGTGGCGCGCGTACTGTAATTCAATCCGGCACAACACAACAATTGGCAACATCAGCAACTCAGTTTGTCGAGCGGCAGAGACAAGTTTCAACGAACTGCCGTCTGCTATCTATACACAACGCTGCAACGCTGACCGTTTCGCGGCCGATGCCGACCACGCATCGGCTGGCCACACAATCTCATCAACCAGAATCAAATCTCTTACACTTGCGCCCTAATTTAGGCCAAAATATTCTCGCACATGCAGTGGGGCGATAGCGTGAAGCAAGATGCACATGGCCAATATTTTGAAGTTACGGCTGATACTTAACCCAACTTCTCAACCATTCGGCAATGTTGTAATATTGCAACACAACCGACACAATTCCAAGAGAAACGTACGTGGATTTGCAAAGTGAGGAACTTTTCTTTACCATTGTCGTGACGTCGTTATAAACTCATGGCGTCAGCGGGGCGGATTACGATTCTTTGAAGGCTTCACCATCGCGCCGGCGCGGTAAAAAAAAGAACGAACTGCCAAGCTAAACCGTTATGAAAATTTTTGTTAGTACTAACACAATCCTTCAAAGGAGACAGTAATGAGAGTTTCAAAGAATCAAGTTACATTGTTGGCTGCAGCGGTTGCTTCGTTGTTTGCGGCATCCGCAAACGCGCAAGTAAACCTCAACTCGGCTGGCGGCGTTACGGGTAACTACACCCCAGGCAAAGCCATCCTGTTTGCTAGCGAACTTACCATCACCCCTACCACTGGCACCGCGCTAACTGGTCCGGCAAATGCGTTTAACATCGGTTCCATCACTGGCGCCGCTTCGCCATTTACTGCGAATACCCTCGGCACAACACAGGCCGGTTTAGATGCACTAACCGGTGTTCCTCTCGGCGTCGGTATTGATGGCGGTCAAAAGCGTTTCATCCGTCTTGATCTTTCTGGTGGTGCACGCTTCGGAACGGGCTTGGGTAATGCGCGCAACCAAGTAAACATCGCTGCTACACTCTCAACCGGTGCAGGCGGTAAGGGCGGTACTATTGCTGGTGACGGTACCGGCACAGGTCAATTCGCAGGTGTTACCATCGCGCTTGGCGGTGTTGGTTCGTCATTTGTTGTTTATGAAGTTACCGCAGGCAGTGCTGGTAACGTCCAAAACGACATCCTTCAAATCCTTGTTCCTCAGATCAACATCACGTCAAACGCCAACGCGGTTAACTTGACTTATGGCGTCTATGAATTCCTCACTGGCGCATCCGCAGCTACCAGCCCGGTCTTTACGCGTTCAACACCATTGATCGCAATGTCTCGCGCGACCCGTTTCGGTGTTGCCCAATCTGGCGGTGCGACTGCGCTTGCTGCTAACGGCTTCCGTGACTTCGGTACTGGTGTCCTCTCGGCAAACTTGGGTGTTGTTGGTTTGGGTCGTGCAGCTGATTTGGGAACAACGATCTACACGGCGGCACAGCCTGTTGATGCTGCTGGTGCCTCTATCACTCAAGTGAGCACTGTCGTAAATACAGGCGTTGCTGGTTCGTATGCCTTGACGGGTGACTTTAGCGCCGCTGCTGGTCCTGCTAGCGTCTATACACTCAGCCGCCACTCGACGGCTTCCAACACCTCCTGTGCGATCAACGCGGCTTCTGGTGCGAACTTGCTGGACAGCGCTACTGCTGTTACCGCGAGTGGTGCGACGATCCCATTGTCGACCGCTAACTGGAATTCTTTGCTTAACACATCGACCGCAGCTGATTTTTCTGGTGTAGCCAGCGGCCATCGCTTCTGCTACACAGTGAATGGAACGACCGCGCTTGGTTCTCCAGTCCAAAGCTACAGTGTTGTGTTGAGCGCGACGGCTAACGCAAACTACACGCTGCCAACCTTCTCCGCTAGCTTGGGTTCGATTACGCGTGATGGCGTTGATTTGATTGCTCCTTGGGCGTCGGCAACACCAGGTTGGATCAGTCGTTTTGTTCTGACTGATCTGCGCACGCCTGCAGCTGGACAAGTTGCGACCCCGTGGACTGCTGTTGTCCGTAACGCAAACGGCGTCGTCACTGGTACTGGTGCCGTTCTGTCTGGTACGGTTGCTCCGGGAACCGTGTCAACAGTGACAATGGACTCGTTGCTTGGTACGACCACCGCAACCGGTCCGTTCCAAGTCACATTCACAGTCGGTGGATCCGGTACACCAGCGCTGGCAGGCACGTATGTCTTGACCGCTCCTAACGGAACATCAAACATGAGCATGCCGTTCTATCGCCAAGCCAACCGTTAATATTCGGTTAGCATCTCTGCAAAACGAAAAGGGGGCGAAAGCCCCCTTTTCCTTTCTACAGATGGCCATCTAAGGCGCACAAACATGTTTCGTTTGTTGCCCAATTCTCGGAGAGTTTGCTAACCTTGAAATCGCAGCTCTCGACTGAAAATGATCCAAACGGTTTGCACCATGCTCAAAATCGCTCTTTTTCTCCTGCTCTTTACTCAGCTGTTCTGCGACTCAGCAGAGGCATCAACTAAGTTTCATCGCCCAGACCTAGCCGTGCTTTACGATGAGTTACTCGTTGCCCTCGACAAAGGCGAAAACGTCATCTACGTTGTCCCACCACCTAATGTCGTTGGTACGGCTGCGGACGTCAGTAACGCGCTATGGTGGGAAGAATGTAATCCAGCCAATCGACTGACTGACCAAGGCTTGGCAGATGCAACCGCCCTTGGTAAGGCGATTCACCAGATCGGGTTCAGGTACTATACTGTGAAAATCAGCAAGGAGTGCCTGACTCTAAACGTCGCGAGTTTGATGTTTCGCTCACCTGACACGCCCTTCGAGCGATCAACTGATCTCAATCCTGCGGAATTCCAACGCAAGCAATTCGGTTACCGCGACGAAATCATCAAGCTTCAAATCCTAGGCGCAATACTCCCCGCTTTCTACATCGGCGAGAACTCCTTTGTGATCTCTCACCGGCAACCTAAAGCGGTTGCGTTACATCCTGTCCTATCAGAACTCGACCCTGGTGACACTGCAATTTTTTCCCTGTCCGCGAGCGGTGATCTTGTTCTGCGGGCTCGGCTGAATATTCAACAGTGGTTGGAAATGGCCAAGTATTCAAATAACAAAAGAAAGCAAATGAATAAAAAATGAATTCGAATGCACCGATACAAGACAGCGAAGCCGCCACTCAAGCCCTGAAAAATGCATTAGCCGCCCATCAAGGTGGGCAGCTAGCAGACGCTGAGCAACGTTATCGCAACATACTCCAGCAGACGCCGACAGCCACAGATGCGCTCCACTACCTGGGAATGGTGCTGCACCAGCAACAAAAAACCAGCGACGAAGCTCTGCTGTTCTTGGGGCAGGCGCTGACACACAAGCCAACAAACGCAACCTATTTAGCGAATACGGGAAGCGTTCTCATTGAGCGCGGCAAAACTGACCGCGCGGTGGAGCTACTGCAACGAGCCATAGACGTACAGCCGCAGAATGTGGAAGCCCTTCTAACTCTAGGAAGCGCCTATCTGCAGCTAGACCAGCCAGTGACCGCAATTGCCCCATTTGTTAAAGCGCTGTCGCTCCGCCCTGGCGCGGCCGACATATTAAACATATTGGGCCTAGCCCACCTCCGCGCTGGCAACAACGACCTAGCTATAGAAAGCCTTCGCCAAGCCGTAAACGCAGATCCAAATCACGCCTTAGCACATGCCAATCTTGGTTTTGCGCTCAGCCAAGCGGGGCAGCCGGATGATGCCGCCTACCACTTCAACCAGTCGCGAAAACTTGGGCCGACCGGCGAGTTGTATTACTACCTGGCTGTCGAAAAGTGGAAAGCAAACCTTGCCTCTGACGCGCTGACACTCTGCTTAGACGCGCTGGCCATTAAGCCAGGACTGTTGGAAGCACATTTATTGATAGCAGAACTATACTGGCTATCCGGCGAGATCGAGAAATCACGTACCCACTATGACCTGATTCTGAATCACGTATCCTCACCGGACGTCGCCTTGCGCGCAGCAACGCTAATTTCGCCCATACCCCGAGATGCAGCAACTCAGGCCGCAGCAAAAGAAGACATCGCCTTCAACATTGATTATCTGATTGACCATCTTCCCGTTGAACAATCATTGCGCAAAACGTATCCCGCCTTTGCAGCCCCGCACTTTTTCCTTGAGGATGGCGAGGATGGACGTTCGTTGGCGACAGCACTGTTCAAGTTCTATAAACACATCTTCCCGAAGTTACTGTATCGCGCACCGCATCTTACTTCGGCCAAGCAATTCCCCAAGCTAAGAGTCGGCATCTACGCGCCCGCAGATGCTCTCGGCAAGAGCGCGCTGCGCGCCGTCAAAAATGCACTACGATCACTCGAATCCACAACGCCCATTGAAGTCTGGTATCTAACGTCCGGCAGCCGAATCAATATATCCTCGATCAGCGGTGATGAGCACACCGTACTACTCGACGACCGACTTGAGTACGCGCGGGAAGAAATTTCAGCCCTGCAGCTTGACGTGATCGGCTTTGTCGACATCGGCAACGAACCGCTAGGCTACTTTCTGTCATTCGCACGACTCGCAACGAAACAAGTATTGATATCTGGCAGCCCGTTGGCGAGAGGCGTTGACAACTTTGACTACAGACTCGTGTTCGACATGATCGAACCCCTCGATACGACACCACAACGCCAACATGAACTGATCCCTCTCAAGCACTTTTTTGAGCAAGCAGCACCTGCAATCGTCGCTTCGGGCAGGACGCGAGCTGATCTCAGTTTGCCCGAGACAGGTAACCTTTATTTCTGCCCGGCAACGCTATCGGCCCTGCACCCCTCCTTTGATGACGCGATCAGTAAGTTACTTGCGCTTGATCCGAACGCATACATTCTCTTCTTTGAGGACGCTACGCAGCCTGCTTGGGCCAGACTTGTAAAGCAGCGACTAACCGCCAAAGGCATTCTTGATAGTCATCTGGCAAGAGTTTTGTTCCTTCCACAACCAAACCAAGCGGATGTGTTGGCGATACACGCGCATTCTGCGGTTGTGCTGGATCCGTTCAAAGTGAGTTTGGGTGAATCCTTAGCGCTGGCGTTTGTTGCTGGCACGCCAGCAGTTACGCTTCCGAGTGGTCTTGCGGCAGGTAGAACCGGCCAATACTATTGTGAAATAGTCGGGATAAAAGACTGTATTGTCGATGATGTGGAAACGTACGTAACGAAGGCAGTTCAAATTGCAAATGACGTGACAGTGCGCAACGACCTTGCTACAAAAATCGCTGCCAACTTGTCGATGCTATTTGATCGGGCAGATTCCCGAGCAGAACTCGTTGACGCCTTTCGCCAGATCCTTGATATCAAGGACAACTGAAGGCGATCCTGGCAACGAGAGGAATTTCCATCGCAAATGGTTCACCGCCCGACTGGGGCAAAGCCAAGGGGGGCAGTTCCCGCATTGTCGATTACGAACGGTTGCGCACTGCCAGGCTGCATCAGCCATACTGCTAATGATCGATCTGGCTTGATCCAGATAATGTCTTGAATTCCATCACCGTTTAGATCCAGCGAGGCGAAATACTGCCAAGCGGGATTTGTTGTCAACAACGTTCGAGTCGCACTTGGCACTACTTGGGGTGTAGGCGTACAGGAGGCGTTGGCATCGTCCGGGTTTGCCGTCGACACGGGCACGGTGAGTGCTGTACCGTCCAGCGAGATAATCTGCGACTCGCCGGTGGTGGCGTTACGAATCAATACTTCGCCCAACCGGCTTCCAGTAAAGTCACCAACTCTCAGCGCCGAGTAGCCCACCGGGACGGTGCCAGCGCCAAAGTTCGCGCATGTCCGTCCGCTGGTCGCGACCAATACTCTTAACTGCCGTTCGGGACTGAGATAAATTAAATCTGCAGCTCTATCCCTATTGATATCCACAGCGCCAATCAATTGCCAACTGAGGGGAGCCCCGCCCCGCTTCCTAACTGTAACGCCCCGATCTCCGTCTGTAAACCACACATAAGAAACGCCGGTGTCGTTGGCGTTTGGCGTTTGGCCGGTAAAACGCCACACAAGATCGCCAAATCCATCGCCGTCGAGATCGCCTACGGCCTCAAGGCGCCACGTAAACTTTACCGAGCGTAGTGAACGGCCCGATTCGGCGTTACCATCTTTCCAAACCCGAACGTCGCCTGAATCACCTTGCTTTAAGTTTTGAAAAATCAGATCAGGGACAAGATTGCCATCCAAATCAGCAAAAGCCAGCGGCTGGAAGTCTTGACCTGGGTCGGTAACCGGCAAGAAGCTGAATTTTCCAGCTGCAAAGTTTCCGACTACTGACTGCCCAGTTGCGGAACTCAAGAGCAGCGCAGTGGCACCTTCGTAGATAACTTGCTCCATGCTGGCTGATATCGAAGTAGAAGCTGAATCTGGAGTAAACGTCGCCGAGTATACGTGGCTACCAAGCGAGCGGTTGACAGACGGAACTTCGCAAACTGCAAACGCCCCCGCCGTGTTTGCCACAACGGGGACGGCCAAACATATATTGCGATTTGCGAGCGGCGCGTTAGGCTCGAAAAAAGAGACCTTACCAGCAAGATTTTCACCGACTATTGCAAGCGTGATTGAGAGACGGTCGCCTAGCGTAGAGGGGTTACGGCTGCTTCGCAGTGACGACGAGGCGGTGCCCCCAGCAAGCACCTGCTGCCCTCCCAGCAATGTGCCGGTACTCGACGCAAAAGTACCACCTCCACCATACTCTGCGGTGACCGTCTGCAACCCAACGTTAGGGAAACTGGTGGTGCAAGTTGCCACTCCTGCATTCAATGCTGCCGCACTGCAACCGGGTAGCACAACACCATCGGCCTTGAATACGACTGTACCGCTGGGTGAGGGCGCTGCGACAAAATCAAGAATGTTGGCAAGAGGTGCCTGATAAATCAAAGCCGAGTTTGGTGGAGTAACGCAGCATCCAGAGGTCAGCGTTTCGTGAACAGAAAAAGAGACTGTTCGTGGACTAGGAGAAGTACCAGGTTGAACCGCAACCAAATCTACAAGAGGCGGGGCAAATTTGACAATATCCGTGGTCTTAAGGCCGGCCCCCGCTGGGGCAATTTGAAACACAACGTAGGAAGCGCCGGGCTGCCCCCCCAAGAGCACGGAAACGCTTGCCAACCCACCGGCGTTTCCCGGCACAGTCAACTGACTTGAAGTGACCGTACTTGCAAATTGTGCACCGTTGAGGGCAACTCTGATGAACCTAGAGGACCCAGCTGGCGAACCTACGCTTAACGCAAACTGAAAATCTGTCGAAACGCGAACGGGACTAACTATTGCGGTCAGCGTCACGGACTCAAATGCTCTCGAAGGATTTTTGTCCGATGAGACAGAGGTTGAAGTTGTCTGTTGTGCAAACGCATCTATCGCCGTAACCATGCAGATACAGACATAAATGGCCACGGCAAAACTGATTAACGCACTTCGCACCGCCGCGCGCGAACTAAACACATCAACAGCAGTTAGAGGACGGGGGTTTTTAAGTTTCATCAGCACTCCAACTTCAATTCGAATGAGCGACAAACTAGCCTCCAACGCAAGAACCCAGCCAAGATGCCATCTAATAACTTTAGCTCGCCTGGCTAGAGGCTTGAAGGCCCCCCGTCGCGACTTGCTAAATATACATCTGAATCCATGAATGAGATAATAGTCGTCAGTTCCATGCTCAACATTAAAAGCGATATGAACCATATTGAACCCCTGAACCCCCCCCCGTCCCGTCGCCTTTATGACGGGTTTACGCTGATGGAAATGTTGGTTGTTCTCGCCATCATCGGGCTGATCGTTGGCATGGTTGGGCCTCGTATTTTGGGAACTGTAGACCGTGAAGCACCCAAAATCGCGGCAACTCAGGCAAAGTTACTCCGTGGGGCAGTCGAAAACTTCCGCTTGGATGTCGGTAGGTATCCGACTTCACAGGAGGGCTTGGGCGTGTTGATCACCAAGCCAAGCGACCCTAACATCGCGGTTCGATGGCGCGGCCCATACACTGATGGAGACATCCCGCTGGACCCTTGGAAGAACGCTTATCAGTACAGCACTCCCGGGGCGAATAACCAACCGTTTGCGCTTTATTCGTTGGGTGCCGACGGAAAAAGGGGGGGTGAAGGTGATGCTTCGGACATTGGCATCCTACCCCCATGATGGAGATTGATGCCGTCACGCTATAGCATATTTTGGTAGGACAAGGCTCTGTTCGCCAAAGTGCCTATACCGCTCCAACCTTAGCGACTTTACGATGCATATTCCAGCCCCAATAACACGAAGCCCACTCACCGCACAAGAATTTGCTGCGCAGGAACTGCACTACCGCAGCACGCTATCCGCGAATCCAAATCATGCCGAAACGTATTATCGATTCGGCATGATGAAACACTACGCAGGGTTCAGCGTGGACGCTGTGCCACTGTTACAAAAGGCGATCTCGTTAGCGCCCAATCAAGCGAACTATGACAATGATTTGGGTATTGTTTTCGCTTCGCTCGGGAACATGGCAGCCGCAACTCAACATTTCAAGGATGCCTGCGTAAAGAAGCCAAACTATGCCGAAGCCCACCGCAACCTTGGTGAAGCACATATTCGTCAAGGTGATCCTGTTGCAGCCATAGCCCCACTGCAACAGGCCGTTGCGATCCACCCCTCCTTTGCGGCGGCACACAACAGCCTCGGATGCGCTTTTTTGCAAGTTGGAAAACAAGCCACGGCGCGTGACGCATTCAAAAAATCGTTGCTCTACGACGCGAATAACGCTGACGCCAAGATGAACCTCATCACATCATTGATGGGCCTCAGGCAGTACCAAGAAGTTGTTGAGCACAGCATCCCGTTCCTTCGTCAGCGCAGTAGCGTCCAAGTCGCAATACAGCTTGCGACGGCACTTTCGGCGCTCGGTCGGTATACCGATTCACTTTCAGTATACAAAGAACTCTACTCAGTTTGCCCCGAGAGTCCGGCGGTGTTGGCCGGGCTGCAAGTTGTGTACGGGCTACTAAAAAGATACGGTGAGGCAATCCAGCTGGTACGCCTTGCCCTCCAAAACACCCCCGGCAGCGTGACGCAAATGATGGAAATTATGTTCGCCCAGCACCTTCACTTCGCGGGCGAACGAGAAGAATCGCGGATTCTAATACAGCGTTTACTCACCCAGCCTTTAGCGACTACAAGCAAAAGATTTCTAGGTGACTTTACGAACTTTGCGCTTCTGTCAGATCCGAGCGTACCGCCGACTGAAGTATTCAAGAGCTTGGCGGCGGCTGGCGCGAGACTAGAGGAGCAGGCTGGAAGACACCCGCAACATACAAACTTGCCAGTCGCCAGCAGGCGCCTGAGGATAGGGTACGTTTCTGGAGACTTCAAAGACCACCCGGTCGCCCGCTTTTTTTTACCGTTGCTGAAGCAACACGACAAATCGCAGTTTGAAATTTTTGCATACTACTCGAGCGACGTTAACGATTCAGTTACCGCTGAAATAGGCGCTTTCTGCGACCATTGGCGCGAGTGCACTGAAACATCGGTCTCCGCAATTGAGTTAGCCAGCCTAATTCGGTCAGATGCAATTGATATTCTTATAGATCTCTCTGGAATTAGTGCAAATAATCGTCTGGATGCATTTGCCCACAAGCCTGCCCCCGTTCAAATGACGTGGATAGGAATGGCATCGTCCACCGGGCTGAGGACGATAGACTATCGAATTTGTGATGAGCACACTGATCCTCCTGGAATGACGGAACAGTTTCATACGGAAGAGTTGATTCGGCTGCCAGGGCAGGCAGCACCGCTGATACTCTCCGAGGAATACCCTGATGTTTCTCCTCTGCCTTCAACACAGTCTTCGATATTCACTTTCGGGTCGCTCAATAGTACCTACAAGTTGAACCCAAGTGTGGCGCAGACTTGGTCCAGAATACTCATGGCCGTCCCCGAAAGCAGACTGCTGGTTTGCGGTATCGATTCGCAGGAAACACAGTTGAAGGTGCAAGCCCTGTTTGCCAAATTTCTTCCGGATCTATCGAAGCTATCTTTTCAAAAGAGCTGTCCCCGGCATGAATTTTTTGGACTTTTTTCTCAAGTTGACATCTCGCTAGACCCGTTTCCATACAACGGCGGAACGACGACAATGCACTCACTCATGATGGGAGTGCCGGTCATAACCGTGGCTGGGAACTCCAGCGTTTCTCGCAGCGGTGTTGTGCTTCTCAATACTGCGGGACTTCCCCAATTGGTGGCTAACTCGCTAGACGAATATGTCGACATTGCAGTAGATCTGGCAAAAAACCGAAGTCTCCTTAGCGACTTGAGGAATTCGCTGAGGGCTCGGATTGCCACCAATCCACAAAATGACCCTGCTTTCATCACTAGGAATCTAGAGGCAGCTTACCGGAAGTGCTGGACTCGCTGGTGTGCGGAGCAAACCGAACGTTAGAGTTGGCGGTTATCCCCACTTGTGGTCAGGCTGTTGCACAGCCCAGCGAACAGAAGCACCTGAGGCGGATTCAACGAAGCTGCTAGGCATCTAGCAGAAAGTCGCCAAAGCCGGGTCATGTTGCTGCAAGTCGCACCACCTTCACCTTCCGATCCTCGGTCTGCAATATCTCAATCGGATACTCGCCGACCTTGACTGCTGTGCCCGGCTCGGGAATATCTTCCAACTGCTCGATGAGCAAACCGTTCATTGTTTTCGGCCCATCAAGCGGAAAGTTGTAACCCAGCTTGCGATTCAAGACACGCAGCGGACAGGACCCTTCAACAATAACACTGCCGTCGTCTTGCCGCCGAAACATGCCGGCATTCATCGGCGATTGGCTGGTAAATTCACCGACGATTTCTTCTAGGATGTCTTGCAGCGTCACCAGCCCTTGGATTTCGCCGTACTCGTCCACCACCAAGGCCATACGGCGCTGCTGCTCCTGAAAGTGTGTCAGTTGTTGCAACAAGGGCGTGCCTTCGGGAATGTAGTAGGGGTCACGCATGATTTCGCGCAGCGTTTCCTTTGCGAGCGGTTCTTTCTCCGAGGCATTCAGCACTTTGCGTACGTGAACAATACCAATCACATTGGACAGATCGCCTTCATAAACGATCAACCGGGTGTGATGTGACGTGGACAGGGCGTTGCGGATGGTTTCAATCTTATCGTCGATATCCACACCTTCGATCAACGCTCTAGGCGTCATGGTATCGTCGACCGTCATGTTTTCAAGATCGAACAGATTCAACATGATATTGTGGTGTTTCTGCGGGATAAAGTGCCCGCCCTCCAAGACGAGGGTTCTCATCTCTTCCATCGAAAGTGAAGCGGCTCCTTCCGCCACCGGCTTGATGCCGAACACGCGCAAGATTGCACGCACCAGCGCGTTGATGAACCACATGATGGGTGATGTGATGCGCACCATGGGGGAAAGCACATAACTGGCAATCAGCGCGAGGCGCTCGGAAAAACGTGCGCCAAATACTTTGGGCAAGATTTCCGCAAAGATCAGAATGGAGAGTGACGCGGCACCAGTTGCAATGCCGAGGACATATTCGCCATCACCGAAGAGCCGACGACAAATCTCCGCAACCAGTATCGTCGTGGCCGCATTCAGAACGGTATTACCGGCCAGAATAAACGATAGCAACTCCTCGGTCTTGTCGAGAAGCCCTTGCGCGAGCCTAGCACCACGCGACCCCTGCTTGACCAAATGGCGCAACCGGTAGCGGTTGAGCGCCATCATGCAGGTCTCAGACAGCGAGAAGAAGCCTGAGCCTATCAGCAGTCCTGCGAGCGCTAGGAACAACCAACTCAGGGCAATATCGTCTGTCATGGCCGCATTTTCCTGATTACTTCCCAGATTTCCGTCATTCCTGCGCAGGCGGGAATCCAAGAGCGCGATACCCGGACAAACACAATCGGGGATGCAAATTCCCGGCACATTGGATTCCCGCCTGCGCGGGAATGACAATGTTTAGGTATGAAGATATACATTAGAGTCTAAGAAAGTGCAGGGCGCTGCATCGGCTCGGCACGGGCTTAATGCGAAAACAGTCTTGACACATTCGCGTCTGCTTTAAGCAGCATAGGCGTGAATGCGGCGCTCGATCTCCTGCCAACCGCTGCGTTGCGCAACGCGCAAATCGTAGTCGGACTGAAGTCCGAGCCAGATTTCAGGCGAAACCTTAAAATACTTTCCCAGTCGCAACGCCGTATCGGCGGTGATGCTTCGCTTTGCATTAACGATGGCACTCACACGGTTTGGCGGAACATCAATCGCGCGCGCCAACGAATTGATGCTGATTCCCAAGGGTCGCATGAAATCTTCAAGCAGGATTTCGCCGGGCGGGATGGGGTCAAGGCGTTTTTTTGCCATGGTGTCTCCTAGTGATAATCAACAATTTCGACCGCATACGGGCCGTCTACACGCCAATGAAAACAGATGCGCCACTGGTCATTAATTCGAATGCTGTATTGACCTGCCCGTTTGTCTTTCAGCATTTCCAAATGGGTACCGGGCGGCACCTTTAGATCAGCAAGTACCCGGGTCTGATGCAGATACTGCAGCTTCCGCCGAGCGACTCTTTCAATGGCTCGAAAGCGAGGTACGACCTCATCATGAAACAACACGTCTGTGTCCTTACAGCTGAACGATTTAATCATTGCCAAAGACTATTACGTGCTGCGTAATATGTCAAGGTTTGGTGGCTTCTGGACCTCGTAATTACAAACGGAGCGTTCGTCGCCCCAACCCCGAACCGCCACTAAGGTCGCGCTGGGCGCAAGCGTGCGACTTTGCGGCATACAACAGCGAGATTCAGCCTGCTGACCAACGCCAATCCCCCGCTCGTTGTCTCGCGACGCCTCACTGCCCCCTTTGCAAAGGGGCAGGCAAGCGAAGCCGGGGGATTTTCACCGATATCTTTGCAGAGGAGGCGGACCGGCGAAGCAAAGTTTCTCTAGTTCTTGACGCCAAACTCTACGAAATTCAACAAATTTAAATGTTGCAGGAACGACATGTTTCTTAAACCCGCTTCAAAATCACTTCGAGCACAAACTTGCTACCAACGTAAGAAAGCAGCAGCATCACAAAACCAATCAAGGTCCATCTAACCGCCAGCCTGCCACGCCAACCGGCGATAAATCTCCCCGCCAGCAAACCGCCAAAGACAAACCACGATAACAACGAGAAAACCGTTTTGTGGTTCACTTGGAATGGCTTGCCAAATAACACTTCGGAAAAAAACACACCCGAAACAAGCGTTGCGGTCAGCATCAGAAATGCAATCCATAACAACTGAAACATGAGCTTTTCAATACGCAGAAGGGGCGGCAGATCACGTTGCTCACTTGCGATGTTTCCAGCCAACAACTGTCTTTGCAGAAAAAGGATCAGCAGTGCGTGCAGCGCGGCTACCGTAAAGAGTGCGTAGGCGAGAATTGCCGCAATGATGTGTGCCGCAAATGCGAGCTTTGCGCCTTCATATTCAATCCAAAGGTATGACGGAAGCCATATCACCATTGAGGCAGACCATGCGCCGACTGGTGCCAAGTAGAGATTAGCAAGCCGCGTTAGCCGCGCATCGTTACCGACCATGATGTAACTGAGCAGCGTCAGCCAGACAATTAGCGATATGGCGTGGGAGAAGCCGATGTTCACCCCCCCTTCGCCCTCGCCAAACAGCGCCCAGCCCAACGACACCGCGTGCATTACCAATGCCGCCGCGAGCACGATGACCGGCCAAGCGGCTGGTCTAACAGACTGCTGCGATTTCCGCGTGGCCAGCCAAGCCCCGGAGGAGGCGACGAGGTAGAGGATGGCAGTGATAAAATTCGGCTCCGTCATTGATAACTCTTCAGCGCTTTCTGAGGGGACTGTTTCCGCCAAGAGGCGGAGTCTGGCAACCAATCAAGCGTGACGCGACAATCGCCACACACCAGGTGCCAGTTTACCTTTTCCAACGCTGGACGACTCCGTACCTATGGAGATTCGCCCAATCACCAATGTAAGCCCCCATGCTCGACAACCTTACCAATCGACTAAACGGCATCGTCAAACAACTACGCGGGCAGGCGCGTCTGACCGAAGACAACATCGCCGATACCTTGCGCGAGGTGCGGATGGCACTGCTAGAGGCTGACGTCGGCTTGCCGGTGGTGAAGGACTTCATCAGTAACGTCAAAGCCAAAGCGCTGGGTGCTGACGTCTTACAGAGCCTGACCCCGGGGCAGGCGTTGGTCGGCATCGTCCATCAGGAACTGATTGGGTTGATGGGCGGCGAATTACTGTCCGAAGGTACGCAGCAGCGCTTGCCGGACTTAAACAAGTTACCGGTCAATCTCTCCACCACCCCACCAGCAATCATCCTCATGGCTGGCCTACAGGGTGCCGGCAAAACCACCAGCGCGGGTAAGCTCGCCAAACTTCTCAAGGAACGGTTCAAGAAAAAGGTGTTGGTCGTTTCGGCTGACGTCTACCGCCCAGCCGCCATTGAACAGCTTAAAACCCTGGCGTCACAAGTCGGTGTAGATTTCTTCGCCACTGATATCAGCCAGAAACCGGTTGATATCGCGCTTGCCGCCAAACAGTGGGCAAAAACACATTTCCACGACGTTTTGATCATTGACACGGCCGGTCGACTCGCCATCGACGAGGCCATGATGTCCGAAATCAAGGCGATCCATACGGCAGTCGAGCCAATCGAAACGCTTTTTACGGTTGACGCGATGCAGGGTCAAGACGCCGTTAACGTGGCCAAGGCATTTAACGAGGCGTTACCGTTGACCGGTGTGGTGCTGACCAAGCTCGATGGCGACTCCAGAGGTGGCGCGGCGCTATCCGTTCGCCACATCACGGGTAAGCCGATCAAGCTGGTAGGCATGTCGGAAAAGATGGACGGATTGGAGGCCTTCTACCCAGAGCGAATGGCGTCTCGTATTCTCGGCATGGGCGACGTGCTGTCGTTAGTGGAAGCCGCACAGCAGTCCGTGGACATGGCCGAAGCGCAGAAACTTGCTGAGAAGTTTAAGAAGGGCAAGGATTTCGATTTTGATGACTTCAAGTTGCAGCTCTCGCAAATGCGCAAAATGGGCGGCATGGGTGCGCTGATGGACAAGATGCCCGCTCAGCTGAGCCAAGCGGCGCAAATGGCACCCGACCTGCAAGAAAAGCAGTTACGACGCACCGAAGGTATCATCAACTCCATGACGCCCCTTGAACGCCGCAAGCCCGATTTGCTCAAGGCGTCACGCAAGCGTCGGATCGCGGCTGGCGCGGGGGTGACGGTGCAAGAGGTCAATCGCATCCTCACGCAGTTCGAGCAAATGCAGAAGATGATGAAAATGATGAAGGGCGGCGGCATGGCGAAAATGATGCGTAGCATGAAGGGCATGATGCCGGGGTTGCGTTAGAGTTTTGTGTAGGCACGACCGACGCCCGCTGGCATCTAGAATATTCATGAACCTTGAACGAAAACCTGCAGATGACTGAGTTCAACAAAACGTCGCCCATCTTTGTAACCCAGCCTGCCCTGCCGCCTCTCGCTGAGTTCGTTCCCTTGTTGGAGCAGATTTGGAAAAATCGCATCCTGACAAACGGCGGCCCTTTCCACAACCAACTCGAGGAGGCGCTTTGTGCATATCTTGGGGTAGCTCACATTTCGCTGTTTACCAATGCAACAATCGGATTGATCACGGCTCTCCAAGCCTTACAGATTAAGGGCGAGGTTATTACCACCCCATACTCGTTTGTTGCGACAGCCCATTCGCTACTGTGGAACGGTATCGCGCCAGTATTTGTGGACGTGGAACCTACAAGTTTGAATCTAGACCCCGATAGGATCGAAGCTGCGATCACTGAACGAACAACGGCAATCATGCCTGTTCATTGCTACGGGCATCCCTGCGATGTTGATCGCATCGACGAGATTGCGGAAAAACACAATCTAAAAGTGATTTACGATGCGGCCCATGCCTTCGGTGTGCAATGCCATTGCGGCAGTGTTTTAAATCACGGCGACCTATCCGTGCTTAGTTTTCACGCAACGAAAGTGTTCAACACGTTCGAA
Organism: Rhodocyclaceae bacterium; assembly: GCA_020247395.1. Lineage (GTDB taxonomy): Bacteria > Pseudomonadota > Gammaproteobacteria > Burkholderiales > Usitatibacteraceae > UKL13-2. The sequence continues at coordinate 20,978 of JADCJC010000029.1, forward strand.
GGTGGCGCAATCATATGCCGCGACGCGACGATGAAGCAGCATATCGATAGTTTGAAGAATTTTGGATTCGCTGACGAGACGACAGTGATTGATGCTGGCATCAACGGCAAGATGAGCGAACTAAATGCAGCCTTCGGTTTGTTACAACTCAAGAGAATTGATGAAAATCTCGAGAAGCGTCGACTTATCGACCGGCACTACCGTAGCGGGCTCGCCGGCATAAAAGGAATACATTGTCTGGCGACCGCTGGTGAACTTGTCGACAACTGCGCATATTTCCCAATCTTGGTGCGTCCGGAATTCCGTATGAGTCGGGACGCAACATTTCAATTACTTCGTGAAAATGGAATCTATGCGCGTCGATATTTCTACCCATTGATCAGCGAATTTTCCATGTACCAAAATATCCCCTCAGCGGCGCGTGGGAATCTACCGGTCGCCTTTGACGCCGCTGGTCAGGTGATTTGCTTACCTATTTATCCGGAACTGCAATCGGCGCAGGTCGACATGGTAGTTGATTTAATACGTGGCTGAGCTGACGCCCAACTTAAGTTGGGCCTTAACTAAGCCGCCTGAAGCGCAAATCAGAAATAAGAATTAGATGATGATGTATAACTTTGCAAAGGCATACTGCAAATGACGCAGTGGAAAAAAATTGGGCATATCTTTGACCCAACTCAGTTTTCGTTGCCCAATGGCTGCGTGCTTTTTGCTCAGGCACCACAGGCGCTTGTTTTTGAAACATTTGTCCGCATTTATTTTTCAAGTCGATCAGTCGATCCCGGCACTAACCTCTACCGAAGTCATGTTGCATACGTGGATATGACTAAAGACTTTGGCAAGATAATTAGCTTATCCCAGCATACTGTTATCGAGCTCGGCAAGCTGGGCACATTTGATGAGCACGGCGTATTCCCGATGAATGTATTGCGAGTTGGCAAACAAATCTACGGTTACACTTCTGGTGTCAACAGGAGACTATCTGTGCCTGTTGACGGAGCAATAGGTTTAGCCATTAGCAACGACGATGGCTACACCTTTCAACGGGTGGGCGACGGTCCTGTGCTCGCGCCCTCCTTGCATGAACCATATATTGTTGTGGACCCTTTTGTCCAAGTCTATGACGGGGTGTTTCATATGTGGTACGTTTTTGGCATCGGCTGGAAGCAGTTTGCTAATGACACCGCGCTTGGAAGGGTCTATAAGATAGGCCATGCGGTCTCAGCTGATGGGGTTCGCTGGAAGAAAGAAGAAGCGCGTCGCATATTAAGCGACAAACTCGGAGAAGATGAGTGTCAAGCACTACCGACTGTGATCCAAATGGCAGACGGTTACCATATGTTTTTTTGCTATCGATATTCATCAGATTTTCGGAAAAATTCGAATCGCGCATACAGAATTGGCCATGCGTACTCAGCTGACCTACAAAATTGGCGCAGAGATGACTCAATCATGAGTATTGCCCCAACGAAAGATGCGTGGGACTCGGATATGCTCTGTTACCCACATGTATTTCAATGCGAGGACAACATCTACATGCTGTATAACGGCAACGAATTCGGCAAGTACGGATTCGGGCTTGCGGTAATGGATTAAGCACATACCGAATTTTTTCCCCAACGCGACCAAATGAAAAATAGCGAAAAAATTGTTGGCATTATGCAGCCGTACTTTTTTCCCTATTTCGAACAATTTCGACTAATTGCTTCATGTGACGTTTGGGTTGCATTTGACACGGTTCAGTTTTCACGCAAATCTTGGATGACCCGCAATCGAATTCTCAACCGCGAGAAGGGTACTTCCTATATTTCCGTGCCGGTACGACACTTTGGATTAGGAACGGTTATCAAGGATGCACAAATTGATACCGTTAAGGACTGGCGCAACGTCGTATTGGATAAATTAAAAATCTACCAGCATAGCGCTCCCTTTTATCCCGTTGCCCGCGATGTGATTGCCGATGCCATGCCGCAAGGCGAAACTTTCGTTTCCGCATTGAACATTAATGCCCTGAGGTCGGTCTGCCAATATCTTGATATCGGCACGCCGATCATTTCCGCCTCAAGTTTGACTTTTGACATTCCATCCGACTGTGAACCGGGAGAGTGGGCGCTTCATATTTCTAAGTCGCTTGACGCAACTGAGTACCGAAATGCAGCTGGGGGAATAGCACTGTTTGATTCCGCACTGTATCAACAGCATGGCATACGGTTGCGATTCCATGAGCACAAGCCGCGGACGTATCACACAGGCAACTTCGCCTTCGTACAAGATCTTTCTATTGTTGATTGGCTAATGTGGAACAGTCGGGAACAACTGCGCGAGTGGTTACTTTAGGCAGTTGCTAGTGCGAGTAGTCTTGTAGTTCCGCCACACCAAAGCCCTCCCGCCCAAAAGCGTTCCCGCAGTAAAATAACAACCTGCGTCCATCCAACTCAAATGTTTGAGAAGAGCAGATCATCTCGCTATCCCAGCCTGAGGGGGAAACGGTGATTCCAACTTGGGAGTCATCGCGGGTCCAATTTTTAAGGTCGACTGAAGAGGCGTAACCCAACCGGTAGGCGCATGCGGGGTCACTACGGAATCCGATTGGCTTACGATAACCAAATACTGCGTGCCATCGCCCAGCATGAAAAAATGGCGCAAAAAGGTCTTGGCACTCATCTTCCGACTTGGTCGAAACAATGGGTATGCCGTCTCTAACCCAATCAATGCCGTCGTCAGACACCGCATGTACGATTTGAAATACCGCCTCCGGCGCACCAGCGTTCGGAAGCCATTTTGTACCCGTTAAGTACCACATGTGCCATGTGGTGCCGATTTTCTGCACGATCGGACTATTTGTCAGATAGGGCTCATTGAGGGTCAATCCTAAAACTGGCCCTTTACCCATTTTGCTGAACGTCCTGCCACCGTCTTCGCTTACCGCGAGGCCAATGCCGACCGTGAACGGCACAGATGACATCCGAGTCCATCCTGTGTAATAAAGATAGACTTTGCCGTCGCTCCTCACCACACTACTAGGCATCATGCCGAATTCGTCGAACGCACCACGCTCGCCCAACGGCAGCAACGGCGCTTCTGATATGGACATAATCCTTGAAAGATCACTAATCGAGAGATCCACGTATCCAGGATAGGCTATCCGCTGCGAGTCGGCCCCCTTTTTAGGGCGGCTGGATATGTACACCCTCACGATTTCCTCGTTAAGTAGAAATGGGGTCGGGCATTGAGCATACTCCTGCATCCAACTGCTTGAGTTCATCGTTGTGGGATCAAAGATCTTCCCTAGTTTTTTCCAAACTAACATTGCATCACCATCATCGTAGTCAATAGAACTAGCTTCCAATGCTTTCCCGGGGAGGCGACGCCGCGAGAGTCGCCTGCCTAGCTACGCCTAGGCATCCTTTTGTGTTTTTACCGAGGGACCTATCGCCGGCATCAGCGTCATTCTGACAAATTGATCACTTGGCAAGCGAAACTTATCGGTAGCTTGCGCTATAAATACTCCTTTGGGTGGAGCGTTCTTTGTAACTAACGCACCTGCGCCAACAAAACAATCGTCGCCAACATCCAATTCGCCGCAAATGGTTGCGTTCAGACCAACAAATGATCGTTGTCCAAGGCTAACTAATCCTCCCAACGTCGCTCCTGCTGCAATCCAGCAATCGTCGTGAATAGTCGAGTGGTGACCTATCAATGCGTTGTTCCAGATCCAGACATTGTTTCCAATCTTTACGCCAGGTTGGATGCCAACTCCATCCAGAATCAGACTATTTTCCCCCACGTCCAACCATGGCCCAATGTCGGCTTTGGCACTAATGTAGCTAACGAGAGAATATCCCCGCCTTTTCGCATCAGCACATCGCTTGGCTCGGATTGCATTCAAGCCGTGATAGCCAATGGCAACAAACATAGCCGCGTTCTCAGGTGCCCAGTAACTCTCCAAATCCTCAAACGCAACCACGGGTTTTCCGTAATGAGTTCGTTTATCCGCCAACTCCCCGGATATCCATTCGGCGTCACACGTGAACGCAACTACTTCGAATATGCCATCACGGACAATGTGCTGATACACAACGTCTGCTATCTTACCCAGCCCAAAAATTACCAATGGCTTCATTTTGTCCTTCTGATTGGCGATCACTGCGATTTTTCGGTTAACACAGACCTCGCTACACGCGGTCTATTTTCTTTGATCTTTATTGTACTAACAATATCCCCATGATTCGAATGGCTTTGCAACAACTGTTGCGTATGACGCTACACCTTTGATGACGCGAGCATATAAAATGTTGTCCAATCAAACTGGCGTAAAGTGCCGCTCTAGTTGCTCTTTCCCGCTTGATGTTTGGTGCGCAGAACCCAAGAAGCCGCGCTCTTTTCGGGTTGACTCGTTGATCAAAACATAAAGGTAAATCATGCGATTTGGCGAACAAAAATTCTATCGCGACCCCGTTACGCAAGGTGAGTTGACGTTAATAAATGCGGTTCAGGAGGGCGATACCATAGTGTCGGGTGTACTGACCAGTGAGGTTGGCCATAGCTTCGAGATTCGGAATGGCGTGCCTAACTTTGTGTACCCGTTTGAATTGCCTAGCGCGGATCGCGACGCTCTCAAGCAATCAGAAGATCGCGTTGAAGGATATGACCGCTACCTTCCCCTGACCTTCAGTACTTACGGCGAAGACGAGCGGGCAGTCCGAAATGCTATGGTGGACAAACTCGCACTTAAGCCTGATTCTATCGTGTTAGAAACTGGTGCGGGTACCGGGCGAGATTCGGAGCTAATTGCGGAGCGTTTGGGTGCAGAAGGGAGGCTTTACGTCCAAGATCTGTCTCCGGCATTTCTTAATCGAAACATTGAGCGCATGCGCGGTTCCACAAAGTACATAGAGCCCGCGCTGGCGAATGGATACTACTTGCCGTTTGCTGATCATAGCTTTGATGCCTGCTTCCACTTCGGCGGGATCAACGCTTTTGGCGATATTAAGCGCGCTTTTTCCGAGATGGTGCGCGTCACTAAGCCGGGCGGGAGAGTTGTTGTTGGGGATGAGAACATGCCCACGTGGCTGCGTGACACTACTTTCGCAAAAATACTCATCAATTCAAATCCGGAGTTTGCCTATCAATTACCACTAGACAAACTTCCCGTTGAGGCGCGAAAAACACGTATCGAGTGGATTATTGGCGGGGTGTTTTATGTGATCGACTTCGAAGTTGGTATTGGGGAGCCATCCGCTGATTTTGATTTTCCCATTCCTGGCGTGCGTGGCGGGACCCACCGAACCCGTTACTTTGGTCATCTCGAAGGTATTTCTCCTGAGACCAAACAACTCGCCCTAAGCGCGAGAGCAAAAACAGGCAAAGACATGCACAGGTGGCTCGACGACGTGGTGCGGGCTGCCGCGATGCGCGACCTTGAATCTTAAAATTTAGCACAGCGCGGCTGTATGACAAATTTTGTGACGCTAGTGTTTCCTGCCCTTGGCACAACCTCGGCAGACTACTTGACGGCTGCGAACCAACGAGGTGAGAAGGTCGTCTGTGCGGCTTCGGTTCGTGACGATGATTTTCCAGCTGGATTTGGCCCACTTCATACGTTACCATCCATTAATGATGCCGTTTTTGAACCACAGTTGCTTGACTTAGTTAAAACACATGCTATTACCCATGTGTACTGTCCAGTCTCCACTGTTTATGCGTTTTTCGACGGATTGATTAGACGCGGCAACCTTGATCTACAGCTGATCGGTAAGTCCCCGGTCCAACTGCAGATTGATCAGCACCACCTATTGATGGCAAAAGCCAGACGTCTTCACCCTTTTGCTCAACAATGCGCCAATGGCGCACGACCATCAATTGGGTTGATTGAGTTGGCTGGTGTGCTGCGCTTTTCGTCTCTTATCTATGGCGAGTCCAACGAAAACAAGTTGGCCGCAATGATGGGCGTATTTGCTAGCGCCCCAAAAGGCGACGTAGTCGAAATTGGGTCTCTTATGGGGCGTTCAGCAAGCGTTCTAATTTATTTGGCATGGCGCTATGACACCGGACCAATCTTAACCATCGATCCATGGAGCGCACGAGAATGCGCCCAACTCGATTCCCCTGATTCGCTGCAGCTAGTCACCGATGCCTGGGACTATGAAGTCCTACACGAGGCCTTCTATCTCAATTTGGTTCCTATGCGAGCAAATGATCACGCACATTTGCGCTTACCTTCAGCGCTGGCCTTTGACACCTACATCGGCGGTGCCCCTATCGATACCATGATTGGTAAGCCCGTTGACTATGGGCGAGCCATCGCCGTTATCCATATAGACGGCAATCATGATTACCAGTCAGTAAAAACTGATTGTGAACTTTGGTTGAGCCGTCTCTTGCCAGGTGCGTGGTTGATACTGGACGACTATATCTGGGCGCATGGCGACGGGCCATATCGAGTCGGGAACGCGCTACTTCAAGAGCGGGCGAATGAGATAGAACAGTCCTTCGTGTCTGGGAAGGCTTTGTTCGTGAAATTTAAGTAAGAAGCGCCATCTCCTTACGTCCAATGATTGTGGCGACAGTCTTTTCGGTGCCAACTGCGCCAAGATATTGCGTCAAAATTTCTTCGCCTGATAACATTTAGGCGTTTTTGCACCACAATGTATTACACCCTTTAGGTAGTTCAATATGTCCCTAGAAAAGATTCTTTCCGACGTTTATGCGTTCCCGCAAGACACCATTGCTGATTCCTTGCCACTACGTCAGATACCCCGTTGGGACTCGCTTGCCCACATGATGCTGATCGTCAAACTGGAGGAGACCTACAACATCCAATTTTCTGGGGACGAAATTGCGGATATGCGATCAGTCGGTGACCTTAGGAGCACCCTTCATAAACACGGCGTAGAGTTATGAACGTAACGGGTTTGCGGGTTCTTGTTACTGGCGGCGGTTCTGGTATCGGTAGATATCTAGTCGAGAGACTCGTCAGTGATGGGGCGGAGGTAGCTGTTCTGGAGCTAGATCAGGAAAAGTGTGTTGCTTTATCTGCTGCGTTTCCTGGAAAGGTGCAGGCGTGGCCTTGTGACGTATCAGATGCGGAGGCAGTCGACGCCACCCTGCAGTCCATTACTGACAGCGGCTTTGAGCCAGATGCACTCATTAACAATGCTGGCATCATTCACAGTGAACCGCTGGTCAATATGCTGTCGCGCGGAGATCGGGCGCATTCGAGAACTAATTGGCAAAGAGTAATGGCTGCCGATCTTGATTCGGTTTTCTTCGTTACTAGCCGCGTTGTAGATCGGATGATGGCTAAACGCAAAAAAGGTGTCGTGATTTCAATCAGCTCAATTTCTGCAAACGGAAATCCGGGGCAGTCTGCTTATTCCGCTGCGAAAGCTGGGGTAAATGCGTTAACGAAAACCTGGGCAAAAGAGTTGGGGGCACTAGGTTTCAGATTTGCCGCCATCGCGCCCGGTTTCATCGATACACCGTCCACACGATCGGCACTGAGCGATTCAACGATTGAGCGACTGCAAAGCCAAATTCCGTTGCGAAAGCTTGGGGATCCCGAGAGCGTTTACTTTGCTGCGCGCCACATCCTGGAAAACGACTACCTTACAGGTACGATTGTTGAGGTAGATGGTGGCTTGGTCTTGTAGGGCTAGGATGCTATATGGCTTTTATTTCGAACCTATGGATCGCATTTGAAGAGATAGCAACGACGCACAAAGATCGTCCAGCTCTGCTCTATCCTGCAACCGGGCAGCGCGTTAACTACTCCGATTTGCACCAACTCGCCCACCAATCTGCTAATTCCCTGTTGGAACGAGGTGTAGGAAATGGTAGTGTAGTCGCTATGTTTCACGACAAGTCGCCGGCAGCATTCGCAATGATGCTTGCCTGCCTACGACTTGGCGTGACCTACACCATGCTCGATCCGGATAGCCCTTGGCCGCGCCTGCAGAAGATACTTTCTTCTAGCTGTCCCAATTTAATCGTCAACGCGTTTGAGCTGATGCCGCATCGGGAATCTCTGGTGACCGGGGGCCACGCGCACATCTTAAACTTACGGGAAGTGGAACCCTCTCGCTTCAGCCGCGCTCTGCCGGAAGCGTCGAAAATTTCAGGGGCAACGCCGGCTTACATCATGTTCACATCTGGCTCCACGGGCAATCCCAAGGGTGCTGTGATGTCACACGCAAACGTACTTTGGTTTATTCAGTGGTCACACCACCGTTTTAAAATCACGCCAGACGACGTGTTGACTAACGCAAACCCAATCTACTTTGATAATTCTGTTTTTGACTTCTATTCAGCGATTTTTAGCGGCGCAACGCTCGTTCCACTTACCGCCGAGCAAGTCCGCGATCCACGTCAGCTTGTCCGATACGTGAATGAGGCCAAATGTAGCATTTGGTTCTCTGTGCCATCCTTGTTGGTCTATTTGCTCACAACCAGAGCTTTGGCAGCTAAGGACTTTCCGAGTATTCGGAAAATCATCTTTGGTGGAGAGGGTTTCCCAAAAGTAAAACTTAAACAACTCTACGATCTTTTCGGACACCGGGCAGAGCTGGAAAATGTGTATGGTCCAACAGAGTGCACGTGTATTTGCTCAGCGCACACGATTGGGCCAGCCGATTTTGACGATATGCAAAGTCTCGCAACTCTTGGTGCTCTGTCCCAAAATTTTGACCACGAGATATTGCCGCAAGATGCTACCGATCCTAGTTTTGGGGAGCTGTTGCTGCGTGGCCCGCAAGTTGGATTGGGCTACTACAACGACCCTGGACGCACGCAAACAGCTTTCATCCAGAACCCAACGCACAACCGCTTCTCGGATATTGGCTATCGCACGGGAGATTTGATCAAGGTGGATACAAATGGCAACCTCCACTTTAAGGGCCGCGTCGATTATCAGATCAAGCACATGGGCTACCGGATTGAGCTGGAAGAAATTGAAGCGGCGCTCGCCACTATTACATACATCAAAGAATGCGCTGTGATCTACCAAAAGTTGGGGGACGGAATGGGTCAAATTCTCGCCTATGTAGCGACGAGTGAGCAGACCCAACCCACAACCGTCATTGAACAGGTTGCCAAGCTCCTGCCCGCCTACATGGTTCCTAGAGACATCCGCCTCCTTGAGGCTCTGCCTAAGAATGCTAACGGCAAGATTGACCGAATGGCATTGGTGGCGCTCGCCAATCAGCATCCTTCGACGATAACAGGCAGCAGATAGGCCTCACTTGTTCAGCTCCACAGATGCAAAATGCAGCAATTGGTCCTAGGGCAAATTTGAATCGACAGCCTGGAGCTCAATATTGAAGCGGCGCGAGCAGCAAATCCCGTTGCAAGAGGCTAACCATAAAACTAATGCGTTTGCTTTAGACACCAATCCTTCCAAATTAATCGGAGGGCTGTCTCGTAGGATCTTGTGACATTGATGGGCGCAAGTTCTGGGTTGGCGAGGAGTTGTCGTCGCATTGATAGCCGCAGCTCATTTAGTGCCTCACAATTTGCGCTTGCCTTAATCGCAGTAGAGACATATTCGTCCGTATTTCGCGCCACATACTCGTTGAGATTAGACGCACCTAGTATAGCGGCACCGCTTCTCGCGGCGGGGCGCGTGCCAGCTAAAGTCAGCACCGGCACCCCCATACAGAGTGAATACCATGAAGATGTCCCGCCGTTATACGGGAATGGGTCCAGCATAAGGTCAATATGGTGGTGGAGTGCCATGAACTCCCGGGTCGGGACCCGGCTGCGAAGATCCAAGCGCTCTTTACCTATCCCGAATCTATCGAAAAGTTCAACAATTCTGGTTTTGATACTTGGGTCGTCCATATTGCCAATTAAGATGCTTGAATTTGGGACCGTAGCAAGGATTTGCGCCCAAGCTTTTACGACATACTCATTGATTTTTAGTGGGTTATTCAGGCAGCCGTAGGTGAATCGCGCTACGCTTAACGCCGGTAGCTCGTTTACTGGAGGCGCGGCTGCGTCTAACAAAAACGCACATGACGCAGTTTCTAGGCGTAGGAGTTTTTCCGTGTGCTGCCATTCGGTAAGCCCAGCAGGGTCTGCGTAATGATCAGTAATCCGGTAGTCCATATTACCTAGCCCCGTTGTTCCAGCATAGCCAATGTAGGTAGCCTGAATAGGCGCGGCCCGCATCGAAAAGACATTCAGGCGATTACCACCTGTGTGACCAGATAGGTCTATCAAAATATCAATTTCATCCTTAACAATTTTGCGGGCCAACTCGTCATCTCCGTCATGCGAGCACTGGCGAAAATTTTCTACGCTGGACCTGATGCGCTCGGTGTACTCATCATCAACGGGCCAAACGTAATACGCGAAGATTTTGAACGAGTCACGATTATGGTTTTCTAGTATCGGCATTAGGAATGCGTGAGACTGGATGATCTCGGAAATCTGCTGAAACATATCCAACTCTTAGCTGCCGATCTGCGCAAACACTATTCGTCCATGACGACACGCCGCTATGTTTCGTATTTCTTTCATCTATAAGGCCTCCGTATCTGCGATGCTCATTTGACACAAATTCATCCGTTACATTCGGGTCATATTGCAGCGTGAGCAGATAGGTTGGAAACACTTGGTCGAATGATTCTTTTGAATGCTCTATGGCGATTGCAAACTCTTGCCGGGCATCCTCGTACTTATGTTGATAGCCGTAAAGCAGCGCCAATTTCGTTCGGGCCGAAAAGTTATCGGGTTGAAACTTCAGCGCATCCAAGTAGCATGCGATCGCATCTTCAATGTTACTCAGCGCAACCTCTTCTGCGGCGAGCTTACAGATTAACTCCACATTGGCTGGGGATCTAGCAAGGCAGTCAGTGAAAATCTCTTTAGCCTTTAGGTGCTCTCCGGTCACAGCAAGTGCCACTCCGAAAACATATAGGATTGATTCATTTGCCGGATACATCTCTCTGGCCGCTCTTGCGAGCTCGAGGGCATCTTCAAGCCGTTGCGCCTTTAGCAGCAAAGTAATCACTCTTATGCGCGCCTCCGGGTTTTCATTTCCGAGCGCAAATGAGCGCCGAAAATGTTGTAAGGCAGATTCATAGTTCTTAAGTTCGCATTCAATTTCACCGCATGTGAAGTGGGCAGTCCCAAACTTTGGGTTCAGCATTAACGCTCTTTGGATCCGATCCAATGCATCCCTGTATCTTTGTAGCGTGAGAAGTACCAATGCAACGTTGTGTTGAAAAATCGAGTTGGTTGGCGAAACTTTGATCGACTTCTCTAAGAAAGGAAGTGCCTCGCTAGATTTCCCTTGCTGATGTAGCGCAAGTCCCAAGAAATGTAACGCTTCTGGGTTTGATGGCTTGTAGGTGAGGACTTCGCGGAACATCACTTCAGCGTGAAAAAGGTCACCACTTGCGATGTGTCGGGTCGCGGATTGCAAGAGTTCGTTAATTTTCATCAGGCTTTATAAGAGGAGTATGTGTGCGCTGAATGCCCCTGTTCGTGGGCTTCGTTGTTGAGGAAGTTCATCGCTACAGTTTCTGCAATGGAATTTAGCTATTTTCACCTAGGAGTCGGTGGTGATTGCACAATGGCCGCATATGGTTGCGGTGATTCTTGCCACTTCGGCCGTTCTGACTAGACCTCGGCGGTGAATTAAGCATTTTCAGGTATTTGTGCTCTTGTTAGCTTCACGCTGACAATGCGTCGCACTTACCCTTACTGGTTCAAGGCAATTCAGGGCAACTTGCCCAAGGATACCTATGCCGAGTTGGAAGGTTGCACTTAACCCCCTGTTTTGGTTATAATTTTGGGCTATCCAGCAAATATTGGCCAAAAACTGGCGAATTTGTCGGCGTTACCCGTTACCCGTTTGCAATGGGGCCGTTTCCGGTTCTCAATCGGATGATTCTCTAAACCTTAGGAGTTAGCATGGTCGTAATCCGCATGTCTCGCGGTGGTTCCAAGAACCGCCCGTTCTACAACGTCGTTGTTGCAGATTCCCGCAATCGTCGTGATGGTCGCTTCATTGAGCGTCTCGGTTTCTACAACCCAACGGCTGGCGAATCTGAAGAAGGTTTCCGTATCGCGATGGACCGTCTGACGTACTGGCAAGGTCAAGGCGCACAAGCGTCCGACGCTGTGATGAAGTTGGTCAAGCGTGGCAAGCAAGCCGCAGTTGCCAAGTAAGGTTCAAGCCACATCCCTTTCTGATGCCGATGCAGTCGTAATGGCGCGCATCACCGCGCCATTCGGCATCAAGGGCTGGCTAAAGCTGCAAACGTTTACCGAGTACGCCGACAGCCTCGATCAATTTGATTCTTGGTTTGTGTCCTCCGCAAACGGCTGGCAAGCGATTGAGGTCGAGGACTTTGCGGTGAACGTGAAATCGGTGGTCGCGAAGCTCAAGGGCATCGACGATCGAACAGCAGCGGAAAAACTCGGCAAGCGCGATATTGCGGTGCCGCGTAGTTGGTTGGATCAACCGGAAAAGGACGAGTACTACTGGATTGACTTGATCGGTGCAAAAGTCGTCAACGAAGCAGGCGAAGCCCTCGGTAAGGTCGAAACATTGATGGAAACCGGCGCGAATGATGTGCTGGTGGTTAGGTCAGGTGAAAGCGCAGGAAATAGCGCAGGAAGTACGGAAATTTTGATTCCGTTTGTCAGTGAGTATTTGGCCAACGTGGATCGGCAGAACAAGGTGGTCACCGTTCGTTGGGAACGCCACTGGCAGGAAAATGATTCCAAGGATGGAAAGTAGCAAACCGGGAGTGCCGTGGTGAAACGATACGACGTAGTCACCCTGTTTCCGGAAATGTTTGATGCGATTGCCGATTCGGGGGTGACGCGTCGGGCGTTGGACGAAAAAGTGTGGGAACTCAAGTGTTGGAACCCGCGCGATTTTGTTAGAAACGTTCACAAAACCGTTGATGACCGGCCATTTGGTGGTGGGCCGGGGATGGTGATGAAGGCGGAACCGCTGCATCAGGCAATCGAAGCCGCAAGACAACGCCAGCAACAGTTTGAAGTGGTACCGCAGGTGATTTATCTATCTCCGCAAGCAAGACCATTGAAGGACGCCGACGTTAGGCGGCTTTCAGCAGAGGAAGGACTAATTTTCCTCTGTGGCAGATATGAAGGCATTGATGAGCGCGTTGTTCAAGCGCATGTCGATGAAGAAGTTTCTATCGGCGATTACGTACTTTCCGGCGGCGAGTTGGCGGCGATGGTGGTGATCGATGCGATGGTGAGATTGTTACCCGGCGTGTTGAACGACGGGGCTTCAGCGGTGGAAGACTCATATTCACCAGCGCGGCATGGATTGTTGGATCATCCGCACTACACGCGTCCGGAAGTTTGGGATCTCGCTGGAGAGCGTTCTGTTGTACCTCCCGTGCTACTGAGCGGGAACCATGCCGAAATCGCCAAATGGCGACGTCGAATGGCGCTTGAAAGGACTTGGCGACGTCGCCCGGAGTTGTTGGCTGGGCTGACGTTGAGTAAACAAGAGTTGCGATGGCTTGAGGAAATCAAACAATCGCATCAATCTTAAAAGTTGCAGCAGCAAGTCGTACCAAAGCAGGCACACATCAACGTAGATTTGGCATGAATGATCGAGCGTTGCGCTGTGTGAGTAGGTCGATCGGAGTGGAGCCGCTTTCTAACCCACCTCCATCACCATTGATAAACGAAAGGAAACAATATGAATTTGATTCAACAACTGGAACAAGAAGAAATTGCGCGCCTCGGCCGTAAGATCCCTGACTTCGCACCTGGCGATACGGTGATCGTCAACGTAAACGTGATCGAAGGCGAGCGCAAACGTGTTCAGGCCTACGAGGGCGTGGTTATTGCCAAGCGTAATCGCGGCCTTAACTCATCGTTCATCGTTCGCAAGATTTCGTCAGGCGAAGGTGTCGAGCGTACGTTTCAATCCTACGCACCGACCATTGCTTCCATCGAAGTGAAGCGTCGCGGTGACGTTCGCCGCGCCAAGCTCTACTACCTTCGCGATCGTTCCGGCAAGTCGGCACGTATCAAGGAAAAACTGGACTACGTGTCCACGCAGACCAAAGGCGAATAAGCGCAACAGCAGTTTCGCTTCTGGATCAAAAAAGCCGCGGCCGTGTGCTGCGGCTTTTTTTCGCCCATCATCGCTATAAAAACGAGCGTGCGACACTCAACCACAGCGGAATCGACAGCATCCCAAACAGCGTGCTGACCGTAATACCTTGCGCGACGACTGGGCCATCGCCGCCCATCCGCACGGCAAGAATGTAGGCTGATGTTGCCGTCGGCAGGGCACCGAACAATACGACCATATCGAAATAGATACCACTCACGCCAAGCCACTTTGCCATGCCAATCGCCACCAGCGGCATCACAATCAGCTTGATCAGGGTGTTGTAGGTAATCAACGCCGCGTTAGTGCCAACATTTACCAGCGTCAGCGCCGCGCCTACCGCGAGCAACCCGCACGCGAGCGAGGCGGCACCCATACGCGAGATGAGCATTTGCGCGACTTCCGGCAACGGCAGGCCAGAGAGCGAATACATTACGCCGCCGACCGTCGCAATTATCAACGGGTTTTGTAGGAGCTCTTTGAAAATCGAGGCCTCGGCGTGTTTGGCCAACATCCAGACCGAGGCGACGTTACACAATGGCACAACAACGCCAATCACGATGCCAAACGCGGCAATCCCTACTTCGCCGTGGAGTCGCCCGGCAATTGCCAATCCAATGTACGAATTGAAGCGAAATGCCGTTTGGAAGCTGGAGGCATACGCCTTGTTGTCGGTTTTGACGATCCACTTGGCCGCATAGGCGATCAGCATCCCCACCACCACCGTGACGATGGCGGTGTTTAGTGCGGGGGCCGCTGCTAAAAAATCTAGCTTCTGTTTGGCGATGGAGTTAAACAGCAGTGCCGGAAACAGTACGTAGTAGATGAGTTTTTCCAGCACAGCCCAAAAATCTCGCCCCCAGTTGGTGATGCGATTGAGTGCAAACCCAAATAGGATGAGTGCGAAATCCGGAATCAGTAGGATTGCCAAAGACATTCGGAATTATAGGGCGCTGACGCACCAACCAACCGCACACCGCTATCGATGATTTATCTTTTCGGCTATCACGGCAGGTTGGAGTAAATTGTTCACTTCGCAGATCAATTACTCCAATCGTGTCCTCTACCGCCTCGATGTTTGACCAAGCGCGTGCTCTTGCCCCAGGTACGACGGCAGCAGTTGTTATTGCTATTGCGGCGTTGTTTCTTGCTGAACACTACGGCGCATCAGCGATGTTGTTTGCACTACTGCTTGGGATGGCACTTAACTTTCTTGGGCAGGAAGGTCGCACTGTGGTCGGTGTGCAGTGGAGCGCGTCAACACTTCTGCGTATCGGCATCGCCCTACTTGGCCTGCGCATTACGGTGACAGAAATATCGCAACTAGGCTGGCCGGTCACCGTAATGGTCGTTGTCGCCGTCGTGCTGACGATTGGTGTAGGCGCTTTTCTTTCAAGATTCACCACCGGCGCAAGAGATTTTGGCGTTCTCACCGGAGGTGCTGTCGCTATTTGTGGTGCATCGGCGGCATTGGCAATCTCGGCCGTGTTGCCGCGCCACGCCCACTCTGACCGTGACACCACCTTTACCGTCATTGGCGTAACGGCCCTGTCAACCATTGCCATGGTGATCTACCCGCTTATCTCACATGCACTGGGGTTCAGTGAACGTCACGCCGGCGTTTTTCTTGGTGCCACGATCCACGACGTCGCACAGGTCATTGGTGCTGGCTTTTCCGTTTCGCCCAATGCTGGCGAAACTGCAACGATCGTCAAACTACTGCGTGTTGCGATGTTGCTGCCTGTTATTCTTGTGTTGTCGATCATGCTGCGGCGTGGTCAAGATCAGGCTGCGGCAGCCGGTGCCGGTAAGCGGCCACCGTTGTTGCCATGGTTTGCGGTGGCCTTCGGTGTTTTGGTGTTGGTCAACAGCTTGGTAGCCATTCCCAAAGGAATCAGCGGCTTCTTCATTGAAGTTTCGCGGTTTCTGTTGGTCACCGCGATTGCGGCGATTGGCATGAAAACGCAGCTGAAAGAACTGACAGTGCTAGGATGGCGACCAGTCATCTTAATCGTCTCGGAAACACTTTTTCTCGCCATACTTATCGTGTTGGTCCTGCAATGGGTACGCTGAGCCGCGCGGCGCTCGACAAATTTGATGCGCGTTTGATTGCCCCATTTGGAACCATTGGTATCAACGCCGATGATCACGCGGTGACCTCGCTTGTGTTTTTAGGCCCTGATATCAGCGCGAAGGCACCGACGAAGAACACGTTGGCCCACTTGGCATGTGTGCAGCTAATGTCATACCTCAATAATCCGAAATTCGTCTTTGATTTGCCGGTGCGGCTTACCGGTAGCAAACATCAGCTCGATGTCTGGCACGCGATGCAGCAGATCAGCGCTGGCAATACCATTACCTACGGCGCGCTTGCCGAAGAAATCGGCTCGAACGCACGCGCGGTCGGTACCGCCTGCGGAAAAAATCCGGTGCCGATTGTGGTGCCGTGCCATCGAATCGTTGCGGCTTCCGGGCTTGGTGGCTTCATGGGCGGCAAGCGAGAGGATCCGCTTGTGATCAAGCGCTGGCTACTGACACACGAAGGCGCCACGGTCGTTTCCACAGTCGGCGGCAAGGCCGCTGGAAAATCGGCCAACACTCGATCCTTGTTTTGACCACGTTGATGACTGATCGTTCCTGCGATGTATTGATCGATCAGTTCACTGACAGCCTTTGGCTGTCTGATGGACTGTCCAAAAATACTATTGAGAGTTATCGGCGTGACCTCGTTCAACTAGACATTTGGCTCAGCAAATACGGTCGCAAAGACAACCTCTCACTCTCCACGCTCGACAGCACGGATTTGCAGGCGTATTTCGCCCACCGCATCAGTGTTGATCGCGCTAGTCCGAAAACTACCGCGCGATTGACTTCAACACTCAAACGCTTCTACCAGTACTTGCTCCGTGAAAAATTGCTCGAAGTCGATCCCAGTGCGGCTATCGACGCACCGAAGCTTCCGCGCAGTTTGCCGAAATCACTGTCGGAGGCAGATGTTGAATCACTGCTTGCCGCCCCCGACGTGGAAACCCCGCTTGGCCTGCGTGATCGGGCAATGTTGGAGACTCTGTATGCAGCGGGACTGCGAGTGACCGAATTGGTTGGTCTGCCGCTCGCACAGTTAAGTTTGAATCAACAGGTTGTTCGTGTGATGGGCAAGGGTAGCAAAGAGCGCCTCGTGCCGCTTGGCGAGGTTGCTGCTGAATGGTTGACGCGTTACATCAGCACTGCGCGCAACCAAATTCTTGATGGTCGTACTTCTAACGATTTGTTCATCACGGTGCGCGGCGCAACCATGTCACGACAGATGTTCTGGAACATCATTAAGCGTTATGCCATCAAGGCGGGAATTTCGGCGACAATTTCGCCACACGTGCTGCGCCACGCATTTGCGACACACTTGATCAACCACGGCGCGGATCTGCGTGTTGTGCAACTACTGCTCGGCCATGCCGACATCACCACCACACAGATTTACACCCACGTCGCACGCGAACGTCTAAAGGCGATTCACGCCGAACATCACCCTCGTGGCTAATTCATTTCTAATGTCCGAATGAGCAAACACTCCGAAACACCGGCAACCATGATGCTGAAAGAACATGGCGTCAGTTACGGCGAACACATTTATGACTACGTTGAACACGGTGGCACTGGCGTTTCGTCGACTGCGTTAGGCGTGATCGAACATCATGTCGTCAAGACGCTGATATTCGAGGACGACAAACGCGCCCCAATGTGTGTGCTGATGCACGGTGATCGCAAAGTCTCGACCAAGGAACTGGCACGGCAAATCGGCGCAAAACGTGTCTCCCCGTGTAAGCCTGAAGACGCACATCGCCACTCCGGTTATCAGGTCGGCGGCTGCTCGCCGTTCGGGCTGCGTAAACCCATGCCGGTTTACATGCAGAAATCTGTTCTGGATATCGAACGCATCTACATCAACGGCGGTAAACGTGGCTTTCTGGTGTCGATGCCGCCGTCAGAAATTGTGCGGGTCGTCAAGCCGACGTTAGTTGATGTGGCGTTAATCGAATAGGTCAGCATTAGAGGATTCGCAAAATCAGCGTGAACAACAACGAAATCAAGATCGTTGTGGTGATGGGCAGATAGATTAGCCTCCCTCTAAAGCGAAACTGCAAATCGCCCGGTAGTCGACCCAAACCCAGCTTGTTGAGTGTTGGTGCAAGCAGCCCGAGCAAGACCACACCGGCCACAATCACCAATATCCACTTCAGCACTCGTTAGCTCGACATGTTGTCATTTGTGCCGCTTGAGGAGGAATTCGATTTGGCCACGCTAGGATCATGGCGCGAACGCGCAATGGTGACGCCAACCTTCTTCACACCACGCATATGACCAATCTTGGCCACACTAATTTTTACCCACTCGGCATGAAAATCACGAAATAGCACCTGGGTAATGTGCTCGGCCAACGCTTCAAGCAGTTTGAACTTCGCCTCTTTTAGGTCGCTTCGAACTCGCTCGACGACCTTGCCATAGTCAATCGTGTCGCGGATCGAATCGCTGCTGCCGGCCCGGTGGGTGTCGAGCCCAATATCCAGATCGAACTCAAGGGTTTGCGGTCGCTGCTGCTCCCATTCGTACACGCCGATCCACGCATCGGCACGAAATTCACGTATAAAAATGATGTCCATTGGTTGGATCAGAAGTGCATGCCAAGAGAGAGCATGATTGGTATCGGAAGGGACGCAGCACAAAAGCGGGAAACGCGCGATTCGTTCATATTACTTACAACTGCCTATTGTAAAGTAGTCACCCATGAATACCTTGATTGCCTTCACTGTCGCGTACCTCATCGGCTCACTTTCGTTTGCCGTTATTGTCAGTAAGCTCATGGGATTACCGGATCCCCACTCCTATGGCTCCGGTAACCCTGGCGCGACCAATGTCCTGCGGACCGGCAAAAAGCTCGCGGCGCTTCTCACGTTGGCAGGTGACGCGGGCAAGGGCTGGTTTGCCGTTTGGTTGGCGCAACGCGTTGCCGTGGACTTTTCGCTGAACGAGACCACCCTCGCAGCCGTCGCACTCGCCGTATTTATTGGACATTTATTCCCGATCTTTTTCCGTTTCCAAGGCGGCAAAGGTGTCGCCACCGCAGCAGGAATTTTGCTTGCGATCAATCTCTGGCTAGGGTTGGCAACGCTCGCGACATGGCTGGTCATCGCCGTGTTTTTCCGCTATTCGTCATTCGCCGCACTGGTCGCATCGATATTTGCGCCGTTCTACTCAGCCTACCTGTTTGGCTTTACCGTTTATTTTCCAGCGGTGTTTGTGATGTGTCTGCTCTTGATTTGGCGGCACCGCGAAAACATCACCAAGCTGATCAATGGCACCGAGTCCAAACTCGGCAGCAAAAAGACTCCGGCCGAGGCACCTTCGGCTATTGAACAGTAAACTCTCCATTAGACGGGCGTTTTCAAGCAAAACTGGCTGGAAACGCCCGTGCTTACGAGACTTTCTAGTTTTACCGAAGAGTCACATTCGACGGTCATCCGTCGGCAAATCATGCCGCTTAGTCCGGCGAAATCGCAGCTTATCGCGCCGATAAAAAAAGGCTCGTGAAACACTTGCGCAACGCGATAAACGACCATAGACTTCGACGCCTATCCTTCCACCCAATTACCATTTCCTCACTTTTTTCAGGGCTATTTATGAATCACTCTGCTAAATCGCTACTACGCGTGTTTTCAGTTGCTTGCGCCACTTGGCTCGCGACTGGTGCGATGGCACAAACAACGACAGAAAGCCTAACGGCCGAGGCTACCGCTATCAAGGCTAGCGCAATCCCGTTGGAAACATTCTTGCGGCGACCTGAATTCCAGGATATGTCGCTGTCACCAAACGGTGACTTTTTGGCCGCCGTTTCCCCGTTCAAAGGTCGTGGCAACTTAGTTGTCATCGACCTTGCCCAACGCAGTCGCCGTCTTTTGACCAGTTTCGAGACGACTGACGTCGCCAACTTTTACTGGGTAAACAACAAACGTATATGTATGCGTGTAGCCGATGGCCAAGATGTAACTGGCAACTTTAGCTATCGCGGCACATTCTGCATCAACACTGATGGAACAGAGTTTGCTGATTTCACCCGCATCGACAAGAAGAGCAGTACGGACCAAGGTCGTGCAATCTTGTTCAATCCCGTCCGGGCCGTCGGCCCTGATTCGGTTGAGTACATCATTTCCATGCCCGCACGAAGCAGCCGATCGAATGATCTTTATCGCTTTAACACCATCACTGGCCGCTACACTTTGCTCACGTTCAACAGTCCTGGTGACGTCGAGCGCTGGATTCTCGACCGCAACCAGGTGCCAAGAATTGCGGTCACTAGCGAACCACGCCAAGGTAACGAAACCTTCACGCGTATCGGCATCTGGCATCGCGAAAGCGCCGACGCAAAGTGGGAAAAATTGTATGAAAATCGCCAGACATGGGGGGTCACAGTTGGCGACGCAATTTCACCGATTGCATTCGACTACGACAATACAACCGTTTACATGGCGTCTAACATCGGCCGTGACAAGATGGCTATCTTCAAATACGATACCAAGACCAAGAAATTCGGTGAACTTGTTTTCGAACACCCACTGATCGATCTCACAGGTGGCCTGCTATTCAGCAACGAAAAGAAGAAGCTGGTGGGGATTCGGTACAGCGCGGAAATGCCCGCTACCAAGTGGCTCGACCCTGAGCTAGAGACGCTCCAGAAGCAAATTGATGCGGCGATTCCGGGTAACGTCAACAACATCGGCGTGGTTGAAGAAAAATCCAAGCGATTACTGATGATCTCGGCTTCGCCAACCAATCCAGGCCAGTACTTCCTGTACGACAACGAGGGCAAATCAATCGAGCCGCTGGTGAAGCGTCGTGAGTGGCTCCCGCCATCTAGCATGCCAGAGCGCAAGTTCATCAAGTACAAGGCGCGTGATGGCATGGAAATCCCCGCATGGGTCACAATTCCGAAGGGTACTAGCGGGAAAAACCTGCCACTAGTGCTTCATATCCATGGTGGCCCGCAAGTGCGTAATTACTACGGTATCCAGTGGCAAGGCCGCACACCTATCGCACAGTTCTTGGCGTCGCGTGGCTATGTTGTTCTTGAACCAGAGCCCCGCGGCTCGACTGGGTTTGGGCGCAAACACTACGAATCGTCTTACAAGCAGTGGGGCCTCGCGATGCAAGACGACCTCACCGATGGTGCGTTGCATCTAGTCAAGGAGGGCCTAGTCGATAAGAACCGTATGTGCCTGTATGGCGGTTCCTATGGCGGTTACGCAAGCTTGCAGGGGGTAGTGCGTGAGCCTGACCTGTGGAAATGCACCGCGCCGGTCGTCGCTGTGACAGATTTATTCCTGTTACAGCAGGTGCAACACTCCGATATCGCTGAACGCGGTGACAATTCCCTCGACACTGAATTTACAGTGGCGGTCGGTGATAGCAAGCGTGACGAGGCGCAGTTTACGAAGACCTCTCCCGCTCGTAACGTCGACAAAATCAACATCCCCGTTTTATTGTCAATGGGCTCTGACGACCGTCGTGTACCGATTATTCACGGCAATGATTTCGTCAAAAAAATGCAGGCAGCGGGGCGCGGAAACCTCGTTGAATACGTGGTCTATAACGGCGAAGGACATGGCTTTAACAAGGATGCCAATGTGTTGGATCACTTTGGACGACTGGAAAGATTCCTCGCCAAGAATATCGGTGATGAATCCCAGAAACGTCTGGTAGCCTCCAAGTAAGAATCTGACCGACAAAGCTGCGAAAGGGCACTCTTCGTGGGTGCCCTTTTTTTCTCAGCCCCTAGCAAATCACCATCTTGTTCACCGGAGACCTCGCCGATCATGAAACTTAAGAATCCTGGCCAATGGCTATTGGCGCTATGTTCGTCGCTAATGGCGCTGAATACAACAGTGGCAGTTGCGTCACCAGTAACGGACGCGGCAAAGGCAGCCGTCAAAATTTCGGTGGCACAAAACACCGCTTATGAATTTGTAGTGAATGTTGACCATGAGAAGCTGCGATATCGGTTCGTTACCTTCATACCCAACTTCGAGTCGCCTGCTGAAGGTCTGGCCTACCAACGATCACTGATGGGATGGAAGGGTGACTACTTGTTCGTCCGACATCAATGTGGCCAGATTGCCGAGTGGCGTTGCATCGTTGACCAAGTTTTTACCCTAGCAAATAATCGTCTCATTCACCTTGGTGCCGTTGAAAGCGCAGCTTGCAAAGAGCTCGGCTGCAAATATCAACCAGAAACGGGCATCTTTTCGGATATCTACGACCTTTATCAGGTTAACCCGGTAACCGGTGCAACCGATGCACCACCACTAGGCATCGCCCGTCGAGTATTAGGGACCACACTCGTCACTGACCTCGACGAGACTTGGAAGATGAATGAGTCGCTCTATCGAACAAGTCTAGCTTGCCTGAATCAGGTGGCGAAGATTGGCTTTGATACTCCGTGTACCAATAAGCAATCGGCATGGAGCGCAGTTGTTGCAGTTGCAAAGCTGACACATTACACAAACCGATTTTATGAGCGCGATGCGCTATTCACCAATCAGGCTGTTAGTTACTGTACAAAGTCTGCCGATACACGGTGTCAATGGCGTGTGGCGGGTGTACAGGACTATTTTCAACGCTTCCAACCGGGTGCGAATCCGATCTACAATCCGTCCCCGGTGACGCTGGTTAACGCAACAACCGCAGAGCCAAAAGCCACACAAGTCGAGAAGCTTGAAACCGGTAAGTCAATCAAACTCAAGTTATAGCGACCGCTTGCGAGCTAGCGTAGCGTCTTGTGGCACACGGCAATGCCGAGTTCATTTAACAAGAACCGATGCTTTGCAATAAAACCGCAAGGGAGACTTCACCGTGTTGTTCGTTGGGGCAGGGCAAGCACCGGTCGACATCCGTGGGTAACGCGTGCAATCCGGCAAGTACACATCCGCATCTAGGCGTTATTTTTCCGACACCACAGAAGCGGTTTCTACGACGACTGGCCGGGAAGGGTCTGCAATCCACTCACTCCAGGATCCCGCATAAAGGCGTGAGCCAGTAAGCCCTGCATATTCCATCGCAAAAATGTTTGCGCACGCTGTCACACCAGACCCACATTGGTGCACAACTTCACTTCCTGCCTCAACGATATTGGCAAATGCATCGCGCAGTACGTCGGGCGCTTTCATTGTAAGGTCTACGTTGAGGTTCTCTTTATAGAAACGATTTACCGCACCCGGAATGTGCCCTGCAACGGGATCAATCGGTTCGACTTCACCGCGATAACGCTCAGGGGCCCTCGCGTCGATTAGCGTCAAGCCTGATTGATTAACTCTGTGCAATAGCTCGTTTACCCCAACGACCATTAGTGCGTCGGACCGTCCGGCGAAGGGCGAGCGCCGTGTTTGCGGGATGGCAGTATGTAACGTGTGCCCCGCTGCCACCCAATTCTGCACGCCACCGTCGAGCAGCGATACATTTCGCAACCCAACCCAGCGGCATAGCCACCATAAGCGTGCGGCAAACTGGCCACCGACATCATCGTACGCAACGACTGTCGAACGCTCGGTAACGCCATGTCGTGCCAAAAATGCGCTGAATGCCGCGGGCGAAGGTAGCGGGTGTCTTCCGTTAAGGCCGGTCTTCTCTCCGGATAAATCCGTATCGAGATTGGCAAAGAAGGCTCCGGGCACATGTCCCTCTCGGTACATGCTTTCACCCTTACCCGCATTCATCAGGTCATGCCGACAATCAAACACTATCCAATCCGGGTCGGTTGCGTGGGTGGCAAGAGTTTGGGGTGAGACCAACATCGCAACGTCTCCAATCAGTAGCGAACAAAATTCTCGAGCTAGTCTTCTTCTGCGGGAAGTGTGGGCTTGCCCTTCACCGAGGCAGGCTTTTCACTCGCAAACTTTGCCATAAGTCCACTCGCCACGATTATCGCCATACCAAGCCAAGCCATCGGTGGAAGTTTTTCATCAAAAAACACCAACCCGAATATCGCCGCGAAGATAACGGTGGAATAGGCAAACGCTCCAACGACGAGTGTGTTGCCGCTGTGATATGCCCGCGTCATCGCTAATTGTGCGATGGTTGCTGCCACACCCAATCCAACCAGCGGCCAGATGTTGCTAGTATCGACCGGATGAAATTCGCCCTGCCAGACGGTTTGCGCCAATGCCGAGCCAACAAATCCGGCCAAACCAAAATAGAACACCACACGCCACTCCGGTTCGCCGACTTCGCCAAGTTTCTTCACATTCGCATACGCGCAGGCGGCGAAGAAGCCGGAGCTCAAGCCGATCAAACCAGCATGCACGTTATCGTCCGAAAAAGTGGGTTGCAGCAACAGCCCCACACCGATAAAGCCGAGAACAATGGCTACCACCAGCATCGGCCGGAATCGTTCGCCGAGCAATGACGTCGAGAGCACCGTCAGCCACAACGGCGAGGTGTAGTTCAGCGTGATGGCGGTGGCAAGGGGGAGCTGGGTCATGGCGTAGAAGTACCCTACCAGCGAAATGGTGCCGGTGGTTCCTCGCCAAAAGTGCCCCTTCCAAAATTGTGTCGCCAGCGACTGCCGCCGGATCATCACGACCACGCCAATGACCGTCAACGCAACCAGCGAACGATACATCGACAACTCTGCGCCGGAGAATTGTGTACCGAGCAGCTTGGCAAACGCGCCCATCGTGGCAAATAGGGCACCGGCTATCAACATCCATGACGATGTCATGCGCTGCCCCGAACGCGATGCGCTACGAAGTGCCCGGACGAGCGTGAACGATTAACCGAGAAAATTGGGCACCGGCCTACGCCGGTGCGACAACCTGTTTGTCGCAGCTTGCCTCCGCGTGGACAAGCGCTAGGCAGCCGCAAACAAAAAGGGCAGGTGCACCCTGCCCTTTTCGTGAATTGCATCGCTGCGAGCATCACTCGGTCGCCAATTCTCGGCGCATGAACTCGTGGAAGTGCACCATGCCGTCCTCATAAGGTGTTTGATACGGCCCTTGCTCTTCACGGCCCTCATTCCACAACATGCGGCGACCGTCGTTCATTCGCTGACAAATTTCTTCGTCTTCGACAGCAGTCTCGGCATATGCCTTCTGCTCGGCCTCCACAAAATCGCGCTCAAACAATGCGATCTCTTCGGGGTAGTAGAACTCAACGACGTTCGTGCATTTGTCAGGACCGCGCGGAATGATCGTGGAGACAACGAGCACGTGCGGGTACCACTCGACCATGACGTTTGGGTAGACGGTTAGCCAGATGGCGCCATAAGGCGGCGGCTCTCCGTTACGGTAGCCGAGCACGACATCGTGCCACTTCTTGTAGGTCTCAGAACCTGGCTGCGTCAGCGCCTTGTTCACGCCAACGACTTGCACGCTGTACCAGTTGCCAAATTCCCACTCGAGCGAATTGCAATCAACGAAGTGCCCAAGCCCTGGGTGGAACGGCACAACGTGGTAGTCCTCAAGATAAACCTCAATAAAGGTCTTCCAGTTGAAGTTGTACTCAGTGACTTCCGCCTTATCGAAGACATAGCCGTCAAAGCTGAGATCTTTCACCCATTTGATCTTGGCGAGGTCATCGACAATCGGGTGCGGCCCTTCAAACAACAAACCATTCCAACTCGATAGCGAGCGACGTGGCAGGTGTAGGCATGGTTGCTCGGCGAAGTGCGGCGCACCGAGGAAGTCGCCCTTATTGTCATAGGTCCAGCGGTGCAGTGGGCACACAATGTTGCCACCTTGCAATTGACCCGCGCCTTTGAGCATTACCGCTTGGCGGTGGCGACACACATTGGATACGAGTTCAATCGATTGACCGTTGTTGACCAACGCCCACGCGCCGTCACGCGTTTCGAGCGCGCGATAGTCATTGCGGTTTGGCACCATGAGTTCGTGGCCCACGTAAACGGGGCCATGTTTGAACACGGTGTCCAGCTCACGCTGGTGGATGGCTTGGTCGAAATACCAGCCTAAAGGGAGCTGAGTGGTAGCGGCAAACGGCGCGGCCAGCTCGCGTTCGCCCAAGAGCTTGGACATAGTCCTTACCTCCAATTAACACGCGCGTAGCTTCAAACTGCCGCGCATCAACCAAAGTAAAAACAACACCCGGGCGATCGAGAAACTAGCTTTTAACTCTGCTTGCTCCGTCCCGACATAGCTCCTCGAGCGCAATGAAGATACCATTTGCGCTATATATAAACGAGGGACAATGATTTTGCCCAAATTTCCCCCGGAGTGCAACTTAAATTGCGCTGCTGGCGAACACCGGAAACTACCGAAGCTGCCCCACGGCCAGCGCATGCGTTGGGTGCGCGTGTCTTGGTGCGCCCGCGAGCACCATGACGATGCCGCGTGTAAACTTCAAATACGTCTCCCAATGCACAAACAGGACGCTTCCCGGCGTCTTCTGCCCCCCCAAAGTGGCCCAAAATGCCTAAATCGATCGAAAAAGAACCAAAAAGCTTCGAGGCCGCGACCGCAGAACTCGATGCTCTGGTTGAGAAAATGGAAGCAGGACAGCTTCCGCTTGAAGAATCCCTTGTCGCCTACCAGCGCGGTACCGAGTTGTTGCGTTACTGTGAACGCGTCTTAGCCGACGCAGAACAGCGCATTCAGGTGTTGACGTCGGCCGCAGATGGCACAACCTCGCTCAAAGACCTGGCCGAGTAATGTCGGACCAAACGCATGACAAAGGCGGCTTGAAGGCGACATTTAATGAATGGGCCCAGGACATCGCCGGGCAGATGGAAAAAACGCTGGCAGAACTGCTGCCAAGCTCGAACACGCCGCCGACCCGTTTGCACGACGCCATGCGATATGCAACGCTCGGTGGTGGAAAACGGGTCCGCCCCATGCTGGCTTTCGCGGCCGCCGACGTATCTGCGGCACCCCGTGAGCGGGTAAGGATTGTCGCGGCTGCCGTGGAAATGATCCACGCCTATTCACTAATCCACGATGATTTGCCCTGCATGGACGACGACGTGCTGCGCCGGGGCCGCCCAACGTGCCACATCGAATTTGACGAGGCCACTGCGCTCCTTGCCGGCGATGCTCTACAAGCAATGGCTTTTCAGGTTGTAAGCACACACTCTTTGACGGAAGAAGCGGCAAATCAAATTGAGTTGATTCGACTTCTTGCAGAGGCTTGCGGCTCACGCGGCATGGCCGGTGGCCAAGCGATTGATCTTGCCAGCGTTGCCCAGGATATCTCCCTCCCTGAGCTCGAACACATGCATATGCTCAAGACTGGTGCGTTGATACGTGTTTCGGTGATGATGGGCGCACTCTGTGGGCGAAACCTAACCGCGACGCAACGCCAGAAACTCGATCACTACGCCAAGTGTGTCGGTTTGGCCTTCCAAGTGGTGGACGACATTTTGGATTGCGAGTCTAATACCGAGAGACTCGGCAAAACTGCCGGCAAGGATCAGGGTGCGAACAAGCCGACATACGTGAGTCTGCTCGGGCTCAATCCTGCAAAACAGTTTGCTGACGAGTTATTGCAGGACGCGCACCAAAGTCTTCAGATATTCGGCGTTGCCGCTCAACGACTGCATGAGTTGGCGGATTTCATCGTTCGGCGCGATTATTAGCATTAGAAAGCCCAAGTATGGCAACCCTATCCCAACCATCCGTAAAACAATATCCGCTGCTTGAGACCATCGACGAGCCAAGGGATCTGCGCAAGCTCGATCGGCGCGATCTTGGGCAACTCGCAAACGAGCTACGCGATTTCATTTTGCACTCGGTGTCGACCACAGGCGGCCATCTATCCTCCAATCTGGGCACCGTTGAACTCACCATCGCTCTGCATTACGTGTTCAACACGCCGGAGGATCGTTTGGTCTGGGATGTCGGTCACCAGACCTATGGGCACAAGATTCTGACGGGTCGACGTACATTGATGTCAAAGCTGCGCCAGAAGGGTGGCATCGCCGGTTTCCCGCGTCGCGAAGAGTCCCCATACGACACCTTTGGAACAGCCCACTCCTCGACATCCATCTCTGCTGCGATCGGCATGGCGGTGGCGGCCCGGACCGCCGGCATCAAACGTCATGCCATTGCAATTATCGGTGATGGCGCAATCACTGCGGGCATGGCGTTCGAAGCCATGAACAACGTCGGAAAAGAAAACGTGATCGTGATCTTGAACGATAACGATATGTCCATTTCGGAATCGATCGGCGCGCTCAATAACTATTTTGCCAAACTGATGTCGGGGCGCTTCTACGCCACCACTAAAAAGACTGCGGAAAAAGCGTTGCAATACACGCCAACGTTCAAAGAAATCGCCAAAAAACTGGAAGAGCACGCCAAAGGCATGATCATTCCTTCAACGATGTTTGAAGAGTTTGGCTTTAACTACACCGGCCCGATTGATGGCCACAATGTTGACGTGCTGCTCGACACGCTAAACAATATCAAACAACTGGATGGCCCGCAGTTCTTGCATGTGGTCACCCGCAAGGGGCAGGGTTACAAACTTGCCGAGGACGATCCGATCAACTATCACGGCCCGTCGAAGTTTGATCCGAAGATTGGACTGGTAAAAGCGGCTCCCGCACCCGACGCCAAACCGAAGCCGACGTACACACAGATTTTCGGCGACTGGCTGTGTGACATGGCTCGCGCCGAGCCAACGCTGATCGGCATCACGCCAGCAATGCGGGAGGGCTCGGGACTGGTCAGATTTTCCCAAGAGTTCCCCGAGCGTTATTTTGATACCGCCATCGCCGAGCAACATGCGGTCACTTTCGCCGCAGGACTTGCCGCGGATGGCATGCGCCCCGTACTGGCCATCTACTCTACCTTCCTGCAACGCGGTTATGACCAACTCATTCACGATGTTGCACTACAAAATTTGCCGGTCGTTTTTGCGCTGGACCGGGGCGGCTTGGTCGGCGCGGACGGGCCAACCCATCACGGGGCATTCGATCTGTCCTACCTGCGCTGTATTCCAAACATGGTCGTGATGACACCTGCCGACGAAAACGAGTGTCGCCAGATGCTCACGACCGGCGTCAAACTCAATCAGCCGGCGGCGGTTCGCTACCCACGCGGCGCGGGGCCGGGTGTCGCTGTCGACAAAACACTCACCACACTTCCGGTTGGTAAAGGCGTAATGGTCCGCGAGGCAAAGGGCTATGCGCTGGGCACTCAAAAAGTTCGTATCGCGATTCTTGCCTTTGGCTCAATGGTGAAGCCGTCAACGGACGCCGCTGAGGAACTAAACGCCACTGTGGCGAATATGCGCTACGTTAAACCACTCGATGATGACCTTGTGTTTAAACTCGCCACCACGCACGATCTTATTGTGACCGTCGAAGAAAACGTGGTGATGGGTGGCGCGGGTAGTGCAGTTGCGGAATCACTTTCGGCGCAGAACTTGACGCTGCCGGTATTGCATCTCGGTCTGCCAGATCACTTCGTTGAGCACGGCGACCCCGGCGTGCTGTTGGCTGACTGCGGGCTTACGAGCGACGGTATCGCTACCAGCGTAAAAAAATGGCTGGCTGAAACCCGCTCGACAACAACAAGCACGCGTGTTGCCGGGTAACTCACCACCACGCTCATCTTGACCACTATTTGACCAATGCCATGAGCTCCCTACTGTCTTGCGTCTCGCTGTCTTTGTTTGTCGTGCTCGCATCTTTCGGCGCAATTGCACAAGATAAAAAGGCTGTAGAAAAGGCAACCGGCGCAACGGTGTCGACGGCGGTGCCCAAACACAACTGTGTGCGTCCCGATGCTCCCGGCAAATTCGAAAGTGACGGGCAGCAGAAATTGTTTGTCAAACAAGTGGATGGCTATCGCGACTGCCTGATGGCGTTTCGCAATGACATGAACAAACTAGCGCAGGCACATATTGATGCCGCCAATGGGGCGATCGAAGACTTCAACAGCTTTGTGAACATGATCAACAAGAAGTGATACTTCTCGGATCCATTTACATCTAAAAGGCCGCTGAATAAGCGGCTTTTTTCATTTTATGACCGACTTGTCTTGCCCAAACAACACCTTCTTTTGCGCGTCTGTCATTGCCGGCGGCGGCGTTGGGTTGATCTCTTTTGCCCTGGCGTAGGCGCGCACAGTCGCCGGGCGCGCTTTAATCGCCGCATGCCAGCGCGCAAGATGCGGGAAGTCTTGCATATCTTGTCCCTGACGCTCGGCAAGTATCCATGGATAGGCCGCCATATCGGCGATGGTGTATTGCCTGCCGACGATGAAGGCGCGGTCGGCCAATCGCTTGTTTAACACACCGTAGAGTCGCGACGTCTCCTTAACATATCGCGCAATGGCGTACGGAATTTTTTCCGGGGCGTAGTGGGCAAAGTGATGGTTCTGACCGGCCATCGGTCCGAGTCCGCCCATTTGCCACATCAACCACTCGAGAGTCTCCACCTGGCCGCGCAGATCCTTGGGCAAAAACTTACCCGTTTTGCCGGCGAGGTAAAGCAGGATCGCGCCCGATTCAAACACGCTAATCGCCTTCTTTCCATCTGAAGGCGCATGGTCGACGATGGCGGGCATGCGATTGTTTGGCGCGATCTTCAAAAAGTCCGGCTTGAATTGCTCGCCGGTGCCGATATTCACACCGATAAGTTTGTACGGCAGTTTTGCCTCTTCCAAGAACATCGTAATTTTGTGGCCATTTGGTGTGGGCCAATAGTACAAGTCGTACATTTGCATTCCTTTTTTTATTTCGCCTGCGCTGTGCTACTGCGCGTTGGCATCTTGGCGTTACTCACTCGCCGTACTCGTCACTGTATTACACATACTATCTCCTCGTCGGCTTCGCTCGCGCCTGAATCTGCCTACGCTCGCTGCGCACATCGAAGGCGATGAAACTTTTGCCCCATTGCGGCCAGTCCACTGACGCCGCGACTCAATCGGCGAGATTAAGCACGAAGTTTGCAGTGATCGAAAGATGCAAGCCCCCGACATCCCTCACTTGCCAAACGCATTGACCGCGCCACGTTTGTATTGATCGGGCCACTCGACCGCGACGCCAAGTTCGGTCGCAGCGCGCAGCGGCCAGTACGGATCACGCAATAGTACACGCGCCAAGAGTACACAGTCGGCATCACCATCGGCCACAATTTGTTCGGCTTGCACCGGCTCGGTAATCAAACCAACCGCCCCCGTTGCAATCTCAGCCGCTTGACGAATCGCGCGGGCGAATGGCACCTGATACCCCGGACGGATGGTCATCTGCGCATCAGCCGCCGTGCCTCCCGACGACACGTCGATCAGATCAATGCCGCATCGCTTCGATTCTTTCGCTAAGACAATCGATTGGGCCACATCCCAACCACCCGCTTTCCAATCAGTTGCGGAGATACGTGTAAACACCGGCAAGGATTTTGGCCAAACCTCTCGCACGGCGGCCGACACCTCCAAGACAAAACGCATGCGGTTCTCTAACGAGCCGCCGTATTGATCGGTGCGCAAATTCGACAAGGGTGACAAAAATTGGTGTGCGAGATAGCCATGCGCTGCATGAATTTCCGCCACCCGGAAGCCGGCGTCCAAAGAGCGCTTGGCGGCTACCGCGAACGCATCAATGGTCGTGCGAATTTCGGCGACCGACATTTCGTGCGGCTGCGGATATGATTCAGAAAACGCGTTGGCGCTTGGGCCAACCACTTGCCACCCCCCCTGCGCCACATCGACTTTTCCACGCCCCCGCCAGGGCGCAAAGGTCGATGCCTTACGTCCGGCGTGCGCAAGCTGGATGGCCGGCACGGCACCGTTGTTGCTGATAAACGCGGCGATGGGTTTCCACGCATCTCGCTGCGCATCGTTCCAGATACCGGCATCTTGTGGAGATATGCGCCCCTCCGGTGTCACCGATGCGGCCTCTGTCATCACCAGCGCAGCCCCGCCGACAGCGCGTGTACCAAGATGGACCAAATGCCAGTCGTTCGGCATGCCATCGACGCAAGAATACTGGCACATGGGGGAAACAAATATGCGGTTTTTGAATTCGAGCTTGCGAAGCGTAAAGGGTGAAAACAGTAGTGACATAACCCAATCCCACAAAGAATTTGCAATAGCGGCAGATGGCCGGACAGCAAACCGACACACCCCCAATATGTTGGGATAATAAGGCCAATCTCTACGAACCCGAGGCATAAGCGTTTTGACAAAAGCATGGATTTCGCCGGAACAATGGCGCGAAAGCGGCGAGTACTTTCCCCACCGCAATCAGCGCATTTTCTATCGCCGCTCCCGCTCCGATAGCGCGGGCCAACCCGCGGACGGCTCGCTCGCCAATAGGCCCACGCTACTGTTGCTCCACGGCTTCCCAACCTCGTCTTGGGATTGGTCACCCTTATGGGAAACCCTGACACCACGGTTTCACGTCATTGCCCCTGATTTATTGGGTTATGGCTTTTCGGCAAAACCGGCGGACTACGAATACCGCATTCTTGACCAAGCGAACCTGTGTGAAGCGTTGCTTTCCAAGCTCGGGGTCAGTGGATACCATATCCTTGCGCATGACTACGGCGACACGGTTGCACAAGAGCTGCTGGCGCGGGCGCTTGACGATTCTGCGGTATGCGCGCTGAAAAGTATCTGCTTCTTGAATGGCGGGCTTTTCCCTGAGGCCCACCGCGCAACACTGGTGCAACGCCTGCTGCTGTCGCCATGGGGGAGTTTCGTCGCCAAGAGGATGGACTTCGCCCGTTTCAGCAAGAGCATGCAGGAGGTCTTCGGTGCGGCAACACCTGCGTCGCGCGCCGAAATGGAGGCCATGTGGTCCATGGTTGTTGAAAACAACGGCATTCAGGTGATGCACAAACTGATCGGTTACATACCGGAGCGCAAACAGTTTCGCCCGCGCTGGGTGGGGGCGATGACCAATGCACACACTGCCAATATTCCACTGCGACTAATCAACGGCGCTGACGACCCCGTATCTGGCCGACACATGGCAAAACGCTACGCCGATTTAGTGCCGGGCGCGGACATCATGTTGCTCAATGGTATTGGCCACTATCCACAGATTGAAGCGCCAGACGAGGTGCTGCGCGGTGTTATCGGATTTCACGAGACACGCGTCGTGAAACATCGTTCATCATGAGCTCCCTCGATATTCAAGCCGGTCACAAAGCCATCGAACACATCCGTCGGCATGGCCTAAATCCACACGACATTACAATCGTGCCGGGGGCTGCGGGTGGCCCGAAAGGACTCGGACTGGCAAAGCTCGATGAGTGGCTGTTTGCCGAATGGTTGCCGCAGGGATTCGAGACACGCACCACGCCAATTGACCTCATTGGTGCCTCCATCGGCGCATGGCGGTTCGCGGCCGTCTGCCGGGGTGTGCGTGATGGCGTTTTTTCCGCCGAGGATACTCGCGCTGCGCTGGCCGCGTTTGCCAGTGCTTACAGCCAGCAACACTATCCGCGCAAAGTCACTGCCGCCTACATCACCGCCTACGCGCGCGACCTCATCAGCAATCTCTTCAAGGGTCATATTGCGGCCGTACTTACCCATCCCCGTTACCGGTTGCACGTACTGGCGGTGCGGGGCAAACACATCCTTGCGCGCGAACAACGCGGACGCACGCAGGTCGGCTACGCGCTGGCCGCGCTGGCAAACGCGGTCGGAAGAAAACATTTGCGGCACTTTCTTGATCGCACCTGGTTTTACGCCGGCGGCGATGCGACGCCGCTGTTTGCCGATGGAACTTCGGCGCGCGGCGGCCAATTCGATCCGTTCCGTACCGCCTATTCGCGGCTGACCGAATCGAACTTCGGCGACGCGCTGATCGCTTCCGGCTCAATACCACTGATTTTGGACGGTGTGCGCAATATTGATGGCGCGGCGGAAGGCACCTACTGGGACGGCGGCATCATTGACTATCACCTGCATCTGCCTTTCGCACGGCGTAAAGGCTTGGTGCTGTACCCGCACTTCACCAACAAAATTGTGCCTGGCTGGCTGGACAAGATGCTGCCGTGGCGCAAAGCAAAAGGTGAATGGCTGGAGAACGTCGTATTGATCTCGCCATCACAAAAATATTTGGACCGGCTGCCGATGAAGAAGCTGCCGGATCGTGGCGACTTCACACGATTTGTCGATGACTACGAAGGTCGCCTGAAGGCCTGGCGATTTGCGATGGACGAGAGTGCACGTCTGCGTGACGAGCTGGCCGAACTTATTACGAGTGGTGAAATCACAGCGCGACTTAAACCGCTTTAAGCTCCACGGATTACCAGAGTGCGGCTGGCTGTCGTTTGGCACCCATTGGGAAGTTCTAAAAACTCCGGCGTCCCAGCGCTGGTCTGGGACTCAGACCAGCGCACCTCATTGATCTTGCTGTGGACTGGATTCCATCGCAGTTACCCATCAAAGCTGAAATGACGGCAATTTTGAGGATTTTATTGATTCGGCAGCTAAATATGGTGAATGTCTCCCCGCTCCCGCGAACAACCACAAGGGTTGCGCCGGGCGGGACAACTTGGGTTCTCGCCTGCGCGGGCAGGTCAACTTGGGTCCCCGCCTGCGCGGGGACGGGGTTAGATGAACGGCCACCAAACCAATACTCCCCTGCTCCCGCGAAGGCGGGAGCCCGATATCGGAATCACCTGTGCTGAATAAAATTGACGGGTTCCCGTCCGGCGCAACCGTTGTGGTTGTGCGCGGGCAGGTCAACTTGGGTCCCCGCCTGCGCGGGGACGGGGTTAGATTAACAACCACCAAACCCATACTCCCCTGCTCCCGCGAAGGCGGGAGCCCAATGTCGGAATCACCCGCGCTGAACAAAATTAATGGGTCCCCGTCCGGCGCAACCGTTGTGGTTGTGCGCGGGCAGGTCAACTTGGGTCCCCGCCTGGGCGGGGACGGGTCGGGTGAAATGGTTTGCCATGTTTAGTTGCCGGATCAATAGAAGTTCCCAATTGCGAAACACTAGCATTGACGGCTATCTCGAAGCACTTTTGCTCTAAACTGCCCACCAATAGGCGACTTTTACTTGGTGATCTTGAGCGCCTTACCGATCGCCGAGAGCATCGCAAACAACGCGGTGGCTAATACCATCGCACTTAAGACGGTGGCAATGGCGAGCGGAACACTCTCGAGCCCGAATTTTTTCCACATCCACGAGGATATGATCGCCGCGGGCACCGCACAGCAGAGAATCGCAATAACCGAGAGAACGTAAGATTTCATTGGCGAGGGAAAGTGTGAGTAGGAGCCGGCAAGGTTCTTGGAGTCCTTCATCGAGCGCGTGGAGAGTGTTGTTTGTTGTTGTTGTTTAACGCTGCGCGCAATTTTACGCCGAACGGCGTTCGCGATCGAGCGCTAAAGCAGTTGAACGACTCTATCGAACACCAATCGCCCCGTCTCCCCGCCTAAACGCGCAGAGTCGAAAACGGGCGTTACTGACAAGAAAAAACCCGCCCGTACTGGAGTTTCCTTTTCTATAAATTCGGCGCCAACCACCGCTCCGCCATCGGAATACTCCAGCCTTTGCGTTTGGCGTAGTCCTCAACTTGGTCGCGGTCGATTTTGCCCACCGCAAAATACCGTGCTTGCGGATGTGAGTAATAGAAGCCTGATACGGCTGCTGTGGGCCACATGGCGTAGGAATCGGTGAGTGTGATGCCGGTACGTTTGGTGGCGTCGAGCAATGTAAACAACGGCACTTTTTCCGAATGCTCAGGACACGCTGGATAGCCGGGTGCCGGACGAATGCCAACATATTTTTCGGCGATCAATTCGTCCACGTTCAGGATTTCGTCCTTCGCCGCCCCTTTTTCATATCCCCATTCATCTCTACGGATACGAGCGTGCAGATATTCTGCGAAGGCTTCGGCCAGTCGATCCGCGAGCGCCTTCAACATGATCGCGCTGTAATCATCATTTGCCGCTTCAAACGCCTTGGCACGTTCGTCACAGCCGATACCGGCTGTCACCGCAAAACCACCGAGATAGTCCGGCGTACCAACTGGCGCGATGAAATCTGCCAGACACAGATTGGCGTTACCAGCAGGCTTTTCATTCTGCTGGCGCAAGTGATGGAAGGTGTGCAATACGGTTGAGCGTGTTTCATCTGTATAGACTTCAACCGAGTCGCTCATGTTGGAAACTGAGCTGTTCGCCGGCCAAAACCCAAACACCGCATTAGCCTGCAACCATTTGCCCTTGATGATTTTATCGAGCATCTTTTGCGCATTGGCGAACAGTTCTTTTGCAGCTTCGCCGACCACAGCATCATCCAATATTTGCGGATACTTCCCCCACAAATCCCATGTTTGGAAAAATGGGCTCCAATCGATGTAGGGTACGAGTTGTTCAAGCGGAAAATTCTTCAGCTCTTTCACGCCCAGCAGCGCTGGCCTGGGAGGCGTGTAATCGCGCCAATTTATGTTTGCTGCGTTTGCGCGTGCCGCCTCAAGTGGGACCAACTTCACGCCTTTTTTGCCCGCGTGTTGCTCGCGCACCTTCACATAATCTTCGCGCACTTCGGCCACGTAGTTATCGTGCAATTCATCGGATAACAAATTGCTGCACACACCGACTGCACGCGAGGCATCCGGCACCCAGACGACCGGACCGTTGTAATACGGCTCGATTTTCACGGCCGTGTGGGTGCGCGAAGTGGTCGCACCGCCGATCAACAGCGGAATGGTCAAACCCAAGCGCTGCATTTCCTTGGCGAAGTGCGCCATCTCTTCAAGTGAGGGGGTGATCAATCCTGAAAGGCCGATGATGTCGGCCTTGTGTTCGACTGCTGCCGCGAGGATTTTTTCGGCAGGCACCATCACCCCAAGATCAACGACTTCATAGTTGTTACACTGCATCACTACGCCGACAATGTTTTTGCCGATATCGTGTACGTCGCCCTTAACGGTGGCCATGACTATCTTGCCCTTGGCTTGGCTATTCTCCGCGCCGAGCAGACGCTTTTCTTCTTCGATGTATGGCACCAGGTGCGCGACGGCTTGTTTCATCACGCGGGCCGACTTCACCACCTGCGGGAGGAACATTTTGCCCGCACCGAACAAGTCGCCCACCACGTTCATGCCGTCCATCAGCGGACCTTCGATGACGTTGATTGGGCGACCACCCGCCGCTGCGACCTTGGCGCGGCACTCTTCGGTATCTTCGACGATGTATTGCGTGATTCCCTTCACCAACGCATGCGTCAGACGCGCTTCCACCGAATCACGGCGCCAGGCTAGGTCTTCAATCTGATCTTTTTTCTGCCCTTTGAATTGCTCGGCAAAGGTCACTAGGCGATCCGTTGGTGTTTCGTCTCCCGTGGCCTTGCGGTTGAACAGTACGTCTTCAACCCGCCGAAGCAGGTCTTTTGGAATGTCATCGTACACGCCAAGTTGCCCGGCGTTGACAATACCCATCGTCATGCCCGCCTTGCTAGCGTGATACAAAAAGGCGGTGTGGATGGCTTCGCGCACTGGCTCATTGCCACGAAATGAGAATGAGACGTTGGACACACCACCGCTCACCTTTGCGTACGGTAAGTTTCGCCGAATCCACTCAGTGGCGCGAATAAAATCGATGCCATATGCCGCGTGTTCCTCGATACCGGTGGCGACGGCAAATATGTTCGGGTCAAAGATGATGTCTTCCGGCGGGAAGCCGACTTCCTCAGTCAGAATTTTGTAGGAGCGCGCGCAAATTTCAATCTTGCGTTCAAAGGTATCGGCCTGGCCTTTTTCATCAAACGCCATGACAATGACAGCAGCACCGTAACGGCGGCAGAGTTTCGCCGCCTCGATGAATTGCGGCACCCCCTCTTTCATCGAGATCGAGTTAACAACTGATTTTCCCTGCACGCATTTCAAACCTGCCTCAATCACGCTCCACTTGGAGGAGTCGATCATGATGGGGACGCGTGAGATATCCGGCTCACTTGCTATCAGGTTCAGAAACTTGACCATTGCGGCTTGTGAATCCAACATGGCCTCATCCATGTTGATATCAATCATCTGCGCGCCATTTTCGACTTGTTGCCGGGCAACAGCGAGCGCGGCATGGTAGTCGTCATTCAGGATCAACTTTGCGAATACGCGTGAGCCGGTGACGTTGGTGCGCTCACCAATATTCACAAACAATGACTCATCGCCAATATTGAGCGGTTCCAGGCCGGACAATCGCAAACGTTTTTCGATCACCGGGGCGCTGTCAAACCCGCGCGGCTTGCACGACTGGACAATATCGGCAATGGCCTTGATGTGTTGCGGTGTCGTACCGCAACAGCCACCGGTAATGTTGAGCCAACCGGCCTCCGCCCATTGGCGAATAAACGCCGCAGTCTCGGCGGGCAACTCGTCATATTCCGCCATCGCGTTGGGCAGACCTGCGTTTGGGTGTGCCGAAACACGGCACTCGGCAATACGTGCCAGCTCTTCGACGTGCGGTCGCAGCTCTTTGGCACCGAGCGCACAGTTAAAGCCAATTGAGATTGGGTTTGCGTGGCGAACGGAGTTGTAAAACGCTTCGACCACTTGTCCGGACAGGGTACGACCCGAGGCGTCGGTGATGGTGCCGGAAATCATCACCGGCAATCGATATGCCTGCGTCAATCCACGCGCATCAAACTCTTCTTCGACGGCAAAAATGGCGGCTTTGGCATTGAGGGTATCGAAGATGGTCTCAATCAAGATAATGTCTGCGCCACCGTCGATCAACCCACGCGTCGCTTCGCGGTATGCATCCTTAACTTGATCAAAATTAACCGCACGAAAGCCAGGGTCGTTTACATCGGGCGAAAGTGAAAGAGTGCGATTCATCGGCCCCAGCACACCAGCAACAAATCGCGGCTTGTTTGGCGTCTTGGCAGAAAACGCATCGGCCACAGCGCGCGCGAGTTTCGCGCCCTCAAGATTTAGCTCATAGGCAAGCGACTCCATGTGGTAGTCAGCCATCGAGATTGCTGTGGAATTGAAGGTGTTGGTTTCGAGGATGTCCGCACCTGCGGACAAATACTCGCCGTGAATCTCACGAATCACTTCTGGCTTCGTCAATGTCAACAAGTCATTGTTGCCACGCAGGTCGGACTTCCAATCGGCAAAACGCGCGCCACGATATTCGGCCTCGGATAACTTGTAGCGTTGGATCATGGTGCCCATCGCGCCGTCCAAAACAAGGATACGCTGGGCCAGCGCACCCATCAGAGCGGCGGTACGGGCGGGGCGGTCAGAGATCACAGAATCCATCGGATACATCCAAAAAAGAAAAACCTGCCGGCCGGAATGAGCAGGGGCGGACAGGTTTGGTGTGCATCACTGCTTCGCTTTAGCCGAATTGAGGAACCAACGGCAGGTGACTAAACCCGGGGTTCCCGCGCCCGCAAGCTGATTCAAATCGGCGCGCCCTCATTTTACGCGTTTTGCACGTAACGCCATTGAATCGTGCGGCAATCTGCGAAATGTTCGCCGCGATCAACACTCCACAGCCGCAAGCGCCAACCCCCCGAGGGACGTTTCTTTGTATTTGGTTTGCATATCGGCACCGGTGCGTCGCATGGTCTCAATGGCTTGGTCGAGCGTGACGTGATGTTTACCGTCGCCCCGCATCGCCAGCGAGGTTGCGCTAATTGCCTTGATCGCCCCCATGGCATTACGCTCGATACAAGGAATCTGCACTAATCCACCGATCGGGTCGCAGGTCATGCCAAGATGATGTTCAAGCGCGATTTCCGCCGCGTTCTCAATCTGTTCGTTGGAGGCACCCAGCACGGAGGCCAGCCCTGCTGCGGCCATTGCCGCAGCTGAGCCGACTTCGCCTTGGCAGCCAACTTCGGCACCGGAAATGGAGGCATTCATTTTGCACAACGCGCCAATGGCTGAGGCGACAAGAAAAAAGTCGCGTAGTT
Organism: Rhodocyclaceae bacterium; assembly: GCA_020247395.1. GTDB lineage: Bacteria > Pseudomonadota > Gammaproteobacteria > Burkholderiales > Usitatibacteraceae > UKL13-2. The sequence continues at coordinate 60,981 of JADCJC010000029.1, forward strand.
TTGCTTGATCACCGCCGCAGAAATCGCGCGCATAACGCAGCACCGCCGGTACCACACCCGCGGCACCGTTGGTTGGCGCAGTCACCACGCGGCCACCGGCGGCATTCTCCTCATTCACGGCGATCGCATACACCGAAACCCAGTCCATCACTTGATGTGGCATCACCGACCTGCCCCGATGCTCAGCCAGCAACTTCTGATGAATGCCGTGAGCCCGGCGCGGCACATCGAGCCCGCCGGGCAGGCGTCCTTCGGCGGCCACACCACGATCAATGCAATCAAACATCGTTTGCGCAACACGATCCAAAAATGCGTTGGTATCTGCGCGTGGCCGCAGGGCGTCTTCGTTTGACCACAACACCTGCGCCATTGACAAGTTGCGGTCTGCGCAGGTAGCGAGCAGTGATTGCATCGAGTTGAACGGGTATGGCACCGCATGATCGTCACCGCGCGCAGTGCCAACAAAGGCTTCATCTTCATCCACCACAAATCCGCCGCCGATGGAATACATCGCGCGTTCGGCAATCAAGGTTGCTCCAGCATAGGCGCGAAACATCATACCGTTGGAATGCACCGGCAGGAGGTCGCGAAGATTGAATCGAATATGCGTCAGCGGCGAAAATTTGACTTCACGTTTGCCCAGCAGCGGTAACCGATTCCGCTTGGCGATGCCAGCAATGAAACTGACAACATTGGCCGTGTCGACCTCCTCCGGCAACTGGCCATTGAGGCCCAGAACGATGGCGGTATCGGTCGCGTGGCCCTTCCCCGTGTGGGCAAGTGAACCGAACAACTCGGCTTCAACTTTGGTGATCCGATCAAAGTCTGCGTCGTCCAGTTCGACCAAGAACCGGCGTGCTGCGCGCATCGGTCCGACTGTGTGCGAACTCGACGGGCCGATGCCGATCTTAAAGAGATCAAAACAGCCGAGATAGCTCACAAGCGGTCAAAGTGATGGCTTATCGCGTGGCTTGTGCAGGCGCATTTGTGTTTGCGTCCAGCCAGTCCAGCGCTAACGTCGCAAGTGCTTTCACGCCAATCTTGAGGCCACTTTCATCCACGTAGAAACGCGGGCTGTGATTTGACGGCGCGTACTTGCAGTCTTTATCGTGCGGTGTACAACCGATATTGAAGAACAGTCCGGGAACCTTTTGCTGAAAGAATGAAAAATCCTCCGCGCCGCAGGTCTTTAAGGTGAGGTTGACGTGGGCATCGCCAATGGCGCGCTTCATCACCGGTACCGACCATGCCGTAAGCGCTTCGTCATTGATCGTCACCGGATAACCGCGCTTGAAATGCACGTGCGCTTTGGCACCCCCCGACTCGGCAATGAGTGTCGTAATTTTTTCGATGAAGGCATGAATATCATCGCGCTGTGATTCATTAAAAGCGCGGATTGTCCCCTCCATTTTTGCTTCGTCAGGGATGATGTTGGAACGATTGCCCGCCTGGAAACTTCCCACCGTCACTACCGATGGCTCCTGCGTGAGATTCATTTTGCGCGAGACGATGGTCTGCAACCCTAGCACGACCTGAGAACCAACAACAATCGGATCAACCCCGCTCCACGGTTGCGCACCGTGGGTCTGCTCGCCGCGCAGGAAAATCTGAAACGTGTCCGCACTCGCCATAAACGGGCCCGGCCGATAACCAATTTGCCCGGCGTGTAGTTTTGAGGTGATGTGCAGGCCAAAAATGGCATCGACCTTTGGGTTTTCGAGACAGCCTTCCTTAATCATCAAGGCCGCGCCGCCTTCTTCGCCTGCCGGTGGCATTTCTTCAGCGGGCTGAAAAATGAACTTCACCGAACCTGCCAGGTGTTCACGCATACCGGCGAGGATCTCCGCGACACCCATCAGAATGGCGACGTGAGTGTCGTGGCCACAGGCGTGCATCACGCCGCAGGCCACACCATTCCATTCGGAACGCACGGTACTTTTATAAGGCAGATCGTTTTCTTCGACCACCGGCAGACCGTCCATATCGGCGCGTAACGCCACACACGGGCCAGGCTTGCCGCCTTTGAGTAGGCCAACAACGCCCGTATATGCCACCTTTTCTTTCACCTCATCAAAGCCGAGTGTTCGCAAATGCTTTGCCACCAAGGCGCCGGTGCGAAATTCGCGATTACCCAGCTCCGGATTCGCGTGGATATCCCGTCTCCACGCAATTACCGCAGCCTCCATTCGATCAGCCTCGTCGGCAATCAATTTATCTCGCGCAAAGATAGGGTCTAGTGCGTTCATGAATTCAGACAATCCGCAGGCCATAAAGATAAAGGGATTATGACACCGCTACCTAGAAACCGTAATGCGGCGAATGCCGAAGCAGCGGTAACAAGAGGCTCGTTATGAAAGATTTGAACGCACGCCGCATACCCGCTCAACAATGGGCTGTTTGCGTTTTGGGTGCGCGCAATATGGTACTGGGCTCGATGTGGCAGCTGTAGATCCTCTTCTGGTTCAAGACGGCGAACGCGAGCGAGATCATTTAACTCGACGGCTCGTATGCACAGCCCCAATGACCCTGGATATAGGTTGCTGGGAATGTTGATCCACCAGCCGTGAGGGCGGTACGGAGCGTGGGAGACGGCGCTGCCTGCACAACGGATAGCCGCTCGAAACGTCTCAGTCGGGACGGTCAGAATCACTGATTGCAGTCACCGTTGCAGCTTTTCCTTGCTATGTTTTGCAACCGCCGCGTACAGCGCAACAGCAAAGACGACGATGAGCAACAGGACCACTTCCCGTCGCAAAGAGGTAAATTGGAACCACTCCAAGCCCAGATACCACCTATAGAGAAATGATGCAGTCAATATCGGCGCGATCGAGAGCACCGCAAATTTTGGGTCAACCTTTCCGACGAACAATGCGGCGACAGTACGATTAGGCCCCGCAAATATCTCAACTACTACCCTAGTAAGATTGGCTGAAGATAGCTGGGCAACGATTTCCGGATAACTCTTCAGGAACAGCCGCCAAAACAGAACCACCGTTGTACAAAAAAGTGCTTGCGCAAAAACACCGATCACCAAAATCTGTGGAATTGAAAGCTTTGTTGCAATGAGTAGTCTTGCCACTGGATTAGCTTCTCGTTCCAGCGATGGTGAGTGCAGATAGGTCGCATACATATCGAAGCCAGCGCCCCCAAAAATGAATATCGCCCCCAGAAACAAATAAGGCGTCCTCGCAGGCTCCTGAATGCTATTCCCCAGCAATAAAAAGGCCAAGCCGCAGTACGCGGTCAGCAGGACAATCAAAACCAATACTGGCCACACGACTTGCTTGGCAAGTGATCCGGGCAGGACAGCAAGGACTATGGCCAAAATGCTAACTATCCAAAGTACGTAGTACACACTTCGATACCCAAAGATGGAATCAAGTTGTGTTTTGGTTATCTTCATGTTTGATGCGGAGAAGTCAAAATTGGCTGGTAATGGGAAAACTGCCAACCGTCACCAGCCAGCGGGGGTCAATTAATAACAACTAGGTGGCACATAATATGGATCAGGAGGGGGCAATTCCTCAATTTCAGCTCTTACTCTAAGCTAATCAAAGGTTCCAGGCTCGAATTAAATCCCGCTGCTTAATCTCTTTATAAAAAAAGAAGCATTCACCCAACGCCCGCATTGCGGGCGTTGTTCATTTAGCCGCCAGGTGTTTCGCAACAGTGGCGGCAAGAAACTGAGCCCAATAATTTGCGATCTTGTTGTTGGTTGGGCGAGCCGTAAACTCGTAGCTCTTCGCTCTTGGCCGCGAGCTCTTAGCCTTTAGGCAGTAGCAGCTTTAAATGTATCAAAATTAAAGGGGCGACCAAATTAAAGCGCCGGTTTCGATTTATTTGCGGTCGAGCGAGCCTCCAGCCGTTCACCGCGCCTCCGCGAAAAATAGCGGTACTTTCAACGACCGTCGATGCGATTGCAGTCCTGCATATTTTTGTAAGCAATCTTCTGATGGTGGCTCGTTATAATCGTTGCGAAAGGATTTTCGATGGAACACCTCAAACCCGACGACGCGCATCGATTTCTCACTAAAGATCCCACAGCAGTATTTGTCGACTGCCGCAGTGAGATGGAGTTTCTCTTTGTCGGTCACCCAGTCGGCGCAATGATGATTCCTTGGAACGACGGGCCGGACTGGGACATCAATCCGCATTTTGTCGGACAGGTAAAAAAAGCCTGTGGTCACTCCATCAATCGGCCAGTTGTGTTGATTTGTCGGTCGGGCAATCGCAGTGTGGACGCCGGTGAGGCGCTTGAACGCGCAGGTTTCACCAAGGTCTATAACGTCCTCGAGGGCTTCGAGGGTGATCTCGATGACAACCACCAGCGTGGCAACATTGGCGGATGGCGCAAACATGGACTACCTTGGGAACAGGTATAAAGTCCAGCAAACACGGGCGTTTTCAGACATTTGCACTTGGAACGCGCCGTCCCTACATGTTTTTTCTATGGGAACTTGAGAGCGCCCTTCTATTGATCCGGCAAGCAAATATGGAAAACCATTTCAGCCATTC
>JADCJC010000003.1 GCA_020247395.1 Rhodocyclaceae bacterium
GCGATCGCAACCCGTTGGCGCATCCCACCGGAAAACTGGTGAGGGTACGAACGCAAGCGCTCTTCCGGAGAGGGAATGCCAACACGAACCAGCGCTTCACGGCAGCGATCAAGCGCGGATTGCCTGCTCACTTTCTGGTGCGCGTCAATGGCCTCAATCATCTGTGTGTCGATTCGCAATACGGGGTTGAGCGTCATCATCGGGTCTTGGAAAATCATCGCGATTCGATCGCCTCGAAGGGTTCGCCACTCCGCGTCATCATAAGCGGTGACATCAACACCGTTCAAACGGATTTGGCCATCCACCACACGACCGGGCGCGTCGATCAAGCCCATCAATGAATAACCGGTCATTGATTTTCCCGAACCGGATTCACCAACCAGCCCCAACACCTTGCCGCGTTCGATGGTGAACGACACGCCATCTACCGCCTTCACCACACCGGCTTTGGTGAAGAAATGCGTTCGTAGATCGTTAACCTCAAGGACGACACTCATTTCTTGAGCCTCGGGTTAAGTACGTCACGCAGTTGATCCGCCACTAGGTTAATCGCCACGATCGTTATCAGTAACGCCAACCCAGGATAAAACGATATCCAATACTTACCGCTCATCAAATAGGTGAAGCCATTGGAGATCAACAATCCCAAGGACGGCTCGGTGATCGGCATACCGAGTCCGAGAAAAGACAGGGTTGCCTCGAGTGAAATGGCATGCGCTACTTGCACGGTGGCCACAACAATCAGGGGCGGCAGGCAATTTGGCAACATATGGCGAAACACGATGCGTGGTTTCGATAACGCCAACACCTTCGCCGCCTCCACGTATTCCTTTTGTCGTTCGACGAGCGCCGCCGCTCGGACGGTTCGTGCGTAATACGCCCACTGCACCGCCACCAATGCAATGATGACCTTGTCCACCCCCTGGCCAAACACAGCCAGCAGAATCAGCGCAATCAAGATTGAGGGGAACGAGAGTTGGATGTCCACAATACGCATGATGATGGTATCAACCCAGCCACCGAAGTACGCCGCCACCATGCCGAACGCCAAGCCCAACCCGAGTGCAAACAACGTTGACATCACGCCAACACTTAGTGAGATGCGTAGTCCGTAAAAAATGCCGGACAACATATCACGGCCCTGATCGTCGGTGCCCAACAGATAAGTCTTGCCACCCATGGATTGTTCGCCGGGGGCAAGTTTGCCATCAAGCACATCGAGCTGCGCCAAGTCGTAGGGGTTTTGAGGCGCAAGCAACGGTGCGGCAAGGGCGACGACCATCACGCCAACCAGCACCGCAAGCCCGAGCAGAGCAAGACGGGACTCGGCAAACTCTCGGCAAAAGCGACCGAATGGAGTTTGTACATACGTCGCCATCTTTGCTGATGGCTGTGATGTTGGGCGCAGACCAAGCATCAACGCCCCCCACCACTCGATTGCCCAAGCCGTACCCGCGGATCAAGCAGTGAGTACACAAGATCGACCATGAAGTTGATCGCAATGAAAAGTGTCACGATCACCATCAGATAGGCAACGATCACCGGCCGGTCGAGCTGATTGATGGAGTCAATAAGCAGCTTTCCCGTGCCTGGCCAAGCAAAGATTGATTCCGTGACAATCGCAAACGCAATCACCGAGCCGAATTCAAGGCCGATCACGGTCACAATCGGGATCATGATGTTCTTCAGGATGTGCACACCAATCACCCTGCCATGGGAGAGTCCTTTCGCTCTGGCGAACTTCACGTAGTCTTGCAGCACCGCTTCGCGCACTTGTGCGCGTGTGAGCCTGATCAATAGCGAGAGTTTGAACAACGCAAGGTTGAGTGCGGGCAACAGTAGGTGCGACAAACCATCCCACGACAAAAAACTCACCGGCATGCCAAATAACAAGGTAGTCTCGCCACGACCGTTGGATGGCAGCCAGCCCAACTGCACAGCAAAAAACATGATCAGCACCAAGCCTACCCAGAAGGTCGGCAGTGAAAAACCAACGATGGAAAACGCCATGATGCCGCGGCCGATGAGACCGTCGGGTCGAAGACCGGCCACCAGCCCGAGCGGAATGCCGATTGCAACCGCGATCACCATCGCAAAAAACGCCAGTTCGATGGTCGCGGGCATCTTCGACAGAATTAGTTCCAGCGCCGGCACCCCAAATACAAACGAACGCCCCAGATCGCCACTTGCCGCACCTTTGAGGAACGTCAAATACTGTTCATAAAGTGGCCGATCTAATCCCAAAGCAGCAGTGGTACGTACACGCTCGATTTCATCGGCCTGCGGATTGACCAGTAAATCAATCGGGTTGCCGATCGCAAACACGCCCAAGAAGACGAGGCACGACATGGCAATCAGGACTAGAAGAGACTGGCCGAACCGACGGAGGAAATAATTAAACATGGGGGTGCACTACGCAGTAATACGTTGTGCCGCTGGTGCTGGTATGGGAGGCAGTCTATTTGGTAGGCTTTAGCCCTATCGCGAGTGTGTACTGGTCGGTACGTGCGGCGTACTTAAGCCCCTTGGTCGTCGCCCATGTCGAAAACTCGTAGTGCAACGGAATCAGACCTACATCCGCCATCACCATCTCGGCCGCCTTGATGATCATGGCTTCGCGTTTTTTCTCATCCATTGTCACGAGGGCATCCGATAACACCTTGTCAAATTCTGCGTTTGAATATCGACCGCGATTGGTGACACCCATACCTTTGGCGGTATCGTGCGTCGCCAGTAACGAGCGCATGGCGGATCCCTGCTCGCCCGATTCTGTGCCCCAACCTAACAACATGAAGCCGAATTCCAATTTCGAGGCTCGCGTGAAATAGACAGAAGACGGCATCGTCTCGACCTTTATGTCAAGTCCGATACGCGTATACATTTGCGCCAGCGCTTGGGCGATATTTGCATCGTTGATGTAACGGTTGTTCGGGCCGTGGATGGTCATCTGAAAACCGTTCGGATATCCCGCCTCCGCCAGCAACCTCTTGGCACCGTCAGGATCGAATTTTTGCGGCTTTAGTTTCTTGCTGGTACCGAAGAATATTTCCGGCAGCAACTGCCCAGCGGATTGCGCTTTGCCTTCCATCACGCGCGAAACGATGGCATCACGATTAATCGCCATTGATAGCGCCTTACGAACCCGCAGATCGCGGAACGGATTCTTGTCGAGTGGCTTGCCGTCTTTAGCAGTGACAAATGGCGGCGATTTTTCCGTGCTTTGGTTGAGGTGTACGTAAATCACCCGATTGGAAATCTTGTCAACCAGGCTGTATTTGGCGTCTTTTGAAAGTTTCACGATATCTGCAGTCGGCACCGTCTCAATCATTTGTACATCGCCAGATAGCAACGCGGCAACCCGCGCGGCTGGATTAGTGAGCATCTTGAATGTCACTACATCCCACGGCTCTTCCCCGCCCCAGTAGCCGTAGTTAGCCTTCAGAACTACACGTTGGTTGGGAATGTACTCCTGAAACTTGTATGGGCCGGTGCCGATGGCGGCCTTGCCGGAGTTGTAATCTTCTGTTGAGGCTTTTTCACCAACGTTCTTCGAGATGATGCGAACCACCGCGAGATCAGACGGCAACAGAACATTGGCGGAAGTCGTCTTGACAATAACTGTGTGCGAATCGACAATTTTCACATCTGCAATGGAGCGCGTGAACGTGGCAAATGAAGAGGGACTATTCGGCACATTCGGCGCGCGTTTGATGCTGAAGGCTACATCTTCAGCGGTAAACGGCGACCCGTCATGAAACCGCACATTTTTTCTGAGTTTGAACTCCCACGTCAGGTCGTCGAGCGCCTTCCAGGAGGTCGCCAAGCCGGGTACCAGCTTCTGATTCTCATCGATGTGTACCAGCGATTCAAACACGTGGCGCACCAGACTATTGTTGGGTCCTACATTGTGATAGTGCGGGTCCATCGAAGTGATGGCGGCTTGCAGGCCAATCGACACTTCGCGGGCTTTGGTTTTTGCGACACTTGACGTGATTGCCAAGATCGAAAAGCCTAGGCAAATGAAGGACATCAGCCGCATTTTTCTGACAGAATGAAGATGCGCGAGAGTCATGAAAGGTATCCTGTTTTTATCGACGATTGAGTACTAATTCCCGATTCAGAGATGATAGCTGAATTGGCTCACAATCTGCCTGTAACCAAACTACCAAGAGCCAATCCATTGTCGATGATTGACAAATTTGAAGCGATGCTTGCGACAGGCACGGATACGGCGCTGCTCCGATTTTCGCTGGGCAACGCGTACCTAGCGGCCGGCGACGCAGGTCGCGCAGTGCTGCATCTGGAAGCAGCCGTGGCGCAGGAACCGGAGTATTCGGCGGCGTGGAAACTGTTGGGAAAGGCCTTGACGGCAGCAGATGATGCGGTCGCCGCAGCAAGAGCCTACCACACCGGTATTGCAGTGGCCGAAGCAAACGGCGACAAACAGGCGGTGAGAGAAATGTCGGTCTTCCTGAAGCGGCTAAAACACGAGCTTCAATGACGCCACCCCACCCCCAATCACGCCAACGACCAGGCGGGGGTTCGGAGCAAGGGCGGCGGCTTCGAACCGTCGCTTTTTGCGCGAAATTTGCCGGGTAAACACTACGCTAGCTCGGCTTGCGCGCTGAAGCCGCAAATTGAGACGATTAAACCCATCGTTACACGATGACGCGGCCACCCCAATGGTCGCAGGAAATGTGTATCGAATGCCGGCAACCTTTAATCACCATGCGATTTCACACAAATTTGGCGCGTCAGATGTTGGGTGGGTAGATGTGGGGCGTAATGCGCAAGGCGCAATTCGGCCAATGTCGGCGGTTCCCGACCGACCGCTGATGCATTCCGGGGCAAGCCTGATCTCGCCATGTTCACTGCGATATGTCTTCACGGCGGCTAAATGACTTCGATTCCGGGACGCGATGCGCGGGGGCCGCTTGGTTGTTCTTAGCTCCGGCCCACTTTCGCTTCGATCACATTGAAGTTCAGCGCAGCAGGCGTGCAGCTGACGATACGGAAATCCGCATCTTGCAAAAGCGCATTGAACTTGTGGAGTGTTCTCTCTCTGCCACCAAGCCCAACCAGCATATTCAAATCTGCGCGAGCTACGGCCTGATGATCGATGGAAGTGCTCAACTTGGGTGGCATGATCCGCTCGACCAAAACTAGTGTCGCGCCCCTGGCCATCGACCAGCGGCAATTTGCCAAAATTTTGGCGCACTTTTGATCGTCCCAGTTATGAAGGATGCTCTTAAGAAAGTAAACATCCCCCCCTTGGGGCACGCCTTCAAAGAAACTGGCCCGACCAAGTTCACTCTTTGAGTGAGACCTTCGGTGCTGAGAAACGCGGTCGCGCCGCCAAGCGCATGCGGAAGCTCCGCGAGCGTGCCCCTCGCTCCCGGATAGCGTTTCAGCACGGCGGCTAACAAAGCGCCATGGCCACCGCCGATATCGACGAAATGCCCCTGCGGCGGGAGATTGACTAGCATTGGGATATGTGCATCGGCCCGCTTGCTAACCTGTAACATGGCTCGGTTAAAGACCGCCGCCGCTTCGGCGTCGGCTTCGAGGTGGGCGTAACCAACAGCACCGGTGACTAGTTCGCGAGCGGTTTTGCCAGTTTTAACGCAGTCAATCAAACTGCTCCAAGTATTCCAGTTGTATTTACCCCACCACACCGCCCAAGATGAAAGCGCGTCGTCAGCAGCGGTGCGGAGTGTTTCTCCAAGCCCGGATAGCGCGAACGAATCGTCACTATCTTCGTAGCATAGACCGAGACTCGTTAGCGCCTTCATTAGTCGGCGCAGCGAAGGTGCGTGGCAACCTGTCATTTCCGCGAGCCTGCCTAGCGGCATAGCGCTGCCAGCAAGATGGTCAGCAATCTGAAGCTCCGCGGCTACTGCCACTACCTTTGTCTTCCAGTTGGTTGCAATCAGTTGCAGCATCTCGGCGTGGCGCTCTACGGAGGCCAGCACTGCTGGTTTGTTAGGCTTTGACATTTCGCGAATAGCCTATTCCTGTGCCACGTTGTTTTCGCGCGCGAGGCGACGCCATTTTTCCAGGTCTTCGGTTACGCTGACGGCGAGCGCGGATGGCGTTGAGGCCTCTGGCTGAATCGCCTGCAAATCAAATTGACTTAGCAGCGCGGCGTCGCGCAGCGCGATGGCAACTTCACGGTTAATGCGGTCCACTATCGCTTGCGCCGTTTTTGGTGGCGCGAAAAGTGCCTGCCACGTTGGGGTGAACAGATTTTGAACGCCGGATTCCTCGAGCGTGGGCACATTCGGCATAGCGGCGCTGCGAGCCGACTGTAAGGTCATCAGCATGCGGAGCTTGCCGCTCTTGACATATGGCAGGCCGGCGGCAAATGGCCCAAAATTCAGTTGCACGCGTCCCGCGATCAGGTCGGGCATGGCTTGCGCGCCGCCCTTATAGGGGACCTGCACAAGATTGATCCCAACCGCTTTCATAAACTGCTTCGTGACGATGTACTCACCGAGTGAGCCCGTCGCGTAACTGAGCTTCTCGGGATTGGCACGCGCATACGAAATGAACTCGCCCACCGTCTTCACCGGCAGGCTTGACGGTACGTACATGCAGTAGCCCAATCTTCCCACCATCGAAATCGGCGTAAGCTCATTCAGGGACTGAAAGGGCGACGCCTTCTGCACCAGCGGAATTGCAGCCATCGAGGCGCTCGCCCACAGCAGTGTGTAGCCATCACCAGGCGCAGTCAGCACCGCCTGCGCGGCCAGACTTCCGCTCGCGCCGGGCCGGTTTTCGATTAGTACTGGCTGCCCCATGGACTTTGATAAGGCCTGCCCAAGAGAACGTGCTGCGGTATCGGATGCGCCCCCGGCGGCAAACGGCACGATGATGCGAATGGGTTTGTTCGGATACTGCGCGTGGACGAACAGCGTGGTCAATGCGAGACAGGTGCCAAGCAAAAACGAGAGTGTGCGGTGATTCATCAGTACCTCCCTGTTGTGTGTCGCAACAATAGCCAGAGAATCGCGAAGACGGAATATCCCGGATGGCAAACTTGCCTTTAACTTTTAGTTAACGCAGAATTTCTCTACCATCTTGCGGGGTCGCCATGGACAAACTACGTGCTCTCCAATATTTTGTCGCCGCCGCTGAGGAAAAAAGCTTCTCCGGCGCAGCCCGGCGACTGGAAGTAAGCGTGCCCGCGATTTCCAAGCTCGTCAACACGCTCGAAAAGAGCCTTGGCGCGCGACTGTTCGTTCGAGCCGCCAGCGGACTGAGCTTAACAGCTGACGGCGCGACTTACCTTGACGCATGCCTGCCCGCATTGGACCAAATTTCGGCCGCAGACGACTCGATGACTAATCCGGCTTTGCGGCCCAAAGGCCGCTTGGTAATCGGCGCCATGGCACAGGTTGCGCAGCAGTGTCTTGTGCCAGCTTTGCCCAAGTTTCACTTAAGCTACCCGTATATTGAGCTTGATTTTCGTGTAGTCAACCGCGTCTGCGAACTTGACGCGAGTGCAGTCGATTTGTTTGTCTTGTTAGGCTGGCCAAACCTTCCTCGGTTAGTGCACAAAGTGGTCGCGCAAACGCGACAATTGACTTGTGCTGCGCCAGCTTACTGGGCGTCCAATGGCGTCCCTGCTCGTCCCAGCGATTTGGCACGGCATACATGCTTTCCATTCCGCAACTCAGAAGGAACGGTGATTGACGTTTGGCGCTACCTTCGCGATGACGTCGAGGAGTCTGTGGTCGTGCGCGGATGGCTTACGAGTAACCACCGCGACGTGAATCTTGACCTGGTTTTGGCTGGCGAAGGCGTTGCGCGCGTATCAGATATCTTCGCTCAGGCGGAGCTAAAGAGTGGACGATTGGTACCTGTCCTGTCTGAGTGGGAGATGATGGACTCGCCACCAGTCAATCTTTTCTATAGTGGAAGTCAGCGGCGCAATCCCCGGGTCAAAGTCTTTATCGACTTCGTGAGCAAATTATTTGCAGGTCTTGAGGCCGAGCGCGATAAAGCCGTGAATCTAAAGATGGCCGAGCGACCGGAATGGTACAGCCGACGCTTCGGGCATGCCTCGATGGCGCGAAGCGTTCGCTCCAGAAAATAAGAAATCGTCTTTGGTTTCGGTGGACTTGGAGTGACGTTGAATTGCGGTAGAAGTGTCGGCCTGCGGCAGTTAGTTTAGGTGACGACGGCCGACCAACAAGTGTCTCCCCGGCGCACAACCGCAAGGGTTGCGCCAAGCCGAGTCGCCATGTTGCCAATCGATCGGGTAACGGGAACTTGGATTGCGGCCCTAGCCGGGATGACAACCTGTCGGTAGCGCATTGGAAGACTGCCTCAGTCTGATGGTAGCCGAAGCGTACTCAGCAGGAAACCTCGGCGAATTCGCGGCTGCGTCGAGGCACGACCGTTTTCGGGCAACCGCCATTTCGGCTTGGGGTCAGGAGTGATGGCTCCCGCCGCCAAGCGGCCATTCCCGCCATCAAATTCTGCACGATGATCCGGGACGCAATTCCTATGCAACACTGGGCACAACCCAAATTAGCTCGGCACATCAACTGGATTACTGAGCCAGACACTTGTTTCGGAGCCCCTGACGATGGGTGGCGGACCTAGCAAAACAACCGGTGCACCAGCAATCGTCTTGGCAGGCAATTCTGGCTTGACGCCCGTAGGCTATTCGTTTAACCTTAAACTATGTTTGACTATTTCACAGCGAGAGTTCAGCCATGAACAGACGCAAATTCATTCGTATCGTTGGTGGTGGCGTGGTGCTTGCCGCAAATGCAGCCGCTCTGTCCGGCTGCGCAATGTTTGATGTTCCACCATCAGCAATCGCGGCTTGGCAGGGGCCACCTACTGACCTAGAGCTACGACGCTGGATACTATCCTACGCATTGCTCGCGCCCAACCCACATAACCTGCAACCATGGATCGCCGACCTCGCCACCGACCGCGAAATTGTGCTCAAACTCGATCCGCAACGTCTCTTGCCAGCAACCGATCCATACGGTCGACAGATTTTGATGGGGGCCGGTGCCTTCCTTGAGCTTTTGGAAATGGCGGCTGTCGAGCGCGGGTATCGAACTGAGGTATTGATGTTCCCCGATGGCGAACCGGGCGTAAAGCTCGATGGCCGGGCATTTGCCAAGGTTCGCCTCACACCTGATGCCAGCGCGCCCCGTGACACACTGTTTGCGCAAGTCCTCAATCGGCGCACTGACCGGCGCGCTTATGACGCGACGCGCTTGATCCCCCCCCAACAGGTCGAGCGGCTGCGCGCGGCCATCGGAAAGTTGCCGGTACGGTTCGGGTTTGCCGGAACAGCCGGGTCTGAGGCAGCGGATGTGCAGCGCTTAGCCGCTATCCGTGAAATCGCACGTGAGGCATGGCGAATTGAGATGACAACCGAGGCGACGATGATGGAATCAATGCGCGTCCTACGTGTTGGCGGCACCGAAATTAACCAGCACCGCGATGGCATAGCGATCACGAGCAAGTTCCTAGTGCTAATGGCCAAATTCGGAATGTTTGACCGTAGCAAGTTTCCCGCACCGGACTCGCAAGGCACGTTGGCACAAATCAAAGATTTCAACACCATCACCGCATCGACGCCTGCCTATCTGTGGCTTGTCACCGAGGGAAACAGCCGGGCACAGCAGATCGACGCCGGACGCGCCTATGTGCGTGTCAACCTCGCCGGGACCGCAGCGGGCCTCGCCATGCATCCGAACGAGCAATCGTTGCAAGAATATTCCGAAGTGGCAAAACCTTATCTAGCCATTCATCAGCTGCTGGACGCGCCTCCAGCGAGGCACACGGTGCAAATGCTCGCGCGGGTAGGTTATCTGCCAACGGGGGACCTTGCCGCCCCCCCCGCTCCTCGTCGAGGGCTCAGCGCTCACCTTGTCGCATAACGCCAGCGTGCGCGTTGTCATTCTAAATGGTGCCGATGCAACGTCATCGATCGTCGATGGCCTGTGCGCTGAAGTCGAGCGTCAACTGGCAGTGGGTCCAAACACAACTCGCACTTTTCATCTCAAGGATTTCTCAATAGGCCATTGCCTCGGCGAGTTCGACTGCTGGGTCAAGACGCCGGGCCGCTGTCGCATTCACGATGAAGGTCAGGAGATAGAGCGGGCGGTGCACGATGCCGATCTGTTGGTTCTCGTCACGCCAGTGAGATTCGGCGGCTACAGCGCCCAGTTGAAAAAGGTCATTGACCGGTTGATACCGTTGATCACACCGTTTTTCGAAAAGCGCGCGGACCTTACCCATCACCAACACCGTTACGACCGGCTGCCTCGCTTTGTTGGGGTTGGCTACGACTCGGCACCGACCGATTCGCGCGCATGCCTATTTCGCGGGTTAGTCGAGAGCAACGCCTTAAATCTTGGTTGTCCTGCATGGGGGGTGGCTCTGGTAGGCGAGAACAGGGCATCCTGGCCCGCGCTTGTTGCCTCCGCACTCAACTCACTGGCGGCACCAGGCAACGCATCCGGATCATTTGAGGGTGCGAACGCTTTTTTGCATCAAATGATCATATCGAGCGAGCGACAGGCATTCGCGGCGCGCCCCAGTGTGGCAATTCTCATCGCCAGCGCCCGCGCACCCGGAACGAGCACGTCCGAGGCGTTGGCAAACTACTTCAGGCAACAGTTAGAACGCGAGGGGGCAACGGTTCAAATTGTGTCAGCCACGGCATTCGCGCGTGATCCGACCACCGCTCATCGAGCTGCTACACAACTGTCGGAGGCCAACATTCTCGTTGTGGCCGCACCACTTTACGTCGATAGCCTGCCATATCTAGGTGTGCTGGCACTGGAGCAGGTAAACAAGATTCGTTCGAGCGATGTCACCCGGCAGCCGGCCCGATTAGTCGGGGTGCTAAATTGCGGCTTCCCCGAGCCCGAGCAGATGCGATTCGCCCTTGCACTTCTGCACGAGTTCGCCATCGAAGCTGGATACACATGGGCCGGAGCGCTGCCGGTTGGTGGTGGTGAGTCGATTCACGGCCGGGCGCTCGATAGCCTCGGTGGAATGACACGTCAACTTCGTCATGCGCTCGACACATCCGCTGCGGCGCTGAGCGCCGGCAGTGTCATCCCACAGGCAGCCAGCGAAGAAGCGTCAAGTATGTTTATCCCCGCCCCGTTATACCGCTTGGTCGGCTGGTGGGGGTGGCGTAGTCAGGCCCGCGTCAATGGCCTTCGCGTGAAGGACCTGCGGGCGCGGCCTTTTGACACAATTGACGACGCCGAGTGGGAACGTCTCGCCGTCAGCGGCAGCGTTCGCGCCCGACCACTGCGCGTCGTCGAAAGAATGCCCGAGGGTGCCGACGCGTTGACGCTGGTGTTCGACGATCCTGCCGGTCATTCGACTCACTTCGATGCCGGTCAGTATCTGACGGTTGAACTGCTAATCAACGGCGAGCGGATACGACGGGCCTATTCCCTCTCCAGCATACCCAGTGACAAACAGTTGTCGATTACCGTCAAACGTGTGCCGGGCGGCGTGGCGTCAAACTGGATACACGATCATTTGGCAGTCGGGGCATTAGTGCGCACCTTCGGACCATCCGGTACTTTCACTGCAGGTCCGCCCCCGAAAATCGGAACGCGCCACTTGCTGCTGATTGCCGGCGGCTCGGGCATCGTCCCGCTTGCTGTCATTGCAGCTCACGTCCTTGGCAAGGAACCGGGTGCGGAAGTAACACTCATCTACGGCAGCGCTTCACTCGAACGCACGATTTTTGCCGCAGCCTTGAGGCACTTGGCCGAGCACCACAGCCCGCGCTTCATGCTGCAATTCGTCTTTGAAACACCTCCACCGGGCTGGACAGGAAAGGAGGGGAGGATGGATGCGACTACCCTTTTCGAGTGCCTCACACCGATTAAGCTTGGCGCATACCAGCGCGCAATGTTGTGCGGCCCCGATGGTATGCGCTCGACGGTTCGCCAAGCACTGGAGTCTTGCGGGTTTCCATCCGAAAACATCGTTGAAGAAAGCTTTACTTCTCCTCGGCGAGCGGAGGTCCCGAGCACAGCACAACTGGCGACACTAAACTCGGCAGCCCAGTCACAGACGTTTCCGGTAGGCCGTGGACAGACACTGCTTGAAGGTGCACTCGATGCCGGTATACCACTCAGCTTCTCCTGTTTTTCCGGTGGCTGCGGTGCCTGCCGGGTCCGCATCACTAGCAGCATGGAGAATGTGGTTCTTGACGAACCGAACGCAGTGTCCTCGAAAGATCGAGCGCGGGGCGAGGTGCCGGCGTGCTTGGCGCGCTTGCGCGGACCGGTGGAGTTTTCCGTAAACTAAGGGGGATCAAACTTTCCACTAAAGCCCGTTCAATGCAGCGAAAGCGTCCGCTGAGTAGCAACAACGACCCCATCGAATTTCAGGTCCTCAATGAAATCGGCATCATCAGCCAGCTCGCGAACAATCGCGCAGCGAGGCTTTTATCACCCGACCTCAACATGTCCCAGTTTATCGTACTGAATCATTTTTCTCGAATGGGCGATGAACGTTCTCTGGTGCAACTCGCAACCGCAATTCAGGTAACCAAGGGCGCTATGAGCAACACTATCGCTCGCCTACACGATAAGGGCCTAGTAGTGGTAAGGGCCGACCCAGAAGACGGCCGCGGTAAACTTGTTTCGATTACGGCGGCCGGACGGGCCATGCGGAATCGTGCCGTGTCGAAACTGGGTCGAGGCCTCTCCAGCATATATGATGTGATCAAGCTAAACGAGCTTGAACCTGTTTTGCATAGCCTTAGGAAGCTTCGTTGCTGGTTCGATGAGAATCGCTAACCGCTCAACCGCACGAAACTAGCTAAATTACACCGCCACTTCGGGCAACCGCCATTTCGGCCTGGGGTCAGGAGTGATGGCTCCCGCCGCCAAGCGGCCATTCCCGCCATCAAATTCTGCACGATGATCCGGGACGCAATTCCTATGCAACACTGGGCACAACCCAAATTAGCTCGGCGGATCAACAACATTACAGAACCAAACACTAGTAAAGACGGCGCGTTTCAGCCGGTTTGGCTTGAAATAGCCGGTAAATAGGCGGCGCTACTAACTCGCTGCGGTCAGTTTGGCGTACTGCAGCGATAACCACTTGGTGCCTTCTGCACGGAACTTCACTTGCACCCTTGCGTCAGTACCGCGGCCTTCAAACGACAAGACGACACCCTCACCAAATTTTGCATGCGCCACGGTTTGCCCCACCCGAAACGGGTGCGCATCGCTGCGGGCGGTTTCAAAGTTTGCACGTGAAGTGTCTGGTGCGCCTTCGCGCCCGTACTCGGCGGCATTTTCGTCCTTGATGATGTTTTGCTTGAAGCCGGTATACACTTGGCCACCGCCACGCGTCTCTGCTGAGTAAGAGCCCCGGGCGCCAAACTTTTCCCAGGCAGCCGCACCAGCGTGACCTTTATTGGCAGACGCGCCCCTCCCGACTCCCGCTACTCCCCCATAGGCGGCTTGTTTGTCCGGCACCACGATCCACTTGCAAAGTGCTGGCGGAATTTCGTCAAGAAAACGCGAGACGATTCCGTAACGCGTCTGGCCGTGCAGCATGCGCTGGCCGGCATACGAAAGGTAGAGCCGTTTTCTTGCACGTGTGATGGCGACGTACATCAAACGCCGCTCTTCCTCGACGCCGGCAAAGTCATTCATCGAATTCTCGTGGGGAAACAAGCCTTCTTCCAAGCCGCCAAGAAACACATGATCAAACTCAAGGCCTTTTGCTGCGTGTACGGTCATCAATTGCAAGGCATCATCACTTGCTGAGGCTTCGTGGTCGCCCGCCTCCAAGCTGGCGTGAGTCAAGAAGCCAACCAGCGTCGAGTCATCACCCTCGTAGCTCTCTTCGAATTGTGTACACGCGGTGACCAATTCCGCCAGGTTTTCAAGCCGGTCGGCACCCTCGCGTTCAGTTTGATAGTGGGCCTTCAGGCCGGCCTTTTCCATTGCCTCATCCGCAAGCTCGCCGAGCGAGACGGCAGTTGACGATGATTTCAAGCCCTCGACCACCTTGAGGAAGGTGCCGATAGCCGAGGCGCTGCGTCCAGTGATGGTGCCTTTGGCGATGCCGTTGAGTGCGGCCTCATGCATCGAGACGCTGTAACGTTGCGCAAGCTCCTGCACGAGTTCTACAGAACGTGCGCCGATACCGCGCGGCGGGAAATTGACCACCCGCGAAAACGCGCCGTCATCGTTCGGGTTGGCCGCAAGCCGCAGATAAGCCAACGCGTGTTTCACTTCTTGGCGCTCAAAAAATCGCATGCCACCGTAAACACGATAGGCAATTCCCGCGCGAAACAGGGCGTGCTCAAGCACACGCGACTGTGCGTTTGATCGGTACAACAGCGCCATGTTGGAAAGATCTTTGCCCTCGCGGTGCAAGGCTTTCACCTCGTCAATTACAAACTGTGCTTCATCGCCATCCGTAGCGGCCGCATAAATTCGTAACGGCTCACCCTTGCCCTCGTCGGTCCAGAGATTCTTGCCGAGCCGATCTTTATTGTGCGAGATCACCGCATTCGCGGCGTCGAGAATGTTTCCTTGTGATCGGTAGTTTTGCTCCAGCTTGATGATGTTACCGTGCGCGAAGTCACGTTGGAAATCGCGCATATTGGCCGCCTCTGCCCCTCGAAACCCGTAGATTGATTGATCGTCGTCCCCAACCGCAAACACTGCCGCATTTTTTCCAGCAAGAAGCTGTATCCACTGGTACTGCAGCCGGTTGGTGTCCTGAAACTCATCCACCAGAACAAACTGAAAACGTCCACGGTAGTGTTCTAGCAGTGGCGTATTTTTTGATAAAAGCTCATAACAACGCAATAACAGCTCGGCAAAATCCGCGACGCCCTCGCGTTGGCACTGTTCGTCGTAGGCTTGATAGATCTCGACTTGGCGGCGGGTAAACTCGTCACGCGCCTCAACCATATTGGCACGCAGTCCCTGATCCTTGGCGCCATTGATGAAGTACGCCATGTCGCGTGGCTTGAATTTTTCATCGTCGACGTTCATCACCTTGAGTAACCGTTTAATCGCCGACTGTTGGTCTGCGGAATCAAGAATCTGAAATGTCTGCGGCAAGTTCGCGTCGCGGTAATGCGCGCGCAGCAGGCGGTTACACAAACCGTGGAAGGTCCCGATCCACATGCCGCGCGTGTTGATCGGCATCATGGACGAGAGCCGCGTCAACATTTCCTTCGCCGCTTTGTTAGTGAACGTAACCGCGACAATCGACCCGGGTGACGCCTGGCCCGATTGAATCAAGTAGGCAATACGCGTGGTGAGTACGCGTGTTTTACCCGAACCGGCCCCGGCGAGTACAAGCGCTGATTCACGCGGCAGAGTGACGGCGCGAAGTTGCTCAGGGTTCAGGTTTTCAAGTAGACGCGGGGTTACTGTAGAGACAGGCGGGACGCTGGAGAACATCGAAGACCACAACAGGAAGATTGGCACAGATTATAGTCGGCAGCGTTTCTACTGTTCTTCAAGTTGATGAAACCCCGCGCAACCAAGGGCGGCGGCAGGGGGCGACTGTATAATGGTTGATCGAAATACAGACTCTTTTGCCTCACAAATGGACGCAACGCATCAAAAAAAATATGACGCAAAGTCGATAGAGGCCGCCGCACAGGCGGCTTGGCAGAATTGCGACGCCTACCGCGTTACCGAGTACGCGAAAGACAAGTCGGGAAACCTAAAGCCAAAGTTTTACGCCTGCTCGATGTTGCCCTACCCGTCCGGCAAGCTGCATATGGGGCATGTGCGTAACTACACCATCAACGACGTCATGCTGCGGCACCTGCGCATGAAGGGTTACAACGTGTTGATGCCGATGGGCTGGGATGCGTTTGGCATGCCCGCCGAAAACGCCGCAATTGCCAACGGCGCACCGCCGGCGCAGTGGACGTATCAAAACATCGCCGATATGAAAGCGCAAATGCAGCCGTTGGGTTTGGCATTTGATTGGTCACGCGAGGTCACCACCTGCAAGCCGGAGTATTACAAGTGGAATCAATGGCTGTTTCTGAAGATGCTGGAAAAGGGCATCGCTTATCGCAGGACGCAAGTCGTAAATTGGGACCCAATTGATCAAACGGTGTTGGCAAACGAGCAGGTGATCGATGGACGCGGTTGGCGCTCAGGTGCGCTGGTCGAAAAAAAAGAGATTCCTGGCTATTACTTGGCAATCACTCAATACGCCGATGAGTTGCTTGACTCGGTCAAGAACAAACTTGACGGCTGGCCGCCGCAGGTGCGAACCATGCAGGAAAACTGGATTGGCAAATCTGAGGGTGTTCGGTTCGCATTCAGCCACACAATCAGCGGTGAACATGGGGTGATCCAAGACGGCAAGCTGTTTGTGTTCACCACCCGCGCCGATACCATCATGGGTGTGACGTTTTGTGCAGTTGCTCCCGAGCACCCGCTTGCCCTGCACGCGGCCAAATCCAATCCGGCAGTCGCCGAATTCGTTGAACGTGCCAAACGCGGCGGCACTACGGAAGCGGAATTAGCGGCCAAAGATAAAGAGGGTGTTGCCACGGGCTTAACCGTCACCCATCCGCTGACCCAAGAGCAAATTCCTGTCTGGGTCGGCAACTACGTGCTGATGGCCTATGGCGACGGCGCGGTGATGGGCGTGCCGGCACATGACGAGCGTGATTTTGCGTTTGCCAAAAAATATGCGCTGCCGATCAGGCCCGTCATCAATCTCGGCAGTCCATACTCGACCGACGATTGGAAGCCCAACTATGGGGACCACGGCATATGTGTCGACAGCGGCGCGATGGATGGGATGTCATTTGCAGAAGCCATTAGCTACGTCGCCGCGCAAACCAAAGCGGTCGGCGGCGAACGCAAAACCACCTGGCGCTTACGCGACTGGGGCATTTCGCGCCAGCGTTATTGGGGCACACCGATCCCGATCATTCATTGCGCGAACTGCGGTACGGTTCCAGTGCCGGAGAAGGATTTGCCGGTCGTGCTGCCAGAGGATTTGATTCCCGACGGCAGTGGCAATCCACTGAAAAAAGACCGTCGTTTCATCGATTGCACATGCCCTAAGTGCGGCAAACCGGCCGAGCGTGAAACCGACACGATGGACACATTTGTCGACTCATCTTGGTATTTCATGCGTTACTGTTCGCCAGACGCCAGCGCGATGGTTGATGCGCGCAATGATTACTGGATGCCGATGGATCAATACATCGGTGGTATCGAACACGCAGTATTGCATTTGCTCTATGCGCGTTTCTGGACCAAGGTCATGCGCGATCTGGGTTTGGTTAAGTTCGACGAACCATTCACAAATTTGTTTACGCAGGGTATGTTGTCTGCCGAGTGTTTTTATCGCGAAACGGGCGAGGGTGGAAAACGCTGGTACTACCCGAGCGAAATCACCGTACAGTATGACGACAAAGGTCGGCCAACCGGCGCGGTTGCAAAGGACGATGGGCTGGCGGTTAAGCTTGGCGGCATGGAAAAGATGTCGAAGTCAAAGAACAACGTGGTCGAACCCAAAGACATCATCGAGCGCTTTGGTGCGGATACCGCACGCGCCTATGTGATGTTTGCCGGCCCCCCCGACATGAGCGCCGCGTGGTCCGACTCTGGCGCGGAGGGCGTATATCGATTTTTGAAACGCCTTTACGCATGGGGGTTTTCGAGCAAAAATGCCTCAAATTCCCCGCCATTGCTTGAGTTTGCGAATGCGGCACCGGGCGCGAAAAGGTTGCGATTTGAGATTCACACGATTTTGTCGCAGGCCAACCATGATTATGCGCGGCTGCAATACAACACCGTAGTCTCTGCGGGCATGAAGATGCTAAACGCGCTCGAAGACAGCACAGCTGAAACGGGTGCCGACTGGGACGCGGCCCGGTTTGAAGGTTTGTCGATATTGCTGAGAATGCTCTATCCAATCGCGCCGCACATCACCTGGCAACTTTGGAATGAGTTGGGGTTGGTGTCATCTGACGGCGAAATCATCGACGCACCATGGCCAGAAGCCGATCCGGCTGCGCTGGAGCGAGATGAAATCGAGCTAGTCATCCAAGTCAACGGCAAACTGCGGGGGCAAATTCGCGTGCCGAAGTCGGCCTCAAAAGAGTCGATCGAGGCGTTGGCGCTGGCCGACGCCGGTGTCGCCAAGCACACCGAGGGAAGGCCCATCAAAAAGCTCATCGTGGTTCCGGGAAGGCTGATCAATGTCGTCGTCTAGAGCGTTTGCTGCCGTCGTACTAACCTCACTGCTGGGCGCGTGCGGCTTCACCCTGCGTGGTTCCTATGAATTGCCCTACAACACTATTCACGTGACCTCAAGGAGCAACTCGGTAGTGGCAGGTCTGGTGCGGCGCGACCTCGCCGACTCTAAAACTAAAGTGGTCGGTAACGCCAAGGATGCCGAAGCGGCGCTGACGATTATTGAGGAACGGCGCGACCGGCAGATTCTGTCGCTGTCGGGTGCGGGGCGAGTTCGTGAATACGAGCTACGCATGAAGGTGACCTATCAATTTGTTGATGCCAAAGGCCAGGTAATTATCCCAACGAGCGAAATTTTGCTTAAGCGAACCTTCTCCTATGACGACACGCGCGTTATTGCCAAACAACAGGAAGAAGCCATGCTGTTTCAAGATATGGAGCGCGATGCGACTGGACAAATATTGCGTCGCATGATCGCCGTAAAAAAAGACCCCGTCGTTCGCGATGCGCCTCACCGCTGAACAGTTTCTCGACCGACCGCCCAAGTCTTTGCAGCCGCTTTATGTAATCTACGGCGCAGACCCGCTCGGCGCATTGGAGGCCTGCGATAGTTTGCGCGAGCTGGCCAAACAACAGGGGTATGTCGAGCGCGAAGTGTTCACCGCCGAACCCGGCTTTGACTGGTCGCGACTTGCCTCGGCCGGTAGCGCGCTTTCGCTGTTTGCCACGCAACGACTTATTGAATTGCGAGTGCCGACGGGCAAACCCGGCAAAGAGGGTTCTGCCGCCATTGAAAACTATTGCAAGCGATTGCCGGACGACACGCTGACGCTGGTATCGCTGCCTGACATGGACTGGCAGGGCAAACAAACCAAGTGGTTTGTGGCGCTTGAAGCCGCCGCTACGGTGATTGAAGCGCAGCCGGTAGATCGAGAAACCCTTCCACGCTGGCTGGCCGGTCGCCTGAAACGGGCAAATTTATCCGCGTCAAACGAGGCATTGGACTTCCTGGCTGACCGCGTGGAGGGCAACCTACTCGCGGCGAAACAGGAAATCGAAAAGCTCACCTTGCTTTATCCGCCCGGAGAAGTCTCGCTGGCGATGATGGAAGACAGCATCGCCAATGTCTCCCGCTACTCGACCACAACCTTGGTGGCGGCAATTCACGAGGGCGATGCGTCGCGCATCGCAAAAATGCTCGACGGCTTGAAAGCCGAGGGTGAACCGCCCCTGCTGATTTTGTGGATGCTGGCCGGTGAGCTGCGCCTGTTGCTGCGTATACTGGGTGTGACCAGGGCCGGACGCCAACCGTTTCCCTCCAAAGCGCGCGAAATCGAGAAGCTCGCTCGCAAACATACCGCAGGAAGTTTGGTGCGGCTCAATCTGCATGCCGCCCTTATTGACCGCATGATCAAGGGCGTGAATCATAATGACGTATGGGATGCGTTGCTGCAGTTTTGCTGTGGATTGGCTGGCGCGCGGCTGCCAATTCATATGCCGCAGAACTAAGCTTGTCAGAAATGAACAGCCTTTCGACCGCCGAATCCACTGCCGACGTTGTCAGCTATATGCACCAGGTTGGCACGCAGGCAAAAGCCGCCGCGCGGGTGATGGCGCGCGCCTCGTCTGCGGCCAAGAATATGGCTCTGAATACCGCCGCCGACACCATTCTCGCCCGGCAAACGCAGATCATGGCGGCCAATGCGATTGATGTCGGCGAAGCTCGCCGAAATGGCCATGATGCCGCCTTTGTTGATCGGTTGGTGCTTTCTCCACAGTCCATCGATGCCATGGCCGTGGGCCTTCGCCAAGTCGCATCGTTAGCCGATCCCATAGGTGAAATGACCGCTACCGTGCGCCGACCTTCCGGTATCGACGTCGGCCATATGCGGGTGCCGCTCGGTGTGGTTGGCATGATCTATGAATCGCGGCCGAACGTCACGGCTGACGCTGCCGCGTTGTGCTTGAAAAGTGGCAACGCCTGTATTTTGCGCGGCGGCTCCGAAGCCATTCACTCCAACCGCGCGATTCACGCTGCAATGTTGATTGGTCTAGAGGCAGCCGGGTTACCAAACACCGCAATTCAGCTGGTGACCACAACCGACAGAGCGGCCGTTGGCGAGATGCTAAACATGCGCGGCGTGATCGATGTGTTGATTCCCCGCGGCGGCAAGAGCCTGACGTCGCGAATCGCGGCTGATGCAAAAATCCCCGTGATTAAACATTTGGATGGTGTCTGCCACGTTTATGTGGATGGTGCGGCAAATCTGGACATGGCAACGCGCATCGCCGACAACGCCAAAACGCAGCGTTATTCCCCCTGCAACACCATGGAAACATTGCTCGTTGACCGCCAAATTGCAGGGGCTTTTCTGCCGGCGATTGCGCGTATCTACGTCGCAAAATCGGTCGAAATGCGGGTCTGCCCAGCGACCATGGCAATTCTTGCAAGTATCGGCATCACCTCCACGCTGGCAACGGAACAAGACTGGTACACGGAGTACTTGGCACCGATCATTGCAATACGAATTGTTGACGGCCTGAACGCGGCGATGGATCACATTGCGCAGTACGGATCAGCCCACACGGACGCAATCATTACGCAAGATGCCGAACGTGCGGAGCGCTTCCTGCGGGAAGTGGACTCGGCGTCGGTGATGGTCAACGCCTCAACACGATTTGCAGATGGTTTTGAGTATGGGCTGGGGGCGGAGATTGGCATTTCCACCGATAAGTTGCACGCCCGCGGCCCTGTCGGGCTTGAGGGGCTGACATCGTTGAAGTGGATTGTCAGAGGACACGGCGAGGTCCGCACCTGATGCCAACCCCGCAGCTTCTTCTGACATGCAGCGGTGGCACCATGACATTACCCAATACGCCGTTGGTCGATCGCGCCGACGGTGGACACCTAGGCGTCAATCGGCCACGCGAGGTTTGGGAACGCGTCGAGTTACCGGCAAATGAGCCTAGCCATTGGGGGTTTCTGGTTGCCGCGACTGCACAGGTATCGTTGCGCGCGCTGCGGAATATCTTGCGCTCAGGCATGGCTTATCCGTTCACTAAACGCGCGGGCCGTTTTAACCAGACCCAACGCTACAATGAATGAAACCTTGATTTTTGGCGGCAGTTTTGACCCTGTTCACAATGGTCATGTCGCAATGTTGGAAGCAGCAATTACCCAGCTACAGCCGACGCGAACATTGGTTATCCCGGTCGGCAACGCCTGGCAAAAAGCGCGGATGCCGTATGCGCCGTCGCGTCATCGCATCGCCATGCTGAAACTTGCGCTACCGAACATCGCCGTAGATGACCGCGAAGTATCGCGCGGTGGTCCGACGTATTCGGTGGATACGGTGCGTGAACTAAAGCGCGACTTCCCCGCTGAAAAATTTGTTTGGCTGCTCGGCGGTGATGCGTTCGCAAAACTCGATACGTGGCAGGAGCCCTTCGCGTTGTCCCAGCTGGTTCGATTTGCGGTTGTTCGGCGTGCCGGTGAGGAAATCATGTTACCGCGCACGCCAGTACGGCACGAAGTTGTGGACTGTTCCCCGCCTGACATTTCCTCCACAAAAATTCGCGCGCTGCTACAGGCCGCAGGAGAATCCCGCGAATCCGTGCGCGCTTTGGTGCCGGTTGCGGTTTACGACTATATTCAGCATCACCAACTCTATCTCTGAGGAGACAACTCGTCTTGGCTAAAAAAAACAAACCCACGCTAATTGAAATCATCATCGACGCGCTTGAGGACATCAAGGCGAAAGACATCAAGGTCATCAACGTGGCTAACATCACATCAGTGTCCGATTATGTCGCCATTGCGAGCGCAGACTCCAATCGGCAGACGCGGGCGCTGGCTGGTAATGTCATCGACAAAGTTCGCGAGGCGGGTTACACAGTTTATGGCTCCGAGGGTGAAGAATCCGGCGAGTGGGTGTTAGTCGACTGCGGTGATGCTGTCGTCCACATTATGCAACCGGCGATTCGAGACTATTACAAGCTCGAAGAATTGTGGTTAGACGGAACACTCGAGTTTCCAAAGCCCAAGCGACAAGTGCTGGAGAAGGCCGAGGCCGCAAAAGCTCCATCCGGTGCCAAGCCGAGGAAAGTCGCCGACAAAACGAAACCCGTTGCAAAAAAAGCAGCGGTGAAGAAAGCGATGACCGGTGTAGAGAAAGTAGCGGAAAAGAGGCAATCTGCAAAATCTTTGGTTGCGGCAAAGGTTCCCGTGGCCAAGCCCGCCGCAAGAAAAGTGGTCGCGAAGAAACCTGCATCGGTAGCTGCAAAAGTAACTGCGGTGAAGAAGGTCGCGACCAAAGTGCCGACGGCCAAAACACCGCTTGTCAAAGCGGCAAAAAAGAAAAATGTGTGATTTTCGGGTCTAGTAGCGGCAGGGGTCTCCGGCCATTTTCGTTTGGGAAAGGCCGCCCTTTCTAGCGTTTTTTGTTTGCATATCAGTGCTTTGACTTCGAGGGGCCATCGTGAAGATTTATATTCTTGCACTTGGACACAAGCCGCCACCTTGGGTAAACGCTGGTATTGAGGAATACACTAAACGGATGCCGCCGGAGGCCCGCGTCGAGATCATTGAGTTGAAGCCGGAAAACCGCACCAGCAAGACAACTCACCGGGTGCTCGCGCTTGAGGCGGAGCGAATTCGCGCCGCCATGCCAAAAGGTGCCACGCCAATCGTGTGTGATGAAAAAGGCAAACCCCTCACCACACCGATGCTGTCGCGCTGGATGGGTGATTGGATGAAAGATGGCATCAGTCCATGCTTCATCATCGGCAGCGCCGATGGACTCGCGGCGGAGATCAAGCAAAGCGCGCTACACATAATCGCACTTTCTAGTTGTGTACTGCCGCATGTAATGGTGCGCTTGATGTTGGCTGAGCAGGTATACCGCGCTTGGTCGCTGCTGCATAATCATCCGTATCATCGCGAATAACAGAACGCGACCGCACTCCGGATGACCAATACGATGCAGCAGCCCACCAACATCATCTACCTCGCCTCGAAAAGTCCGCGGCGGCGCGAGTTGCTCAAGCAGATTGGTGTGCAGCATGATTTGCTGTTATTACGCGAACTCCCACCGCGGCTTGACATTGACGAATCGCCGCGCCCGGATGAAACGCCCCACGCCTATGTGGAGCGTGTCGTCAAGCTTAAGGCAGACATGGCAGTCAAGGTAATGCATGAACGCAAGTTACAACCCCGCCCCATTTTGACGGCCGACACGACGGTGTCATTTGACGGCGACATCCTGGGAAAACCGGTCGACCGCGACGACGCCGTGTTGATGCTGAAACGCCTCGGCGGCGAAACCCACCAAGTTCTGACGGCGGTCATAGTGACCACAGCAGAAGAAACGTACAAGTGCCTCAACACGAGTTTTGTCACGTTCTCAACGTTAAGCGAAGACGAAATACGTTTATACGTCGATACTGGCGAGCCAATGGACAAGGCGGGTGCCTACGGTGTGCAGGGACGCGCCGCAAAATTTATTGTCAACTTATCGGGCAGTTACTCCGGTGTTGTCGGGCTACCGCTCTTCGAGACCACCGCACTGCTAAGACAAGCCGGTATTCAAATATAAAATCTGGCATCACTCATAGAGCGCTCGAATTGAACGAACAGATTCTAATTAATGTAACGCCGCAGGAAACCCGCGTCGCCATCTTAGAGCAAGGTGCGGTGCAGGAGCTTCACATCGAACGCTCCTCGAATCGCGGACTGGTTGGCAACATTTACCTCGGGCGAGTGAGCCGGGTATTGCCGGGCATGCAGTCCGCCTTCATTGATATTGGCCTGTCACGCGCAGCGTTTCTGCACGTTGTTGACATCTGGGCCGGGCAGAAAAACGGCGAGAAGCCAAGTGACCAGAAAACGGTTGAGCACAAGCCGATTGAAAAACTTCTCCACGAGGGTCAGACCTTGGTTGTGCAGGTGATCAAGGACCCTATCGGTTCCAAGGGCGCACGCCTTTCCACACAGATTTCCATCGCCGGGCGACTGCTGGTGTATTTACCCGGTGATCATCATATTGGTATCTCGCAACGCATCGAAGACGAAGCCGAGCGCGAGCAGTTGCGGGAAAAGGTGCATGCTCTGATGCCGCCGGGCGAAGCAGGCGGCTTCATTGTGCGGACGGTGGCAGAAACGGCATCCGAGGAAGAGCTGAACGCAGACATTGCGTACCTCATCAAGCTGTGGCGCGGGATCACAGAAACTTCACTTACCGCTGCACCGCAGACCTTGCTCTACCAAGACCTCGATTTAAGCCATCGGGTAATGCGTGACTTAGTCACCGCCGATACCGAGCGGATCATTGTCGACTCGCGTGAGACCTACAACAAGATGCGCGACTTCGCCGAGCATTACACCCGGAGTTCGGTGTCCGTGCTTGAGCAGTACGCCGGCGAGCGGCCACTGTTTGAATTATTTGGTGCCGAAGATGAAATCGACAAGGCGTTGCGTCGACGGGTGGATCTAAAGTCCGGTGGATACGTCATCGTCGATCAGACCGAGGCGCTGACCACGGTCGACGTCAATACCGGCGGCTTTGTTTCAGGGCGCTCCTTTGACGACACCGTCTTCAAAACCAATCTGGAGGCCGCACAAACAATCGCGCGTCAGCTGCGATTGCGCAATCTTGGGGGCATCATCATCGTCGATTTCATTGACATGGATAATGACGAGCACAAGCAGGCGGTGCTCGCCGAGTTTAACAAGTCAATGCAGCGTGACCGAACACGCTGGACAATCAACGGTTTTTCACAGCTTGGACTAGTTGAAATGACGCGCAAACGTACTCGTGAAAGCCTTGCTCACGTGTTGTGCGAGAGCTGCCAGACTTGCGGCGGACGCGGTGAGATAAAAAGTGCACAAACGGTGTGTTACGAAATCTTGCGCGAAGTGATGCGCTCTGCAAAAAGTTTTGATGCTCGCGAATACCGGATACTAGCCTCACAGTCGGTGATCGACCGCTTCCTGGATGAAGAATCTCAATCGATGGCGATGCTCGAAGACTTTATCGCCAAGCCCATTTCACTGTCCGTCGAGTCGTCCTATACACAAGAGCAGTACGACGTCATCTTGGTCTAGATCATACAGCTGCCGTCACGCTTGGCCAGATGACCCGATGTCAATGCGTACCGTTTTGTCAAATGCGGTGGCGACAGTACGGCGAGTCTCTGTTGTCGCAGCATCCGATGCAACGACAAGAGGCACTGGTTGTGTTCGATCGGAAAAAGAAGCAGCGGATTCGATACGTGTCGTTTTCGCAAACGCAGAAACCTCGAGAGCATCTGCTTTCCCTACCCCTACGGCCCCTGCTGCCGTCGATACATTCACGGTTTCAAGGTATTCACCCTGTGCTGCTGGCAGTATCGGTTGCTCCTCCCCAGCGGCCCGCCCATCTACCGATGGGTCAACTTCGCGCACTTTGCGAATGAGCCCAGAGATCAGCTGAATTCGATGCTCTACGTCAAACAGTTGGGCTTGCACGTTGGCGACTTCTTCGTTGATGCGACCGCCTCGATCATTGATCTTTTGTAGCGATGCTATCCGCGCCCCAAGCTGTGCTTTGTGATCGCGAATCTGCGTCTCGAGCGGAAGCGGCACAGCTGTCAACCAACGCTCTGTATTGGCGCGCGCCTGATTGAAGATATCGCGGGACTCGTTGACGAGTTGGCGCCAGAATTTGCGCACCATGAACCGCTTTTCCGTCATCACAATATTGATCGGGTCTTTACAGAACTGTTCCGTCTCGTAGATGAGCAGGGCCAGTTTGGTACGCGGCCCTTCGAAATCAAGCGGTGGAAACTCCATCGCGGTAAAGCCGAAACGCTCGCGGAAGGTGCTATAGACGCCCTCCATCAATCGCAGAATATCTTCACCTGCAAGTTTTGCATGATCAAAATCGTCCCCGATTAGACGGATCAGTTCGCGCATGCCGCGCGTCAGGCCTGGCGTGGTCCAAGAGTCGTTTATTGCCCGTAGGCCTTTATTACAGAGTAAATCAAGTCGAGTGGGATTAAACGCATCCAGTACGGCGTTTTTCTTGCTGTTAAACGCCGCGCGTTGCACTTTGTATTCGGATAGCGCGGCATTATAGGCGTCGCGCTCCTGATTTACGCGTTTCCAGAGCTTTGTTACGAGGTCGCGGCTTTTGCCTTGCAAATCGGAAAACTCGGCGAGCTGTGCGGTAAGTTGTTCGTGCTTTCCGACCAAACTCTTCCGGCTTGCGGTCATCAACACGCCAATTTCCGAGGTAACCGCGTTGGCGAGCAATTGACGCTTGATCGGGATGATCTCACTCGCCAGATAGTTCTCTAGGCGCTCTATACCCGACCGCTCAACCTGTTCACGATCACCCTTGACGCGTCCAATGAGCGCTTCTTTTGCTGATAGCGCAAACACATTTTGGCCTGGCAGCCGTAACCGCGTTGAGACGGTGTCCATCATCCGTTGCATCCCGGACATAACTTCCCGTTCCGTCTTCAATTCGTCGCACATCAGGTCGATTTTGTTGAGAACCGCAATCTTTGCCGGTAGGCCAGGACGGACGTAACGATCCCATATTTCCAGATCGCTGTTTGTCACACCCGTGTCGATGCCGAGCAAGAAAAGCACTGCGTGCGCGTTGGGCACAATAGACAAGGTGAGCTCTGGCTCCAATCCAAGCGCATTTAGACCTGGCGTATCCAGCACCGACAGACCATTCGTCAACAAGGGGTGTGGGTAATTAATCAACGCATATCGCCATGCGGGCACCTCGACGGCCTCGTCTTCTTTCGGCCCCTTGCCATCGTCGAACATCGGGATAAGGCCCATCATACGGGCGTCGAGCGCGTACACACGTTTTGTGTCGGCAAGCGCTGAAAGCGCCTGTTTCATTTGTTTTGGGTCGTTGACATCAAGCCGGACCTTCGACCATTCAACCGGCATGCTTTTTAACTGCGAAATTGACTCGTCACGGTATCTTGTTTCTACCGAAAGCAATTTCAGGTAAGGCTCTTCGCTGGTGTCGTGAAAAATCTCGGTCGGACACATGGTCGTTCGTCCAACATCCGACGGCAGTAGCCGCTCCTTAAAACTCGAAAAGAACAACGCGTTGATGAGCTCGGATTTGCCGCGAGAGAACTCGGCCAAAAATGCCAGCAGCAACCGTCCCGAATTCAGGGTCTCGAGCAAATCGTAGAAGCGGATCGATTGCTGTACGTCTAGCTGATTGGTGCCCTCGAGCCAATCATGGTATTCGCGCACCGCCCTGGCAAGATCGATACGCCATTCGTTGTAGCGCTCTGCTTCAGCTTCAAATTGAGTGGTAGCGAGATTGGCCATTAACGAGGCTCAAGAAATTGTTTGTGGCGCGGTGAAATCAAAGAGCGCCGTTCACGGTGGGAAAAGCGCCCGGCCCGCATCTGAAGTTTTCCGCCGAAAACCGGTTTTTTGAAAGCGTGTTTGTCCACGGCGCACGACAGATGGCGATATCTTACCCCCGTTCATTGCCCCCTGCTACCGAGGCATCCAGTTCATTAACCGCGTCGCTTCAGTAGCCAAGAACAGCAGCGGGCCAATCAACAATACTTGGAGCAGTAAGATGACCAATAACGGGGACAAATCAACACCGCCGATCAATGGAATGAGTTTCTGCACCGGCTTCAATATTGGCCGTGTCATGGCGCCAAAGAAAGGTTGCAGTGGGTGATAGGGGCTTATCCATGAAAGTATGGCTTGGACAATCATCATCCCAATAAATAAATAGACGGAAAGCCGTAGCAACTCGACAAAGCTAAACGCCAGCAGACCCGGCCAAAACATTGGTGACGCAAGCGACACCTTGTTACTCAATGAAAGTACGGCCAATGAGAGCAGAGCGGTCGCCCCCCAAGCCACAACGATCGACGCCGTATCCTGTCGGAAGATACTAGGGAAAATGCGTCTTGCAGGTGCAATCGCCCAGTCAGTCAGCGCTATGATGAAGTCTGCCAGCGGATTACCCGCGCGAGCCCGAAATGGAGCACGCAACGCTTGGGAAAAGAATCGCAGCAATACCGCGAGTATCCACATCTGGCCTAGACTTTCGAGCAAAAACACGAGGGATTGAATCAGCATGACTTCGCCTTTGATAACTGATCGCCTAACTCCTGTGCGCGCTTCGCCGCAGCGCGTACTCCACGCACAAACTGTGCCTTCATTTGCGCTTGGTCAAACGCTGAAATCGCGGCCTCGGTGGTGCCATGCCGCGACGTCACATTGGCCCGCAACGTCGCTGGTGATTCTGCGCCCGCACACGCAAGGTGTACGGAGCCCAAGAAGGTTTGCCTCGCAAATTTGCGCGCCACATCAGGCGAAAAGCCCAACTCTTGCGCAGCAGATTCCAGCGCCTCTAGAAAATAAAAGACGTAAGCTGGGCCGCTGCCGGAAACTGCGGTAACGGCGTCGAGCATGGATTCTTCTTCAAACCAGACTACCTCGCCGACCGCACCCATTAATTGTTCAGCGTCGCTCCTTCCGACGGCCGTCAGATGTGGGGCTGCGTACAGGCCGGTGATACCCTTTTGTATCAGCGCGGGTGTGTTCGGCATTGCACGAACCATTTGGGCAGACCGCATGCATCCCGTGCCCCCGTCCAACCAGCGCAGTAGATCGCCCACCCTCAATCCGGCGGCAATGCTAATGACCAGTTGTTGACTCGTAATTTTTCCCGTTAAGGGTAGCAGCGCGTCTTGCATTACCTGCGGCTTTACCGCCAAGACGATGATGCCCGCCTCGGCCAAGCTACCTAGTGCAACGTCAGCTGACGGGTATACGGCACATCCGAGACGCTCAACTTCAATTGCCGCCGACTCATTCGGCTCGACTGCGGCGATACGATCAGGCCCCCAGCCCTGCCTGACGAGGCCACCCGTGATGGCTTGCATCATCTTGCCGCCGCCAATAAACAAAATTTTTTTCATTCGTTCGAGGGAACCGTGACAAGTGTATTGTACGGCCCTAAAACCCGACGTGCGCCAAAAATGAGGCTGCCTACTCTTACCATTGTCGCTCCTTCGTCGATTGCAATCGCGAAGTCACCGGACATGCCCATCGAGAGTGTATCTACAGTCGGCTGTTCCTGATGTAGCGCCTCAAAATGTTTTCTCAGCAGCCGAAATTGGTGGCGAAGCGTGGACTCATCAGGGGTATTTTCAACAATCGACATCAACCCTCTTAGTCGCAGCCCTGGAAGCCGGCTAATTGACATAGACAAATCCGAGATAGCCTCAGGAGCGACGCCGCTTTTTTGCGACTCGCCGCTTGCATTGACCTGCACCAGGACGTTGAGGGGTGGCAGTCGGGCTTCAACCCGATACCTCGAAAGCGCCTCAGCAATCTTCAATCTATCTACGGTTTGCACCCAATCAAAGTTGAGCGCGGCCAACTTCGCCTTGTTGCTTTGCAGCGGACCAATCAAATGCCATTCGATTCCCAAAGGCCGCAACGCCGCGAGAGCATGTATTTTGTCGCAGGCTTCTTGGACATAATTCTCGCCAAATGCGCGCTGGCCGACACTGAATGCGGCCTCGATATCGAGTATAGGCTTTGTCTTTGACACCGCGATCAGCACCACCGGGGATGCAAACCGCGCCGAGCGTCGCGCGATCGCGGCGTCGCGAGCCTGGTAAACGCCTTGCAAGTTGGTGGCAATTGGGAACATAATCAGTCACAGAAATGCGACGTTTTGAGAGAGAAAAGTATAAATGGAAATCGCCGAATTGCTCGCCTTTGGCGTCAAGAATAAAGCATCCGACTTACATCTTTCGGCGGGTCTTCCGCCGATGATTCGGGTGCATGGCGACGTTCGACGGATCAATGTGCCCGCCTTGTCCCATGACGATGTCCACGGTATGGTGTACGACATCATGAACGATGGCCAGCGCAAGCAGTATGAAGAGAACTTGGAATGTGACTTCTCGTTCGAGATTCCTAATCTTGCCCGGTTCCGCGTAAATGCATTCAACCATCACCGCGGAGCAGGCGCGGTGATGCGAACAATTCCGTCAAAGATTCTGTCGCTTGAAGACCTCAATGCACCGAAAATTTTTGCCGAAATTGCCAAGCAGCCGCGTGGCATGGTGCTGGTAACAGGTCCAACCGGATCTGGAAAATCGACCACGCTGGCGGCGATGGTCAATGACATCAATGAGAATGAATACGGCCATATCCTGACTGTGGAAGACCCGATTGAGTTCGTTCACGAATCGAAGAAATGCCTCATGAACCAGCGCGAGGTCGGCCCACATACACTTTCGTTTGCAAACGCATTGAAGTCCGCCTTGCGTGAAGATCCGGACATCATTCTGGTGGGCGAGATGCGCGATCTTGAGACCATTCGCCTCGCCATGACCGCAGCGGAAACTGGACACCTTGTGTTCGGCACGTTGCATACTTCTTCAGCAGCCAAAACAGTCGACCGCATCATTGACGTTTTCCCGGCGGCAGAGAAGGAAATGATCCGCGCAATGTTGTCAGAGAGTTTGCGCGCGGTGATCTCGCAATCGCTTTGCAAAACCAAAGATGGTCAAGGGCGCGCGGCCGCGCACGAAATCATGATCGGTACACCCGCCATTCGTAACTTGATTCGCGAAGCAAAAGTTGCCCAGATGTATTCGGCGATTCAGACCGGTGGGTCAATCGGCATGCAAACAATGGATCAATGCCTCGCAGACTTGGTCCGCCGCAACGTCATTTCCGTCGCCGAGGCACGCAACAAGGCTTCAAACAAAGAGGCTTTCAATTAGTTGACGCAACGTTTGCGGATTTGCATCAATATGCTCAGTCGCGAGAGTTAAATCATGGAACGAGAACAGGCTCTAAAGTTTGTGCACGAATTATTGCGTGCAATGGTCGCCAAGAAAGGCTCAGACTTGTTTATCACAGCGGGATTTCCGCCGGCAATTAAGATTGACGGCAAGATAACGCCTGTGTCGCAATCGAGCTTGTCGCCTGTGCATACTGGCGAGATCGCCCGCTCCATCATGACGGACAAGCAAACCGCAGAATTTGAAGCGACTAAAGAATGTAATTTCGCGATCGCGCCGGCTGGTATTGGCCGTTTTCGCGTCAATGCGTTTGTTCAGCAAGGACGTATCGGGCTAGTTCTGCGCACCATCACGACGGCGATACCGAAAATGGAAGACTTGAATCTGCCGCCGGTTCTCAAAGATGTTGTGATGACCAAACGCGGCCTCGTCATTTTGGTTGGCGGTACCGGCTCGGGAAAGTCTACGACGCTGGCGGCGATGATCGGTTATCGCAACGAGAACACGTACGGCCACATCATCACCATCGAAGACCCCGTCGAATACGTGCATGATCACAAAAACTGCGTCGTCACGCAGCGCGAAATTGGTGTCGATACCGACAACTGGTTTGCGGCTCTTAAGAATACGCTGCGCCAAGCGCCGGACGTGATTCTGATTGGCGAGATTCGTGACCGCGAAACAATGGATTACGCGATTGCGTTTGCCGAGACGGGCCACCTGTGCATGTCCACACTACACGCGAACTCGACCAACCAAGCGTTGGACCGGATCATCAACTTCTTCCCTGAAGAGCGTCGACACCAGTTGCTGATGGATCTTTCGCTGAACCTGAAGGCGTTTGTGTCACAGCGCTTGATTCCGAAAAAAGAAGGCAAGGGCCGTGTTGCGGCGATTGAAATTCTTCTCAATTCACCCTTGGTTCAGGACTTGATCTTCAAAGGTGAGGTGCACGAAATTAAGGAGGTCATGAAACGCTCTCGCGAAATCGGCATGCAGACGTTTGATCAGGCGTTGTTCGATCTCTACGAGGGCGACTTCATCTCATATGAAGACGCACTGCGCAACGCCGATTCGCTGAACGATCTACGCTTGAATATCAAGCTAAATGGCAAGTCCGCAAAAGACAAAGATTTAGCGTCCGGCCTTGAGCACCTAGAAATTGTGAAGTGATTGTTGTACTGGCAGGTGGTACAGCAATCATCCCCGCGTCGGCGGGGGTCCAAGTGGGTTCAAGCCACTGCGCGTAGCGCGTTTAGCAGTGACAAGCTGATGCCGACGACCAACGCGACCAAGGTCAGAGACAGCGCCAGAGCGTACTTGCGTTGAAAATTGTTTCCCATGATTGACTCCTATTAACGGGGACGTGCCGGTTAATTGATGGCACACAACCAATATGGGCGCGATGTTCCACGATATCTTGAACAAACTAGCCGAGTTGTTGAACAAACTGGCTATTCAATTGAACAATCTGGCTATCGCGTTTCTTTCGGCTATGCTTGCACTATGCCGCACTCGACTCAACCATTCATTCATCTGTACGTTTGGCCCGAGCGTTTTCTCTATTTGGGCCCGAGCACCACGACCTCTCTTCATCGCAACCATGCCGCAACATGGCTGGTCGCGCAGACCGGATCGTTGCGCGTGACCCTAGGGGACGGAACTGTCCTAGAAAACGAAGTTGTCTACATCCCCCCAGAGACCGAGTTTAGGACCACGCAGGCGGAGTCGCTAATTGCGGCACTTTACTGGGAACCCGAGAGTGCGAGTTTTCGTCGCGCCACCGCAAAATTTGCCACCGCGATAGCGAGGGCTTTTCCATGTCGCTACACGGGCTCAGCAAAACTCGCAGAACTCTACGCGCCTGAGGCAACACGCCAGGACGCGGATCAGCTTATCGCCAATTTGTTTGGGCTCGATGAGCTTGGTGGCGCGCAGGATGCAATTCAAGACGCGAGGATCGCAACGGCGATTGCGTTTCTGCGCAAGTCTCCCCAAGCCTATGACAGCATACATGGGCTGGCAGCACGAGTGCATTTGTCAGCGTCTCGTTTCGCGCATCTGTTCAAGCAGGAAGTTGGTGTACCGGTGCGACGTTACGTGCTGTGGCAGAAAATGCGGCATGCTCTCGATTTGGCGATGGCTGGCGAATCTCTCACCAATGCGGCACTAACAGCCGGATTCGCTGATTCCGCGCACTTGTCGCGCACGGTGCGTTCAATTCAAGGCGTAGCTCCAGAATTTTTGTTTCGCCACCGCCAACGGCTAGTAGTGCATAAGTAAACACTAGGCATGGCGGGCGTTTCTCGGATAAAATGCTCGGAATCGTCCGTCTTATTTAGCGTTTATTTATTCGCTGCGGGAGCTGGGACAGGCTCAGCACCCGGTTTTTCACGGCGGTTGCCACCGGCGACCAGTTTGTATTCATACAGTCGGCATTCAATCTTGCCGTTGAATAACGGTGTCTTGCGACTTGCACTGAGCCGGATGCCTTTCGGCAAATTGGTATCGCCAGAAAGGAAATAGGCACGCCATCCTGCAAACTTCTGTTTCAACAGATCGCCAAGCTTAGGGTAGAGCTGTTTC
The DNA here is from genome assembly GCA_020247395.1 of Rhodocyclaceae bacterium. Taxonomy (GTDB): domain Bacteria; phylum Pseudomonadota; class Gammaproteobacteria; order Burkholderiales; family Usitatibacteraceae; genus UKL13-2. Next base: position 33,618 of record JADCJC010000003.1, read on the forward strand.
AGCGCTTCCGAATCGCCGATTCGGTCGCCATACGGTGGATTGGTGACAAGAACGCCAGAATCGGTTGGTGGGGAAATTTCCAGAATATTGGCCTGTTTGAGCTGCACACTGTCGCCCAATCCATTGGCCACCAGATTTTCTCGCGCAATCTTGAGCGTGTCCCCATACATATCGGAACCGAACACTGATGCGATGGACTTTGTTTTTTGGTTCGCGCGCGCCTCATCGATCAAACGCTTCCACAGCGGTTCCTGAAACTCCATCAGCTTTTGCAACGCAAACTTGCGCGGGCTACCGCCGGACAATCCGGGCGCGATGTTCAGTGCCATTTCGGCCGCCTCAACCAAGAACGTGCCGCTCCCACACATCGGGTCAAACAACGTTTCCTCGGGCCGCCACCCAGTCAAAGCGATGATGCCCGCGGCGAGATTTTTCTTAAGCGGGGCGTCACCGGTGTGTTCGCGCTTGCCGCGTTTGAATAGCGGCTCGCCGGATAAATCGAGGTAGAGAGCTGCCTCTGTTTGATCCAGATGCGCGTGAATCCTCACATCGGGTTCGCGTGTCGCCACCGAAGGTCTTACATTCTTGACCTCTCGGAACTTGTCGCAGATCGCGTCCTTGATCTTGAGCGTCGTGAAATCCAGACTCTTTACGGGTGACTTCTGCGAGGTGATCTCTACCTTGATTGTACGTGAAACGTCAAACCACGACGGCCACGGCAGCAACATCGCCGTATCGTAAATGTCATGTTCCGACTGATATGGGAATTGCGCGACGTGCCAGAGAACGCGCGTGGCAATTCGCGAATGGAGATTTGCGCGATACCCAACCTCGACGTTGCCGCTAAACGATACACCTGCATCGGTTGCGACGGTATCTGTCGCACCAAGGCGTTGCAGCTCGATGGCGAGTACACTCGAAAGTCCCCGAGGGCATTGTGCAAAAAATTTGTTCACGTCGGCTGCGGCCGGTTAAAAGGGTTTAACGACGACGAGTATCACGATGCCGATTAAGGCGGGGAGAGTCGGAATTTCATTTAGCCATCGATAAAACACATGACCGTGGGTATTCCGATCGTACTTAAAGTCATTCATCAGCTTGCCCAGATAGAAGTGCTGCGCGATTAGTACACCAACCAGCGCAAGTTTGGCGTGCATCCAGCCCTGTCCAAAGCCGATACGATACCCACCCCATAGCCACAAACCCAGACCGATGGTGACCGCCATGCACGGGGTCATGATGCCGTAATAGAGCTTGCGCTCCATCACCTTGAAGCGCTCGAGCGACACCGCGTCTATCGCTTGTGCATGGTAGACAAACAGTCGCGGCAGATAAAACAAACCGGCGAACCATGCCACCATAAAGACGATATGAAATGACTTTATCCAGAGCATTCTTAATCCAAGTATTGTTGAAGCGCCGTCTGATACGTTCCTTGCGTGCGCATGATCACCTCGCAAAACTCACGCACCGCCCCCGCACCAGCGGTAGCTTTCGTCATGTAGTCGACCCGCGAGGCAACATCTGCCGGTGCGCTTGGTACGGCTGCAGAAAACGCACAATGCATAAGAATCGGCAGGTCGACAATATCGTCGCCGATTGAGGCAACGACGTCAGTTGTAAGTTTGAGTTTTTTTAGTAGCGCTTGGTAGGCGGTCGCTTTATCCGCCACACCCATTTTCAAATGCTTAATCCCCAAATCTTTGGCACGCTTGGCGAGTGCGGCCGATGACCTTCCGGAAATAACCGCCAATGTGACACCTGACGAGGCTAGCATTTTCAGGCCATGACCATCCAAGGTATTGAAGACCTTGAGCTGCTCGCCATCCGCGCTGTAATAAAGACGTCCGTCTGTGAGAACGCCGTCAACGTCAATGATCGCGAGTGAGACTTGCTTGATTCGTCTGGCAAGTCGGCGCGAAATCCCTTTCACAAGACACCGGCTCGCATCAGATCAAGCACATGCAGTGCACCAACCAGCTTGTTATCAAGATCCACCACCAGCAATCCTGACGAGGCTATCCTGTGTCGTTGAATAACCTCGGCGGCTTCAGCGGCAAGTTTGTCCGCCGTAATGGTCTTCGGCGAGGACGTCATCACGTCGCTGACTCGCAGCGTCCGAATGTTGTCATGCGCTTCTAGCGTTCGCCGCAAGTCGCCGTCGCTAAAGACGCCAAGCAATTCATCGGCGCGACCGACCACCGCGGTCATGCCCAATCCTTTTTTCGACATCTCCAGAATGGCGTCGGTCAACAACGCGTCTTCCCGCACTTTTGGCACGCGGTCCCCGGTCACCATCACATCCGAGACATGCATCAGCAGGCGTCGCCCCAAGGATCCACCCGGATGGTGCATTGCATACTCTTCCTCGCCAAAACCGCGCGCATCCAGCAGTGCCACCGCCAGGGCATCACCTAGCGCCAAGGTCGCGGTAGTGCTTGCGGTGGGCGCGAGATTCAGCGGGCACGCTTCCTTTGCCACCGCCGTATCGAGATGCACGGTGGCAGCTTTTGACAGCGTTGAATCGCCCCGTCCCGTCATCGCGATAACGGCGGTGCCACGACGCTTTAATTGGGGCAGCAACTTTACAATTTCGTCGGACTCACCGGAGTTCGAAATCGCGATGACGACGTCATCCCTGGTGATCATGCCAAGATCCCCGTGAGAAGCTTCGCCCGGATGCATAAAAAATGCCGGGGTGCCGGTTGATGCTAGCGTCGAGGCAATCTTGCCGCCGATGTGGCCGCTTTTGCCCATTCCCGTGACCACGACCCGGCCTTTGTTTTCGGTCACATCAAACAACAGTTTGTGCGCGTCAATAAAATTTTGCCCGAGTGGTCCAGTCAGCTGCTCGGCGAGGGCTCTAACAGCATCGGCTTCAATGTGCAGGGTTTCGCGGGCAAGCGACAGTGTTTTTTCAGTGTCGCTGACGTTGCGTGAAGGTAATATGTGTGACATTGCGCTATTTTATGCGTGTTTCGCTCCCGCCTCCGCTGCGCGGGGATAAACCCCGGTAAATGCGAGGGGCCACGGTTAACCACGCAGCATATTCGATAGTTTCACCGACCATCTACGCCCTACTCCCGGCCAACCATGCATTCGTCCACCCTGTCACTTGTCGTAATGCTGCTCGCGACGGCTGTTGTAACGGTGGTGCTCTTCCGGCGCATCAATATGCCGGCGATTTTAGGTTATCTGATTGTTGGGGTTGCCATTGGGCCCCATGCCGCCGGGTTGGTGCCGGATAGCGAGGGTACCCGCTACTTGGCCGAGTTCGGGGTGGTGTTCTTGATGTTTTCGATCGGCCTTGAGTTTTCCCTCCCCCAGTTGGTTGCCATGCGCAACGTAGTTTTCGGCTTTGGTCTCTTGCAGGTTCTTGTCACCATTCTGGTTGCGGGGGTGATCGCGCTTGTCGCCGGCCAAACCTGGCAAGCAGCATTCGTTATCGGCGGTGTTTTGTCGATGTCCTCTACCGCGATCATTTCCAAGGTGCTCGCCGAGCAGGCGGCAATTCATTCCCCCCACGGTAAACAAACCATGGGTGTCCTGCTGTTTCAGGACTTGGCCGTGATACCGCTATTGGTGCTGGTGCCGGCGTTGAGCCTTTCGGGTGAGGAGATGATTTCTTCGGTGGGACTGTCGTTGCTGAAAGCGGCCGCAGCGCTCGCGCTCATCTTGTTTATTGGGCAACGGCTGATGCGGCCCTTGTTCCATCTGGTCGCCTCGCAAAAATCCTCTGAACTATTCGTGCTCACGGTGTTGCTGGTCACGCTTGGCTTAGCGCTGGCGACTGAAATGGCCGGCGTCTCGCTGGCGCTCGGCGCGTTCCTCGCTGGTATGTTGATCGCCGAGACCGAATATCGTTACCAAGTCGAAGACGACATCAAGCCCTTCCGCGATGTGCTGCTCGGGCTGTTCTTCATCACCATTGGCATGTTGTTGAACTTTTCCGCGCTATGGCAGAACTTCTTCTACGTCATGCTGGTGATCATTGCGCTGTTGTCCATTAAATTCCTGATTGTTTTGGGATTGTCTTTCGCCTTCGGTCATGACCGCGCAGTGGCGTTGCGCGTCGCTCTCGCGCTGGCACCGGCAGGCGAGTTCGGCTTTGTGCTGCTCTCGGTCGCAGACAAGTCGGGAACGCTGCCGACCAATGTGCTGCAAATTGTGTTGGCTGGCTGCATCATCTCTATGTTGTTTTCGCCGCTGCTGTTTAAGTACATGGACAAGATTGTTTTGTACCTGGTGGCATCGGAGTGGGAACAGCGAGCGGTTCAACTGCAACAACTTGCCGTGCAGTCGATGATGAAAAAGGGCCACGTCATCATCGCCGGCTATGGCCGGTCCGGCCAAAGCCTTGCACGTTTCTTGGAACGGGAAAAGATTTCCGTCACTGCACTGGACGGTGATCCGTTGCGCGTCAAGCAAGCCAGCGCCGCTGGTGAATCCGTCATGTTTGGCGATGCCTCAAAACGCGAGGTCCTCACCGCCGCCGGTATCGCCCGTGCCTCGGCGCTGGTCGTCAGCTTTGCCGACACTCATACCGCAATGCGAATCCTCGCTCATGTGAGGACGCTAAAGCCGGATCTGCCGGTGATCGTGCGCACCTTCGACGATACCGATGTGCAAAAACTACGCAACGCGGGTGCCGACGAAATCGTCGCAGAGGTGGTGGAAGGCTCGCTCATGCTAGCCACCCAAACAATGCTGCTGCTGGGGGTGCCACTGAATCGTGTTTTGTCGCGACTGCGTACCGTTCGCGGCGAGCGTTATGAACTCATGCGCGGATTTTTCCCCGGTGCCACTGACGCTGACGATGGCGTGCCCGACCCCGATCTGCCCAGGCTGCAATCAGTCATGTTGGACGCGGGTGCGGCGGCTATTGGCAAAACTATTGCCGAAGTCGATATCGGCAGCGAGGGGGTGTTCCTAATCGCACTGCGGCGCAGCGGCGTTCGGCAGATGGAGCCGGCTCCCGACCTACGATTTTTGGCGGGCGATATTCTTATCCTAAACGGCTCCCCGGAAAATCTTTCGCGCGCAGAGATGAAAATATTGCAGGGGTAGGTGATACCAAAGTCGTTTATCCACGGGCGTCTTCGAGGCTTTTCTGCTCGGAAACGCCCGCCGTTGCTAGTGTTTTGAGTCGCGACAAATAAAAAAGCCCGCCGATGCGGGCTTTGCCAATACTGTCAAACATACTTCTTCAGAAAGCCAGACAGACTAGGTATGAGGTTGCGTCGTCAACGGATGCGGTCGCCAGCGCCGTTGCAGGCGTTCCTATTGCTGAAACACGGAATGACCCGGTAGCAGTATTTCCATCGTCTAACTGCGTATCGAGTTGCTTGGCAATCTTACCGAGTACACCCGTGGAACAAATGTTGTACGAGCCAGTCATGCCGGTAATTTGCATCGTACTGCTGATACCAACACGCCCTCCGTCAGCGTTAGTCTGAAAGTAAGCAGCCGCGTTAGCGCCAGTACAATTTCCCGATGTGTTGCCGGCGAGGAAACCAGCAAGACGCAGGTGCTGAAATGCCAAACACGATTCGTCTGTGTCAGTTGTCGTATTCCAAGCTCCCTCTATCTGACCGTTGCCCACTGTACCACCCGTCGTGGCTAAGGTAGCGCCGGTGATTTTCGTACTTGCCCCTGCCAAATCACCCGGAATGCCCTTATATCGGTCTTGGAAGCCGTATAGCGCTGCCTGAATGACGCGGAAATCCTGCGCGTAGCTCTTCGCTTTGGCGCTATTGATCAGCTCCTGACCTTTCAGCACGCCACCAAGCAGCAAACCAATGATCACCAAAACAATGGCAATCTCGACGAGGGTAAAACCTGACTGTTGATGTTTCATATTATCTCCGGTTCAGTCTTTGCGTTGATTTAGAAGCTAGGCCAAACAACGTAGCAATGCACCGAATACCATCCCAACGGTCAGCACGGCTACGGCAACGTTAGTCGCGCAATGGCGCGGCTGGGTGGTGAGCTGGGTGGTGCTTAGTGGGTTCATGGTGGCTTCGACTTCTGTTACCTACGAGTTACCTATGCAAATCGTGTGCCAACTAATTAACCAATTGATCTGTAAACGTTTTTTGCCAAAGCCAGCGCCCCAATCCTATCCCCACTGTTCTGATCTGTCGGCAGTATCGACATAGGTGTCCGGAAAATCGACAGTGTCCGCAAGAGGTAAGCGAGTTCCCGGATAACAGTGAAATGCGTTGGGGTAGATCGGGGCCGGCAACGTTACGAACGATGGCCGATTTCAATCGCACGCGCCATGCCACAATAATGCTACTTGACGGCACTGCCGATTCGTTTGGCACTGCGTCACGCCCCGCATCAGCCGCGAGACTCTATTGGCCCCGACTAACACTCTATCTTCAACGGCGATTTTTGCTTGGGTCGTCCGACAGCGCCGCTGGTTGATTATCGCCATGCTTCTATCGCTGCATTTCGCGGTATTGTCGCACGCCAATGAGGGCCTCTTTTCCAGAGTATGGCTGTTGGTGCATTTTGGCCTTTTCCTGATTTGGCAGCCGTTTGTCTCGGCTGAGCGCGAGCTTAATGTTATCGCCGTCGCGTTACTACTGGGTGTCACTGCAGTATTGCTTTACACATTGGCGGGCTGGATGTTTGTGGCTTGGATCGCCATCCTTATTGCCATCATGGGTGGCAAGGTCTTTACTCTGCAAGCCGCGCGACGTAGTCGGTTTTATTTGGTCGCGGTCTTTTATCTGTTTGCGATTCTGCTGGCGTGGACGGTACCAGTGTCACTACTTGGCCTCGCTTCGTTGCCGGACGGCATGCGTACCCTTGCCGCCTGGGTAATACCGCTAGTGCTTCTGGCAATGGTGTTTCTTCCGATCAGGCCAGAAGATGAATCGAGTGTGCAGGTGTTCGATTTCTTCTACTCGACGTTTGTATTGCAACTTGTTGTGGTGATTGTCTTGGGCAGCCTTGCGGCAATGCGGGTCACGAGCAATCAATACTTTCCGGCGGTGCTGTTGACGGTGCTATCCTTCGCCGGCGCATTACTGTTTCTCGCCATCCTTTGGGGACCGCGCGGGGGCTTCGGCGGCCTGCGAACGTATTTTTCCCGTTACTTGATGACCGTTGGTATGCCGTTCGAGCTTTGGATGCGACGCATTGCCGAGCTATCAGAAACCGAAAGATCGCCATCGCGCTTCCTTGCCTCCGTGATGGGCGAAGTTGCCAAGCTGCCGTGGACGGTCGGTGCAAAATGGACATCGGCAGATGGCAAAGGCCGTTTTGGGCGCGAATCAATACATGCTGCGTCGTTCCACCATCACGGCTTAGACATCACCTTTTACACCGAGATCGATTTGTCACCGGCGCTGTTTTTGCATGTGCGACTATTGGCGCAGGTGATTGGCGAATTCTATGAAGGCAAGCGCCGTGAACAGGCCATGAAACAAAATGCCTATATGCAAGCGGTCCATGAAACCGGCGCACGGCTAACCCACGACATCAAGAATCTATTGCAGTCTTTGTTCGCCATTACCTCGGCGAGTGTTTCCGCGAAAGAGCGGGACGGGCAGGGTGAACTTCTTCCCCATGGCATCGCTGATCGGCGCTCGCCGTCGCCTTTCGATGAGATGTTGCAGCGTCAGCTGCCGCAGTTAACGCAGCGGCTGCAAAATACGCTCGATAAACTACATAACCCTGCCATCCACAATGCCGAGATTATCCTGCCCGCCGCTGATTGGTGGCGGGATGCCGCTCTGCGACACGCGAACGCCGGTGTTGAATTTCGCTTTCAAGATTCACTTACCGGCAACGTTCCAGCGAACGTTTTCGATACGGTGCTCGAAAATTGTCTTGAAAATGCACGCAAGAAACGAGACCATGAACCGTCGATTCAAATCACAGCAGACCTCATCTCCGGCGATTCGCCGACGCTATTAGTGACCGATACCGGGAGCGCAATTGCCGAGCCCGTACAGCTGGAACTATTCAAGAGGCCCGTGCACAGCGTTGGTGATGCCGGTCTGGGGATTGGACTCTTCCAAGCGTATCGTCACGCAGCCGACGCAGGTTACGAGCTCTCCCTCGACCGTAACGAACCGGGCTGCGTACGGTTCCGTTTGGCGGCTAACAATCGCGACTCTGCGGGCAGTGCCTAGATGTAATAAAGGGCACCCTGAGGCACCCTTTATTCACCTGCGTGTCCGCAACCTATCCACGGGTGACTCGGGTGACCCCCTGTCCAGAGAGGATACGAACCTTGTCGCCGACACGAAACTCTTCGTCTTTTTCCTGCGTCACTGCGATCAGCTTGCCGCCTTCGAGTCGAACAGTAACTTCGACACCACGGCGATCATTGTTACTTTTTTCCACGGCATTTCCAATCAAGCCACCGACAACCGCGCCGGCAATGGCACCGGCCGCATTTGCCCGGTTTCCACCGCCGACCGTCGAACCCCCGATGCCGCCTAATGCTGCACCCACGAGGGTTCCGGTGCCAGATTCCGCGCCACGCGCGTCGATCGCGACGTCCCGGACTGCCTCAACAACCCCCAGCCGAACATTCATTTCACCGCGGACTTGGCGACGGTTGTAGTCACCACCGCCCATGCCTGGAGAGACACAACCCGCCAACAGCACAGCGGAGAGCAGTGCACCCGTCAACATCGCAAAATTTGATTTCATTTCGTGTTCCTTTCGTTGCTTGCTGTTACGGGCAGCAAATGTGTGCGGCACACTTTAATCCCATAACGGTTCATCAAACGCCATCCGATAACGCTCAGCGATTTCGTCGCGCGTTGGCTGATGGCCCTGCGGCCCACGATGCTCGATCTTGATCGAACCCATGGTGTTGGCAAGTCGCCCGGTTTTTTCCCATGACCAGCCCCGTTCAATTCCATATAACAAGCCTGAACGATAGGCGTCCCCACATCCAGTAGGATCGACTCGCCGGTTTTCTTTAACGCTTGGGATCGATATTTGTTGACCATTGGCATAAATCACTGAGCCTTCCGCCCCCTTGGTAACAACCAGCGCTTGGACACGTTCGGCGAGCTTCTCCACGGGCTCTCCGGTTTGTTCTTCCAAAACACGCGCCTCGTAATCGTTGACCGTCACAAAATCGGCAAGTTCAATGAAATATCGTAGTTCGTCACCGTTAAAGATCGGCATTGCCTGACCCGGATCAAAAATAAACGGGATCTTCAGATCAGCAAATTGCGCCGCGTGCTGGAGCATTCCATCACGCGAATCGGGTGCCAATATGCCGAGCGTCACGCCGGAGGCGTCGCTGACCTTATTGATATACGATGATGACATCGCCCCAGGGTGAAACGCCGTGATCTGATTCGCATCCAGATCAGTCGTAATGAAGGCTTGTGGCACAAAGGCGCCGGGTACCTCTCGAATATGCGTACGGGCGATGCCGAGTTTGTCAAGCCGCTCACGATACGGCCCAAAATCGTCCCCAACGGTGGCCATCACCAGTGGCTCACCGCCCAATAACTTGAGATTGTAGGCAATGTTTCCGGCAGTCCCGCCAAATTCGCGACGCATGTCCGGCACCAAGAACGCAACATTCAAAATATGTATTTGGTCTGGAAGAATATGGGTACCGAACTTGCCGTGGAATACCATGATGGTGTCGTAGGCAAGCGACCCGCAAATAAGTGCTGGCATGTGTGTTCACTGTTGTTCTTGGCGGTGAGAGGATTATAGCGATCGCAAACGTCCGCCCATGTTGCGGCATAGCAATAATTTTGTGCTATTTCGTGCTGCGCAAAAAATTCTGCTGCGCAGGCTCCCAGCCTGAACTTGAACCGAGGTGAATGAACGCCGATGTCTCTTTGTACTACGGTAAATTATACGAACTGTCGCGAAGCAAACGGGGGCGCACAAGTGTCCGCCATCAGCGCTCAGCCAGATTCACTCGGATCTACAACTTCAGGAAAACCCGCCAGTGCATACTCGCTCCGTGATTTTGCTGTTGGCCTGCGTGGCGGTCATGTCCGCCTGCTCCACACGTTCGCTGAAGACAGCGGCACCCGCGCCATCGACTGAGATTAAGTCACTACTTTGGGTCGGCAACAGTTTCTTCTATTACAACAACTCGATGCATGATCACGCAGCCAGGCTGATGGTCGCAAGCGGCGCATCCGGGCTCCGCAATAGCTCCGCGACGATCAGCGGTTCTTCCCTCAAGTGGCACGACGTGGAGGCCTATCTTAGACCGAATGGTGTGGGTAGTGTGTCCATCAGCATCAAGGAGGAAGTGTCTTTCCCTACCCACGATAAGCTGTTTGACGGCGTAATGATGATGGACTGTAGTCAGTGCCCTGTCCTTCCCCAGCTGCAACCGTTGTTCCACGAATACATTGCCAAGCATAGCGCCACCGCACGCAAACACGGCGCCGCGCCGATCCTATTCATGTCATGGGCTGCTTATGGGTCGCAGATGACGGCAAAAGTCGCCGCCGAGTACATCAAGGCGGGCAAGCAAAACCGTGCACTCGTTGTCCCGGCCGGCCTGGCATTCGCAAACGCAATCGCCGAACGCCCGGATCTTGACTTGTATGCAATGGACCGACGACATCCGAGTTTGATGGGCACTTATCTAGCCGCTTGCACCGTCGTCGCATCAGTTTACAAAACTAACCCCGTCGGATTGACCTACACGGCTGGCCTGCCTGACGATGTGGCGGCCTTCCTGCAACGTATAGCGTGGGACACGTCGCAAACCTTTCACGCGAAAGAAGGACGCGGCGGACTTTGATAGGTGTGGTTGACGCTACTCTGTTGCGTCGATGCTTAGTACGATCCACGTGTTAAGTAACCATACGCGCCTTGTCCGCCAGCCGTTCACCTAATGCGACAATGTGATCGATGACCTCCATGCTCGGCCCGTCAACGTAGAGCTGTACTTGCATGCCGCCGGGATACATGCCCGCCGACAAACAATTATCCGGTCGGCTCATCGAGCCTTTGTATGTCGGCCAACGCAATATGGCGCGCTCAATGTCCGCATCGATCAGGGAGTTCCAGCGAGTGCTATCTGAGACCAAGACGTAACGCGCCTGGAACGCCAGGCTGCCCGCGTTCTGTGCTTTTGCATTATTGAAAAATGCTGTCTTTTCTTTCAACTTGTCGCTGAACAGACTCGCAGCACCCGCGAGTCCACTGATGATCGCTTTCACTGCTTTCCTTTGCACAACATTGAAGGTGGGCTTGTCGTTGATCGCCCACATCCACTTTTGTCTATCTAATTCGGCTACCAAGAATTTGATTTTCGGTGTTGATGAACTGCTACTCTGGTCGCTATCGTAGTAAAGCTCCCACGCAAGGCCGCCCGGTGAGCGACCGTGGATTCGGTATTTGATATCGCCGCTCTCGGGCACTTCATATTGCCAGCCGCGCGCGGTCGCATGTGCGGCGCGGCTATTCGCGTCGATAAGCGCACGTTCTCGCTGGTGCTTGCCATCTCCATAGTTCTGCCGCCAGTAGCCATAGGCAACGAGACCCACAATGATGAGAATGACGATCACTGCAGTCGACGATGGCCACATAGTGATGATTGGCGATAGGTTTGACTACGGCCCGAAAGTCACTGCCGTGTTGTTGGTTCTTTATGGTTTGGAAACGGAACAATCAATATCTAGCAATCTACTTCGTCGGCTTGACGAAACGAATCGTGAAGCGATCCGACTCACCGATTTCCAAATACTTTGCGCGGTCTTTTTCGCCCTCAGTCAACGTCGGCGGCAACGTCCAGACGCCTTTTGGATAGTCTTTGGCGTCTTTCGCGTTATTGTTAACATCACTTTTGGCATCGAGCCTAAAGCCAGCGGCTAGCGCGCGCTTAATGGTGTATTCCTCGGTGACATAACCCGAATCGATCATCACCTTTAGCGTTGATCCCGGCTTAGCGCGATGGTCAACCACGCCCAATACCCCTCCCGGCTTCAACATATCAAAGAAGGCGCGCATGTAGACATCCACCAGATCGGGATTGATCAGGTTGTGGATATTACGGAAGGTGAGAACGAAGTCGGCGCTGCCGGGCGCGACCCCCTCAACCGTAGGTACAAATCCAGCGTTTGGTGACGCGGTAATTTTTGCCAGCTTCGCTTTGTCATAGAGCGCCGGTTTGGCGGCCATTCGCTCTTCATGCGACTTGATGCCACGTTCGGCGGTAGTCGGCCAAAGCGCGACGTAAGTGCCGCTTTCACGAAGATAGGGGGCGAGCACCTCGGTATACCAGCCGCCACCCGGGAGGGCCTCAACTACAATGGAGTTTGGCTTGACACCAAAAAACTCCAGTGTCGCCTTCGGGTTGCGGTACTTGTCCCGCGCCTTGTTTGCCTCCGATCGATGTTCACCAGCGAGGACTTTGTCCATCTTGGCGGAATCTGCAAACGCCTGTGTTGTATAAAACGGTGCTGCCGCAACACATGCCACTGCGACAAGCGTGCGGAACGATAGAGAGGAGAAACGCATAGGGGTCTCGAACTGGTTGGTTAAACGAGCCCGTAGTTTATCGACTCTTGCTAAACCGTGCCGCGCACACCGACGTCGTGCGCTAAAACTGCCGTTGGGCGCAGCATGAAATGTGCAATCGGCGAGCTGGGCCATACTACAATGCGGGTTATTGTGTTTTGGCCGACGACTTGAATCAGTCATTGTCGGAGGAGTTATGTTCAAGAAAATGCTGGCTCCCGCAGACCATTCATCCTTATCCCACCTAGTGACCGAAGAGTCGGTCACAGCCGTACTGGATGTCCGTGCCGAAACCGTCGGATTCGTCGCTACTGCCCTCTACAAAATGCGCACGATCAAAAACGTCACCTTTATCCCCCGCGCTCTTTCCAAATGTGATTTCTCCGAAGCGGTCAAACGGAGCACCAAGAAATATCTTGACAACATGAAGGTGATGGCCGATGCGCCTGGCGCACCTTTCAACGGCGTTTCAGTCACCAGCGTTTCGCCGACGCGAACGATGGCGGATGCCACCACTCAATTCGAGTGTGATCTGACTCTTGGTCGGCCGCTGCGCAGCGCAAATTGGGCGATTCGGATTGCGTGATATTGCCACTACAAATTCCAGTAATCGGCGCATCCCAAAGGCCGCCCGCGCGGCCAGGGCGCAACACTTGGTACGCGGGATTCGTCCGCTGTTTGCCATTGGCTTGCTGTTAATTGCGCAGGCGAATTGTCTTGCGGCGGTGCCGGATTTTGCCGAGCTGGAACGCGCTGGCGCGGTGATTGGCAAGATTCACATCAAGCCGCAGAATATCTTTGATCTTACTGACGAGACCGAAAATAGGGCGTTTTTTCGCTGGGTCAACCGGCTGCATATTCCGACCCTTGCTTCGGTGATTGAACGTGTCTTGCTGTTCAAAAGCGGAGATCGCGTGTCGCGTCAAAAAATCGACGAGACCGAACGCCTGCTGCGGTCGTCAAGTACCCGCTATGATGTCAATATCAAGCCGGTGGCTTACGATGCTGGCGTAGTTGACATTGAGGTGACTACTCGCGATACGTGGACTCTCAACGTAACGGGAAGCTTTTCGCGGTCTGGCGGCAACAACAAGACGAGCTTTGGCATTGTTGAACAAAACCTTTGGGGAACCGGCACTAGTGTCGGTTACACCCAAACTACCGACCTCGACCGGAAGGGTTCTGAATTTAGTTTGTCGAATACACAGCTATTCGACGGCTGGACCAACCTGAACTTTCTGCGTGGACGCTTCGACGACGGGAAGCGTACGTCAGTCGCAATCGATCGGCCGTTTTATTCACTCGACACCCGTTGGGCGGCGCGTGCTGAGTGGCACCAAACCGATCGGATTGACGCGATTTACAACGCTGGCAATATCGCCAGCGAGTATCGTCACCAAATACATTCCGCAGAATTGAGTGGCGGCTGGTCGCCGGGGCTGGTCAACGGTTGGACGCAACGATATTCAGCTGGTACGCTTGTTAATGACAACAGTTATCGCGCGGCGGCCGGGCGGGCAGCACCGCTACCGTTACCGGCGGACCATAAACTACGGGCGGTGTTTTTGCGGATGAACCTAATTGAAGATGCGTTTATCAAGGTGAAAAACTACAGTCGCATCGAACGCGCCGAGTACCTTGACCTCGGCTTCAACGCGCAACTACAAATCACCCTGCCGACATTGGCCATGGGGGCCACCCGTTCGGATGCTCTGTTTTCGGTGACGGCCAACAACGGCTATCGATTTGACGCCAACCGTGTGTTGCTCGCGGGCGCGGTCGTGGAGCGTCGAATCGCCACTACCGGCAGGCCGATGACGCAGACAGGTTTTTCGTTGAAGTACTACGCACCGCACGCTGCGCGGTCACTCTTTTATGCGTCGGTTGCAGCTGATCGGATCACGGGCGGCGGCATTGCAGATCAACTCATGATCGGCGGCCAGCTTGGCTTGCGCGGTTATCCGACGCGTTACCAGGCTGGCGAGCAGCGTGTGCTGATGTCAATTGAACAGCGAGCGTTCACCGATTGGTACCCATTCCGCTTGTTGCGGGTTGGCGGCGCGGTGTTTTTTGACAGCGGGCGCGCGTGGGGGGGGCCGAACCAGAACAAGCTTAATGGTGGCTTGCTCTCCGATGTGGGTATCGGCCTGCGGGTCGCGCTGGACCGCACGGCATTTGCCAATATGTTGCACGTCGACCTCGCCGCTGCGTTGAACCGTGCGCCGGGCATCAAACCGCTACAGCTGTTGGTGAAAAGTGAGTTTTCATTTTGAAGCGACTGCCGATTAATGCAATCTCGTGACGCGTTTTCGAAAAGTCGCGACCAATATCTGATCCTATTTTTAGCGCAAAACTCGCCATTCCACGGGCATTTTCGCGCTTTTTTGCTTGAAGGTGCCCGTCTATCGGCGAGTTTTCGTTTTCTTCTTTGATCGCTTCGCCAGCTAGTGTTCTTGCAACCAAGCAAATACTCCCAGCCTTCAATTGCACACAAAATCAGTCCGGATACCCAACAACTTAGCAGCGAGAACATAAGAGGCTACACCGTCATACTTCCGTACCAGCCTCGTTGCTGAGCTTCGTTTAGCTGAGCCTCCAAGTAAGACCATAAAGCAGGGCAGCCTTCCTGAATAGGCGGACCGATTCGGGCAACCACTCTCGCGTGTGTGATACCGTTTTCACGCCAGCTCTGACCCTCGTTGGCCAAATTCAGCAGTACCGGCATCGCACGGTCGGCAGCGTGTGCAAAACGCGCCTCGGGGGTTTCAGCATCCTCGAACTCCTGCCAGAGCGACATAAACTTATCGCGATGGTCATCGGGCAATAGGCCAAAGATGCGTTCGACCGCAGCCCGCTCGGCTATCTTTCGCTCGGCCTGCCCCTCGGTCACATAGACAATCGTGTCACCAGTATCAATCTCGCCAATGTCGTGCACCAGCAGCATGGCAATCACACGATCAATGTTTACTGGCGTCTCGGCATGATGCGCAAGGGAAGCGGCAAACATGGCGATGTGCCAGCTGTGTTCCGCGGAGTTTTCATAACGGTCTTGGCCGAGCGGTCTCGTCTTGCGCGTGACCGCCTTCAACTTATCGAGCTCCAATACAAACTCTACAATCTGCTGCATGACAAAACCTTTCACAATCCGGCTCAGCACCCGCTTGAGAGAAACATTCTAGTCGGATGGCAGCCACGCGCTAGCCCGAATATTTCATGGGGCGTGGCCGATGAAATATTCAGGCTTGGGGTACAGCGTTCTTGTCGGCTAACCGCAAGAAAAGAGCCGGTTTTCTGCACCAATTCAACTCTTGTAAAACACCGCCTCTGCCGATAATCAGAGTTACCATCTTGGCTGGGGCCTCCCTTGAATCTACGAACGCATCATCGCCACAAACAGCGGCGCACTTCCGTCGCGTTGCTCGAACAAGCCCAGCGCTATGCCGCGGCCGGGAAACTTCTCGAGGCCGAACAACACTTCGCGCGTGCCGTTGAGGCCGACCAACAATCCTCGCTAGCCCTGACTGAGGCGGGTAACTTTCATTTCAAACAGCGGCAGCCTGAGCAGGCAATTAAGTATCTTTCCCGGATTACCCTCATCGACCCTGCCAATGCCGTGGCGTGGCGCAACCTCGGTGTGGGTTATTCGTCAGCCGGTGACCACGAGCGGGCGGCTTCTGCATTCCAACACGCAACGCGTCTCAAGGCAGACTACGCCGTTGCCCACCACGCGCTCGCACTGTCATTGGTCGCACTGGGTCGGGTCTTGGAGGCGATCCCATCATTTCAAAAGACGATTAGCCTGAACCCCAAAGATCACGACGCTTTTTACAACTTCGCCAACGCGCTGGTCTCAATTGGCGAGCTGCAAGCGGCTGAGTCCGCCTTCCACGTCGCACTTTCGTTGAGCCCCGGATTCACCAACGCGCACTGCAACCTTGGCAAGTTGTACTACACCATTACTGAATGTGAGATGGCAGTGCGTCATCTCTCGCAGGCGGTCGCGCTTTCGCCGGGGTCTGCGGTCGCCCACAAAAACCTAGGCGCGGCGCTACAGCAGCAGGGCCGTTTAAGCGAGGCGCTGGCGTGTTATCAAACCGCCTGCCGAATCCAGCCCGGATTTGTCGAAGCGCTCGGCAACATCGGTTCGGTTCAACTGGCAATGGGTGATGTGGCTGCAGCCACGGCAAATTATCGGGAAGCGCTGCGGCTCCAGCCCGGTCACGCCACAGTGTGGAGCGACTATCTGTTTTGTCTGCAAAACGATCACAATATTTCAAATGATGCGTTGTTTGCCGAACACCGCAAGTTTGCAGCCGCCATTGAGGCACCGTTGCGCGCCCGCTGGCTGCAGCACGGCAATCGCGCGGATCCCGCGCGCCGCTTGAAGATCGGTTATGTTTCGGGGGATTTGCGCCATCATGCGGTGGCCTTTTTCCTTGAGCCCATTCTTGAATTTCACAGCCGCGAGGCATTCCAGCTGCACGTGTACAGCAACCACGGACAGGTCGACGAGGTGACCAAGCGTTTGGCAGGCTATGTTGACGCCTGGACACCATGTCTTCACTTAAGCGACGAGCAGTTGGCGAGGCAGATTGCCGCCGATGGCATCGACATATTGGTTGACCTCTCCGGGCACACGGCCTATAACCGCCTGCCGGTGTTCGCGCGCAAACCCGCCCCCATCCAAGTGACCTACATTGGTTATGCTGGGACAACAGGGCTGGATGCGATGGACTATCGCATCACCGATCAGTGGCTGGATCCCGTCGGCATGACCGATCAGTGGCACTCGGAAACATTGGTGCGAATACCGCAAGGCAATGCCGCATTTCGAGTCGCTGCATGTGCGCCAAAGGTTAGCCAACTACCCGCGCTGAACGGAAATGGAATAACACTCGCGTGTTTAAACAATCCACGAAAGATTCGCCAGCCAGTCGTAGCGCTATGGTCGCAAATACTCGCCAGACGCCCAGATGCAAGATTGCTGTTGGGCAGCGTTTCGGACGATGCCGTTAAGACGAGCTTGTTAGCCTGGTTTGCCGAAGGCGGTATTGACGCGGGATGCATTTCATTTCAGCCGTGGATGCCACTCAACGACTATCTCGCGCTTCATCAGCAAATTGATTTGGCGCTTGATCCATTTCCCTACAACGGTGGAACGACTAGTCTTCACTCGCTTTCGATGGGCGTCCCCTTCGTCACACTTGCCGGGAACCGCACAGTATCTCGTTGTGGTGCAACGATTCTCGCAACCGTCGGGCTCGATGATTGGATTGCAGACAATGAAGAGGCCTATGTGCAGAAGGCATTGAGGGCAATGGAAGATCTTCCCGCACTCAATGCGCTGCGCCAGAGCCTTCGCTTGCGCTTGCGCCCTGCTGATGACGGTCGATCCAAAATTGTTGCGGCCGAACTTGAAGACGCATATCGAGCCATGTGGCAACGCTGGTGTGAATCGCAGGCGGCGCAGCAAGTCGCACGACGCGTCGAAGCGAGCACCGACCGACCGCCGCCCCTACGGCCCGACAGCGCACAAACTGAACATCCGTAAACATCTCGCTGAGCGCTGAGTTCAGAAACTACCGGGCCCGCTAAATCGAACGGTCTGCCTTGATAGAGGCCGCCTGTTCGAGCCGCGTGATAGAGGCACCCCAACGAATGCCGGTCTCGCGCGCAAGCCGCTCACATTCCGCACGCAATCCGTCGATATCCAACCTAACGGGCTCGCCGGTCGCAGCGAACGCAATCGCGTTTCCCTCGTCGTTGGCAGGCAACGGCAACACCCGCCCGGAAAACGCTTGTGAGAGGTTCTCTGTTTGTTTGGCGTAGCCTCGCGAGCGACCGAACAGATTGAGCGCGAGCAGGCCTTGTTTGGATAACCGCGCACGACAATCGCGATAAAAGGCGTCGCTACCGAGCCCGCCAAATCGCGCATTGTGGTCGTAACCATCCACCACAATCAAATCAAAGCGTTTGCGCGAATCCGCCATCCACTCAATGCCGTCAGAAATTTCGATCCGGATACGGCTTTCATCTTGCGGCAGCTTGAACATTTGTGTGGCTACCATCGGCACTGCGCGATTAATTTCCACAATCGTCTGGTGACAATTGGGGCGATGGCGGTACAGAAACTTGGTCACAGATGCGGCACCCAGTCCAATTTGCAGCACCGTCCTCGGCCAATTGTTATCAGGCCTCAGTGCCAATGCCAACATCAACTCACGGGTGTACTCGAGCTCGAGCGACCACGGCCGCGCAATGCGCATCGCACCCTGCACCCATTCCGAGCCGAAATGGAGAAAGCGGACGCCGGCTTCGTCGGAGGTCTCAATACTATGTGAAGGCATTTTGGACACCCGCTGATTCTCCCACGCGCGCATGACCGTTGCTTTGCAAAATGCCGGTCTCGGTGGAAACAGTTCACAACAACAATTGACGGATGCGCGTCTGCGGCGTACCATTTCTCCTGCGCCGATTTGACGATCAGCTTGCGGGCGCGGTTCTAAGGACTTCGCGACGAGAACCAATAAATACGGCTAAAGCGGCTATTTCGAATAGCGCCAGTACTCGAAAGCCCGATAGCCAAAGTTGCCAGACTTTTTGTCTTTAAATCGGGGTTGTTTGGACATGTTCGCTACACAGCAGTTTGCACATTTCGATACCCCGCTGGCCCTGGCGAGCGGTGCGGTGCTGCCCGCATATGACCTAGCCTTCGAGACTTACGGTCGTTTGAACGAAACACGTAGCAACGCCATTCTCATATGCCATGCGCTTAACGCCTCGCACCATGTCGCCGGTACTTACGAGCATGAGCCGGATAACGTCGGTTGGTGGGACAACATGGTCGGGCCGGGCAAACCGGTTGATACGGATCGCTTTTTTGTCATCGGCGTGAATAACCTTGGGTCCTGTTTTGGCTCCAGCGGCCCGACAACAATTAATCCCGCGAACGGGAAAAGATGGGGTGCTGATTTTCCACTGGTCACCGTAGAAGATTGGGTGGATTCCCACGCTAGGCTGCTCGACCACCTTGGCATCTCCACGCTCGCCGCGGTGATGGGCGGCTCATTGGGCGGCATGCAAGCACTTGCATGGGCGAGTCGTTATCCGGATCGAGTGAAAAACGCGCTGGTCATCGCCGCGGCCCCAAACCTGTCTGCACAAAACATTGCGTTTAACGAAGTCGCACGGCAAGCCATCATGAGCGATCCCGCCTTTCATGCGGGCGCATTTGCCGAGCACGACACGGTGCCGAGGGACGGTTTGACGGTCGCGCGGATGATCGGCCACATCACTTACATCTCTGATGACCAAATGGAAGCCAAGTTTGGCCGCGGACTGCGTGAGGGGCTGAAGTTCTCATTTGCGCCAGAGTTTCAGATCGAGTCTTACTTGCGCTATCAAGGAGAAAAATTCTCCGGCTACTACGACGCCAACACTTATTTACGCGTTACCAAAGCGCTTGATTACTTCGACCCTGCCCGAAACTTTGGTGGCGACCTTGCGCGAGCACTTGCGGGCGTCACCGCCCGTATGTTGGTGATTTCGTTCACCACAGACTGGCGTTTTTCGCCCGCCCGTTCACGCGAGATCGTCAAAGCACTTTTGGATGCCGACAAGGACGTGACTTACGCCGAAATCGAAGCGCCGCATGGCCACGATGCCTTCTTGCTCGAGAACCCGCAGTATTTGGCTGTTGTCCGCCACTACCTCAACCAGATTGAGGGGGTGGAAGCATGATTACTCGCGCCGACTTTGACATCATCGCCTCGTGGGTCTCGCCCAAGTCGCGCGTTCTCGATCTGGGCTGCGGAGATGGATCACTGTTACGTCATCTGGCGGACAGTAAACAAGTGCGCGGCTACGGCATCGAAAACGATGAGCCTTCACTGATTAAATGCATCGACAACCGCGTCAACGTCATCCAGACCAATCTGGAGTCCGGCATGAAAGAGATGGCCGACCACTCGTTTGATGTCGTCATCCTCTCACAGACGCTGCAAGCCATCAAACATACCGAGGCCGTTGTGTCGGAAATGCTGCGCGTCGGACGCGAGGCGATTGTGACGTTTCCGAATTTCGGCTACTGGAAGCACCGCCTGCAGATTGGTTTGGCGGGCAAGATGCCCGTGTCTGACGACTTGCCGTATCAGTGGTATGACACCCCCAATGTCCACCTCTTCACCATCCACGACTTTGAAGAGTTCTGCCGTCATCGCGGTTACCGTATCAATAATCGACGCGTGCTATCCGGGGATAACGAGACGACCTTCTTGCCGAACCTTACCGGCACCTTGGCGCTTTATAAAATTTCAGTGGGATAGGTAATAGGCGGTTTCTTTGCTTCCAGCAGCCAGCAAGTCGCCCAAAAACGTGCCACCGTACGTCAATCGAAGGCTCTAGCTCGATACCAATTGCTTGTGTGTTGATATTGACATCAAGATGCCAAAACCCAGGCACAGTGAAAGGATGGCGGTGCCTCCGTAGCTCATCAGTGGCAGCGGCACACCCACCACCGGGAGAATGCCGCTGACCATTCCGATATTCACAAACGCGTAAGTGAAAAACGACATCGTCAGCGCGCCAGCAAGCAACCGCGAAAAGGTGGTCGAGGCATTCATCGCAATCATGAATCCGCGACCGATAACGATCAAGTAGAGGCACAGCAACAGCAGTGTGCCTACCAAACCAAACTCCTCGCCAAATACCGCGAGAATAAAGTCAGTCGATCGCTCGGGAATAAAATCAAGCTGTGCCTGCGAGCCGTTTAACCAACCCTTGCCAAGCACACCGCCGGAGCCAATCGCGATGGTGGATTGGATGATGTGATAACCTGCGCCGAGGGGATCCTTCATTGGGTCGAGTAACGTGAGAACACGTTCTCGCTGGTAGTCGTGCAGTAGCGGCCATAAGAAAGGCAGCGCGACGACACCAGCGACGCCGGCACTAATGAGAATGCGCCAAGAAAGCCCGGCTAGAAAAATAACAAAGAAGCCGGCGGAAAATACCAAAATTGACGTTCCCAAATCAGGCTGTCGCATCACCAGCCCTGTGGGCAACATCAGTATCAAGCCCGCCAGCGTGTAGTCCCGCCAGTTAAGCCCTTCCTCCTTCTTGTGAAAGTACCACGCCAGAATGAGCGGCATGCCGAGCTTCATGATCTCGGAAGGCTGTATAGTGACAAAGCCAAAATTTAGCCAGCGTCGCGCGCCATTACGAATCTCACCGAACAGGGCGACACTCACGAGTAGCAGCAGGCCCACGATGTACACCGGGATGGCGATACGCATCAGCGTTTGTGGGGGCACGTTCGCGACAATCCACATGGCGATGAAGGCTACCGCAAAATTTCGCAGCTGGCCTAACGCGCGGTCAAACGAGTCGCCCCCCGACGCCGAGTAGACAGCGGCCAGCGAAATCGCAGCCAACACGACAATGACAACCATCAGCGGCCCGTCAAGGCGACGCGCCGCAATGTCGAAGATGCGTTCCACTACAGCAGTGATCCTCATGGACACTTCACCGTCTGAATTCCAGTTCGTGCAGGCCTAGCGCGAAGAATCAAGGTCATAGTCCCGCCGTTTGCGTTTGGCCAAGTCTGGCATCTTGCCAAGCAAGTAATAATCAAAAATCTCCCGGGCAATCGGCGACGCCGTGCCGCCGCCACCGCCACCATTTTCGACCAGCAGCGCCAGTGCGATCTTGGGTTGGTCAGCCGGGGCAAAGCCGATAAACAGTGCATGGTCACGGTGTCGTTCATCAATTTTGCGCGCGTCGTACTTTTCGCCCTGCTTGATGGCGATGACCTGCGCGGTGCCAGTCTTTCCCGCAATTGAGTATCCCGCTCCGGCACCGGCTGAGGCGGCGGTTCCCCCAGGCAGCATCACGTCAACCATCGCCCGGCGGACGAGATTCAGATGCTCGGGTTTGAAGCTGAGTACATTTTGGGGTGGTGGCTTGTAACCCCGCTTTTCGTTTGTTTTGGAATTGATGACTTCTTTGAGCAAGTGTGGTGTTACCTGTGTGCCGCCGTTTGCCAGAATTGCCGTCGCGGTGGCAAGTTGCAGTGGTGTCGCGAGCCAGTACCCCTGCCCGATCGCCACTGGAATTGTATCGCCCGCATACCACTTTTGTTTGAAGCGTTTTTGTTTCCACTCTTGTGATGGCATGAGACCCGTCAGCTCGCCGTCGATATCAATGCCGTTCTTACTGCCAAAACCGAACGGTGTCATAAACGCGTTGATCCTGTCGATACCGAGATCGTTGCCGAGCCCATAGTAATAGGTATCGCATGACACAACGATCGACTTGTGCAGATTCACAACGCCGTGCCCGCCTTTTTTCCAGTCGCGATAAGGCCGCGCCAAGCCAGGCAACATCCACTGGCCCGGATCAACAATTGAATATTCGGGCGTACGTTTACCGTTTTCGAGCGCCGCCAGCGCCATAAAGGGCTTGATGGTGGAGCCGGGGGGATATTGACCGCGCAGCGCGCGGTTGTTAAGCGGCTTGTCTTCGGAGTTGTTAAGCAAATCCCAATTAACTGGGTCAATGCCATCGACAAACAAGTTTGGATCGAAACCGGGCTTGGAGACAAACGCCAAGACTTCGCCATTGGTCGGATCTAGCGCGACCAGCGCGCCTCGAAACTCACCAAAGGCTTCTTCAACAACCTGTTGCAACTTGATGTCGAGGGTCAAACGTAGATTGTTACCCGCCACCGGCTCGGACTTTGCCAGCGAGCGAATGGCGCGACCGCCGGCATCAATTTCAACCTGCTCGCTACCCGTGGTGCCATGCAGCTCTGCTTCGTAACTGCCTTCTATGCCGAGTTTGCCGATATGGTCGGTACCTTTGTAGTTGCGCGAAAGATTGTCGCTCTCTATCTTCTTTAGATCTGCGTCATTGATACGGCCGATATAGCCAATGGCGTGGGAAGCCACTTCACCAAACGGATAGTTGCGAAACAAACGAGCGCGAATATCGAAGCCCGGAAAGCGATATCGATTCACCGCAAAGCGCGCGACCTCGGCTTCAGTTAAGCGATTGCGAATTGGTAACGATTCGAAACTTTTGCTCTCTTCCAGCAGGCGCTTAAAACGCCGCCGATCTTTTGGTTGAATATCGATAATCGTGGCGAGATCATCGAGCACCTTTTCGAGATGCTGCACCTTCGACGGCGTCACTTCCAGGGTAAAGGCGGAATAGTTGGCGGCGAGTACTTCGCCGTTGCGATCGTAGATCACGCCGCGATTGGGCACGACGGGCACAACCGAGATGCGGTTCGCCTCTGCCATGGTGTGGTACTGGTCGCGCTTCACGACTTGCAAATAAATCAGGCGAGAGGCGAGCAATAGGAAGGCCACGAGAATGGCGATGGTCGCGACGATGACACGGCGGCGAAAGACGTTTAGTTCCGCCTCACGATTCTTGATATTGGTGCCGACCAACTTGTGCCGCCCGCTACATCATGACGGCGTCTGAACGACGACGAAATCGCGGCAATGTCGCCACAAAATGAAGCGGCATCCACAGCACAGCACCAACAACCGGCGCGAGGGCCAGCGTGAGGCCGGCAAATTCGCGGCCAAGGGACAGGTTCAGCCCTACGTAAAGCAGTTGCGCGACGAATAGAATACCCAACATGTGCAGCGCCTGTTCGACCACCGTCAAGTGCAAGATTCGTATTCTGAGTAGTTGGGTGAGAAACACCGCCACAACATATACAAATGCATGCTGGCCTAAAAGTGCACTATCGGCGACGTCCATAACCATGCCTAACGCAAACGCCCACGTCTGTCCGATGCTGCGCGGCTCGTGCACCACCCAATAGAGCAGCAGTAGCAAAACAAAGTCAGGGCGCGCCTGCAGCATCCATCCCGCCCACGGCAGCAGGCTGACGACCAACGCCGCAAACAGCGATACGAACACCAATCGCAGCGGTGCGGGAGGGCGTAGAACATCGCGGGAGGCCGGGGAAAGATCCATGTCTTTGCCTATTGCGCCTATCGGTCACGCAAAGCGCGCTTGGCTTCACGCTTGGCTTCACGTTTGGTCTGGGTTCCCTTGGCGGAGCCAGCAAGGTCATCAGTTTTGACGTCTGGTTGCGGGTAGGATGCCCCGGTATTGGTCAGCACTTTCACAAAACGATGGTGGTCCGGCGCGGTTGAAGGTTGTGCGACGATGCGCGCAAACGGCAAGGCGGGATTTTTGTCAACCATGGTCACCCTCGCGACGGCGAGCCCGGCGGGATAGGTACCATCGATCCCGGAGGTCACCAGTTCGTCGCCGACTTCAATATCCGCCGCCACCGGAATGAACGGCAACTCGATGGTGCCGTCACGTCCGCCGCCAACCGCAACCGCACGCAACCCACTCCGCGCCCGGCTGGTGGGCGCTGATTCGGCAGCGACGATCTCGCTGCCGGGCGCTGTCATTTCCGTAGCCAGTGTTGCTGCATTTGATGCTGCGGACTTCGGCAGCGCAGCCGTGACGGGAGCCGAACGAACAATCATGACCGGAACCGATTGGTCCTTCTCCGTGGTAAGTGTGACTTCCGCCGAGCTCATGCCTAATGCAGTGACTTGTCCGACCACGCCGACACCATCGATGACTGCAGCACCAGCCTTGATGCCGCTACTCAAACCGCGGTTGATGATGATCCTGCGTGCAAATGGATTGCGTGCATCGCGGATAATTTCGGCTACCACACCATCGCGACTGAAGCGTTCATTCGCCTCATTGAGCACCGCAATCTGTGTTTGTTCAGACAGGATCAAACGCGCCCGCTGGCCTTCCGCGCTAAGCATCAACACTTGTTCGTTGAGCGCTTTGTTTTCGGCGAGTAGTTTGTCCTGCACGATTAAGTACGCACCGATATCCCGCACCACATTGCCAGGCAACATCAATGCGTTTTCAATCGGCCTCAACAGCGTCGAAACACCAACCCTCACCACAGATAACGCTTGGAACCGGTGGTCCGCTATCATCACTGCGACCGCCACGAGTGCAAAAAACGTGACGCGCGCTAACGGCGAGGGACCCCGCGTAAAGAAATTTTCCTGATAGGCGGCCACGCTACTTAACCACCCCGTCGAAGCCACCCGCACAGTAGGCTACAGGCTGGCTTGCACAGTAGACGTGCGACATGTTTACAGCTCGTTGGTAAAAACGGATCCTAACTTATCCATCTCTTCGAGCGCTCGGCCGGAACCTCGGACCACACAAGTCAGCGGATCATCGGCCACGACCACTGGCAGCCCGGTTTCTTCCACCAACAAGCGATCAAGTTCGCGTAACAACGCGCCGCCGCCGGTTAAGACCATGCCTTTTTCAGCAATGTCGGCACCGAGTTCTGGTGGCGTTTGTTCGAGCGCGGACTTTACCGCGGACACAATTGAATTCAGTGGGTCGGTCAGCGCTTCCAAAATCTCGTTTGACGAAATAGTGAACGAACGCGGAATCCCTTCGGCCAGGTTACGCCCTTTGACTTCCATCTCGCGTACTTCGGCGCCGGGAAACGCAGAACCAATTTGTTTCTTGATCGATTCGGCAGTCGCCTCGCCAATCAACATGCCATAGTTGCGACGAATGTAATTGATAATGGCTTCGTCGAACTTGTCACCACCTACGCGTACACTTGCCGAGTAGACGATGCCGCCGAGTGAAATCACGCCGACTTCAGTGGTACCGCCACCGATGTCCACTACCATCGAGCCAGTCGGCTCAGCAATCGGCAGGCCCGCACCAATTGCTGCGGCCATCGGCTCCTCGATCAAAAATACTTGTGACGCGCCCGCCGCAATAGCGGACTCGCGAATCGCGCGGCGCTCGACTTGGGTTGATCCACACGGCACGCAAATGACAATGCGCGGGCTCGGGCGATACCACTGTGCGTCGTGCACTTTTTTGATGAAGAACTTGAGCATGTGCTCAGTGGTATGAAAGTCGGCAATCACGCCATCTTTCATCGGCCTTATGGCGGTGATGTTTCCCGGCGTACGGCCCAACATCATCTTGGCGGCGACCCCAACGGCTTGAATGGTTTTCTTGCTATTCGGCCCTGCATCCTGACGAATTGCGACCACAGAGGGCTCGTCAAGAACGATACCTTTGCCGCGCAGATAAATAAGTGTGTTTGCCGTGCCTAAATCAATTGCGAGATCGCTGGAGAAATACTTGGAGAAGAACATGTTGCCTTTCTGCTGTCTTGCCTTGTCTTGGTGCCGGCACAGCGCAAGCCTAGCTGTGCTCGAAATTTATGTGTGCCGCTCATCTTTTCTTGGCCGTCGGTCCCGCAACCCGCCGCGCAAATATCTTGGCATCCCGCTTGAACAGACAGAAATGGATGAATATCCAAGCGAATCGGCGCCTCCCTGCATAAATCTGCACCTCAAAATTGCGCAAGGCGGATTTCTGTCGACAGGTGCGATATGATACCTGAGCCCCCTATGAAAAAGTCGCGTTTCAGGTGACTTTTTCGGCGCGAAATCTGGCGAGAATTGGCCGCCTCGGATTTTCTGCATGTCATCACGTTTTTGCCGCGCACCGCCTGCCACCACTGTTCGCCGACCTACGCCTTTTGTCCGCCATGTCCTTTGATTCCACCACCCTACAGCGTATCGCCAGCTTGGCGCGTCTGGATGTGCCAGCCGACCAGCTTGCCTCCTTGGGCGCAGAGATGTCAGCTATCTTGGTCTTGGTTGATCAACTGCAAGGGGTTGATACCAAAGGCGTTGCGCCACTCGCGCATCCGCTATCAGCAGTCAGCGAAATGGCCTTACGGCTGCGCCCAGACGAGGCATGCGCCGAAATCAACCGTGAAGCCAACATGCAAAACGCGCCGATGACCGAAAACGGTCTTTTCCTCGTTCCCAGGGTACTGGACTAGCCTGCAAACAATGTTTTCCAGCTTAGCGATGAGAACCATCACCGACTTTTCCCGCGCGCTGGCGGCTAAACAGGTTTCGGCCGTCGAGCTTGCCACGGACGTGCTCGCTAAAGCCACTGCGGCGAAGGGTTTGAACGCGTTCCTCCATGTCGACGCTGATCTGACCCTTGCCGAGGCTCGTGCCGCTGATAAACACATCGCCGCTGGGGTCACCAGCAAACCCCTGCTTGGCGTACCGATTGCGCACAAAGACATTTTTGTCACCCGCGGTTGGCGCTCCACCGCCGGCTCGAAGATGCTCGCCAATTACGTCTCGCCGTTTGACGCCACCGTCGTCGAGCGGCTTCGCGCCGCCGGTACGGTGTGTGTGGGCAAGCTGAATTGTGACGAGTTCGCCATGGGCTCGTCCAACGAAAACTCGGCCTTTGGCCCGGTGCAGAACCCTTGGGACACTGGGCGCATTCCGGGCGGTTCCTCTGGCGGCTCGGCCGCGGCAGTGGCCGCAGGCATCGTCCCCGCCACCACCGGAACGGATACCGGCGGATCACTGCGGCAACCCGCCGCGATGACCGGTATCACTGCCATCAAACCAACCTACGGCCGCGTCTCACGCTACGGCATGATTGCCTTCGCCTCGTCACTCGACCAAGGCGGGCCGATGGCGCACACGGCCGAAGACTGCGCGCTCGTGCTCGACGCCATGGCCGGTTTCGACGAGCGCGACTCGACTTCGCTCGATAGCGAAAAGGCAAAAGTGTCCATTTGGCAGGGGTTTTCAGCCCAAATTGCCTCAAAACCCCGGCCGAATGGCGAGTTTGCGGGCCTACGCATCGGTGTACCCGAGGAGTTTTTCACAGAAGGCCTGTCAGCCGACGTCAGTACGAGGGTAACCGAGGCAATCGACACGTTCAAGAAACACGGCGCGACCGTCGTTGATATCTCTCTGCCGCGCACGGCGCTGGCCATCCCGGCGTATTACGTGATCGCGCCGGCCGAGGCGTCATCCAACTTGAGCCGCTTTGATGGCATTCGCTTCGGCCACCGCGCGGCGCACTACGCCGATCTGAACGACATGATCGCCACGAGCCGCGCCGAGGGCTTCGGCCGCGAGGTACAACGTCGCATTCTCACTGGCACCTATGTGTTGAGCCACGGTTACTACGATGCGTATTACCTGCAAGCGCAGCGCGTGCGCCGACTGATCGCCCAAGACTTTCAGACGGCGTTCAAATCGTGCGACTTCATCATGGGTCCGGTCGCGCCGACCACCGCATGGAAAATCGGCGAGAAGTCGAGCGACCCGGTGGCGATGTATCTGGAGGATATCTTCACGCTCGGCGTATCGCTGGCCGGATTGCCCGGCATGTCAGTGCCATGCGGCTTTGATCACCAAAAGCTGCCGGTGGGATTGCAAATCATCGGCAATTACTTTGAAGAGCCCGCCATGCTGGCGGCCGCGCACCGCTACCAGCAGCTCACCGATTGGCATCTACAAATCCCGGGGGGCGGCAAATGACCTGGGAAATTGTGATCGGCATCGAGACCCACGTTCAGCTCGCGACCCGGTCGAAGATTTTTTCGAGCGCCTCAACCGCGTTCGGCGCACCGCCCAACACGCAAGCTTCGGTGGTTGATCTCGCCCTCCCGGGCACGCTGCCGGTCATGAATAAACAAGCAGTTGAGTTTGCCATTAAGTTCGGACTGGCCGTGAACGACGGTCAGACGCACAACATCGCGCGGCGTTCGATCTTTGCCCGCAAAAACTACTTTTATCCCGACCTGCCGAAGGGCTATCAAATCTCGCAGTTTGAATTGCCGGTTGTGACGGGCGGGTTTGTCGATATTCAAGTCGGCGAAGGTGATACAGCGACCACGAAGCGCATCAACCTCACGCGCGCGCACCTCGAAGAAGACGCCGGCAAATCCCTGCATGAAGGCCTTGAAACACCCGGCGTATCGGGCATCGACTTAAACCGAGCCGGCACGCCGTTGTTGGAAATTGTGAGCGAGCCGGAAATGCGGTCTGCCGCCGAGGCGGTGGCGTATGCCAAGGCCTTGCACGGCATCGTGACGTGGATCGGCATTTGCGACGGCAATATGCAGGAAGGTTCGTTCCGGTGCGACGCCAACGTCTCGGTGCGCAAACCGGGTGAGCCGCTCGGCACGCGCTGCGAAATCAAAAACGTGAACTCGTTTCGCTTTCTCGAACGCGCCATCAATTACGAAGTGCGCCGCCAGATTGAGCTGATTGAAGACGGCGGCAAAGTCATCCAGCAAACACGGCTATACGACGCAGATCGTGATGAAACGCGCGCCATGCGATCGAAAGAAGATGCGATGGACTATCGCTATTTCCCGGATCCGGATTTGCTGCCGCTGGCGATCAATGAGACGCAAATTGAGACTACTCGCGGCTTGATGCTGCGCGACGGCGTAATTGATGTGCCGGGGTCGACGCGTCAACAGTTGATTGATGCCTATGATTTAAGTGTGTACGACGCACAACTGCTGACGCAGAGCCGTGCCTTTGCAACTTGCTTCTTCGCCGCCTATAACAGCTCCGGTGAACAAGCGAAGCTGTGTGCCAACTGGATCAACGGTGATCTCGCGTCACAACTTAATCGTGACGGCATCGAACTCGCGGATTCACCGGTGAATGGCGACCAGCTTGGGCGGCTGGTGAAACGTATTGCCGACGGAACGTTGTCGTCAAAAATGGCCAAAGAAGTGTTCGGCTACATGTGGGCCGGAGAACACGGCGGTGATGCGGATGCCATCATCGAAGCGCGTGGTCTCAAACAAGTCACTGACACAGGCGCCATCGAGAAGATCATCGACGACGTGCTGGCCAAAAATGAGAAGTCCGTTGCGGAATTCAAATCCGGCAAAGAGAAAGCGATTCAAGCGCTGATCGGTCAGGTGATGAAGGCCTCGCAGGGCAAGGCCAATCCGGGGCAGGTCAACGAGCTGTTGCGCAAAAAACTCGCGGAATAATGATTAGCGTGAGGCGCCTTTTGGAATGGGCGCTTCGATCAGCACATTGCCCTGCTCGTCGAGCACCGTACCAGGACGCATGCCGCCCTTCAAGCGACGGAAGCGATCTTTTTCGCCGTCGTAGCGCGCGATGGTGGTCTTTTTGTCGGCGTCCAGCCGGGTCAATTCAAGCACCAAGTTTCCACGATCAGACGTGACTCGATCAAAGTCAGCCTGGAGCTGCGCCGGTACTTCCCGCTCGCTGCTCTTGCTGTCTTTGGCGTCCTTTCCGTCCTTCGCCGCTTCGGCGATTTTCGCTTTGGCCGTCTTGCGCTTGCCGGCGACATAGAACTCCATCTGATTGTTCACCTTCTCCAAACGGGCGTCGACGTCGACAATACGCGCTTCGAGAAACTTGCGGCGCTGCTCGATCTGGGCGACATCCTTATCGCGGATAACGTCTATCTCCCGCTCAGCGCCATAGGTACCGAGCAAGGCGAGATCTTTCTGTCGCTGTTCCGCAACTTTCTTATCGTTTTCGCGCTGTTTGGCGTCGGCTTCCGCCTTCGCTTTCTGTTGCTCCGGCGTGAGGGGCGCGTCGAGCTTGCGAATCGTGCGCCCCTGTTTGGATATCTCCGTAACATCCTTCTTGGCACAGGCCGCAGGCATGGTCTCGCCGAAGTAGGTGACGCCTTTGTCATCAACGCAGCGAAACAGCGTCGATTGGGCGTGCACTGACGCGATCATGCAGAGCAGCACCGGAAGCAAGATTCGAGAAACAGTCATTGTTGAATGCGCGGAAACAGAGACACGAAATTGATAAGTCACCGGGCTCTGTCTCAGCGCGATGGGAAATCTACGCGCCGTACTGGGCCCGATAAGCCTCGATTCTCGCCAGTTTATCGCCTTCGCCCCCATTTGCCGCGTTTTTTTCGGTCAGCCAGGCGACGATGTCTGCAAGTGTTGCAACCGCAATGACGGGAATGCCGTGTTGTTGGCTCACTTCTTGCGCGGCGGATAACTTTCCCAGGCCCTTTTCTTGTCGATCCACCGAGATCAGCACCGCAGCCGGCGTCGCGCCGGCGTCCCGAATCAAGGCGACCGATTCCCGCACCGATGTTCCGGCGGAAATGACGTCATCAACGATCAACACCCGACCGGCTAGCGGCGCTCCCACGATCATCCCGCCCTCACCATGGTCTTTGGCTTCCTTGCGGTTAAACGCAAACGGCACGTTGCGGCCCATATCGGCCAGCTTGATAGCCATGCCGGTGGCCAGAGTGATTCCTTTGTAGGCCGGCCCAAAAATCATATCGAACGGTACACTGGAGGCCATCGCCGCTTTTGCGTAGAACGCGGCAAGCTTGCTCATCGAGGCACCATCACTGAACAGGCCCGAGTTAAAAAAGTACGGCGAAAGCCGTCCGGCCTTGGTCTTAAACTCGCCAAAACGCAGCGCATTCTGCGCAATGGCGAATTCAACAAATTCTGTGCGGAAGTCAGTAGTAGGCATGTCCGGGCCGAATGAGGGGGGTAGAACCATCGCGCGTGCGCGATAACGGGGCGAGGGCATTTGATGCCCCATAATTTCACGGTTTTCTCATTTTACGGGCGTCTTTCATGCGTGTCATTTCGGTTAACGTCAACGGCATTCGCTCGGCGACGTCCAAGGGCATCATCAAGTGGCTGAAAACACAAAAGCCGGACGTGGTGTGCCTGCAAGAAATCAAGGCGTTGGAAAGCGACGTTCCCGGGGAGGTGCACGCGTGGAAAGGCATGCATGGCTTTTATCATCCGGCCGAGAAGAAGGGTTACGCCGGGGTTGCTATCCTGTCGAAACACGAACCCGACAAGGTCATCATCGGCACCGGCATTACATGGATCGACGCCGAGGGCCGCTACCTTGAGGTGCAATTCGGCAATTTGTCGGTGGTCTCGCTTTATGTGCCATCGGGGTCGGCCTCGGCAGAAGCGCAGGCGAAGAAATTTCGCTTCATGGAAGTCTTCATGCCGTATTTGAGACAGCTTAAAACATCCGGGCGTGAAGTCATCATCGTCGGCGACTGGAACATCGCGCATAAAGAAATTGACCTGAAAAACTGGCGCGGCAACAAAACCAACTCGGGCTTTCTGCCAGAAGAACGTGAATGGCTGACGACGCTGTTCGACAAAGTGGGTTACGTCGACACGTTCCGTCAACTCAACGATAAGCCGGACCAATACACCTGGTGGTCGAACCGCGGCAATGCGCGCGACAACAACGTCGGTTGGCGTATCGACTATCACATCTGTACACCCGGCATCGCCGCCACTGCGACCAAAGCCAGCGTGTACACCAAGGCGTGGTTTTCCGACCACGCGCCTCTGACCATTGACTACGACTACACTCTTTGATTCGCATCTCCAATCTCACCCTCGCGCGCGGCACCAGACGGCTGTTTGACAACGCCAATCTCACGCTATTCCCCGGTCACAAGGTCGGGCTGGTGGGGGCCAACGGTATTGGCAAGTCGACGCTGTTTGCGCTGATGCGCGGAGAAATTCATCAAGACTCCGGTGAGCTGGAAATGCCGCCCTCGTGGGTGATCGCGCACGTCGCGCAGCACACGCCGCAGAGTGCCTTATCCGCACTCGAATACACGCTCGATGGTGATCGTGAGTTGCGCGCATTGGAAGCCGCACTCGCCGAAGCGGAGGCCACCGAATGGCACGATCACTTGACTTCCGCGGAGCACGAAAAGCTGGCAGCCGAGTTGTCACATTTGCACACCCGGTTTGAAGAAATTGGCGGCTATGCGGCGAGGTCGCGGGCCGCTTCGCTGTTGTCTGGCCTGGGATTTAACGAAGAACAGCAAGAGCAGGCGGTTAGCACCTTCTCCGGCGGCTGGCGGATGCGTTTGAATCTCGCACAAGCGTTGATGTGCCGCTCGGACTTATTGTTGCTTGACGAGCCGACCAACCACCTTGATCTCGATGCGGTGATGTGGATCGAAGACTGGCTGGCGCAGTATCGTGGCACATTGTTTCTGATTACCCACGATCGTGATTTCCTCGATGCAGTGGTCAATCAGGTAGTGCATGTTGAGAACCTAAAGCTCAATCAATACACTGGCAACTACTCGACCTTCGAGCGCACCCGCGCGATGCAGTTGGCAAATCAGCAAGCGCAGCACGCAAAACAGCAGCGACAGGTACAGCACCTCAAGAGCTACATCGATCGCTTCAAGGCCAAGGCGACCAAAGCCAAACAAGCGCAAAGTCGTATCAAAACGCTGGAACGCATGGAAATGATTGCCGCCGCACACGTGGATTCGCCGTTTGAGTTTTCGTTTCGCAAGCCCGTCGCCGCACCTCGCCAGCTGTTGCACCTGAAAGAGGCCGAGCTCGGTTACGACTCCAAAACGGTCCTGCCGCACGTTGAGTGGCGCTTGTTCTACGGCGACAAAATTGGCCTGCTCGGCCCAAACGGCGCCGGCAAATCCACGTTGGTGAAAACACTAGCGGGAACGCTGGCACAGAAGAAAGGTGGTCGTTACGAAGGGCAGGGCTTGAAGATCGGCTACTTCGCGCAGCACCAGATTGAGCAACTTCGTACCGATGAATCCGCGCTGATGCACTTCAAACGCCTCGACCCAACCACCCGCGAGCAAGAGTTCCGCAACTTCCTCGGTGGCTTTGACTTTCGCGGCAGCCGTGTGGAAGAGCCGGTCGGTCCGTTTTCCGGCGGCGAAAAAGCGCGCCTAGCGTTAGCCTTAATCGTCTGGCAAAGGCCCAACCTGTTGCTGTTGGACGAGCCCACCAATCACCTCGATATCGACATGCGCGAAGCGCTCGCCGAGGCGCTACAAGAGTTTGAAGGCACTCTGGTTGTGGTGGCGCATGACCGACACTTGTTGAAAGCCACGGCGGATCAACTTTGGCTGGTCGCGGAAGGCGAAGTCAAAGAATTTGACGGCGATCTCGACGACTACAAACAGTGGGCCAAACAATACGCCACCGCCAAGGCAAAGGGCTTCAAAGACTACCGAGACGCGAAAGTCGAGGCGGGACGGGCAGATTCAGCCAAAAATGCGCCAAAGGCCCCGCTAGTGCTAGAGCTAGGGTCTGTTTCGCCTGCTGCCCGTAAAGAGCAAAAGCGAATGGAGGCCGACGCCCGCCAGCGGCTCGCTGCTGCCCGTAAACCATTGGAAAAGAAGCTTGCCGAGCTGGACTCCAAACTCAAAGCACTGACGGCGGAGAAGGCCAATATTGAGACGTGGTTGAGTGATGAATCGGCATACACCGATGAGAAGAAACCGCAATTACAGGAAATGTTGAAACGGCAGGGCGAAGTTGCCGGTGCGATTGGCGATGTGGAGTGGGAGTGGCTAGCAACGAGCGAGAAACTAGTGGGGATAGTATGAATTGTTACGGGTTTCTTGCCGAAATGTTAATTAAATTTAAATCGACATTTGAATTAGCGCGGGGGTAACTCGCGCCTGACGCAAACCTCGTTTTCGTACCAGTGTATGCCGCTAACAAACCCAAACAGCCAAACAGGAGATTTTCATGAATTTGAAATGTGTTATATGCTGCGTATTCGCTTTAGGTCTGAGCATTACAGGTGGCGCATTTGCCACTGATTTGTCCACAGCCAACCAGGTGGACGAAAAGACATTGATGAGCCCTTCTGCTGATGCGCCGTTGGTCGCACCAATTAAGTCTAAGTCAGTATTGGATACTCATATCGTGGACGACGCTGATTCGCCTCTGTGGAAGTGGCCCGCCCCCTGAAAGCGATGTGTAGATTGATAACACGTAATTCGTCAGTTGTATTCGTTGTCGCGGCACTGTGCATACAGATTCTAGGATGCACGCACACCTCGTCGGTGCGCATTGGTGCGCCAGATTTTTTCAAGGTCGAAGCAGAAATTCCTCGAATGGATGTCCCTGACGACGTCAAGCGGGCAACACTTGTAAAGGCATTCAACCGCTACATCGGGGATTTTCCACGCCAGAGAGCGCTGTCGGCCACGCATGATGCAGATTTGGATTTGTATTTGCGAATTGCGCAAAGCATGGTGTTCTACAAGAACATGACCTCTTACGCGATCCAACAGAAGTTGATCTTGGACGAAAATACGAAGCGACAACGTACCACTGCTGCGCAGAGACTCGAGTACTATGGAAGTTTGATTCGCGTTCGAGATTTCAAGAACGCAGTTGGGTTTGCAGCCCAGCTTCAACCTCCTGCCGAGGATGTGCTGCCGGAAATGGTTGATCCACTAGGGCGTGGCTTCACTGGACCGTCAGCGTGGCAACTTCACCCGCTGCTTGATGTTGCTACCCGTGTTCCGGCCAATCTCAGTGCAGATTGGCAAATTGTTGTGGTCGCGCATTCGCGCTGCGGGTTCTCGCGGCGAATGATGCAACATATCAACGCTGACACTACGCTTTCTAGCGAAGTGAAGGGACGCATCCAGTTTGTCACCCCCCAGGACTCTCAATTCGACTTTAAAACACTGCGCGACTGGAATCGCAGCTATCCGGATCAGGCACTTTCGGTTGTTCACATTGCGTCTGAGTGGCCTTTCGACGAGTTTTCGGCAACACCGATCACCTATTTCCTCCACAAAGGGATAGTGCAGAAAAAATTGGTGGGGTGGCGCAACGAAACCCATCGAGATCGGTTTGCCGATGCAATTTCGGAATTAAAAAGGCTTTCCGCCAAATAGCCGCACAAGCAAGCTTCGCGCAAAGGCGTCGATGCCAATTAAGGAATCTCCGCGTGCTTGCTTATCGTCAAAACAACGGCTTCACGCTTGACCTATCGGCGGCAGGGCGAATTCATCCTTGATTTGGCGGTGTTCGTCGCAGCCGAGCCTGAGCGGAGGGCGGAGCGCACAGAATTCCGCCATCGCCATTCTTTGCCAAAAAAGGAAATCGTATGACCTTGCCGCCAAAAGTCCAAGCCGCCGCCGCCGTTCTCGCACAGTACGAAATTTCTGCCAACATGGTCGCGCCATTTTGGTACCGTCTGTACTTGCGCTACCGCCCCGAAACACCACCGCCGCTGTGGGGGGCAAGCGAAGGCTACTGGTTGTTCCGCGCGCTCAAAACATCGTTGGGTCTGGGTGTTTTTCTGACCATAGGACTCTTAGTCGCGGCGAAACTTTCCGCCCCGCAGGAACAATTTCTCCCTTTAACACCAGCCGCACAATTTGCCATTTGGGCTTTTTGTGGTGCTTTCGGCTGGCTATTTACCAAAGAGCTAGCCGTCCGGAGCCGCGAAGAAGGTGAGCGTATCGGCCTCACAACTTGGGAAGAGTTCTCGGCAAGCTGGCGACCATCCCTTGCGGACGTGCGTTTACGGATCTCGCCGGCGCACTTCTGGCTTCGCTCGGTAGTCAATCAAAAGGTCGTCCTCGTTGGTGGGGTAATTGGTTTCATCGGTTTCTTAGCGTTCAGCTTCGCGTTTCCGTTTAAGGCTGTCAGCTACGGTGAGGGTGCCGCACTCGTTTACCTGATGATTTGTGCGATTGGTGCGCTCTTGACAGCGAAGCGTATACCCATGCCGACTGTCGCAACTGTCTGGTACGTAAGCCATGGCCTGTTCATTGGCGCTCTAGTTGCTGCGTGCCTTTGGCAAACCATACCCGCGTCACTGATGAACGTCCCGGTGAGCGATATGACGCTGGCGTTTTCTGCCATTGCGTTGGTGATCCACACTCATGAGTGGCTCAGCTTTGAAGAACAGAAAAACATCGCCCTTCGCGTGGAGCGCGCAGAGCAGCAAAAGCAACTCGCAGAAATTCGCCTGCAAACACTAAAAGCACAAATCGAACCCCACTTTATTTTTAACAACATTGCGCATTTGAAGTCGTTGATTTCCACTGATCCGATGACCGCGCAGCGGATGGTGGACGAATTGTCGGATTTTTTGCGCGGGAGTTTGAGGTCGCTACGCGCCGACCAAACAACCGTGCGCGAGGAGTTTGAACTTGCACGCGCCTATCTAGCGCTGGCAAAACTTCGCATGGGTAGTCGGCTTTCCACAAATCTGCAGTTATCTGATCGCGCCGCGCACGTCAGAATTCCACCACTGTTGCTGCAAACACTGTTGGAGAATGCGATTTTCCACGGGCTTGAGCCAAAAGCTGGCGACGTATCAATCAAGGTTACTGCGGACATTATTGGAAACGGGAGCAAAGACAGGCTACAACTTCGCGTAATCGACGATGGAATTGGCTTTGGTGCGGGCCACTCGGGCGGCTCGGGTGTTGGTCTGGCAAACATACGAGATCGCCTCGCCTCAACCTACGGCGGGGCGGGGGAATTTGTGTTGACTGCCAATACCCCGAGCGGTGTAATTGCGGAGTTGAGTCTGCCAGTAGTCGAATAAAATGACAACCGCGATCATCTGTGACGACGAACCGCGCCTTGCTGAAGCGCTGCGCGATTTGCTGAAGACAGCGTGGCCCGAACTGGACGTGCTGGCGCTGGGGCATAGCGGCGGCGACGCTCTGGGGCTCATCGCCGAACACGAGCCCGACATCGCTTTCCTCGATATCCGTATGCCGGGCTTGAGTGGGCTTGAAGTTGCGCGCCAAGTGGTCAGCAGCGACGCCGCGCCACGCATCGTTTTTGTCACGGCTTACGATCAACACGCCATCGAAGCGTTTGAAGCACGAGCGGTCGATTACCTGCTCAAGCCGGTTAAAGCCGAACGACTGGCCGAAACCATTACGAGATTGAAGGCATCGATCAACGATCAGGCTTCGCCCAGCGTTGATCAAAAACTCGTTGATGCGCTGCGGCAAATCTCAACGGTGGAGCGCAAGTTTTTGCGTTGGCTCAATTGCGGGCAGGGCAGCGAGATCGACGTTATCGCCACCGGCGAGGTGCTGTTTTTCCAGTCGCGCGACAAATACACGGCGGTTATCACCGCGAATAAAGAGCGATACGTGCGCACACCTATTCGGGATTTGCTCAACGAACTCGATCCGGATGAATTTTGGCAGGTGCATCGCTCATCGGTCATCCGCGTGGCGGCCATCGAGCGCGTGATGAAGGACGACGTCGGCAGAATGCGCGTCAAGCTGCGCGGTACGAATGAACTCGTTCCAGTGTCGGCGGCCTTTACTGGTCGGTTTCGGCAGATGTAGGTGTTGTTCGGCAAGGGAGCGAAACACGCGCCTTTTTGTATTTGTTTGTCGGCAATCGACGGTTTGGGGCGAAAATATGCCGTTTTTCTTCCGCCAACCCCGCGCGACGTACTCCCTTGAACGCCACACATCCGTTGTTCCAATCTACACGTACTCGTGAACTCGTAAAGATAGCCGCGAGCCTGTTATTGGTATCGCTCTTGGCGGCGTGTTCCTCCACCCCCAAGTTGCCCGCCGCCTCCAAACCCACGCCTTCCAAATCAAGCGGCCAAGGTGGCTATTATTTAGACGACGGTCCCGGTGACGACGCGGCGAAGAACACCCCCGCCTACTTGGAAAGCATCCCGGATGCCGTGCCTCGCGCAGAGAAATTCCACTCAGGCGCAAACAAGCCGTACACCGTGTTTGGTCGCAGTTATGCGCCAGTGGTGAACAATGATCCCTTCCGCCAAAGTGGCATCGCCTCGTGGTATGGCCGTAAATTCCACGGCAACATGACCTCCATCGGCGAAATCTACGATATGTACGCGATGACGGCAGCGCACCCGACACTGCCGCTCCCCTCCTATGTGCGAGTGACGAATCCGGCCAACGCCAAGTCGGTGGTGGTGCGAGTGAATGATCGCGGGCCGTTTCATTCAGATCGCATCATTGATTTATCCTATGCCGCAGCCCACCGTCTTGACCTCGCGCGCAGAGGCAGCGGCCCGGTGACCATCGAGCGGGTTTTCGCCGGTGATCGTTCTGTTGTGGCGTCCGCTGCGCCGCCGCGCGTGGCACTGCCAACCACACCACCACCGCCCGCCACTGTCATTGCGACTTCGCCGATTACAACCGATGGCACACAACTGTTCTTGCAACTGGGTGCCTTCAGTTCACAAGAAAACGCGAACATTTTCCGTGATCGCATGACGCGCGAGCTCGATTGGAACCGCGAACCTATCGTTACTGTGTTTAAGGATAGCCTCTGGCGCGTGCGCTTGGGCCCATACTCCTCCCGCACCGAGGCCGAAGCGATTCAATCGCGCGTAAAACAGTCCCACGATTTTTCACCCGTTATCTCTCAACCTTAAGAACCAAATGAAACTCCGCAATCTGCTCTGTGCTCTCTCCATCGTCGTCTTTACGTCCTCCGCTGTCCTCGCACAACTTCCCGTCATCCAGGCCGATATCCCGCCGCCCGTGGTCACGGCGCGCGCTTATGTGCTTTTCGACGCCAGCAGTGGCCAGATATTGGCCAGTCAGGCAATCAGTGATCGGTTCGAGCCGGCATCGTTGACAAAACTGATGACCGCCTATTTGGTGTTCGATGCGATCAAGACAAAAAAACTCTCTCTGGGTCAAAATGTCTCTGTGTCCGAGCGTGCCTGGAAAGCTGAGGGCTCACGCATGTTTATTGACCCGAAGCAGTCGCCGACCGTCGAGATGCTCATTCGCGGCATGATCGTGCAAAGCGGCAACGACGCCTCCATCGCGCTCGCCGAGGCAGTTGCGGGCACTGAAGATGTGTTTACCCAGCTCATGAACAAGACCGCGCAGAAGTTGGGTATGAAAAATACCAACTTCTTGAATTCGACAGGGCTGCCAAGCCCGCAACACTACTCAACCGCTGAAGATCTGCTGCTGCTTGCAAACGCGATCATCCGCGACTTTCCGGCCGAATTCGCCTATTACAAAGAGCGTGAGTTTACGCACAACAAAATCACCCAACCCAACCGCAACCGGTTGTTGTTCATCGACCCCACCGTCGACGGTTTGAAGACCGGCCATACCGATGCCGCCGGCTACTGCCTGATTGCGACCGCCAAACGCCCCGGCGCAACGGGCGGCGAGCGGCGGCTCATTTCGGTGGTGCTCGGCACCAATTCTGACTCGGCGCGCACGCAAGAGAGCCAAAAGTTACTCAACTATGGTTACCAGATGTTTGACTCACAACGCATGTACACGAAAGGGCAGGCGATTGCAGCACCGCAGATTTTTAAGGGCACACAAAACACGGTCAAACTCGGATTTGATCGCGACATTTGGCTGACACTGCCGAAGGAGAAGTTCACAGGAATCACCGCCATGCTCAGCACCACACAGCCGCTGCTGGCACCGCTGCAGCCCGGTCAGAAAGCAGGGATAATGAAATTGGTTCGTGACGGCAAAACGCTTGCCGAAATCCCGGTGGTCGCTCTTGAAGATGTCAAAGTTGCGGGGTTCCTCGGTCGTGGTTGGGACGCTATTCGACTGATGTTCAAATAACCGCTGGTGGTGAATCGCGAGCCGATCAACGCTCGTTGTGTCGCAAAACTTCATGAAGGTGCCAAGATGACTCAAGCGCTCTGTCTGCCCACGGTGTTCCTGAATGGCGAATACATGCCACTGGAAAACGCCAAAATTTCGCCGCTGGATCGCGGTTTCATTTTCGGTGACGGCGTATATGAAGTCATTCCCTACTATGATGGCCGCGGCCTGCGTGCCAGAGAACACTTGCTGCGCTTGCAGCGCTCGATGGACGAGCTATACCTCACCAACCCCTACGCGATTGACAAATGGGAAGCGACCATCAATGAACTGATTGCGCGTAACGGCGGCGGCAATGTCGGCGTGTATATCCAAGTCACACGCGGCGTGGCAAAGCGCGATTTTCCACCGCCCGAGGGCCTGACGCCGACGGTGTTCATGATGGTGAATCCACTGGCCACACCAAAGCCCGAGATCTACGCCAAGGGGATTTCGGTGGCCTCGCTGGATGACAATCGCTGGTTGAAGTGCCACGTCAAATCCACCGCACTGTTGGGCGCCGTGTTATTGAAACACGAATCCAGCCTGCTGGGTGCGGATGAGGCCATCATGTTCCGTGATGGTTACCTCACCGAGTCTTCTGCCTCGAATATCGCCGCTGTCAAAAACGGCGTAATCTTATGCCCGCCGATGGATAACCTCATTCTGGGCGGGATTACCTACGTATTGATGATGGAGCTGGCGCGTAAAGCAGGCATGCCGATGGAAGTACGCAGGGTATCGCGCAAAGAAGTGCGCGCGGCCGATGAGCTTTGGATACTCTCTTCAACAAAAGAAGTGGCGCCGATTGTTTTGCTTGATGGCAAACCGGTAGGGCACGGCGCGGATGCCGGCAAACCCGGGCCGATGTTCAAAAAAATGTATGAACTGTTTCAACAGTACAAGCGAGATCTGCCGCCCGCAGCACGAGTCGCGAGAGCGGCTGAGTAGGTGCGCGGCGATAGACCCAAGATGACACAACCTAAACACATTGGCGCGGAAGGCGCCGAAACCAAAGACACGTTATTGGTTTTTCCAACGGCGTTTCCAATCAAGGTGATGGGGCGGATGAAGTCGCAGGATGCTAACGCTACAAATACCGACTTTGCGCAGACCATTGCCGCCATCGTACTAAAGCATGCGCCGGACTTTGATGTCGCCACCCTCGAAATGCGGCCATCGAAGAATGGCAACTTCATTTCTGTCACAGCAACCATTAAGGCAACATCCAAGTTGCAACTCGACGACATCTACCGCGAGCTTACCGCTCACCCGGCGGTATTGATGGCCTTGTGAGTTGTTGCCCCGGACTTGGTTCGGGAACCAGTTTTGTGGTGTATTACGATGCGCGATAAATGCTCGTTGGCCGCCCCTCTCATCAAATATCTCGGCCTTGCCGACTACCAGCAAACCTTCGATGCCATGCGTGCGCATAACCGCGCGACGACGGACTCGACGACAGACGAA
The DNA here is from genome assembly GCA_020247395.1 of Rhodocyclaceae bacterium. GTDB lineage: Bacteria > Pseudomonadota > Gammaproteobacteria > Burkholderiales > Usitatibacteraceae > UKL13-2. The sequence goes on from JADCJC010000003.1 coordinate 75,840, forward strand.
ATCTGGCTGCTGGAACATCCACCGGTATTTACCCAAGGGCTGGCCGGTAAGCCAGAACACATCCTCGATGCTGGCAATATTCCGGTTGTCAAAATCGACCGCGGCGGCCAAGTGACGTACCACGGGCCCGGCCAGCTCGTGGTGTATTTGCTGCTCAACATGCGCACACGCAACTATGGCGTCAAAAGCCTTGTGAACCGGATCGAGCAATCGGTTATCAATTTACTCGCCGAACATGGCATTGTCGCCGAACGGCAATCCGGCATGCCGGGTGTGTATGTGGCAACCGTCTCGGCAATCGCAAAGATCGCTGCCATCGGATTGCGCGTGGCAAACCATGCGACATACCATGGTCTCTCGTTAAACGTCGACATGGATCTTGCACCGTTTTCGCGTATCAATCCGTGTGGGTATGCGGGGCTGGCGACCACGCAAATGAGTGCCTTAGGCGCACGAGATAAAATGGACGTTGTTGGCGAGAAATTGCTCAAGCACTTGAAAGCGAATCTGTATGGCTGAAGTCGAAAACAAGGTGGCTAGCGGGGTCACGGCTGGCGAAAAACAAAAGTCTGGCCTCAAGACCGCACGCATCCCCATCAAGGTTGTATCCGACGCGCCGCGACTGAAAAAGCCCGACTGGATTCGTGTCAAGGCAGGTTCATCCAGCAGCCGTTTCTACGAGATCAAAGAAATTCTGCGCGAAGCCAAGCTGCATAGCGTGTGTGAGGAGGCGTCATGCCCGAATATTGGTGAATGTTTCGGCAAAGGCACCGCCACCTTTATGATCATGGGGGATCTTTGTACACGCCGCTGTCCATTTTGTGATGTCGGACACGGTCGCCCACTGCCGCTGGATCAAGACGAGCCGCGCCATTTGGCGGAAACCATCGCCAAACTCAAGCTCAAGTACGTGGTGATCACCAGCGTCGATCGTGACGATCTGCGTGACGGGGGTGCCGGACACTTTGTTGAATGCATCCGCCAAACCCGTTCACTCTCACCGACGACACAAATCGAAATTCTCACGCCGGATTTTCGCGGCCGCCTCGATCGTTCACTCGCTATCCTGCGTGACGCGCCGCCGGATGTGATGAACCATAACCTTGAAACGGTGCCTCGTTTATACCAACAGGCGCGCCCCGGTTCGGACTATGCACACTCATTGAAGTTACTTAAAGACTTCAAGGCTGAACATCCTAACGTGCCAACCAAGAGCGGCCTGATGGTGGGTCTGGGAGAAACCAACGAAGAGATTTTGGATGTGATGCGTGACTTGCGCGCCCACGACGTCGATATGCTCACCATCGGCCAATATCTGCAACCGTCCGGCCATCATCTGCCGGTGCTGCGCTACGTCACGCCGGATGAGTTCAAGATGTTTGAAACCGAGGCCTACAAGATGGGCTTTGTGCATGCGGCGTGTGGCCCGATGGTGCGCAGTTCATATCACGCAGACCAGATGGCGCATGAGGCGGGGATTGTTGTGAATAATCAATAGAAATTAAGAATATTTAGTATAAAACGCGAATATTTAATTCAGTCAAAGTTTTCTTCGGATTTCTGCGAGTGTTGATCGGCAGACATTACCGATTAAATTTGGGGCAGCGCTACTTGAGTTCTCCCACCGGGAAGCGCCGAACGAGACTTTTCAATATTTGGGCGGCAGTCGAAACTCATGTCGGCGGACGCGGCGGGGAGCACCGGCGGCTTGCCAGCGGAGGGCGTCTCGCTCATGCGGAAGCCGCTGCATCTGACCCGCGATGCGGCGCAATCTTGCGAATCGCCTTCCCTGCCAAATCCTCTGCGCATTGAATGTCGTAATGCGCTTGCAGGTTCATCCAGCTCTGCACATCGGTGCCGAAAAAACGCGCTAGGCGCAATGCTGTATCGGCGCTGATGCCGCGCCGCTCACGCACGATTTCGTTCACGCGCGCGGGTGTCACATCCAAGGCGCGCGCCAGTGAATTGCTGGAGAGGCCGAGCGGCTTCATGAATTCCTCGCGTAGGATTTCGCCGGGGTGAATTGGGGTCAGTTTCTTGCTCATGCTCGCTGTCTTTCTGTGGTTCTTCAGTGGTAATCGACAATTTCGACGTTCATCGCGCCTTGCGACGCCCAGACAAAGCAAATCCGAAATTAATCGTTGATGCGAATGCTGTGCTGGCCTTGACGATTGCCCGTCAGCGCTTCCAATCGATTGCCGGGGGGAACCCGCAGGAAATCGAGCGTTGCTGCGGCGTGCAACTGATCGAGTTTGCGGCGGGCTGAGGATTCGACGTTCACAAATCGCTTGACCCGATGGCGTTCGAAAAGGCGTTGGCTATCGGCACACTTGAACGACAGGATCATCGGGTGATGATATATCGTTATACGATATAGCGTCAAGCTATGCATACAGGTTAAATCCGCGCGCCCACTCATGGGAGGCGCTCATGTTTGGTCTGGCAGCGTTTGAACCGGGCTTCAAGATTCCGCGCGACCAGTGGAAGACGCGTGGCGAAGAGCATCGATAACCCTGCCTGAAAAACGATCCTCGTCTAAACTAGGCGGACTCTTCGCCTTCAGGCCTGCGGCCTTGTAAATCCATGGCATCCACCATCCTCGCCGTTGGCCTATTCATTTTTGCGGCCTACTTCTTCAAGGGCATCTTCACCCGCACCGGTGTCCCAGATGTCTTGCTACTGATGCTGTGCGGCATTTTGCTCGGGCCAGTGCTAGGGTGGGTCAGCCCCGCACAATTCGGCGCGGCCGGTAGCGCGCTGGCGACCATGGCGTTGGTCGTGATTCTGTTTGAAGGCGGCGTCGATCTTGATTTATCGTCGCTGAAGTCTTCGATCTCCGCCACGCTCAAACTCACGCTCTCCACATTCATTGCCACCGTTGCCATTGTTACGGTTGCGGGCGTTTGGTTGGCGGGTTTGACATGGATGCCGGCAGTAATGCTGGGCATGATCTTGGGCGGAACGTCTTCGGCAGTGGTGATACCGCTCGTGCAAGGTTTGAATGTGCAAGGCAAGGCGCGAACCGTATTGGTGCTTGAGTCCGCTATCACGGATGTGCTGTGTATCGTCGGCATCTTTGTACTGCTCGATGCCGCCAAAAAAGGCGGTGTGTCGGTCGCCGACACGGCCCTTGCGGTCAGTGAAACGATGATCGTCGCGGTGTTAATTGGCGGGCTTGCGGGGCTGGCGTGGTTATTGTTGTTACGCGCTGCGCGACAACTTCCTCACGGTAGTTTTGCTTCCGCCGCGATGTGTTTCATCGTCTACGGAACAACCGAACTGCTCGGTTTTTCAGGGGCGATTGCCGCGTTGTGTTTTGGGTTGTTCCTTGCCAATGGCCGCCGATTTGCAAACGCGACGGGGTTGATTCGGCCCGGCCGGCTTGCCGCGTTTTCATCACAGGAGCAGAGCTTTCTTCAGGAGCTCATCTTTGTGTTGAAGACGTTTTTCTTTGTCTTCCTCGGTATTTCGATGCAGCTCAAAGACACACAGGTACTTGTGATTGGCGCGGTGATCGTCGTCGCAGTTTACGGCGTACGCCACGTGCTGGCCGGAATGACCAGTGACCGTGATATCGCAACCGAGCACGTGGCACTCACCGCCATCATGGTGCCGAAAGGGTTGGCAGCAGCGGTGCTGGCCGGGTTGCCATTGCAGCAAGGCGTGGAGGGCGGCGAGACCATACAAGGCATCGCCTTTGTGGTTGTGCTGCTGAGCATCGGTCTTACTGCCGTCATGATTCCGATTCAACGATCAACGTTTGGCGGCGGCCTGTATCGCAAACTATTCCGCAGCCAGCAAACCTAGACGGCATACCTCGCCAGTCTGAATACAAAAAAGCCCGGCATGACCGGGCTCTTTGCTTGCCGAATGTGACGCTTAGCGTTTAACGTTGACGTCTGGGAAAACGGCTGTCACGCCTTTAATTCCTTGTACCGCCTTTGCCACGCGCGCCAAATCTTGGCCCGTCTCGACCTCGCCTTTTAGCGTGACTTCGCCTTTTGCAACAGTTGGCGTGACACTGCGCACACCCATGCTGCGGAGCTGAGCGCGAACCGCTTCGGCCAACTCAACATCGGGATTTACGACGACCGGTGCGGCGATACGGGTATCTGGAACAATTGGGTTCGGCGTGACCTTCATGTCCGCACAAGCAGACAACATGGTTGCTGCGATGAGCGCAGCGGCAATAGAGATTTTCTGCATATTCGTCGTGTCCTGTTAATCAGCCAAGGGGAAAATCAGCCGATGACGGCTGCGCTTGAAAGGAGTATGTGACGACGATGTTGCAGAAATTTGACAGCGCATCTCGATTTGATCGACTGCCTAGGCAGCCAGTATCTACAAAACTCATCGGCAGCACGACGGAAACACGCGATTGTTCACAATGATTCAACAGCAAGCTAGCCAACAATGAGCGGTAAGCATCTACAAAAAACTACCGCTTCGCGCACCAACATAAGCCACACGCCGATACAAGAGTACGGGATTTCCCAGCAAGAGTACGCAGGACCTTGATCGTCGCCGCACCGCAACCATCTACGCGGCTTTGAGAAAGCGGCCCTCGTCAACTTTTGGGAGATTTATCCTGACGCTAAAGCGTCGTTCGCAAGTTGGCACCGCATTATTTCGAAACCCCAATTTTCGGATTTCAACGATCTGCATAAGACTTTTCAGCAAGTCGATTATGTTGAAGGCAACTACGTATTGAACGCAGGCCAGCCTTGCCGATTGATCACTGCTATTCACTTCGGCACGCAGAAAGTGTTTGTTCGGCATGTGCACATGGGGAAAATGACCGAGGCAAATGGAAGAAAACATGAACCTTTCGCAAAGAAAAGTCATGGCGACAAATCTAGGGTAACTGGCCCGGTGTCAGCACACAATATGCAGGCTTGTCGCGCCTTAAACGTGTACCATACTTGTGCTCTTGTGGTTGGATTTCCTATCCGCTGGGAACTTGCACGACGTGATCGGACACGACCGGCGGGGCTCCCTAGTATTTCTGCTGGCCTTTTTTGTTTTTATGCCCATTGGACCACCGTGAAGAAGTCTCTGGATCTGACTCGCTTCGACCTGAATCTGCTGGTTGTCATGGATGCCTTGCTAGCCGAGCGCCACGTAGGTCGTGCAGCCGAGCGGCTGCATTTGTCGCAATCGGCCACAAGTCACGCGCTTTCGAGGTTGCGCGAGGCGCTGGACGACCCACTCTTCGTTCGTCATCCCAAAGGCATCGAACCGACGCCATTGGCGGCCTCTCTGGCACAGCCGATCAACGAGGTTCTCGACGGTGTACGCCACATCGCCACGAGTCGCGCTCCGTTCGACCCTTCCCGGATGAGGCGAGAGTTCGTCGTCGGAACCACGGACTACGGCATGCTGACGGTCTTGGCGCCTGCACTCTCAGCAGTCTGCCTAAAATCGCCCGGCAGCACCGTTCGCAGTGAGTCGACGGATCAAGCCACGGTGGTAAGGCGGCTCGATGCCGGCGAGATCGATCTCGCCATAGGCTCAGATACTTTCGTGCACGCACCGAAGCGTATCGAAGTCATCCCTCTTTTCGACGAGCGCTTCGTCGGCATCGCCCGTACGGGTCACCCGTGCTTGAAACGCCAGGGGCGGAGACAAGCCGTGACGCTCGACGCCTTCGTGGAGGCCTCGCACATCCTGGTGTCGCCAAGAGGAGATGCGCGGGGTGCCGTGGACGACGCCCTGGCGCGCGTCGGGCTTCGCCGCACGATCGCTGCCACGAGTCCGAGCTTCATCACCGTCCCGTTCGTCGTCGGCGCGAGTGATCTGCTCGCGGCGGTGGCGGAGCGTGCCGCGAGCCGCCTGGCAGACGCTGCGGGAATCGTCACGTTCGAGTTGCCATTCGAGATGCCGACGTGGACCGTGTCTCTTGGGCGTGCGGCGGGGCGCTCGGCAGAATCCGAGATCGAGTGGTTGACGGACACCATCATCGCTGCCGTGGAGCCATAGGTCAGGCCACGCGTGCCGGGCACTCCGTGATCGATGCGGTGCATCGAGGTCCTGCACCGATGCCATTGGACTGGTGGGCGGGCCTGCCGTCAGAATGCGCACCATCTGCAACAGGAACTGATGGGGAGCACCAAGACCATGCGGCCAACATTAGTAATGATCCCGTGCTTTGCAGGCGCGCCGTGGGATCTCACCCAGTTGACCCACCTCGGCGACTGGCCCATGCGCACTCTGAGACTGCCTGATGACCTCAACGACATCGACGCGGTGGCCGATTTTGTACTTGAGAATGTTCACGACTTGGACACCTACGTTTTGGTGGGCGACTCCTACGGGGCTGTGATCTCGATCGCGCTGGCGACCCGCCAGCCCGCAGCTCTGAGGGGTCTCGTCGTTTCAGGCGGCTTCGCGAGGAACCCGATCACCTCCCCGGTGCTGAAGGCCTTGGCAGCGCTGGCACCGTATTTCCCCGGACCATTTTACCGGTCACTGACCTTGCGTGTCCACGCAGCCAACCTGCGTTCCGCCTTCGACGCGGAGGGAGAGATTCCCTGGTCGACAAGGAAGACGCGCGAGTTCTTCTTGCATGAGACGCCCCACAAAGCCTATGTCAACCGCGTGCACTCCATCCAGCGTGCGGACTACGTCGCCCGCCTGCCGCGCATCAGCGTGCCGACCTTGATTCTCACCCCAGAGGAAGACCGTCTGATCGGGAAGGATGCATGCCAAATCATGCTGGCGGGCATCCGTGGCGCTGAGGAAGTCGTGATGCCGCGAACCGGGCACATGTTCCGCTTCTCGCACCCAGGCGCTTACTCGCTCGAGGTGCGTCGCTTCCTCGAACGCCGTATCCTAGGTGGCGCAAGTGAAAACGCTGACCAATTCGTCGTGGGTGTCGGTCGTCCGCAAGCGATTCAGGGTCGTTGGCCGGGGAGCGGCCCGCCGACTGCGAACCTCGATCTGACCCGCGCAGGGATCAGGAGCATTGTGGTGGGCGTCGTGGCCGCCTGCTCGGCGGAAGCGGCGCTAGCCAATAACGGGTATAACGCGCACGGATTCGGCGTCAAGGCGAGCGGCATGGGCGGCGTGGGGATCGCGCTCCCGCAGGATTCTATCGCTGCGGCGATCAACCCAGCGGGCTTGGGGTTCGTAGGCGACCGCCTTGATATTGAAGGCGAGTGGAGGAGGGCGAGCCGTGGCGCCACCATCTCGGGGTCTCCCCTTCCAATCAACGGCGATTACGATGGCAATCGCCGAAGCGATTTCTTTGTCCCTGCCATGGGTTACGTTCATACCTTGAGCCCGACGATGACGCTTGGCATTTCTCTCGTGGGCAGTGGCCTCAATACGTCATACACGACACCGATCCCGCTCTTCGGTACCAGCAAGGCGACCAGTAACCTCACACAAGTTTTCCTTGCGCCGAGCTTCGCATATAAGGTCGCGTCCGATCACATGCTGGGCATCGCACTGAACCTCGTCCAACAGCGCTTGAAGGTAGAAGGACTGGAGAATTTCACGGGCACGGGCTCAAACCAAGCCTCACAGTCGCCAGGCAATGTGACCAATCGCGGCGAAGACAGCGCATACGGTTTGGGGGTTCGGCTCGGTTACATCGGCAGAGTCACGCCTTGGCTAATGGTCGGGGCGACCTACCAGACGAAGACTTCGTCGGGCAAGTTCGATAAGTACAGAGGCCTCATCCCGAGGCAAGGCGCGTTCGATATCCCCGCCAATTATGGCGTCGGTGTCAGCGCCAAGCCGTCGAACCGATCGACTGTCGCCCTCGACGTGGTGCGCATCAGGTACTCCGGTATCCCGACACTCGCCAACCCGCTGTCGCGACTTACGATCGACGGCCAGCCGTTGGGCAGTGACAACGGGGCCGGCTTCGGCTGGCGGGACGTAACCGCCTACAAGCTCGGCATCGATTACGCGGTGATGCCGCAATGGACGCTGCGAGCCGGTTACAACTACGGCAAACAGCCGATCACGCCAGGCGAAACCTTCTTCAACATGCTCGCCCCTGTGACGACGGAACGCCACTACACGCTGGGGACAACCTGGATCCCGAACCACACGTGGGAGCTGAGTTTCTTTTACATGTACGCGCCGGAGGGCAGGGTTATGGGAAGGAACTCGATCCCGATGGCATTCGGTGGCGGCGAGGCAGACATCCGGTTGAGGCAACAGGCTATTGGTGTGGCTTTCGGCTGGAAATTTTGAGAGGAGGGAAAAATGCGCGTGGGCACGGAAAGGGAATCAACGGGAGAGGACAATGTGGTGGTCGGGCGCCCGCTGGCCGAGGCCACGTCATTCGGGGCTAGTGACCTGCCGCGACAGGATGTCATCGCGAGCCGGCGGATGAGGCATGCTGCATGGACAATGCTCTTCGCGGTCGTGGGCGTTGCAAACGCCACACCGAGACCCGAACCCGTCTGCGGCAGGTGGCTAACCGAGGATAAGCGTGGCGTGATTCATGTCTACCTCGAAGGCGACGGCAAATTGGCGGGGCGCCTCGTCGGTGGCCCCGCACCCAACGAAAACGATGTCAAGAATCCCGACCCCGCGCTGCGCGGACGCGCGCTTCTGGGCATCAAGCTGATGCAAGGCTTCGTGCGCAACGAAGACGGGGTATGGAGGGAAGGTTCGATCTACGATGGGGAAGAGGGCAAGACCTACAAGGCCACCGTGCGCCTCGGGGATCGGGACCCCAATCGCCTGCTGATGCGCGGCTACGTAGGAGTACCGCTGTTTGGCCGCACAGCCGAATGGACGCGTGAGGCCTTCCCCTCAAGCGATGCGTGCATCGACCCGCAGCCGCTTCGAGGTAACCGGTGAAGATCGTCGCACCGCAAAAAGTTTGCCGGACGCCGGCCCGATGATGTAGACGCCGCTGGCGATTGCGTCGCTCTTCTAGCACGCGGACTGGTTTCGTGTCGACTTTAATCTCGCGTTCGACCGTGCGGACGCTGTAGGCAAGCGCGCCGGCTATCTTGTCATTGGTTAGCCCAAGCCGGAAGTCGTGCTCAATCTGGTAAGGTAGCGCATAAGTGAGGGGCGGCATCCAAGGTTCTCCTTTAGTCTCGATAACCAAAAGGTAGCGCAATGCTCGTTTCTCACCCCTTTGCATACGGCCAGAGTGCCGACAAGTCGAACGCGAATTTTCACTATTGCCTGAAAATACCCGTATTTTCTGGACTTTTGCTATTTATCTACTTTCCACGCAGGTTCTTGTTGAAGAACGCGATGGTGCGATCCCACGCCAGCTTTGCTGCGGCAGCGTCGTAACGTGGCGTCGTGTCGTTGTTAAAGCCGTGCTGGGTGTTCGGGTAGATAAACGCCTCGTATTTCACCCCCGCCGCTTTCAGCGCGGTTTCGTACGCGGGCCAACCGGCGTTGATGCGTTCGTCGTTGCTGGCGTAGTGAATCAGCAGCGGAGATTTAATCTTTGGCACGTCTTCGGTTTTTGCCGCGCTGCCGTAGAAAGGTACGCACGCCGCAAGGTCGGGGAGCTGTGTGGCGAGATAGTTGGCCATGCTGCCACCATAACAGAAACCGACCACACCGATCTTGCCGCCCACGTCTTTCATCGTCTGCATAAACCCATAGGCCGCAACAAAATCGGCGCGCGCTTTGGTTTGATCTAGCTTGGCAAACGCCTCGCGGGCCTTGTCTTCATCCCCCGGATATCCGCCCAGCGGGGTCAACGCATCGGGTGCGAATGCGATGAACTTATCGATAGCGAGACGACGCGCGATATCTTCAATGTGTGGGTTCAGCCCACGATTCTCGTGCACCACCAACACCGCCGGTAACGTTGCGGATACCCTGGCCGGCATCGCCAGATAACCTTTTACCTTGCCCGATCCGTCGACAGAGGCATACTCGACGTACTTGGCGAAGATGCGCGGGTCGTCGCTCCTGATCTGCTGGGCAGATACAAAGTTGGGGTTCAACATTTCCAACAGCATGGTGGCTGAGACACCGCCGACGGCGTACTTGGTTGCGCCGGCCAGAAAGCCTCGTCGGCTGATCGCGCCGTGGACATATTGGTCGAACAGCTTCAGCACCTCGGGGTGAAAGTCGGCGGCGGTTTTGCGTGTCGGCGTGTTTAGCGGTAGTTGATCACCGGGCATGGTGGCTCCTTCGGCGGTTTGGTTGGGTTGGCGAACATACAATCGGTAGCGTCCGTTCCTTGGAGTTTCCGACAATGCCCTCAGGGTAGCAAGGCACCACCGATTACACGGCCCAATATCCGGTTGCACTCAGCGATCAAATCGGCTGGGGGGCTTAATGCGCATAAATCCCCGGCATTTTCATTGCTTTTCCCCCGAATGAAAATTCGATTCCTGCACGATAGTCAGTTGTCACCAATCTATTGACGAGTTTGCCTACTAAGATCGCCCCGGAGACCAACATGCCCCAGCCAAGCCGCCTTACGACCCCGCCCGCCGCACGCCGCCTACCCCACCAATCTTCAAGGCTTTCTTGTATCGAAGCTAGCAGCCGCTTTTTGACTGCACTCCAAGATTCATTCGAAACGGCGCGAGACCAATTCGATGCCGAAGCGCTAAACATTCCGGAATGGCGACAGGCTGCTGATGCCCTAGAGCACGCTTATCACGCATGTGTCGCAAAGGCCAGGGGTGACGACATTGAATCCTTGTGCCGCGAAGCGCAGCGCCGTGTAGAAATGGCGGTACAAATGTCGATGATCTCTACGTATTATGACGGTCGGCTGGAGCAGACTTACGCTTAACGCCGCACACATTGGTTTTTGCTTCGAGCCACTCGCGAACTACCAACTCTTTCCAATTTCGCTGATAAGTTCTTAATTGGTGCTCCACGATTGAGGAGCGTCGGCATGGCGAAACTAAATGTAAACGGTAAAGTACGCGATTACCAAGCGGATGCGGATACCCCGCTGCTTTGGGTGATACGTGAACAACTCGGCCTGACCGGCACCAAGTACGGCTGTGGTATCGCGCAGTGCGGCTCGTGTACGGTACATATCGACGGCGTAGCCGTACGTTCGTGCGTGATGCCCGCTGCGGCTGTCAACGCCACACAAAAAGTCACCACCGTCGAGGGTCTATCGAGGGACGGTACGCACCCGATTCAAAAGGCCTGGGTGGCGCTCGATGTACCGCAGTGCGGTTTCTGCCAATCAGGCATGATCATGGCCGCTGCTGCGCTGGTGAAAGCCAAGCCGAACCCCACGGATAAAGACATCGATGACGCAATGACCAACATTTGCCGCTGCGGCACCTACAACCGGGTACGCGCCGGTATCAAGCTAGCGGTTCAAGAAATGGCGCGCGCAAAGGCCGGCAAGGGCACCGAAAAGGCAAGCAAGAAAGTCGCCAACGCGCTCAACATCGAACACACTGAAGGTCAAATGTCGCGGGGTGAAGCATGAGCGCCGTCAAGAAGGACGGTCAGCACGTGAATACGGGCCGCCGCCGTTTTGTCAAAGGTGCTGCCTCATCCGCCGGCAGTTTGGTGGTCGGTTTCCATGTGCCGTTTCTGAAAAACGCCGATGCACAAACGCCCTCATCCGCTTCAACTGCGATTCCGGAAATCAACGCTTGGGTGGTAATCAAGCCGGATGACACCGTGGTGGTGCGCATCGCCCGTTCCGAGATGGGACAGGGCACACTGACCGGTCTCGCGCAATTGGTTGCTGAAGAGCTCGGGTGTGACTGGGCGAAGGTCACCACCGAGTATCCGACACCGGGCCAAAACCTCGCGCGTAATCGCGCTTGGGGCGACTTCGGCACCGGCGGCAGCCGCGGTATCAGGCAGTCACAAGATTACGTTCGCAAGGGTGGTGCCATCGCCCGGATCATGCTCGTGCAAGCCGCGGCAGATGAATGGAAGGTGCCAGCGGTCGAGTGTACAGTCGCCAAAAGCGTCATTTCGCACCTACCGTCGAAGCGCCAAACTACCTTTGGCAAGGTCTCGGCCGCCGCCGCAAGACTGACGCCGCCCAAAGACGTCACGCTAAAAGACCCAAAAAATTGGACGCTGGTCGGCAAACGCATGGCGCGCCTCGATACGGTCGAAAAGACCAATGGCAAACAAATCTTTGGCATGGATTTGAAATTGCCAGGCATGCTGAACGCAGCCATCAAAGCCTGCCCGGTGTTCGGCGGTAAGTTAAAAAGCGTCGACGATAGCGCGACCATGAAAGTCGCGGGTATCAAGAAAATTGTGCGGGTTGGTGACGATGCGGTTGCGGTGGTCGCGGATACGTGGTGGCATGCGAAGAAGGGCTTGGATGCGCTCAAGATTGAATGGGACGACGGCCCCAACGCCAAGGCTTCCAGTGCCGCCTTTGCAGAGGTGGTGAAGGCCGGTCTGAGCGCAAAAGACGCTGCCGTCGGCAACAAGAAGGGTGACGCGCTGGCTGCGATTGCCACTTCCGCGCGAACTATCGAAGCGGTGTATTCGTATCCACATCAAAACCACGCGTGTATGGAAACCATGAACGCGACGGCGGTCTGGACAGCCGAGAAGTGTGAAGTTTGGACGCCGACACAAAACGGTGAAGGTGCTCTTGCGGCAACATCAGAAGCGGCCGGTCTGCCAAACTCCCAATGCGAGGTCTACAAACTGCATCTCGGTGGCGGCTTTGGGCGGCGCGGCGCGGTACATGACTGGGTGCGGCAAGTGGTGCTCATTGCCAAACAGATGCCCGGCACACCGATCAAACTGATCTGGTCACGCGAAGAAGATATGGTGCAGGGCAGGTATCACCCGCTGACACACTGCAAGATGGTGGCAGGGCTCGATGACAAGGGTGATATCACCGGTCTGCATATGCGCATTTCCGGCCAGTCGATCTTAGCGTCACTTCGGCCGGAAGCAATTCGCAACGGTATGGATCCGGTGGTCTTTCAGGGTCTCAATGAAGGCGGAGGGGAGGCCATGATCGGTTATGCTTTTCCGAACCTGCTGATCGATCACGCCATGCGTAACCCGCATGTGCCACCAGGATTTTGGCGGGGCGTGAATCTGAACCAAAACGTGATCTACCTTGAGTGTTTCATCGACGAAATTGCGGCGGCGACAAACCAAGATCCCCTCGCATTGCGCCGCAAACTGATGACCAAACACCCGAAACATCAAGCCGTACTTGACGCTGTGGCGAAACATGTCGGCTGGGAACAACCCGCAGCGGCCGGGGTATTCCGCGGATTGGCGCAGACACATGGCTTTGGCAGTTACGTGGCGGCCTGTGCGGAAGTCTCGGTTAGCAAAGACGGGGCGCTGAAAATCCATCGCATCGTTGCCGCAACCGATTGCGGCTATGCCGTCAATCCACAGCAAATCGAAGCCCAGGTCGAAGGCTCGTTTGTCTACGGCCTCGGCGCGGCGCTGTATCAAGAGTGCACCGTGAAAGACGGTCGGATTGTCGAAACCAATTTCCACGAGTATCCATCGTTAAAACTCGCCGACATGCCGAAGGTTGAAACGTTGATCGTCGCCTCAGGGGGTTTCTGGGGCGGTGTGGGTGAACCAACTATCGCGGTGGCGGCACCGGCGGTATTGAACGCCATCTTTGCCGCAACCGGCAAACGTATTCGCGATTTGCCGTTGAAGAACCATAGCCTGAAGGCGTAGGATTGGGAAACGTGGTGGCCGCAAAGCGGCGCTCGGTTATCGCCGCCATCTGCGCTGTGTTTGGAAGCCTCGCGGCGGTCGCGGAAACAATGCCAGTGGTGGTAGACGATGGCATCCCCGCGCCGTTGTCGGCACTGGTTGGCGATGCCGCGCGCGGCAAAGCCATCGTCGCAAGCCGCCAGCAGGGATTTTGTACGCTCTGCCACCAAATACCAAACGATGTCGCCGCGTCTGCCGTGTTTCAAGGCAACCTCGCGCCGTCGATTGCCGGTGCAGGCAGCCGCTGGAGCGCCGCTCAACTACGGCTGCGCATGGTCGACAGTCGCCGGCTGAACCCCAACAGCATCATGCCCGCCTACCATCGAACCGAAGGACTAACACGCGTCGGCATCGCATGGCGAACAAAGCCGATCCTCGATGCTCAGCAAATCGAAGATGTGGTTGCTTTCCTGGTCACACTGAAATGAGAACGTAATGACGACGCGACGCCATTTTCTGACACAGCTATCCTCGCTCGGCGCATCCGCATGGTGGGTGCCGACAGATGCGGCTATAGCTGAAGTTGACCCTCTCATAACGCGCAGCCGCGCCTATGCCGGCGGCGGACAAATTCGCGAAGGTAAGGTGACACTCGAAATTGCGCCACTGGTCGACAACGGCAATAGCGTGCCGATCACCGTTTCGGTGCAAAGCCCGATGACGGCAACCGACCGCGTAGTGGGCATCGCCATCTTCAACGAAAAAAATCCGCAGCCCGAGGTTGCCGAATTCACGCTAGGCCCGCGTGCGGGACATGCAAAGATCGCAACCCGTATTCGCCTCGCCACCACCCAACGCCTTCTAGCCGTCGCCAAGATGGCCGACGGCAGCTGCTGGACACATACGGTTGAAGTGGTTGTCACGCTCGCCGCGTGTTTGGAAGATTGAAAAGACCGTCAAGGCACCTTCAAGGCAAACCATATGGCGCGCAACATATTGACCGTACCCACCACTGCAAAACTTGGCGAGATCATCGAGCTTCGCGCGTTGATTCAACACCCGATGGAAACAGGATATCGGCGATCAAGTGCAGGTGTCATGCTGGAACGCGACCTGATCCGTAACTTCAGCTGTCACTTTCTTGAGACCGGCAAAACCGGCGAGGGTGAGCTGGTATTCGCCGCCAAGCTGTTTGCTGCGGTCTCGGCGAACCCCTACCTATCCTTCCACACGACCGCATTTGCCAGCGGCACATTTTTGTTTGTTTGGTCGGGTGACAACGGTTTCACGCAGACTGAGCGTGCGGCCATCATGCTTCGATAGGATTGTCGTCGTGACCAACGTTCGAAACATGCTGTACGCTGGGTTTGCACTCGCTACCGCACTACCAACCATCGCCGTTGCCCAATCGCCGACCGACCCTCGGAAGTCGGGGTACGCGTTTATGGCACCGTCAACGCAGGCACTACAAGACGACGATAGCCAAAACCCGGCGATGCTGTGGGTGAAAGATGGCGAGGCTGCGTGGCAGCGTACCGACGGCGCGGCAAATAAATCCTGCGCGAGTTGTCACGGTGATGCAAAAACAAAAATGCGCGGCGTTGCCACGCGATTTCCCGCGTATTCCAGCTCACTGGGTCGCGTAATCAATTTGCAGCAACAAATCAACTTATGTCGGACGGTTCAACAAAGGGCAGCTTCACTGCCGTTGGAACACCAAATCCTGCTTGCAATGGAAAGCTATGTTGCGACGCAATCGCGCGGATTGCCAATCACACCGACCGCCAACAAAAAACTTGGCGATGCCCAGAAAAAGGGGGGGGCGCTTTTTGCCCAGCGCATTGGTCAGATGGATCTCAGCTGTCAGGATTGCCATAACAACCAAGTGGGCCGTTCATTGGCGGGGAATCTGATTCCGCAGGCGCATCCGACGGGCTACCCACTATATCGTTTGGAATGGCAGGTCGTTGGCGGACTCCAGCGCAGAATACGCAACTGTATGGCGGGCGTACGCGCCGAGCCATACGCCTACGGTAGCGACGAAATGGTGGCGCTTGAAGCCTATCTCGGCAAGCGCGCCGCCGGCATGAAACTGGAGACGCCAGGGGTACGGCCCTGACTCAATTTTGCGCAGTTTTTGCCACCCCAGCTCCCCGCTAATGCAAAGGATATGCCGAATATCCTGCTGGTAGCGAACCCGCGTTCGCTATAACGGTAGGGGCAGCGTCACCCAGATTCATTAGCCATAACACGATGCTTCCATCCGGCCGGAGCCATGCCACGTCAAGGAGCCCATTGCCATCGAAATCACCAGACGCTAGGTACCGCCATCCCTGCCCAATGTTGCCCAAAGACTTCACGGTCTGCGACACAAAGCGGCTCCCACCGGGCGTACAAGACGCGTTTGGATCATCGGGTGCCCCTCCATATGTCGGCAAATCCACGCCCACCGCATTGAGCATAAATAGCGTTACGTCATTCTGCGCCCCGAGGACAAGCACATCCCCGCGACGGTTTCCGGAAAAGTCGCCGAACCGCAATGCTGTACCACCCGTCGGCAGAGAGCCTGCGGAAAGATTTGCACACGTGCGGTTGGGCGTCGCCATCAGCGCACGCATAGCGTTCGTCGGGCTGACGTACAGCATGTCGTCCGCACCGTCACCATTCAAATCTGCCGCGCCAAGTAGCGTCCAGTCGAGTGGCGCGCCGCCGCGCTTTCTGACTTGTGTCACGCTGGCACCGTCGGTAAACCAAACGTACGATACCCCGGTATCGTCGATATTGCCGCTGTTTCCCGTGAAGCGCCACACCAAATCGCCCTTGCCATCTCCATCTAGGTCTCCGACGGCGTCCACACGCCAGAGCGTCCGCACCTGGCGCAGAGTGATGGCGGACGACGATTGGAAGTCTGGCCACACGACCACATCTCCGCGATCACCTTGTGTAAGGTTGAGCATCGGCAGATCTGACTTGCCATTACCTTGCATATCAAAGGAACCGAGTGGTCTCATGCCATTTGGTAGACTGGTCAAGGCGCTCCATTGCAGTTGATTGTTTAGCAATCGGCCTGCTTGAATTTGGTTCTGCGCATTGCTGACCACGAGCGCAGATTTACCCGCGCCGTCCAGATCGTTGGCAGCGCGGCGGGACAGCGCCTTGAACGGTGTCCGGTTGTAAAACACCCGATACTGCAAATAACCCTCAAACGCCGTCACCTCAACGAGATCGGGGCGCCCATCTTCGTCCACGTCAATGACCTCGACAGACGCCATCTGGCTGGAAAGTGTCGTGCTTGCGACCGCCTTGTACCGCCCACGTCCATCATTGAGCCATATGATGTCGGCGGACTCGCCGTTGTAACCTAAGTCGGTCACCAAAACTATATCGATGGCACCGTCTCCGTTTAAATCCGCCATGCGGATAAATCTGTTCCATCCGCCCGATGACTTAGATGAATTCCCCATCAGGCGCGAGCCTGTTTCGTCGCGAAAAGTACCGTCGCCGTTGTTGATGAGAATTTGCAGGTAGCGCCCCGAGTAAAAAGGCTCGGCTTGCGTACCGCAAAGGATGAGATCAATTTTTCCATCACCATTGACATCGTGCGCGACAATATCCATCGTATTCTGGTTTGAACCAAACACACTTGGTGGAAGTTTGATCTCAGTGCGTTTCGTAAAATCGCCAGTTCCGTCGTTAAGCAAAACTATATTGTCAGCATTACCGCCATCATGATCGGTGCCAAGAACCAGATCGGGGAATCCGTCTGCATTCACATCGATTAACAGGCTTGAAACAAACTTACGTCCGAGCGTGAGCATTGCTGCGGGAAGATTGTTGGTTCTTTGGCTAAACGTCCCATCACCGCGCCCCATCAGGAAATAGGGCGGTACCCGCGCTTGCCCAAATACCTGGCCAACGTAGATATCGACAAAGCCATCGCCGTTAATGTCAGCAGCGGTAGTGGAGTGCGAAAAATCCACATCTGTGGGCAGAATTATGGATCGATCTTCAAACGTGCCGTCCGGTCGCGAGATCATCAACACATTGCGCTCGCCCTCAAACGGACTAGTGTCCCAGCCGTGCGCCGCAACAAAAATATCCGGTCTACCGTCGCCGTTAAAGTCGGCAGTTATCACTTCGCGCGGATGAATGCGCTGCGGGATCGCGCCGTTTCCGAAGAGCTGCCGGGTCACATCGTTTAGGCCGCCGTTATTCGCTCTTAACACTCTGAGCGGCATGTTGGTTTTTGGTGTCGGGGGAAAGGTGCCGGCGCCTATGAGCAGATCTGATTTCCCATTTCGGCGAAGGTCAGCGGTAAAGCTTGTAAACGCGCCTGACCCATTTACCAGCGGTGTGCCTGGTATTGTGTCGAGCCTGATGTATTGGCCTACTTGGAAGGTAAGCGCCGGATTTTCAGCATGTGCTGCGATGAGAAAGTTCGACAGGCTAACTACCGCGCTAATAGCCGTCGTTTGCAGCATCGTTGCAAAACATCGAATACGCATATTTTTTTGTTAGTTAATATAAGTGAAAATAGATATTCATATCGTACATTAATTTGAATACCTGCTCCACCGATGCTCGTTAAGTCGATCCGCCCGGTCGGCCCACGCAAATAGCGCGCGGGTTTTGTCATTGCAAGTAAACTCTCCACCGGACTCATTTTTCTGCCCTGCATGTCCCCGAAGCACATTTTTGTCGTCGACGACGACGACGTTACCGCAGCGATTCTGTCCGGTCATCTGACCAAAGAGGGCTATCGGGTAACGCGTCTGGCGGACGGCAACACGTTAATCGACGACGTTCAGCGCGAACAACCCGACGCGATCATCCTTGATGGACGCTTGCCGAGCGCAGATGGATTCGACTTGTGTCGCGAGCTGCGTCCACGGTTTTCCGGGCCAATTTTGCTGCTCACCGCTCGCGACGACGATATCGACGAATTGCTTGGGCTTGAGCTGGGTGCGGACGACTACCTGCGTAAACCGGCAACATCCCGCATCGTTCTCGCGCACTTGCGGGCCTGCCTGCGGCGGACGAGCGGTGCCGGACCCAACGATGGCAAAGCCAGCCTCGCTTTTGGCGATTTGCACATCAACCCAGCGGCCCGAAGTGCGACCCTCAAGGGTGAGGCGATACCGCTCACCACCGCTGAATTTGATCTGTTGTGGATGCTGGCCAGCCAATCCGGTTCCGTACTCTCACGCGAGGACATGTTTCGGCAAACTCGTGGTATTGATTACGATGGACTTGATCGATCCATCGACATGCGCATTTCGCGTCTGCGCAAACTCATCGGCGACGATACCGAGAACCCGGTCATCATCAAAACCGTGCGCGGCAAAGGTTACTTGTTTGTCGCACCAACGTAGTCAGGGCTGCGCGACGCCGCCGTGACAATCGGTGACAAAAGGGCAACACGAGGCCGACAGACGCGGCAGGCCCTCTCACTCAGAATATGTCTACTGCGGCTGACCAACAGGTTGCTGCAAGCCTCTCCTCACCAAAGGCATTGGACATGATGAACCTACATACCGAACGGAACAGCCTCACACCCCGCAGTCACGCGGCATTTCAGCACATTGATCTTGATGAGGTCCAACATTTTGTTGACGAGCGCCCGGAAGTGTTGTTGGAGCTGCTGCGGCTCGCGTTATCTACCTGTCGCGACCAAATTAGTTTCGTAAATCGGTGCGGTGCCACTGGTGACGCCCCGGCACAGCGATTGGCGATACACAATCTACTGAACACGTTCAATTTCTTGCGCGCCAGAAAAGCAATAACCACCGCTCGGCGAGCAGAGCGCTATGTTGCAGCATCGTATACGCCGTTGGGCCCGATGATGCTGACTGAATTGAATGCGGTTTACGATGCCGTTGAGGCGGAGTTGTCTTCGTTCCTCAGTCATCCCGGCACCATCACCCCTGCGGTATAACCACGAACCACGCTAGAGCTGCAAAGTGGCCACTCTTTCTCTCCCGCAAACACGCCTCATGGGCAAGTTCCGATGGAATCATCTGTCGTCGGCTCGTCGTGTGGCGCTGTCGGTAACGCTATTTGCCGGGGTGTCAGTGTTTGCCATTTGGTGCATCGCGATGCGGGAAATTGCCAGCGAACGCGCGCGCGTCATCGCCGAAGCTGCGCGAGACGCGGCACATCTTGCCAGCGCATATGAGGAGCATACGCTACGCACAATTTTGGCCGTCGACCAATCGGTACTGTTCCTAAAGCACCAGTATGAACGCCGCCACGGCACCTTCCAGCTCAGCCATTACGTTGATTCGGGTGTCCTCGCCAAGGAAGTTCTTAATCTCTATGCGGTCGTTGACACGTCTGGTTTTGTCACTGACTCAACCCAACCATTTCCGCGCATCAATTTGTCAGACCGGGAACACATCCGAGTACACGCCACCAGCCCCAATAGCGGACTGTTCATTAGCAAGCCGGTGCTGGGTCGAGTCTCGAACAAGTGGTCCATGCAGATTACGCGCCGGCTCAACAACTCAAGCGGTGGCTTTGACGGCGTAATCGTCGCCTCGATGGACCCCTTCTACTTCACGCGTGTTTACCAAGCCTCAACCGCCGGGCGAAATAGCCTAGTCTCGCTGGTCGGGTCTGACGGGATTGTGCGGGCCCAACAGCTTGGCGACGTATCGTCCGTGGGACAGGACTTGTCGAAGTCGCGCGCGTTTCAAACGATGGTCAGCGCGGGGGCGCAGACTATCGGCACCACGACCGAACTCGACGGCAGCGAGCGCGTGGTGGCGTACCGAAAGCTGGCAAATTTACCGCTTCACTTAGTCGTTGGTCTTTCTCTTCAAGAAGTCACCGCGACGATGGAGGACTACAAACGCGCCGTGCACACCATGGCCGGGCTGACATCTGCACTGATCGTGTTGTTTTGTGGCATGTTGCTCGCAACCATCGCACGTATCGAGGAAAGTCGCCAGGCCGCCTTGCAGGCTAACGAGGCGAAGTCGCAGTATCTGGCTAACATGTCACACGAGCTACGCACGCCTCTCAGCGGCATTCTAGGATACGCTGAGCTGCTGAAAACAGACCTCAACGACCCGGAGCAACGCAAGTTTGCTATGGCCATTTACAAGAGTGGTGCGCATCTCTTGGAGCTCGTTAATACGGTCCTCGATCTTGAGAAGGTGTCATCGGGCATGATGGAAACCCACGTCGAGCGCGAAAATCTGGCTGACTTGATTTCAGAAGTAGTGAACGGTCATCGCGCGAGTATCCGCGCCAAGGGTTTGGAGCTTCGGTTTGAACTGCGAGAAGACCTTCCCGTATACGTGTCGTGTGATCGCCTGAAACTTACCCAAGTTCTCAATAACCTGCTGCATAACGCCATCAAGTTCACCGATGCCGGGTTCATTGGTGTACGCGCCGGGCTGCGGGATGCTCCGGCTGGTCAAGAACTATTCATCGAAGTTGCCGATAGCGGTATCGGCATCCCGAAGGCGCTGCAAAGTAGAGTTTTTGAGAAGTTCGTCCAAGTCAACGGAGCTGATGGCCGGTCTCAGCAAGGTAGTGGTTTGGGCCTCGCACTGGTCAAAGAGCTCACCGCACTGATGGGCGGAAACATCACCCTGGACTCCACATCCTCCTTGGGCTCCATATTTACCGTATCGCTTCCCCTCGAACCGTTACATTCCCGTTAGTCGCAACATAGGCATCCTGAAAGGCAATCAACATGAAACAAATACTAATCGTCGAAGACAACCCAATGAATGCCGATCTGGCCAGAGTAATTCTGACGCGCGCCGGTTATGGTACTGCTGTCGTCGAGCGGGCGGACTTTGCGATGGATTTTCTCGTCGGTAATGAGGTCGACGCCATCCTGAGCGATATCAGCCTTCCGGGAATGGGCGGTAAGGAGCTATGCCGATGGCTAAATGAACACCGACCCAGCACACGTCCGAGAATGGTGGCCTACACCGCATTTGCGATGCCACACCAGCGCCAGTCCATTCTCGAAGCGGGCTTCGACGCGCTGGTGGTCAAGCCCGCCAAGCTGGAAACCATACTCGACGCGATCGATCCTGACCGTAACCCGATGGGAGATGTATAGTGACACGGGCTAGCGTTGCGTATAAGCGGCCCTCGCAGCCGACACCGTACAACATGCTCCATCTCCAACACATCAATGTAAACGAAATCACCGCCCACGCCGGTAGAGATACCGAGGTCTTACTGGGGCTTCTGCGCCTCGCGGTTAAGGTCGGTCGTGAACAGGTCGAGAATTTGCGTGGATTCGCCGAACTTGGCGACGTTGAAGGGTGCCGCTTTGCGATCCACAGCATGCTCAATACATTTAACTTCCTACACGCACACGAGGCCGTGCGCTTAGCCACCGAGCTGGAAACTCTGGCACACGCAACCAGCAAGCCTATTCCGGCAGCAACTGTTGAAAAACTTTTTCTCGTGTGGGACGAGGTTGAGCAAGATCTGATTAGCTTCATTCATCTTCACAACTGACCTCTGCGATGACCAACGCTAAAGGCTGAAGGCTGAAAAGTTGCGTAGAATGCGCGCTCTTGCATTATGCGCACATGACTACTCTTCATGCCTACTTCCATGCTTGAGCGTCTTGCTCTCGAAGTTTCCGCCCAGCCAAATCAAATCGCGGCAGCAATAGCGCTCCTCGATGAGGGGGCGACGGTGCCATTTATCTCGCGTTACCGTAAAGAAGCCACCGGCGGGCTCGATGACACTCAGCTGCGACTGCTAGAAGAGCGTCTGCGTTATCTGCGCGAGTTGGAAGACCGGCGCACAGTCATTCTGGGAAACATCGCGTCGCAGGGCAAGATGACCGACGAGTTGAAGTCCGCGATCACCAATGCGGTGGATAAAACCACCCTAGAAGATTTGTATCTTCCCTACAAACAAAAGCGCCGCACCAAGGCCATGATTGCGCGCGAAGCCGGGCTTGAGCCGCTGGCTGGTGCCCTCTTGGCAGATCCATCCTTATCGCCGGAGATCGAAGCGGGGAAGTATTTGTCTGCCGAACCTAAAACTGCCGAGAAAGACACCGCTGTTCCGGATGTGAAAGCGGCGCTCGAAGGTGCGAAACAAATCTTGATGGAGCGCTTTGCCGAGGACGCCGGGTTGATCAGTCGTGTGCGTGATTACCTGTTGGCGCACGGCGTTGTTGAATCCAAGTTGATCGAAGGGCAGGAAGACAAAGGCGCAAAATTCGCCGACTACTTTGCCTACGCGGAAACCCTACGAACCATTCCCTCACATCGCGCCCTAGCACTGTTTCGCGGTCGGAATGAAGGTGTGTTGACGGTGGCGTTGCGTCTGGATAGCGAAGAAGAAAAACCGGCATGGAGTGCGCCGTTTAATCCAGTTGAAGACATGATTGCGCAATTTGCCAACGTGGCCAACAAGGCGCGGCCTGGCGACAAGTGGTTATGTGAAGTCGTGCGCTGGACTTGGCGCATCAAGCTTTCGATGCATCTCGAAACTGAGTTGATGACGGCCTTGCGCGAACGCGCGGAGACCGAAGCCATCAATGTATTCGCACGCAACTTAAAGGACCTGCTGCTCGCCGCACCCGCCGGGCCACGCGCCACCATGGGTCTGGACCCGGGTATTCGCACCGGCGTGAAAGTCGCGGTCGTGGATAAAACCGGCAAGGTTGTCGATACCGCAACCATCTATCCGCACGAACCACGGCGCGATTGGGACGGCGCGCTTACGGTGTTGGGCGCGCTGGCGATCAAACACAATGTGGATCTGATCTCCATCGGCAACGGTACCGCTTCGCGTGAGACTGACAAACTGGCCGGGGATTTGATCAAGTTGATTCAGAAAGCGCAACCTACACGCAAGATCACCAAGATTGTGGTCTCTGAAGCGGGCGCATCGGTTTACTCGGCGTCAGAGTTTGCGTCCAAAGAGTTGCCGAATCTGGATGTCTCATTGCGCGGCGCAGTATCAATTGCACGACGCTTGCAAGACCCGCTCGCCGAGCTGGTTAAGATCGACCCGAAGTCCATTGGTGTGGGCCAATATCAGCACGACTTGAATCAATCACAACTCGCGCGTTCACTCGATGCCGTGGTTGAAGACTGTGTAAACGCGGTTGGTGTCGATGTGAACACCGCCTCGGCGGCGCTGCTTGCACGTGTATCGGGGCTGACCTCATCGGTGGCCGCCAATATCGTGAACCACCGAAACACACATGGGGCGTTTGCCACGCGGGAAGCATTAAAGAAAGTGCCGCGTTTGGGTGACAAAGCGTTTGAACAAGCAGCGGGTTTTCTGCGCATCCCGAACGGCGAAAGCCCGCTCGATGCGTCGTCCGTACACCCGGAAGCTTATCCGCTGGTGGAAAAAATATTGGCTGACATTCAGAAAGACGTGAAGGCAGTAATGGGCGACGCCAAACTGCTGAAGAGTCTGCGCGCGGAGAAGTACGCGGATGAAAAGTTCGGTGTGCCAACCATTACCGACATTCTCAAGGAACTCGAAAAACCCGGGCGCGATCCGCGTCCCGAGTTCACCACGGCGACCTTCCACGACGGCGTCGAAACGCTGAACGATCTACAGCCGGGAATGATTCTGGAAGGCGTGATCACCAACGTGGCCGCCTTCGGCGCGTTTGTCGATATCGGTGTTCATCAAGATGGACTAATCCACATCTCCGCACTTGCGGAAAAGTTCGTCAAAGATGCACACGACGTTGTGAAAGCCGGCCAAGTGGTGAAAGTCAAAGTGCTTGAGGTCGATGTCAAACGGCAGCGCGTGGCGTTGACGATGCGGCTAAACGACACACCTACCAGAAGCACAAACCCAAGCAATGGCGGGGGTTTTCAGGCAAAACCATCCCAAACTGCCCGTCAGATGGCGAGTTTGAAATCTGCCGCGCCTGCGGGTGCCAGCGCGATGGCGGAAGCGTTTGCGAAACTGAAGGGCAAGTGCTAGCGAGTTGTTTGGCCTTGGCTAGCCAAACAGTAAGCGCGGCAACCAAAGTGAGAATGCCGGTACAAAGGTAACGCCTAAGAGGGCAACAACCAATGCAGCGTAGAACGGCAGAATTGTCTTCATCACGTCGCTAACGGAGATCCCGCCTATTGCACACCCGACAAATTGGGTTGTGCCGACCGGCGGCGTGTTTAGCCCAAGCGCGCAGTTCAGCAGCAACATGATTCCGAACTGCACTGGGTCCATTCCGTATTTCGCGGCGATCGGCAGAAAAATCGGCGTACAAATCAGAATGGTCGCCGCCATGTCGAGGAAGGTTCCCAGCCCAAACAAGATCAGATTGATCAACAGGAAGATAACCCATGGGTTGGTCGAAATCGCCGCGAGGAGATCGCCGGTCACTTCAGCAACTTGATACAGGGCGAGCAAATACTGAAGCATCGTTGATACGCCGATCAGCAGGAGCACGACGCCGGTCGTTTTGACGGCTTTTTTCGCTGCGAGCATGAGTTTTTCCATCGTCATCGTGCGATATACGACCGAAGTCAGTACCAACGAATAGATGACGGCGGCGGCGGCAGACTCAGTCGCGGTAAACACGCCCGAAAGAATCCCCACCAGAATGATGACAATGATCATAAGCCCAGGAGCGGCGGCGGCAGCAGTGCGCCAAATCTGCGGCCATCCGGGAAAAATGTCGGCGGGGTAGCCGCGTTTGATCGCAACAAAATATGCGGCGGCCAGCATGCAGATGGTCAGCACGATCGACGGAACTACACCTGCGGCAATCAACGAGCTTATCGAGACCGTTCCACCAGCCGCAAGTGAATAAATGATCATGTTGTGGCTGGTCGGCATCAGCGCGCCAACGAGCGACGCATGTGTGGTTACGTTCACCGCGTAGTCGGTGTCGTAACCTTCCTTTTTCATCATGGGAATCATTACCGAGCCCATTGCCGACACATCGGCGACTGGTGAGCCTGAGACGCCGCCGAACAGCGTACACGCAACAACGTTAGACATTCCCAGGCCGCCGCGGATGTGACCCACCATGCTCCGCGCAAGGTTCACAATCTTGTCGGCGATTCCCCCGTGCAGCATCAACTCACCGCTGAAGATGAAAAACGGGATCGCCAGAAATGAAAAGATGTTCATTCCAGACATCATTTGCTGGAAGAGAACGGCGACCGGTAATCCTTCAACCAAGATCGTACAAATTGCCGACAGCCCAATCGCAAACGCGACCGGCACACCCAGCAGCAAAAAAACTAAAAATGAAATTCCTAAGGTTGCTAGTTCCATATTGCCCACTCGTTGTCTGTCGTCCTCCAGCCGGGGCTGACGCGAAATTTTTTGCCGGTTGTTACGGCTACTCGGCCCGCTTACCTGAAATGGTCGAGATGATTTGCTCGATAGAAAAAGTGACGATCAAGATCCCTGAAACGACTAGCGGGACATAACGTACCGCCTCGGAGAGATGCAGGTTTGGCATCTTGTATCCGGCCACTGACTCGCCGAGAACCCAGCCGTTGTAGATCATTGCGACACCGAATAAAGCGACCAGCACTTGAATCAACACCTGAAACCACCGGCGGGGACCGCTCGGGATCATTTCCAAGAGTAGGTCAAAGCCTAGATGGCCGGCATCCCTGACGCCGATGGCGGCACCGATAAGAGTGACGTAAAGGATCAACACCAAAGCGAGGTTTTCTGCCCAAGTGGGGGAGTCGTTGAGCACATAACGTCCAAACACCTGTAGCCCGACCACGGCAATAATCGCGAACAAGCCTGCGACACAAACGGCCATTCCAACCTTGGCGGAGAAACGATTAACAGTGGTCAGAAATTGCATCTTTCGCGCCTACTTAGTTTCTTGAATTCTCGTTACGAGACTCTTCAGTTTCTCGGTATTGGCGAATCTTGCGTACACCGGCTTCATGGCGTTCACAAACTCCTGCCGGTTCGCGATAGGGTTGATCTGTACCTTTGCCGCCAGAATCGTCTGGCGCGCCTTTGCTTCGCGCTCATCCCATAACTTGCGCATATGCGGCACAGAGTCTTTGGCTGCCTTGCGAATTAGTAGCTGGTCTTCCTTGCTGAGTTTGTCCCACACACGTTTGGAGAACACAAGAATGTCGGGCGCGTGGGAGTGTTCGCTCACGTTGTAAAACTTCGCGGCTTCGAAGTGTCGCGATGCTTCGTAAGAGGGAATGTTGTTTTCTGCTGCGTCAACAATTCCCGTTTTCAGCGCGGTGTACACCTCGCCCAGCGGCATTGGTGTCGGGTTTGCACCCAACGATTGGATCATGGCGACGAATAGATCGGACTGGGGTACCCGCACCTTCATGCCCTTCATATCCGCCAAAGAATTAATCGGCTTTTTCGCGGTATAGAACGAGCGTGAACCTCCGTCATAAAGCGCGAGCCCTATAAGGCCCTGCGATTCCATGGAGGCAAGTATTTCGTCGCCGATTGACCCGTCGTAGACTTTGCGCATGTGTTCCACCGAGCGGAACAAGAATGGCAGACCGGTTACGATTGTTTCCGGCACAACACTATTCAGCGCGCCTGCGTGAACCCGCATCATGTCGAGCCCGCCGATACGCAGCTGTTCGATGTTGTCTTTTTCACTTCCCAAGCTGCCGGAAGGATAGACGCGTACGCCTAGGCGACCCTTGGTTTGGTCCGACAACAGCTTGCCCATGTATCGCACGGCGAGGGTTGTTGGGTAGTCGTTCGGGTGAACTTCGGCCGACCGGAAGTCTCTCGCTTCAACGTGGGTAACGGAGAGTGCGGCGGCCAGTAGCAGCGAATATGCCCAGTTCATACCTACCGTCTTACTTTGTTTGCATCCGTGCTTCGGATTGCTCGATTCTTGACTAGTCATTGTCGTCACGCCTTCTCTGAGGAAGAGATCTCTTGCCTGCCGCTACCTGCCTATCCCTGCACTGAGTCGATTAAACAGCTCGTCGTGAATCTGTCGGCGAATTGTGCCTTTACAGTCTGTCCTTTGCGCACGGGATGTACGCCGGTAATCGCGCCAGATGAAATCCAGCTTCCAGCCGGCAAGCTGATTCCGCGCTGCGCAAGTAACTCCAGCAGAAAACGTACCGACCCCATTGGCCCGTCTGGAAACGCGTTAGCCGAACCTTGACCGGCACATTCTTGGTCGATAAAAAGCTGAACCGTCCAATCGGCAAAACTGCTTTCGCGCCAACCGGGGATCTCCGGGCCGATGACGAGTCCGTTGTTGTTACCAAAATCGGACACGGTCACGGCTGGTCCCAAGTCGTTGATGGTCGGCAAGGGCGAGCTCGCGATTTCGAGGCCGACGTGAACACGGTCAATGATTGCGGCTGCTTCTTCGATCGAAAACTTTTGCTGGCCGGGTTTAGGTGCGGTGCCGACGTGGAGCAGGAACTCGGCTTCCGCTGCGCCGAATCCCGTGGGATAGGTACGCCCAATACACGCTTTGCCGGTTGATTCCGGGCTGCTGGCATATTGGACGGAGCGCAAGAAAATTGGGCCGGCGAGGCGGTCCGCGCCGAATTCGGCTGACATGGGAGGCATGATCCTGCCGACCTTCCACCCAGCGACGGTGTCGTGCATGCGTGAAATTCCGGCGTCCTGAATTTTGTAGGCTTGTTCAAGGCTTGCCGGCGGCAACCCCGGGTATGCTGGCAGCCCGCGTCCGGCCAGTCGCGCCGATACAAACTGCTCGGCGATGTCATCCTCTGAAATTACGCTTGGTGGCACCTTAGCTCCGTTGGAAGATTGTGTGCAAGATTCCGCCGCGATCGAACCGCTGGCAAGTGATTGCATCGAAGTCATGCTAAAGGAAACCGGTGTCATTTGCAAGTTGGCTTGGCGGTAGCCTGCCTATCGGCGGCGAATTGCCGGGCGGCATCCAACGATTTCCGACGCTGGCAAGGGCGGTGGTTGGTGCTTTCCACCGCCACCGCGTCCCGGATTGAGGCGGTCGAGGCGTATTCAGGTCACGCCTGTTATGATTCGCGCATGAAGAACGCGGAGAAATTGAACGAAACACCCGCCTCCAAGCCAACCATTAATGACATTGCGCGGCTCGCCGGAGTATCAAAGAAGACCGTAAGCCGAGTGATTAATCGCTCGCCGCTGCTCAATGAAGACACTCGCGAACGTGTCGAGGCGGTCATTCGGGAAACCGGTTACGTGCCGAATCCCCAGGCACGTGCTCTCGCGCTGGGACGCAACTTCCTTATCGGGTTGATTCACGATAACCCGAATGCGCAGATGATTCTCAATATGCAACAAGGCATCCTTGAGGCTCTCCACGGTACAGAGTTTGAGTTGGTGGTGCGGCCGGTAGACCGTGGTTCTGCGACGATGTTGAGCGACGTGCGGGGGTTCCTTGAACGCCAGCGCCTATTCGGCGTTGTCATCCTGCCGCCAATTTCTGAAAACGATCAACTCGCTGAACTGTGTGACGAAATTGGCTGCCGCTACGTAAGGATGGGTTCCGCCGTTCTCGACGACGCCGACCATATGGTTGCATCAAATGATCGTGACGCCGTGGTTGAAGCGATCCGTTACCTTATCTCGCAGGGTCATTCGCGCATCGGGCTGATTGCCGGGCCACACGGATTCAGGTCCGCGCGGGAGCGTCGCGAAGGATTTGAAATTGCTCTGGCGGAGGCCGGCATCAAGTTGCCGCGCAGTTTGGTTGCCGACGGACACTACACGTTTGAATCAGGCATTGCCGCCACAGACAGCCTTCTCGATCTTTCACCCAGACCGACGGCAATTTTTGCCTGCAATGATGAAATGGCCGCTGGGGTATTGTTTGCCGCGCGCGAACGTGGACTGCGAGTACCTGAAGATCTTTCGATCATTGGCTTTGACGACACGCCGATCGCATCACGTGTCTGGCCACCGTTGACCACCGTTCGTTGGCCCATCATCGCGATGGGCCGATCGGCGGCGTTGAAATTAATCAGCGGCTCCATTGCCCACGCAGATGAAGTCACCGAGCCTTCGACATTTTTTTCCACACTGATTCGACGTGGATCCGTGGTGCCGCCGGCAAAGGCCTGATTCATTTAGCTGCTCCATGCGCATCGCTTGCAGAAGAGTTTGACACCGGTTACCATTCGAATCTTCCTTGATTTGAATTCCAACGGAGCCCCGCATGTTCGAAAAAACTTACCACGCCACCCATCCCGACATGATGGATGGTGTGACCAACGATCAACTGCGTGATCGGCATCTGGTCGCCGATTTGTTCCAGGCCGGAAGTGTGACCTTGAATTACTCTCACAACGAACGGTTCGTGATTGGTGGCGCGGTTCCATCGGGCGGATCGATCAAGCTCCCAGCACAAACTGAACCCGCCAGCGCAGCAGGCAAGCCGTTCCTCGATCGCCGCGAAATGGGTGTGATTAACGTCGGCAGCGGTGAAGGTGCGGTGGTGGTCGACGGCGTGCGGGTAACCATGCAGCCGCACGATTGTGTGTATGTACCGATGGGTTCGGTTGACGTCACCTTCGAGGGCGAACACGCGCGCTACTATCTGGCCTCGCTACCGTCGCATAAGGTTTGTCCACTAAAGAAGATCTCGATTGCCGAAGCCAATCCATTACACCGCGGCGACCTCGAGAACTCAAACAAACGAACCATTTATCAATTGGTCATTCCCGGCATTTGTGAAAGCGCGCAGCTGCTTTTGGGGCTCACCATTTTGGAGACCGGAAGCGTGTGGAACACCATGCCGCCGCACCTTCACGACCGTCGCAGCGAGATCTACTTTTATTTTGGTCTCGGCGAAAAAGACCGCGTCTTCCATTACATGGGTGAGCCTGACGCAATGCGCCATGTGGTGATCGAAAACGAACAAGCGGTGATTTCTCCGCCGTGGTCTGTGCATATGGGCTCGGGTACAAAATCGTACGCTTTCATTTGGGCCATGGGCGGCGAGAACCTCGACTACGCCGATCTCAACGTGCTCGATATTTGTCAGTTGAAGTAGCCGCATGAGCAACCCCTTCGATTTGGCTGGCCGCGTAGCCGTCGTCACCGGTGCCAACACCGGTATCGGTCAAGCGATAGCGATTGCGCTCGCGCGCGCCGGGGCAAACGTCGCCTGCGTCGGACGAAGCGATCCCGCCGAAACACTGGCTTCTATCAGCGCGCTGGGGCGCAAGGCGATTTACATCAAGGCCGATCTCGCGTCTATTGAGCCCGTCGCGCGGATAGTCGATGAAACCACTGCTGCAATGGGTGGAATTGACATCTTGGTCAACAACGCCGGCATCATCCGCCGCAACGACGCGATCAATTTCACCGAAGAAGATTGGGATGCCGTCGTCGACACCAATTTGAAATCCGTGTTTTTCCTGTCACAGGCAGCGGCCAAAGTGATGATGAAGGCCGGGCGCGGCAAGATCATCCACATCGCCTCAATGCTGACTTTTCAAGGCGGCGTGCGTGTGCCGAGCTACACCGCCGCAAAAAGCGGCCTCGGCGGGCTTACCAAAGCGATGGCCAACGAATGGTGCGCCAAGGGCATTAATGTCAATGCAATCGCCCCCGGCTATATCGCCACCAACAATACTTCGGCACTTCAGTCAGATGAGACACGCAATCGCCAAATCTTGGAACGTATTCCCGCCGGAAGATGGGGGCAGCCTGATGACTTGGGCGGTGCCGCGGTATTCTTAGCGTCCTCTGCATCCAATTATGTGAACGGCCACGTGCTTGCAGTTGACGGCGGTTGGCTCGCCCGTTAATCGGCAGACAATTGCCATCGTACGGATACGATGAACTCCAAACCTACTCTTTTTTTTGGCGAAATACTCCTAAGGCTTGGCGCGCCCGCCCCGCAAGTGCTGCTGCAATCGCCGCAGCTGGAGGTACACGTCGGTGGCGCAGAAGCTAACGTCGCCGTAGGCTTGGCATCACTCGGACATCAAACGTCAGTCATTAGCGCTGTTCCGGACAATGTATTGGGCAGAAGCGCTGTCACGGCGATTCGTGCGCGCGGCGTCGATTGCCGACACATCCAATTCAAGCCGGGCCGCATGGGACTGTATTTTCTGTCACCCGGTGCAAGTCTGCGCGCCCCGGAGATCATCTACGATCGCGTCGGTTCAAGTTTTGCCTTATGCACACCCGATGATTTTGACTGGGACACTTTGCTCGCCGGGGTCGGCCGCCTACATCTCTCGGGCATCACACCTGCGCTGGGACCCGTCTCTGCCGATGTCACCTTAGCCGCTGCGCGTGCGGCGCGGCGACTGGGTATTCCGATTTCTTTCGACGGCAACTATCGCGCATTGTTGTGGGAGCGCTGGGATAGCAATCCGCAAGAAATCTTGCACGAATTGTTTGGTTTGGCGGACATTCTGTTTGGCAACCATCGTGACATCTCGCTCGTGCTCGGCCGAACACTTTCTGGCGACGGCCCTCAGCGACGCCGCGCTGCCGGGGAGGCCGCATTTGTCGCGTTTCCGAATCTGACGTTGATCGCATCGACCTCGCGGCACGTTGAGAACGCAGATTGCCATCGTATCGCCGCGCGCGTCGATACACCGACTGAAGAATTTCAAACCGACGAAGTACAGGTGCCCGGAATCGTCGATCGCATCGGCGCTGGTGATGCGTTCGCCGCAGGCGTTCTTCATAGCGTGCTGCTTGGCGAGAAGATAACGCACATGGCAAAGAATGGACTTGCGCTAACCTGCCTGAAACACTCGCTACCGGGCGACGCCAGTCTGTTCACCGCAGCCGATCTTGCCGCATTCGACGCCGACAACCTTGATGTCCGCAGATGAGCCAAACGCCAAACGACGGGCGTTAGGCACCGCGCTGCTCGCCTTGCCATTGCTCAGCACACCTGCGTACGCAAGTGCAACGGGCGAAAAGGTGCGAGTGCCAGCAGGTGAGTTCCTCGGCGTGCGTAGTGACGGCGTCGTCACGTTCCGCGGTATCCGTTATGGTGCGGATACTTCGCGTACCCGCTTCAAGCCAGCGCAGAGCGCCCCGCGTGAAACAGCGGTGATCAAAGCTTGGCAAAATGGGCCGGTTTGCCCGCAGAGGGCCAAGACCGCCGATGCCCAAAGTGAAGATTGTCTGCGCCTGAACATCTGGACCACTTCGCTAGATACACGTGCAAAGATGACCGTGATGGTGTACATCCACGGCGGTGCGTACGCCACTGGCAGCGGTAACGATCCCCTCACGGACGGCTCCATACTCGCGACGAGTCGTGACGTGGTAGTGGTCTGCGTGACACATCGTCTAAACGCTTTTGGCTATCTATCGCTAGGCCGTTTAGACCCACGTTATCCCGACAGCGGCAACGTTGGTCAGCTCGATCTGATCCTTGCCCTGGAATGGATACGAGACAACATTGCGGGCTTTGGCGGTGATCCCACTTCAGTGATGGTGTTCGGCCAATCAGGCGGTGGCGCAAAGATTGCGACGCTCATGGCCATGCCGGCGGCGAAGAATCTGTTTCACCGTGCGGCGACAATGAGCGGCCAGCAAGTTACCGCCTCGGGGCCGTTGAATGCCCAGCGTCGGGCTGCCGCATATTTAAAAACGCTCGCTGTCGATCCTGTTTCGGCCAACACCACTCTGCTCGTCGAGGCACTAGACGCAGTTGATCCGATACTTGGGGGCGCGATGTACTTCGGTCCCGTTGTTGATGATCGGCATTTGCTTCGCCACCCGTTCTATCCCGACGCCCATCCGCAAAGCCTGCACATCCCGATGCTGCTTGGGAACACCGTGGCGGAGACGCGCGCGTTTTTTCGCGCTGAGCACAAGGTATGGCGGGGGCTGAACTGGGAAAACTTGGCGGAACGTTTGGGTCCCGAGCTACGTGTTGATATATCTCCTGAGCGGGTGGTTGCAAAGTACCGCGGTTGGTTTCCTGAGAAAACGCCGGCGCAGGTGTTCATCTCCGCAACTACGGCGGGACGCAGTTGGCGTGGTCAAATCATCGAAGCGGAGGCGCGCGCAACGGCAAACGCGCCGGCTTTCGTATACCAACTGGATTTTGAAAACGCCGCGCACACCGATGACATCGGTTTAGTATTTGGCACCACGCCCTCAATAACGGAGGCGGCTCGTACAGTGAGCGCGCGTATGCGGGAGGCGTTTACGGTGTTCGCCAAGTCCGGTGACCCCGGTTGGGAGCCGTACAAACTCACTGAACGCAAAACGATGCTGTTTGATACAACCTCACGCGTGGCAAGCGACCCACGCGGGCGCGAGCGAGAGCTTTTCGCCGAAGCGCTTTACGTCCAGCCGGGCACTTAAGCGCGGGGCATTCTCCGCGCTGGTTGTTGGGCTCAGGCGCCGTGTTTGTGCGCTATGTCTACGCTATGTCTACGCCATCTACCCGCAACAGTTTTACTGGCGCGCGGCAAGATCAGAGGGGCTGAGATGTTCTTGAATCACACCTTTTTGCCCGGGAAACCGCCCTGACTTTGGCAACATCGTATCCAGATGCCAAGCGGCTTCGACAAAGGGTGCGCGCGTTTCCTTCTGCACAGGATATCCACCAACCTCTTTTTCATCGTCGATAATTTTGCCGCGCCCCTCGGCAATAAAGAACAGCACGCGAATGTCGTGTTCATCGCGATCCCATGGTCGGGCACCGGCCGTTGCAAGCACGTGTGTTTCGACGTCACGGGCGGCGATTACCGGGATTCCTGTCGGGTAGGCGACTGGTTCGCTTTTCTCGATGAGTTTCGCCCGTGTCTCGCCATAACGACCAAACATGGGTAGTGGCGCGCCGTACTTGTCCACGGCAATGTTGTCCTTCGCGTAGTACTCCAAGTCGCCATTTCCGCCGAGCGTGAGAAATGGGAGCTGCCCTTCGGTCGAGGGGCCGCCGCGCATCACGTTACCGACGGCACTCATCTGGCCGTTCACATACGGGTTGTCACCCCACTCCAGCGCCATCAAGTTGTATTGCATGGCACGTTTGCCTGGGTCGTAAATCAGGTTGTTGATTACGCTTCCACGAACCCCGCCTTTAAACAGGGGGCTGCGTTCGACGTTGTGCGCCCAAATGTTTCGATAAAAGAGAATGTTGGTGACGTTGTCGTGGACCAGTGAGCCCTTCGAATGTTCGCCCTTTGGATGGCTGGCATCGGCCAGACCTTCGCTCGCGAGGTTGTAGGAAAAAGTAATGTCGCGTGATGTGTTCGCGCGCCATTCATCAATATCTTTGCCCTTAAAGCGCGGCCCGGATGACGACATGTTTTCGTCAATCGCCCAAGTCAAGGTGCAATGGTCAACAACCACTCGGTGCGCAGACACCGTGTTAATTGCGTCTGGGTCCCAACCGCTGCGTTTGGCGGCGCCATCAACGCCAGTACGTATGCGAATGTGCCGGACAATGACGTCGTTTGCACGAATGTCGATACCGGTGCGAATCAATGTGATGCCCGGTGACGGCGCGGTCTGCCCGGCGATGGTCAAAAATGGCTCGCGGATTTGTATTTCCTTGCGTTTCATGTCGATCACGCCGCCAACTTCGAACACCACGATTCGCGGACCTTTTGCGGATATCGCTTCGAGGAAGGAGCCTGGACCATCGGCGTTCAGATTCGTCACCCGGATGATCTTGCCGCCGCGGCCTCCTGGTGTGACAGCGGCCCAGCCGACTGCGCCAGGGAACGCGGTGGCGGCGCTGGGCGGGGTAGAGGGGGTCGGGGCCGCAGCAAGTTTGGGTTGGGCGGCAGCCGGAGCGGTGAGCGTGAGTCCGGCGAGAATCACCAGAAATGCCATGCAGGTTTGTTTCATATTTGGCTCCGCGTATTGAGCAAAAGGGCTGGTTGACAACAGCAGTTGTTCGCAATAGTATTAGTATGACACCGGTTACTGTTCTGGCGCAATTTCACGCGTCCCGAACATTAAGTCGAGCTGAATACTGTGTTTAACAGCGAATCCTGCGCCATTGCAGACACGCCTTTGGCGTGAAAAATCAGGGGATCCCAACCACCAGCAGTCAAAAATGACACCGGTTACTCACAAAGGATAATTGTGGGGGCCAAAAGCGAAGGCTCACATCGTCGATTCTACGATTGTGGGCCAAAAAAATGATAGTCCGGAGGAGTAGAAGATGAGAACACGCCACAAGGCATTCAAGGGCTCGGCTGGGCGCGCACGAATTCTCGGTGCGGCCGCCGCAACAGCGATGATGGTTTCAGGCGCGTATGCCCAAACGCCCCCGCCATCTCCGCCACCATCCACCCCAGCCGCGCCGGCAGCAAAACCGGCAACCCCGGAGGTGGAAACAATTGTCGTCACAGGCTTCCGTGCATCGTTAGAGAACGCGCTAAACAAAAAGCGCGAGGACAACGGCATTGTTGATGTCATCAAAGCCGAGGACATCGCCAAGTTCCCGGACACAAATCTTGCCGAATCGCTGCAGCGGATCCCAGGGGTTGTGATTGATCGAGACGCGGGCGAAGGTCGCAGCATCACCGTGCGCGGGCTGGGTGCCGACTTTACACGTGTCCGGATCAATGGCATCGAAGCGCTTGCGACGACGGGCGGAACCGACAGCTCCGGGGGCGCAAATCGCTCTCGCGGATTTGACTTCAACGTCTTTGCCTCGGAGCTGTTCAACTCGTTAACGGTTCGTAAGAGTTCGTCTGCGGACGTGGATGAGGGGTCCCTAGGTGCCACCGTGGATCTGGCCACCTCGCGCCCGTTCGACTTCAAGGGTTCAAAGGCCACTGTTTCATTGCAAGGTCGCTACAACGACTTATCGAAAAAGACCGATCCGCGCGTTGCGTTCCTCGTCTCAAACACGTTTGCCGACAACAAAGTTGGCGTGTTGTTGTCTGGCGCTTACTCAAAGCGACAGCTTTACGAAGAGGGATTCAGCACCGTACGCTGGGACAATGGCGCTTCGTCGGGCGGATGGTGTGCGCCGACCGGTGTCACCCCGGCTAATCCAACGACGTCTACCGCGACAACATGCGGCCCCGCTGCTCAAGGCGTTTTGCGCTTGGTCGGCACCGCCGCAAACACAGCGGCATACAACCTATCGAGCAGCGCAGACAATTTTCACCCGCGGCTGCCACGTTACGGGAGGTTGACTCATGATCAAGACCGAACTGGTTTGACAGGTTCCATCCAGTTCCGCCCGCAGTACGGAACACTGTTGACCCTGGACGTCCTCTACTCCAAGCTGAAAGCAACGCGCCAGGAGGATTTCCTCTCGGCGATTTCATTTAGCAGATCAGCGGCACAAGGCGGAAAACCGCAAACGAGTGTGCTGGACGCGGTATACGGCTCTAACGGTTCACTCCAGTACGGCCTGTATAACGGTGTCGACATTCGCGCCGAATCACGATTCGACGAGTTGTCCACGACGTTTACACAGCCGACCATCACGCTCGAACACGAGCTGACTGAATCGATAAAGATGGTGGCCAAGTTTGGTCGTGCTGATTCCAAGTTCCGCAATCCGATCCAAACAACGACGACCCTCGATGCGCTAAACGTAAACGGCTACAGCATCGACTTTCGCGGCAACGATCGACTGCCGCGGATTGTGTATCCATTTGACGTGACACAAGCAGGGGGCGCGCTGACGTTGGTTGGTGTTCCGGTTGTCGCAACAGGCACGCAACCAACGACCATCCCAAATACCACGTCGAGCGAGATACGCATCCGGCCGCAGGGGTCTAACAACCGCAACGACGTTGCCAGCCTCGACCTCGCTTGGGAGGCGATCCCTGATAAGTTGACGTTTAAAGGTGGTGGTAACTACAAGGAGTATCGGTTTGATACCTACGAGTTTCGTCGGGTAAACCAAAACGACACCATCTTCGGGCCGCCTGCCGGCACCAGCGTCGCGAGTTTGACCACCACGATTTCTGGTTTTGGCCGCGGCTTGAGCCTCCCGTCTGGCACCGCAACCTCTTGGGTTATCCCCAACCTGAGCGCGATTGCACAAGCCTACAACATCTATTGCAATTGCCTGCAGTCAGGTCCCGCGGGCGGTCCGGGAGACTTCACACTCTCCTCGATCACCAACGGCAACGCCCGTGGCAACAACCGTAAAGTCAAGGAAACCGACACTGGCGGCTATCTGATGGCCGACTTCAACACCTCCTTCCTCGGCATGCCACTGCGCGGGAACGCTGGCGCCCGCTACGTAAAAACCGAGCAGATTGCAACCGGTTATCAAGCAACGTTGGCTGGCACTGAAGTGACGGTCACGAACACCTATAACGATCTTCTGCCGTCTGCAAATCTTGCGCTGGAGGTCACCCGTGACTTCATCGTACGTTTGGCGGCGGCGAAGGTGATGGCGCGGCCGCAACTGGGCAACCTCAGTCCCGGTGGCACCATCAGTACTACCGGCACGTTGTCTGTTACCGCCGGCAATCCACTGCTGAAGCCCTTCCGTGCCAAAACCGTGGACGCGAGTTTCGAATGGTATTTTGAGAAAAACACATTGCTCGGTATCGGTTTGTTCTACAAAGATATTGGCACGTACATCCAAAGTCTTCGCACCAACATCCCGTTCAACCAAACCGGCCTGCCGCTTTCTCTACTGCCTTCAAACTTCACCGGCAGCGAGGTGTTTCAAGTGACGACACCGGTGAACACCAACGGTGGGGCGTTGCGCGGTTTTGAGGTGAACTACCAACAACCGTTCACCTTCTTGCCGGGTGTATTCAAGAACTTTGGCACACTCCTCAATTACACGTACGTAAAGTCGAAGATCGATTATTTGGTTTCACCAACATCATCGGCAACGATCACCGACGACCTGCTGAATCTCTCGCCAAAATCGTGGAACGCGACGCTTTACTACGACGATGGCAAACTCAGTGGGCGCGTCTCGGCTTCCAATCGCCAAGGATTCCTGACGCGTGTGCCGGGCCAAAACAACAACGACGTCGAGGGTAAGAATAGTTCGACAAACATTGACGCTTCCATTTCCTACAAAATCGACAAGAACTTTGAGGTTGTGCTGGAAGGCGTGAATTTGACAAACCAGGCAAACGACCAGTTCATCAGCCGGGCGCGCAACAGCTCTGTTGTTTACCACGTGACCGGTCGGGAGTTTCTTGCTGGCGTAAGGGTCAAGTTCTGATTTTGCGCGCGCCTACAACCGTTACGGCGACTAGGGCGGACTTCGGTCCGCCCTTTTTTGTCTGCAGAAAGAATTGTCTCAGCCTGCGCCCCGATGTCTTTTGTTTTGTGATGCTGATTGTTATCGCCCTGCTTTTCACGCCTGTGGTGAGCGCGCAATCCAGCCCGGCACCCCGCGCGGTGCAGGCGGTATCCGCAAGCGAACAAACCATCGAACTTTGGCCGACCGGCGCGGAACCTCTGCTGCGTCGCGCAGACGCCTTACCGTTGGCGCAAACAATCATCGAGCGTGGCTCGCCCACTGCACCTGACCGCGCATTAACCGAGATCACCCGACCGCATCTTGCCGTGTTCCGCGCCGAAAAACCAAACGGTGCTGCAGTATTGATTGCGCCCGGAGGCGGATACCGCTGGGTGGTAATTGACCGCGAGGGTTTTGAGATTGCCAGATGGCTGGCGGCACGGGGCGTCACCACTTTTGTGCTCTTCTATCGGCTACCTAGTGACGGCTGGATGGATGGCCCGGACACACCTTTTCTCGACGCCCAGCGCGCGATGCGAGTAATCCGCCACCGAGCCGAGGAGTTTCACATCGATCCGGCTCGTGTTGCGGCAATGGGCTTTTCGGCCGGCGGACATCTTGTCGCGGACCTGACAACACGTTTCGATCAACAAAAAAATAAACCCTTTGATGCGGCTGACCGTTTATCAGCGAGGCCTTTCTTATCGGCACTGTTATATCCGGTGATCTCCATGCAGCGTCCGGTCGCGCATGCCGGCAGTCGTGAAAAACTGCTTGGTAGCAACCCAACACCCGAAATGGAGCGAAGGCACTCCCCGAACTTTGCAGTTTCTCGAAACACACCGCCGTGTTTCTTGCTTCATGCTGAAGACGATACCGCTGTGCCGATTGAGAACACGCTGTTGTTCCGCGCTGCGCTAGCGGCGAATAAAGTGCCGTCCGAAACTCACCTCTATGCAACCGGTGGCCATGGATTTGGCATGAGTCGAACAACGGGAAAGCCGGTCGCTGATTGGCAGGAGCTGTTTCTGCGCTGGGCTCGGGGTCATGGCTGGTATTAGTCTAAGAGCGCTGCACAAGCTGCCCGTACTCAGCCGGATTTGCGGAGCATGCTCGATTGCTGTGTGTACGATCCTAAGTTCATCCTGCGCGAACATCACTCACACACCTCCGCTCGCGTTCCCCGGCGCAGAAGGTGCCGGTCGATTTTCAGCAGGCGGTCGCGGCGGCAAAGTTTTGCGTGTGACCAATTTGAATGATGCCGGGCCCGGCAGCTTACGCAGCGCAGTGCTGACATCAGGGCCGCGGATTATTCAATTCGATATCGCCGGCACCTTGCGACTCAAATCTGACTTGGTGATTAAAGAGTCACGCGTCACTATCGATGGATCCTCCGCACCGGGCCAGGGAATCACGCTGGCAGATCATGGGCTGATCGTTCGGGCTGACGACGTCATCATCCGATATATCCGCTCGCGCCTAGGCGATATAGGTGGGAGCGAAGGGGACGCCATTTGGGTCGCCAGCGGCAGTCGGATTATCTTGGATCATGTTTCGGCAAGCTGGTCGGTCGATGAGACACTCTCGGCGTCTGCCCGTTATGAGCAAGGTGGCATCTACGATCTTACTGTTCAGTGGTGCATTATTTCCGAGTCCCTGCGAAATGCCGGGCACAGCAAAGGGTCACATGGTTACGGCAGTTTGATTCGCGGCGGCCGCGGATCTCGGTTCAGCTTCCACCATAACTTGTGGGCGCATCACGAAGCACGGATGCCGCGCCCTGGAAACTACGCGCCTGCAACTGCCGACCCGGTTGGTGCGTTGATGGATTTCCGCTCCAACGTCTTTTACAACTGGGGAGGGTCCTACGCTGGCTACAACGCAGATCGAGACAGTCTCGCCGCTTACAACTTTGTCGACAACACGTATCTGTCGGGGCCCGACACTAAGTCACAAATCATTTTTCGGGAGCAAAATCCGCTCGCGCGATCATGGTTTGGAGGTAACTATATGGACGGCGTGTTGCCTTCGAATCCGTGGTCACTCGTCACCGGCGTAACCCAGCGACTCACTGGTCCCGTTGAGGTCGCGCCGGTTACACCGGACCCCGCGCCCGGCGCGATGCAGCGCGTACTTGCCGAAGCTGGGTCGTCGAAATGGCGGGATGACGTCGACGTGCGGGTGGTGCAGGAGGTTCGAAATCGAACCGGAAGAATCATCGATAGCCAAGAAGACGTGGGCGGCTGGCCGGTGTTGAAAACTCACTAAGTAGCGCGTCATCAAGAAACACTTTTATGAGTCGCCAGTGTGCGCCGTGAGGTTGTGCACGCAAAACTCGAAAGTCCAGTATGGACGGGAGTCTTCGGGCAAAACCGCCCCAAACTGCCCGCCAGATGGCGACCCTCCTACCTGGTTCGGGACTGCGGCTGGCGTTACACAGCTTGACCTTCAGGTTGGCGATTCAGCCACCAAGCAAAAAATCCGGCGGTGACAAACATGATGAGTGAATAAATCGCCGCGGGCACACTCATCGCCGTGTTGTTCAGCACGTTCAGCGCGATGAAGATCGCCAACGTGCCATTGTGAATACCAATCTCCATCGCAATGGCGATCGCTTGTTTCTGCGGCAGTTTTACCGCGAGGGGCACGGCATACCCCACACCCATTGAGATAAGGTTGAACGCCAGACACGCCAACCCGACCACGGCGAAGTACTTAACGAGCATGTCCCAACTTTGCCAAACTGAGACCGCCACCAATGATGCGAGCAAGATAACGGAGAAAATTTTTATCGGCTTTTCCATCTTGGCGGCAAAGCCCGCAGCCCATTTGCGAATCGACATGCCGATCACTACCGGCAACAAGATAATCGTGCCAACCTCGATGATCTTCTGAAACGGCGGCGGCACGTACTGGTCGCTCGCCATGAAGTACTGCAGCGCAAAGCTGATGATGAATGGCAGTGTCAGCAGCGATAACGCACTGTTGATGGCGGTGAGTGTGATGTTGAGCGCAATGTCGCCGTGAGCAAGATGTGAATAAATGTTTGCGGTCGCGCCGCCCGGGGCCGCAGCCAGCAACAGGATGCCGACAGCCAGTTCGGGTGGCAGCTTGAATACCAGCGCAATGACAAACGCCACCATTGTCAGAATCACCATTTGGATGGTCAGACCAACAAACACCGCCTTCGGAAAGCGTACCACGCGCGTGAAATCGGCTACCGTTAAAGACAGCCCCAGGCCTAGCATGATGATGCCTAGCGATAACGGTAGAAGCAGGTTTGAGATCGGGCCGCTTTGCATCTAAAACTCCCGAATGATGTGCTGCTGCCGACGGCTCACGGGGAGTTTCTCATTCACGCCTTTGATGACACACACCCAACGCAAACCAGCACCGCCACCAGTTTCGGCTGCGTCGGCTGCCTCTTCCCCATCTTCTGCACCGAGCGCGACCCGTTCAAAGCCGGTGATTGCTTGTGTCGCCACAATCGCGTTTCGGTGGATGCGCGTAAACATTCCCCCGAACTCTTCTTCAATTTTTGTCAGCGACTCTTCCAATAAATATTCCCTTTGCGCCGTCCTTACCGTGAGGTATTTCAATTCAGCTTTAAAAAACAAAACGTCGTCAATCGGCACCAACACCACCCTGCCGCGCTCGTGGATCGAGAGGTGTCGGCGCTTGTGCTGCGTAGCCTCGGCAATAGCAATGGCGGCGGGTGGCAATACCGGCCGCGCCTTTTGCAACGCCGCGAGCAGGCGCTCCTGCCGGATCGGCTTGAGTAGATAGTCCACCGCATTTAACTCAAAGGCTTGCAAGGCGTATTGATCAAAGGCAGTGGTAAAGATGAGTTTTGGTGGCGCTTGCATCCGTGACAAGTGTCGCGCAAATTCGATGCCATCCATGGCTGGCATGCGGATATCACAAAGCACGATGTCGAGCCTTCCCTTGTTGACTACTTCGACCGCCTCAAGCCCGTTTGCCGCTTCGT
Source organism: Rhodocyclaceae bacterium (assembly GCA_020247395.1). Lineage (GTDB taxonomy): Bacteria > Pseudomonadota > Gammaproteobacteria > Burkholderiales > Usitatibacteraceae > UKL13-2. The sequence continues at coordinate 118,487 of JADCJC010000003.1, forward strand.
CCACAATGGTCAGCGGAAACTGTTCGCGGCATTCATCGAGCAGATTGGATAGCCGTTTACGCGCTGGTGCCTCATCGTCAACAATTAGAATTTTCGCCGCAGTCATGTTGTTCCCAGATTGTCGGTTGACGTGAATGTAACCGGCATATTGATCGTCACCACATACTGGCTATCGACGACTTCTGCGCTAAGTCCCGCTTCTGCATCAAAGTGTAGTTGCAATCGTTCACGAATATTGGCAATCGCCATGCGGTTGCCTGAGACATGGGTGGACTTTGTGTGAAACGGATTGGTCAACGTAATTACCAGTTGTTTTGATGAGGCGGTGGAAGTGCCGATGGCGATGTGCAGCACCCCTTCGCCTCGTTGCGGCTCGATGCCGTGATACACCGCGTTTTCGATCAGCGGTTGCAGGATCAATGGTGGCACCAGCGCCGGACCGAGCATATGGTCAATCTGCCAATCGATGTTGAGGCGTTCGCCGAGTCGAATCTGTTCAATTTCGAGATAACGGCGGCATAGGGCGATTTCGTCTTCAAGCGGGCGTAGTTGGCGATTGTCTGCCATCAGCACACGAAACAGCTCCGCCATGTCTTCGAGCATACGCTCGGCACGACGGGGCTCGTCACGCATCAGCGACAAAACGGCATTGATGGAGTTAAACAAAAAGTGCGGCCGGATACGCGCTTGCAATGCCTGCAGGCGAGCTTCGGTCAAGGCCGGTGCCAGCGATCTCGCTCGCAGGTCAAAGTAAAAGAGGACGACCGCAGTCGCAATCAAAAAAAACAAACAAAACTGCACCATCGTCAAACTATCCCCAATTGACAGGACGCCAACCACGCTGCTGTGCAGATACCAAAACAGTCCGCCAATCAATGCTTCAAGAGCAAAAATGACTGAAACCCCGCGCCAATAGGTGAGTTTGGAAATAACAGGCTTCAGCCCGCAGCTTGCCAACAAAGAAAGGATGATCGCTGGCTGGGCGACAATGGAGATCAAAAGAAACTGGCGCCAGAACCCCGATATCTCACTGACGAGATCGCTGCGGCTTAGCGCCGCACCGATGACCATGACGTTCACCAGCACCACCATACGTAACATGATGCCGAGATTGCAGAAATCTGGAAGGCGCGGTCGGTAGCCCAGTTGTGAATCCGTGGTGCCCTCGTTTGCAACGGATGGCGGTAAGTGGTCGTTTATACTCATCGGCTTATTTTCCCCTTATTCCGCGCGAGATGTTTGTTGCTTTCAACCAAAACAAAATCCGCGTTTGCCCTTATGTCTATTCCACAGCCCCCGACGTCACCTGATACAAGCGACATTCCCGCCGCCAAGGCTTGGTCGGGGCGGTTTTCTGAGCCCGTCACGGAGCTGGTAAAGCGTTTCACGGCATCGGTCACCTTTGACAAGCGCCTTGCTTATGCGGATATCCAAGGTTCACTGGCACACGCGGCGATGCTCGCCCGTGTTGGTGTGATTAGTCCCGCGGACCTCGCCGATATCAATCGCGGCATGGCCATCATCCGGCAAGAGATCGACGCCGGAACCTTCGACTGGGACCTCGCACGCGAAGACGTACACATGAATATAGAGGCGCGCCTCATTACGCTGATTGGTGACGCAGGAAAACGACTTCATACCGGGCGGTCCCGCAACGACCAGGTTGCGACAGATATCCGACTTTGGCTACGGGATGAAATTGACATGATTACGGAGCGGCTTCGCTCGCTACAGCTTGCCCTGTTGGACATGGCTGAAAAACATGCTGACACTATCATGCCCGGCTTCACTCACTTGCAGGTGGCTCAGCCCATCTCATTCGGCCACCACCTAATGGCTTATGTGGAGATGTTGTCACGCGACGAGGCGAGGCTCGATGATTGCCGCAAGCGGGTGAATCGTCTTCCATTGGGAGCGGCGGCGCTTGCCGGTACCAGTTACCCGATTGACCGCGATAACGTTGCGCAGACACTTGGGTTTGATGGTGTTTGTGAAAACTCACTCGACGCGGTGAGTGACCGCGATTTTGCGATTGAATTTGTCAGTGCTGCGGCATTGATCATGACCCACTTGTCGCGATTCTCTGAGGAGCTAATTTCTTGGATGAGTCAAAGTGTCGCCTTTATCGATTTACCGGATCGATTTTGTTACTCGTCATCGATCATGCCGCAGAAGAAAAACCCCGATGTCCCCGAGCTGATCCGCGGTAAGACCGGGCGCGTAAATGGCCATCTTGTCGCGCTGCTGACACTTATGAAAGGTCAGCCCCTCGCCTACAACAAGGACAATCAGGAGGACAAAGAACCGCTCTTCGATACCGTCGACACCGTCCGAGATTCACTCACGATCATGGCGGATTTAGCGGCCAACATCATCGTCAGGCCGGAGAACATGCGCGCTGCGGTCATGAAGGGGTTTGCGACCGCCACCGACCTTGCTGATTACTTAGTGAAGAAGGGCCTCGCGTTCCGTGACGCGCATGAAGCGGTGGCGACTGCCGTGCGTGCTGCCGCAGAGTCTAGCCGGGGGTTGGAAGAGCTATCGCTGGATGAGTTGCGCAAGTTCTCGCCGCTCGTTGGTGATGATGTGTATTTGGTCTTAACCCCAGAGGGTTCCGCTGCGCTGCGCAATCATATCGGCGGCACCGCACCGGAACAAGTGCGCGCGGCAATCTCTCGGGCGCGCAACCGGCTTGGCCAGTGAGTTGTGCTGGTAGAAGTTAGCAAGACAATAACGCACCTATCGCCAGTTTAAGGCCTTTTCGCGGCACTATTTGCGTCTTTCGCCTGTATCGCTTAATGTCATCCTTATATGATGTTGACCGGAAATTTCATGCGTATGTCATTGGAGCTCGTCCGACTCGGCGTACTTGCTACCGCCTCATTCGCAGTGACGGGGCTATGTTTTGCGCAAAGTACTATCCCAAGCGCCAAGCGTGGCGCGCCTAGTTCCTTGCCACCGGTGTTGTCGAGCGCTTCTGTGCATTCGACCGCGAGCACTTCGGTGATTCCTTACGCCGATAACTCGCGAGACAACCTAGTCTTGTTTCTGGGCAACGCCTTGGATGTAGAAGCCAGAACTGCACCTTACTCCTGCAAAGCCGACAGCTTCGTCTGTTACGACTATCGTAGACGCCTATCCGTGGCTCCGGTAACCAAGTCGATAATGCCTGACGTTCCCGGTCTGAAGAAGGAGGGCTTAACGGTCAAGCGGGATAAGGTCGCGTTTAACTACAGCTTTTGACCCAAGCGGACATTGCGATTGCCCGAATGCGGCGGTTTAAGTCTCACGTTCGGCCGCGCAGGTCCGTGGCTCTAGCTTCCGCTTATCGCAGCAACGTTGACCTAGCGAAATTGGAAGGTGGCGACATAAAAGCGTTTGTTGATCGCTCTTTGTTGGTGACCAGCGATTTCGGACGCGGCAGTCTGTTTATTGCCCCCGAGCGCATTCATGTTGCCAAAGCGGCCTCCGTAAGAGCTCGAAGAGGATGGGCCCAGCATTTTTAACGGCGGTAAATTGCGCAGCTTGCGCGAAAAAAACTTCTTGCTGCGAAAGAAGCGATTCGAGGCCGCCCCTCAATTAATCATGACGTTCATTAGTTGTGCGAAACAGAACCTGATCAAGTTCGCTAATAGCAGCGATCAACGAGATTCGAAATTTCTATTCCCCAGCAGTAGCACGTCATGGTGAACGCCGGAAGACTGTCGCCTGCGATAGCTATCCAACTTTGCACAACCAGAAACGTGGAAGAGCAATAGTAGAAGAACTTATCGAAGTGTTACCAACGCGTTTTGCCATCGTCCGCTGCCTTGATTGGCCGGGATATGGGGGGCGACATCACTAACAGATAACTCAACAAGTTTCTTATCGGGCATCAGCCAAATATGGAACTGATAGTGCGGCGCACTCGCAATAGCAGTTTCCCATTCGTTACTAGTGATAAAAAAGCGGATCAAACTTCCACTGCATGACTTAACTTCAATCAGCTTGCAAATGGGTTCCACCGCCCCGGGTTCGAAGGACTGAATGTCATATCCAGCGGCGTTGTCCTCAATCGCAATCCATCTAGGGTCACGCGCTATGCCAAAGCGCGCAAGGCGCTCGCGCTCAACCGCTAGCGACAGCTTCTCCGCTTCTCGTCCCCGCTGCAGATTGCCGTCGTTCTCAGACGCGCGCGCAGTCTGAGCCACCCTGTCCCACCACGCTAGAACATCATTGGTCGGTATCTCAACGAACAAGCCGGCCGCCTCAAAGCATTGCATTTCGTTTGGGCTTAATGCGGACCGGAGACGATCGCGGCCCAGAGGAGCCAACCTAGTCCACCAAGGGCGCTCTCGCTCGACGACCTTGAAAATAGTGTGCTGAAACAACTGCACGATATCGTTTCCACAGCTATTGTTTGCAACGCACTCGTACAGTGTCATAGCCGAGCAGTAGTCGTGGTGCGCATCATCCGCTGAGAGCCGACGAAGAGCATCGATAGCCTGTGGAATTTCTAATTTGGGGTGCATTGCCGCGAAGCGTCGGAGCGCCACTAAGCCCCATAATGCACTCATCGTTAAGAGCGGCTTGTTGCCCGCCTGACCCACTTTATGGCTCCTCGTCAACGAAGAGTGGTTCGCGTCCTTCGAGCTCAGCAATTAAATCAACAAGGTCAGCTAGCTCGATACCGTAGTTAATAGGATCAATCGAGTTTTCTTCATCAAGGGCGATTTCATGAAGATCAGGATCGTCCAATAATTGTTGAAGACTCCGGAGCTTCTTCGCCAATCGGCGGCTTACTGAATAGTCAATGCTGCCGATCCCCTTTGGGGCAAGTGTTTGAAAAATGTGGATGTTGGTCTCGGTACCAGGCGGCAAACCGAGACGATGAATTCGATCAATCGACTGCAAGTAGTGCGTCGTGTTGTAGCTGCGATCAAGATAGATCGCGTCATGGCAGACCTTGTGAAGGCTAATGCCTTCGCCTGCCGCCGCAGGATTGGCAATGATGATTGCGCAAGCCGGGTCCTCGTGAAATCGCTTGATGCGATTCTCTCTAGTATCTACTCCTTCATCTTCGCCCGTCGGGATAGCCCCATAGAGGCTCACGGGATTCAAATCGGCAAGCATCTGTTCAAGCTGAAGGATCGTATCCGTGAAGATTGTCCAGATCACGCTCTTGCGTCCATCTTTCGCCAGCGTTCGGGCTAGCCTAGCAACATCGCGCATCTTGCGCGACGGCCCCTCCTCAACCACCTTGTCAATAATGGCTGAACCAATCGATACAAGGTTACCGTCTTCGGACATAGCACGCAGCGCCGCCACTGGATTAACAGACAGTTGCAGTAATGTCATTACTGACCGACGCGCCTTGTAGACGTCTAACCGATTTTCGGTCTTGAGCAAGCTAAGCTGCTTCAAGGCTTCACTACGTACGATCGCATAAAGTGCTTGCTGACCTTCATTCATCTCTGAATGAATGAAGTGACGCCTTGGCTTCTCCAAGCCAAGCTCTTCCTTAGTGGTGCGGACGTATAGATTGCCCAACACTTGGCGCGGCGGTGCGCCTTGCCCGATCTTTAAGCCCAACCCGGAACCCGGCCAGAGAAAATCCAACTGCGACTGTAGGTCTGAGGACGCTTGTGGCATAGGCGTCCCGCTAAGTATGTCGCGTCGTATAGGTAACGATGACATGTTCAGCAGAATCGAGCCGCGCTGGGACCCCATGCCTGTTGATTTTCGTCTCGAATTGAGCCGCGATTTTCAGGTAAAACTGAGCCACCCTTTTGCTGCATAGCCTCCTATGCGGTTGTGGATAAGTCGGTGTTTTCGGTAAGTTTGCCTCCTTTCGGTTTGGTTGTCTTGCGTTTGTTGGTGGCTGTCATTGAGCTATGACTGAATCGCCAGGATTCGTTGCCGGTTTCCACGATATGGCAGTGATGCGTGAGCCGATCCAGTAACGCGGTCGTCATCTTGGCGTCGGCAAAGACGCTGCCCCATTCGCCGAAGGACAGGTTGGTTGTAATCACCACGCTGGTTCGCTCGTAGAGTTTGGACAGTAGGTGAAACAGCAGCGCCCCACCAATCTGGCTAAACGGTAAGTAGCCCAGCTCATCTAGGATGACGAGATCGACGTGGACCAGGCGGTTGGCAATCTGGCCGGTGCGACTGGTGGCCTTCTCTAACTCCAGCGCGTTGACCAATTCAACGGTTGAGAAGAACCGGACGCGCTTGCCGTGTTTACGCAACGCTTCAATACCGATGGCGGTGGCCAGATGCGTCTTGCCGGTCCCCGGCCCGCCGATCAATACCACGTTCTGCGCCGCTTCCACAAACGCGCACTGATGTAGTTCACGCACCAGCGTCTCATCGACGGTGGCACCGGTGAAGTCAAACCCGGCCAAGTCTCGGTGCATCGGGAAACGTGCCGCGCCCATCTGATAGGCCATCGAGCGCACCGTCCGCTCGGCCGTCTCGGCTTCGATCAGTTGGCGCATAAAGGTATCCGGCTCAAACGCGGTATGCCGAGACTTGGCCACCAGTTCGGGATAGCAACTCGCCATGCCGTTCAACTTCAACAGCTTCAATTCACTAATCAATTCAACGGACATGGGTACCTCCGTTGATGGTCTGAACAGCGCCAACCGCACTCGCGGCATTGACCATGATGCTGGTCAGAATAGGGCTCGCCAACAGCGCCGACTTAATGACCGCATTCATCCTGAGTCGATCATAACGATCCACGTCCGCCACAGGCTCCGTCTGTAAGACCAAGGCAGTTTCCACGGTTGGTGGCTTAGGCTGCGCCCGGTCTTTGAGTTGCGCCAACAGATACAACACATGCTCGGCACTGGGCTTACCCAACGCCAGGGCGGCTTCAGTGGCTTCCAAGATCGCGTCCAGTCCATGCACTGGGACGGCCGAGAGCAATGTGGCCATCACCCGATCCCCGCCTGGCCGCGTCAGAAGTTGTTTCTGCAGTTCGCGCAATGGCACCGGCATCGACTCGAACGGCGCGCCGTTGCGTAGCGCACCGGGTTTCTGACCGATGAGGTCAATCTAGTGCTGCCAGTCATAGTGCGTCTGGTCGCGCTCGAAGGAGCGCACATGGGTGGCGATCTTCTCGTCGTCGGCTACCACCTCGATGGTCCTTGGATAGAGCCGTAGGCTCACGAAGCGGTTGGCGTGCGCCGTCGGCACGCTATACCGATTGCGATCTAGGTGAATTAGGCCAGTCGAGGGGACGCGCACCGGGTACTCGACATACCCATCGAAGGGGCGCGGCAGTGGCATGAGCTTGGCACGCTCATCCTCCAGCAGCTCCGCCACCGTCAGCTCTGGCCACTCCGGATGCTTGGACTCGGCCCAAACCATGAGGCATTGCTTGGCGAGCCACTCATTGAGCGTGTCCAAGTCCGCCCAGCGCGTTTCCATCGCCTCACGCCAGATCTGTCGGCGCCGGTCTTGGACGTTCTTCTCCACGATGCCCTTCTCCCAGCCAGAGGCAACATTGCAGAACTCCGGCTCAAATAGGTAGTGCGAAGCCATGGCATCAAACCGGGCGTTGACGGTGCGCTGCTTGCCGCGCCCGACCTTATCCACCGCCGTCTTCATGTTGTCGTAGATGCCGCGGATGGGGATGCCGCCGAAGGCGGCAAAAGCACGAGCGTGTGCATCAAACAGCATCTCATGACTCTGCGTCGGGTAGGCGGTGAGCCAGAAGGCGCGGCTCGCACAGAGCTTGGTGTGGGCGACTTCGAGTCGGCGGCGCAGGCCGCCAATAAAGGCGTACTCGGTACTCCAGTCAAACTGGAACGCCTCACCCAACTGGTACTTCATGGGAACAAACGCGCGTCCGCTGCCGGCTTGTGACTGCTCGACGCGAAACCGACGGGCGAAGGCGGCGACCCGGCCGTAGCCACCTCGGTAGCCAGATGCAACTAGCTCTTGGTACATCGAATGAACCGTGCGTCGATCACGTTTGCTGCGATGCTGGTTGGTCTTCAGCCAGCCGCGCAGGATGTCGGCATAAGCGTCGAGCTTTGTTTCTACTCGGCGAGCAGGATAAACCGGCTCCACCACCTCGGCTCGCTCCTTGAGCCAAGTATCGATTGTGTTCCGAGAAAGGCCCGTTCGACGGGAAATCTCGCGCTTCGACAGACGTTCACGATAGAACATCCGCCGGACTTTGGCTAACATGGCCACGGTAATCACTCCTTAAATCTCCCTGCTTAAAAAATAAGCAGGGTAGTTGATTTACGTGGCTCAGTTTTGGACGAAAAAAACGCCGCTTAGTGGCTCAATTTAAGGTTGAAATCAACAAGCCGAAAAACACGAGATAGCGAAGACCAGATAAAGCAGTACTGGAACCACGACAAGAACTGCGGCGGAGACGGGGTGGAGATCGGCATAACTCGCGGTTGCATCGGCCGAGTCGAAGACGAGTGCAGCGGAAAACAAAATCCAGGCTAACGCCGGAGCAAAGAGGTACAGAAACAGGCGTGCACCGACCGTGAGTCGATTGAGGGGTTCCATAAACATATCGAGCCTAGCGCCCTTAATGCCAACTTTGTGGAGGTAAATCGCACTAATGCCGTTACGTCTATTCGCGGCATCCGTCAACAAGAATGAAAATGCTTGCTGGATTTTCCGCATCATCAACCCAAACGCCGAGCTCTACGCGTTCTCTCCCGACTTCCAGTTCCAGCAACGTTTCCAAATGTGCCGTGCCCACTACAATTCTTTTCCCCGGCAATCGCAAACTGCCATGGAATACACGGTGTAGTTCTGGAGGCGGGTTCTGGTCAGTAGACAAGAAGATAGTTACTTCACCGTCAATCTCGGCTTGGGTCGCTATTGAGATGCAATCTTCATTCGAATTGACTGTGTTCCCGGCCACATACTCGGGCGTATCGGCTTTCTTGCTGGTCGGATCGTATGCGAAAACAATTGCATTCGGAGGGGTACACGTTATCTTTTTCACTCAGTGTTCCTTTTGAATAACTCCTGCCGAACCTCGCCGCCTTGGCGGCGCATGCAGGTGATACAGTGCGGAAGAAACTGCTTGGTCTGGTCAAGCGCTTGCGGAGGTTGATGGTCAACAACTGCATTGCCGCTCTTGGTTCCTGCTGTTTTGGTTCCGCAGGTGTGGCACCCATTATCTTTCATTAGCGCATTGACCTTCTGTTGCTCGGCCGCGGTTGGTTTACCCATATGCCCTGGAATCGACTCTTTAGCATATGGACCCGGCTTTAAGGTTGACTCGGCACGCTTCACAACTTCGCGCTCAGTCGCCCTCGCAACCTGGCGCGCATTCCTACTCCCACCACCTGTAACGGTTGCAAGCGCGGCGCCTGCCACTTCCCCCCTTGACTCCAGCAAAGCGTCGGATGCGAGCTGAGCTGCACCTTCGTTGCCTGCAATCTTTAGGCCGATGTAGGCTGCGCCCGTCGCTGTGGCTTTGATCACAGTTGCACCGTCTTCAAAGCGCGCAGTGACTTGGTCGGTGACAAAACCGACAACCGCTGCACCATTTGCCCCCGCCACCGACGCGGCTGCATTCTTCGCACTATCCTTCAACTGCCCCACTGCGTTCTGGAAAGCTCCCGCTGTCTCCGCTGTAATGCCGTGCTTGGCAATATTCACGATGGCATTGAC
>JADCJC010000030.1 GCA_020247395.1 Rhodocyclaceae bacterium
AGGGTTGCTCCGGACGGGGACCCATTAATTTTGTTCAGCGCGGGTGATTCCGACATTAGGCTCCCGCCTTCGCCGCAGCGTGGAGATTCACCATATTTACTTGCCGGATCAATAAAAAACTACTGCGCGGGCGAATCTGTCAGTTCCGGTGCTCGCCGTACACTGGGTACGTGTCCGCTCCCCACTGCCAACTTCACCCGCTCGCGACGGTTTTTGGAAGTTCCCTACTCCTGTGGCTTCACCACATTCAGGCTGATCGGTGCCTGCGGGACAAACGGATCGATCTCAACCGCCTCGTAACGCACCTGAAGAATATCCAATTCTTCTCGCCCGCCTGGCGCATGCAGCGTCACGCTGTCACCTTCGCGGGCTTTCAACAGCGCACGCGCCAACGGTGAAATCCAGGTGATGTAGTTGCGCGCGAGGTCGAGCTCATCAATGCCGACAATCGTGACGGTTTTTTCCAGTCCGGTCGCATTTGAATAGACCACCGTCGCGCCAAAAAAGATACGATCAGCCAGCTCTTCGTCGCGCGGCGTGAGCGGATCAACCACCTCTGCATTGTCGAGGCGCTTGGTGAGAAATCGAATCCGTCGATCAATCTCACGCAGCCGTTTTTTGCCGTATTGGTAATCCGCATTCTCGGAACGATCGCCATTTTTTGCCGCCCACGATACCGCAGATGTCACCGCCGGGCGTTCACGGTCGAGCAGGTAACGCAACTCGTCGCGCAGACGCTGATGGCCGCCCGGCGTGATGTAATTTTTCGCCCCAACGGGGACGGGTGCTCCACCGCCTACGCCGTCATCATCGTCATCCGCATCGTTTTCTTTGGTAAACGCTTTGCTCATCTGTCATCTGATTTTGTTCGGGCAAGCACAAAGCCGCACCTTAGCATGTCGAACACGCGCGCTCGTAGCTTGAAACAGCCTGCTATACCGTGGTCGGTCCGGCAAAAAATCGCCCTCGCACTCACCCGCTTGAGAAAGCGCCCATGAAAGGTGCGGGCTAGATTCACGGCCGTTGATCAATATCAACCACCCGCGTCTTCACAGGCGTAATATTAGGCTATCGTTAACTCGTAAGGGGGTCGCACCGTGTTTAAGTCTATTCTGGTTCCTGTTGATGGCACCAAGCTCTCGCTGAAAGCGTTGAGCTACGCAAGCAAACTCGCTGCAAGCGGTGGCGCCAAGCTTACCGTGATGACGGCACTCCCCGAGTTTCCGACCATGATTGGTGGCGAAGGCTACATGGTCACCCCGGTGTCGACAAAACAGTGGGATCAGATGATTCAGAAGCGATCGGATGCGATCAAGGCCCGCGCAATCAAGCAATTGAAGGACGCGCCATTCGAATTCACTTCAGTTACATCGGACCAGCCGCATGAGGCCATCATCAATTTAGCAAAAAAACGCAAATGCGATCTCATCGTCATGGCGTCTCACGGGCGACGCGGATTGTCTGCGATGCTGCTCGGTAGTGAAACCACGAAAGTGCTGACCCATTCGACGGTGCCAGTGCTGGTTTGCCGTTAGTCGGTGGGAACAAACTCGCGTTAGCGTGTGTGGTGCGCGTAAATTTCGCGCAAGCCGTCGATATCTTGTAGGCGGATGTATTTTTGGTCGACTGCAATTAAGCCGTCGGCCTGAAACTTGGAAAATGATCGGCTCACGGTCTCCAGTTTCATGCCCAGATAACTGCCGATCTCTTCTCTGGTCATTCGCAAGTTAAATTCGAGCGGGGAATAACCGCGCGCGCTAAGTCGCTGCGAAAGGTTGAGCAAAAACGCCGCGAGCCGCTCTTCGGCGCGCATCACGCCCAGCAGCATCATGACACCGTTCTCTCGGACGATCTCGCGACTCATGACTTTATGGAAGTGTCGCTGCAGTGAGGGTACTTCTATCGACAGTTTCTCTAATTGCGAGTACGGAATGGTGCAGATCTCACTGTCTTCCAGTGCAATCGCGTCACAGGTGTATTCATCGTGGCTGATGCCATCCATCCCCAGAATTTCACCCGCCATGGAAAATCCGGTGACCTGATCGCGCCCATCCTGCGTCGTCACCCGGGTCTTGAAGAAACCGCTACGAACCGCATAAATGGCCTCAAACGTCGTACCGGCACGATACAACGCATCACCACGCTTGATTTTCCTACGCACGTAGACCAAATGATCCAGTTTGTCGATTTCCTCCGGGGAAAGCCCCGCCGGAAGACAAATCTCGCGCAGGTTACAAGCCGCACAGGCGGTTTTGAGCGCGCCCAAGTCGAGTCGCGCATGCGTTGTATTCAGGTTGGCCGACATGGAGTATTGGGGGAAATGAAAAGTTGAATGGCGCGCCTCGATTGTCCGAACCGCGTTTGATCCATATCAACACCGGCACGGGCCACGTGTCCAATATTCTACCCAAGCTGGGCAGAATCGCCACCGTTCGGATATTCATCCACATGAGTTCACTCATCAAACATCACCAATCGAGCAACGACCTCGTTGTCGACGCCAATCTCATTCGCCGTTACGACCAGAGCGGCCCGCGTTACACGTCTTACCCGACGGCAGACCGATTTGTTGAGGCCTACACCGCCGCAACCCACGAACAAACCCTCAGCCAGCGCCCCCTGCGTGACGGCAATGCGCCGATGTCGTTATACGTACATCTCCCGTTCTGCGACACAATTTGTTTTTACTGCGGCTGTAACAAGATCACCACCCGCGACCATGGTCGTAGCGCCAAGTACCTACGCTACTTGGCACGCGAGGCCGCGCTGACCGCTTCAAAGATGTCCGGTTCACGACGGGTTGAACAATTACACCTTGGCGGTGGCACGCCGACATTCCTATCATCGGAAGAGCTCGCCTATCTCATGCAGATTCTTTCGCAGCATTTTGAGCTCGCTGGCGGCGAATACTCTATCGAGATTGATCCGCGCACCGCTGACGCGGAAAAAATCGCCACGCTCGCCAAGCTGGGTTTCAATCGTATCAGCGTCGGCGTGCAGGACTTCGACCCGGCAGTACAAAAGGCAGTGAATCGGATTCAATCGGAGGAAGAGACCGTCGCGGTCATCGACGCGGCGCGGCGTAATGGCATGACCTCCATCAACATCGACTTGATTTATGGCCTGCCCAAGCAGCATGTCATCGGTTTCAGCCACACGATCGACCGTGTCATCGCGCTCAAACCGGATCGGATCGCACTGTATAGCTACGCACATCTGCCAACGGCCTTCCGGCCTCAGCGGCGAATCTTGTCAGCCGACCTGCCGACGGCCGAAGCAAAATTGCAAATCATGTTACTGGCGATTCGCCGTCTAACCAACGCGGGCTACGTCTACATTGGCATGGATCACTTTGCGTTGCCGCATGACAGCCTTGCGCGGGCGGCTCGAAAGGGATTGTTGCACCGCAATTTTCAGGGTTACTCCACGCAACCCGATTGTGACCTCGTTGCCCTCGGCATATCGTCTATCAGCAAGATCGGCCCCAGTTACAGCCAGAATGTGCGTACCCTAAACGAATACTATGACTGTCTTGATCGCGGTGTGTTGCCGACGATGCGTGGCATCGAACTAACGGCGGACGACCTGCTGCGCCGCAGCGTCATCCAATCGCTGATGTGCCAGTTTGAATTATCGGTCGAGGCGATCGAAGAAGCCTACTTGATCAACTTCCAGCAGTATTTCAGGACCGAGACCGCTGCGCTAGACACGCTGCGACAGGACGGACTGATCGATTGGGATGGCGCGTGGATTACCGTCACACCGCGCGGGCGTATCATGGTCAGGGCGGTGGCGATGATTTTCGATCGTCACCTGCAGCATGATCGGCAACGCGCCACATTCTCGAAGCTGATCTAACCGTCGGGCGAACAGGGAGTACGTATGGGATTAGAGCTGGGCGTGGTGCCGCTTGCGGGGCTGTTCGCAGCCTTCTTTGCCGCACTCACCACCGGCCTTCTCGGCAGCCTGCACTGTGTGAGCATGTGCGGCGCAACCATCGCCAGTGCCATGGGAAATGGCCGCGCCGATGTTGATGAAGTCGGTCCGATCGCATTGTCACGACGTGTCTCGCGAGGTTCACCATCGGCAAGATTTGCCCTGGCATCTAGCAGCGGCACAATGGGCGTGGCGACATCGCGCGCTACGGGCACGATGCGTGCAAGCATTGCCTTCAACGCCGGTCGCATTCTGAGCTATGTGATCGCCGGTGCATTGGCGGCGGGTGTTGCCGGGTCCTTGGCTGAGCGAGTAGTCTTCAACGATATGACGCCGCTGCGCCTGTTGTTGTACGTCTTCGGCCAGTGTCTGGTCATTGCCACCGGGTTCTACATCGCCGGCGTAACCAAATTTCTAGCACCGGTGGAACGTGTCGGCGGTTGGATTTGGCAGCGCCTCCAACGGTGGGTCGCGCCGCAGCTCCAGATGCATCTCCGCAACGGGCAGGCAAGGCCGTTTGCGTTTGGCGCATTATGGGGCTGGATTCCGTGCGGGTTGGTCTATGGAACGCTCGCCACCGCGATCTCCAGCGGCAGCGTGGAAGGTGGCGCGCTAGTCATGCTGGGATTTGGCTTGGGTACGCTGCCGGCGATGTTTGCCGCTGGTGCGGCAGCAGCACCGCTGCGAAAGTTCGCGCAACGTCCGCGTGTGCGGCTGGCTGCGGGCGCTATTGTGATCGGTATGGGGTTGGTCGGGCTTTCGCATGTAACACAACTCGCCGACTTCGCAGCCCTGGCGCAGCTTTGCCTTCGGATGATTTAGGCGAGCTAGTCATGAACGCTCGCGCCGACAATCCCGCGGTAATTCTTGTCGATACCGCCGCGCAGGCCAAAAGCCGCGCACCGGTCGTTACCGCCTGCTTTCACTGCGGCTTGAACGTGCCCCCCGAAAGCGACTTCGCCGTTGACATTGATCAACGCGTGGAGCGCATGTGTTGCGTGGGCTGTATGAATGTCGCACAGACCATCATCGGCGCGGGCATGGCAGATTTCTATCGACAGCGCGTCGGTTATTCAGAAAAATTCGACCCGCGTAGTTTGCCGCCGTCGGCCGCGTCAGAACGACCCGAAACCGCAAAGCGCGCGGTGAGCGATGTATCTGGAGCTTCAGCCGAGACGCATCTATACCTTACCGGGCTGCGTTGTGCCGCCTGTGTGTGGCTAGCCGAGCACACCATGGGCAGCCTCTGCGGCGTGGAAAAGGCCACGGTCAACTTAACCACCCAAAGCGCGCGCATCCGGTTTGATCTCGCGCAGCTATCGATCGATACCATCGTTGCTGCGTTGGCCCGCGTTGGCCTCGGCGCCGAACCCGTCGAGCACCAAGCACGCGCTGCTCTGCGTCGTCAGCTGCGTCGTACCCAGTTGCTTGAGTTTGGTGTTGCCGCGTTGTGCATGATGCAGGTAATGATGTTGGTGGTACCGATCTACTTGGCAGATCCGGGCGATATCTCCCAAGACGCCAAGCAGCTCATGTCGTGGAGCGCATGGCTGTTGACCCTCCCGGTGTTATTGTTCTCCGCGCGGCCGATTTTCATCAACGCCTTCCGCACCGCGTTCCACACGGCTGGCAGCGGATATCTTGGTATGGACGTGCCGGTGGCGCTTGCACTGCTGTTGACATTCGTCGCGAGCACCGTCGCACTCGTAACCCGATCGGGGCAGCATTATTTTGACGCCATCACCATGTTTGTATTCCTGCTGTTGGGTGCCCGCTGGCTTGAGTCTTCACTAAGGCTGCGCACCGCGGAAGCGATCGACCGGCTATCCAATGCGCGTCCATTGAGGTGTCAAAGGCTCGTTGATTTCCCCCAGACCGAGCGCGCCGCCACGGTTCGCGCCGATCAGCTGGCGGTCGGCGACTTTGTGTCTGTCCGCATGGGCGAGGCGGTCCCCGCAGATGCCATTGTGGTACGCGGCGAAAGCGAACTTGACGAAGCGTTGATGACCGGAGAGTCGCGCCCGGTGGCCCGCCGCGCGGGGGATAAGTTGATCGGCGGCACCATCAACATTACCTCGCCGTTGATTGCGCAAGTGACCGCAGTGGGGAGCAACACCCTGCTCGCACAGCTTGGGAAAATGGTGGAAAGCAGCCTCGCATATCGCCCGGCATTTCATGGCCTGGCCGAACGCGTAGCGCGGTATTTGGCTCCGGCAACCATACTTGCCTCGGCTGTAGCGGCGCTCGTCTGGTGGCAAATTGAGCCCAGCCGTGCCGCCGAGATTGCCATTGCGGTGCTGGCGATCACGTGTCCGTGCGCGTTCGCGCTTGCCGCACCGGCCGCACTTGCAAGTACGCTTGCCCGACTCACAAAAGCTGGTCTACTGGTCGCGCGTGGCCACCTGGTTGAGACCATCGCCTGTGCCACTGACGTGGTATTCGACAAAACCGGCACGCTCACCACCGGCGAGATGCGTGTAACCGCGATTCTGGGCGATGCCGATCAGTGGGAGCGTGTACTTGCCCTGGCTGTGGCCATCGAACGTGGCTCCATCCACCCGGCCGCTCTCGCCATCAACCGCTATGCAGCGGCGCACCGTCATCATCGCGAGGCGATCCCGGTTGCCGAGCGCTTGGAAACGATCGCCGGCCAAGGTGTCGAAGCAACAATCCACGGGCGCATCTACCGACTGGGCAAGCCAGAGTTTGCAATTCCTGCGGCATTTCACGCCAGGTATGCCGCCCTGCTGCCATCACTTTCGGCGAATCAGACCCACATCGCGTTATGCAGCACCCTGCGAGCGGCTGCTGTCGGGCCTGGCGAAGCGAATGCACCATCACAACCCGTGTTTGCCGTCTTTAGCCTCACTGACCCGATCCGCCCAGACGCAAAGGCGTGTATTGCCGCACTGCAAGCGCGGAGCATCAACGTACATTTACTTTCTGGGGACTCGGCACCGGTCGTTACCGAAACCGCGCAGCAGTTGGGCATCGCGCCTCGTTTCACACAGAGCGCACAGACGGCCGAACAGAAACGGCTTTATGTTGCGCAATTGATCAAACGCGGCGCGCAGGTAGTGGCGGTTGGTGACGGGGTAAATGATGCACCAATGCTGGCCGAGGCAACGGGAAGCATTGGGTTGGCGCACGGGGCCACGCTAACCCGTCTTTCGGCCGATGCCGTGCTCGCAACCCAAGGTAACCAACTACTCAATGTCCTCACAAATGCGTTTGTGTTGTCGCGCCAAACACGCAACGTGATTCGCCAAAATCTGGCATGGGCCTTGGCCTATAACCTCGTCGCACTGCCGCTGGCGATAACCGGGAGTGTCACGCCACTCGTCGCCGCTTTTGGCATGGCCATCAGCTCGCTGATTGTGGTGATAAACGCCAGTCGGTTGGGCTTAGGCCGGTCGTTCCCGGCCGCCACAGGCGCTGCGTAAAGCCATGGAGTCGCTCTGGGTGCTCATCCCGCTGTCGTTGTTAATTGCTATCGGGATCGGCGCGGTCTTCTGCTGGGCGGTCAGCGCCGGACAAATGGATGACCTCGATTCGCCGGGGCAACGCATCCTGATCGACGACGACCGTCCGCCAACCTCAACCCGCTAGCCCAACGGTCTGCCGACGAAGGCACTTCACCCGTCCCGCGTCAATCATGCGGTCCATCCGCCCACATTCAGCGAGGTCTTGCCTGCCGTTTGATCCAAGTCAAAACCCCGTTTCGTTCGACTGCGAACATATCGTAGTTCCATGATTAATCACTAAAAAGGGTTCCCGCGATGCAAGGCAGCGCAAATACCTACAATTACAAGGTCGTACGCCAATTCGCGATCATGACCGTCGTCTGGGGCATTGTCGGCATGCTGGTCGGCGTCATCATCGCCGCTCAGTTGATCTGGCCGGATCTCACGTTTGGCATCGAATGGCTATCTTACGGTCGGTTACGTCCGTTACATACCAATGCGGTCATCTTTGCCTTCGGCGGATGCGCGTTGTTCGCCACCTCTTACTACGTCGTGCAGCGCACCTGCCAAACACGTGTGCTTTCGGACTCGATGGCTGCCATTCACTTCTGGGGCTGGCAACTGGTTATCCTACTGGCAGCCGTCACCCTGCCGCTCGGCATCACCTCAGGCAAAGAGTATGCGGAGCTGGAATGGCCGATCGATATTTTGATCACCGTCATTTGGGTCACCTACGCGATCAACTTCTTCGGCACCATCATGAAGCGCCGCACTCAGCACATTTATGTGGCGAATTGGTTTTATGGCGCGTTTATTCTGACCGTCGCGATTCTGCATTTGGTCAATAGCGCTGCGGTCCCGGTAACGATGTGGAAGTCGTATTCCGCCTACGCTGGTGTGCAGGACGCAATGATCCAGTGGTGGTACGGCCACAACGCAGTGGGCTTTTTCTTAACCGCTGGCTTCCTCGGCATCATGTATTACTTCGTGCCGAAACAAGCCGAGCGACCGGTCTATTCCTATCGCCTGTCAGTGGTGCACTTTTGGGCGCTGATCTTCACCTATATGTGGGCCGGGCCGCATCATCTGCACTACACCGCTTTGCCAGACTGGGCGCAGTCGCTGGGTATGGTGTTTTCGCTCATCCTGCTGGCACCATCTTGGGGTGGCATGATCAACGGCATCATGACCCTGTCCGGCGCATGGCACAAACTGCGCGATGACCCGATCCTCAAATTCCTCATCGTGTCACTCTCCTTCTACGGCATGTCGACCTTTGAAGGACCGATGTTGTCGATCAAGACGGTTAACGGTTTGGCGCACTACACCGACTGGATTATCGGCCACGTACATTCCGGCGCGCTAGGCTGGGTGGCGTTTATCTCGATTGGCTCGATGTACTATCTGATTCCGAGGTTGTTCGGCCAAAAAGAAATGTATAGCGTGAAGTTGATCTCGCTGCATTTCTGGGTCGCTACCTTAGGCGTTGTTCTATACATCGCCGCACTGTGGATCTCGGGCGTCATGCAGGGCTTGATGTGGCGCGCGGTAAATAGCGACGGCACACTAACATACGCGTTTGTCGAGTCCGTCAAGGCAAGTTACCCATACTGGATGATTCGACTGCTCGGCGGCACCTTGTTCTTCAGCGGAATGCTGATCATGGCCTACAACGTGTTCAAGACGGTCGCGGCGGGCAAAGCCTACGATGCGCCGATCCCGGAAGGCATGTCGCCAGGTTCGTTACCGATGCGACCAGCCGTCGGCCCCATGGTAAACCCGGCCGCGCAAGGAGATTAAGTCATGAAACTGACTCACGACAAGATCGAACGTAACGTTGGTTTGATGATTATTCTGGTGGTTTTAGTGGTCGCTGTAGGTGGCCTAGTGGAGATCGTTCCACTGTTCTTCCAACGCAGCACCACCGAAGCCGTCGCCGGACTGAAGCCGTATAGCGCATTGCAGTTGGCAGGGCGCGACGTGTACATTCGTGAAGGCTGTTACAACTGCCATTCGCAGATGATCCGCCCCTTCCGTGCGGAAACCGAGCGTTATGGTCACTATTCGGTGGCCGGGGAATTCGTCTACGACCATCCGTTCCAGTGGGGAAGTAAACGCACCGGGCCGGACCTACACCGCGTTGGTGGCAAATTCAGCGACGATTGGCACCGCCTGCATCTACGTCAGCCGCGTAACTTGGTGCCTGAGTCCAATATGCCGGCGTACAACTGGCTGCAAAACGCCAAACTTGATGCGGATGGCGTGGCGCCAAAAATGCGTGCGCTACGAAGTGTTGGCGTCCCCTATACCGATGACGAAATCAGCAAAGCTGCGGAAGCGGTGAAGGGCAAGACCGAAGAAGACGCCCTCATCGCCTACTTGCAGGTGCTGGGTACCGCACTCAAGACCAAGTAAGGGGAATACAAATGGATCTGACCTCACTTCGCTCGGTCGTCACGCTTTTGTCGTTCCTCGTTTTTGCCGGCATCGTTTACTGGGCATGGAGTTCGAAGAACAAAGTTCGCTTTGAAGAAGCCGCCAATCTGCCGTTCTTGGACGACGACACCGAACTGCCGGTATCGTCAGCAACCCTGGATAACGCCAATAACCTGAAGAAGGCAAGCAAATGACAGACCATCTGACCGCATTCTGGCACTGGTATGTAGTAATAATTACGATCGTATCGATGATCGCCTGCGGTGTCCTGCTATGGGCACAAACGACCAAGCGGCTACCGGCTGGCACCAAGCCCGAGTTACACGGTAATGTGTGGGATGAAGACCTGACTGAATACAACCACCCCTTACCCAACTGGTGGCGCTGGTTGTTCTACCTCACCTTGCTGTTTGGTGCCCTTTATCTGGCGATCTATCCCGGACTTGGCGGCTTCGCCGGGCAGGCTGGATGGAGTTCGGCTGGGCAATACAATGCAGAAGTCAAACAAGCTGACGCAGACTTTGGCCCGGTGTTTGCCAAATTCAGCGCGGTCGACATTCCGACCCTCGCCAAGGACGCACAGGCAAACGCGGTCGGTCAACGTCTGTTTCTAAACTATTGCGCACAGTGTCACGGCTCAGATGCGGCAGGAGGCAAAGGCTTTCCGAATCTGCGTGATAAAGATTGGTTGTACGGCGGTGACCCCGCGACTATCGTCGCCACACTTACCAATGGACGCAACGGGGTGATGCCCGCACTAGGTGATGCCATTGGTGGCGAGACCGGAGCCAAGGAGATGGCACAGTACGTTCGCTCCCTAGCGGGTCTACAACACGACGCCAACATGGCGGCAGCGGCGGCTCCGAAGTTTGCGATTTGCGCGGCGTGTCACGGCGCGGATGGCAAAGGTAATCGCCAGCTTGGTGCACCCAACTTGACGGATGATATCTGGCTGTACGGAAGCTCGGTTGAAGATATTTCTTACACCATCAAAAACGGACGTGGTGTTAATCAACTGGTCGAGGGCCAGAGCGCGATGCCGGCGCAAGGTGAAAAACTTGGCCCGGCAAAAATTCATCTGCTGGCCGCCTATGTGTATGGCTTGGGAGGAGGGGAGCCGCCCATTGTTGAGAAGGCTGAGCCTGCGTCAACCGCACCGACAGCGCCACCGGCGGACGTAAAAACACCCGCACCGTCCGCCCCCTCACCCGCGCCGCCGAAAGGAAAATAGCACTCCGTTCGAGCGCGCCGACGATGAATACCCCGCGATGAGCAGCGCCCAGAAGGTCATTCCGATCATTGCCAGCACCGCGCCACCTGGCCGTCCGCTGGATGATCAGGAGGATGCGCTCTACGAAGTCCGTAAAAAGATTTACCCGCGCGCAGTCACCGGCTGGTTTGCCAACTGGCGCTGGTTGTTTGTGTTCGCAACACAGCTCGTCTACTACGGCACACCATGGCTGACTTGGAATGATCGGCAGGCGGTGTTGTTCGACCTGACGGCGCGTAAGTTCTACATCTTTGGCTTTGTATTCTGGCCGCAGGACTTCATCTATCTCACCGTCCTGTTGTTGATTTGTGCGTTCTCACTGTTTTTGTTTACCGCCGTGGCCGGTCGGTTATGGTGTGGTTATGCCTGTCCACAGACGGTTTATACGGAAATATTCCTGTGGATCGAACGCAAGATAGAAGGTGATCGACCCACACGTATGAAGCTTGACCAAAGTCCCCTATCCATGGGCAAGTTCAGCCGAAAAGCGCTGAAACATGGCTTGTGGATTGCACTTTCGCTTTGGACTGGCTTTACGCTGGTGGCCTACTTTGTCCCAGCGCGCGAGCTCTTCAGCCAAGCGCTTTCGTTCATGATCGCGCCGTGGGAAACGTTTTGGATATTCTTCTACGGCTTCGCCACCTACGGCAACGCTGGCTGGATGCGTGAGCAGGTTTGCAAGTACATGTGCCCGTACGCGCGCTTTCAGGGGGCCATGTTTGATCGCGACACCCTTGTCATTACTTATGACTACACACGGGGTGAACCGCGCGGCAGCCGGAGCAAGTCCGCCGACTACAAAGCCAAAGGGCTGGGCGACTGCGTTGATTGCGGCATTTGCGTGCAGGTTTGCCCCACCGGCATCGACATTCGACACGGCCAGCAGTACGAGTGCATCGGCTGTGCCGCATGTATCGACGGCTGCAATCAAGTCATGGACAAGCTCAACTATCCGCGTGGCCTGATTCGCTACTCAACGCTGAATGCGCTGGAGCAGCACGCTAGCTGGCGCGCGATGATTGCGCGCGTGTTTCGTCCACGTGTACTGCTCTATACGGTGGTGTTGTGGACGATCATCGTCGCCGCTACTGTCACGCTCTGGCATCGGGCTCCCGTGCGCGTGGATGTGATTCGCGACCGCAACACCCTCGCGCGCGAAGTACCGGGTGGACAAATTGAAAACGTGTACCGGTTGCAAGTCATGAACATCCGGGAAGAGGCACAGCGGTTTAATGTCAGCGCACGTGGGGTCGACGGCTTGACCGTACACGGCATCAATCAGCCGCTCGAAATCGGCCCCGCTGAGTCGCGCATGATTGCCGTCTCGCTGCGCGCCGACGCCGATACCGCACCGAGGGGCATCACACCTATTGAGTTCGACGTCACCGCTGTCGGCGCCGACGGTCGTCCAGCACCCGATGTATTCAGCCTGCATGAGAAGTCGTCCTTCTACAAACCCTGACACCCATTCTGGAACCCGCATGAAGACTGCAACCGCAACCGCGCCAAACCCCTGGTACCGCGAACCATGGCCATGGCTCCTGATGTCCGGGCCCGCCGTGGTAGTGGTTGCGGGTTTCATCACCCTCTATCTCGCCGTGTCCGGTCAGGATGGTTTGGTGGTTGATGACTATTACAAACAGGGTAAGGCCATCAATCAGGCGTTACATCGCGACGACATCGCACGTCAGGCGGGCCTCACCGCAACAGTCGCTTTCGATCAGGCGCAGGATCGGGTGCAGGTCACGGTCAAACAGGCGGATGGATCAAACCTCACCGGGGCACTCACGTTATCAATGGTACATGCCACCAGAAGTGGTTTCGATAGCGTGATTAACCTCAGCCCGACGGCAAACGGCTATACCGGCAAATTGCCCGCGCTGCGAACCGGCAAGTGGAACGTGCTGCTCGAAGACAAATACAAGCAGTGGCGGCTACAGCAAGAAATCAATGTCGGCACGGCGGCACTTCCGCCGCTCGAACTGCGGCCGGCTGCAGCCGGGAGCCCCACCGGCACCAAACTTAGCGACGCGCCATAGCCGTAACTATCATGCTGCGTCTAACCATCTCCATTCTCTGGCCGTCCTTTATTGCCGCCGGTATCGGGCTCGGCATTATTTTCACGTTGGTCGACCCGATGGAGCTGGTGGTGCTCGGCGAACACGTACGCGCCTCCCGCAGCGCGATTTATTCGCTCGGCTTTTTTGTGTTGTGGGCGATCACGGCCATGGCTGCGGCAATGAGCGCCTTGCTGCTCACTGGGAAACACCCCGGTGACAAGACACTCGGTGGCGAAGGTGATTAGCCGGTAAGGCGCTGCCCCTCGCGCCGCTGCGGCGAATCCCGCAATCGTCCCGGGTTGGTTGGTTGTTGAAGCGAAACACCGACCGTGGGCACTGAACCCGGGTCCCTTGTTGTGTCTGTCATGGCACAGACCAATTCGACACATCCGGCTCAGACTCAGCACGTGTTGTGGGGAGCTTCAAACATGGCAAACGGCGGTGAGAACCAAGCACCGATCACGACTCATTCCAATACGATTGACTTGCCGCAAAGCGGCCGGCGCTGATCAAGGTAAAAGTTCTGTAATCGCCTCGCATCGAGGCGCAAGGCCCGACCAAATCCCGTATGACCGCCTTACACCTTCTTGGTTACATCTGCACCGCGCTGTTGATCCAGTGCGCGGCGGGCTTGGGTGTGGCCCTCTGGCGCAGGCGTGACGCTGCACCTGCCAGTCTGGCCGCAGACGCGCCGGTTATGGAGGCAAAAGCCACAGGGGCTTGGCCCGGTTGGCGCGAGTTCCGTGTGACGCGCCAAGAATTCGAGGACGCCGCAAAAAGTCAGCGTTCGTTCTATCTGCAGCCAGTCGATGACGCGCCGTTACCAACGTTTAAACCGGGCCAGTACCTAACGTTTTCCTTGCCGTTGGGAGCACACGCGAACAACGGTGCCGGAACAGTGCGCAGCGTTGTGCGCTGCTACTCGTTATCGGATGCACCCGATTCGACTTGTTACCGCATCACCATCAAACGCATGCCTCCACCGCTTTCCCGACCAGAGCTGCCACCCGGGGAAGCGTCGACTTTTTTCCATGACCAAGTGCAGGAAGGTGATGTCCTGTTGGCCAGAGCGCCTTCAGGCCAGTTCTACATTGATACCGACGACACCGTCCCCGCCGTTCTGATTGCTGGCGGCATCGGCATCACACCGATGATGAGTATGTTGCGCTGGTGCTTGAGGCATCAACCAGACCGGTTAATTCATTTGTACTACGGTGTGCGCAACAGCGCTGATCACGCGTTCAAAGAAACACTAGAACTGCTGGCGCAATCACATCCCGCGCTGAAATTGAACATAGTGTATTGCGACCCTGGCAGCACCGACGTCAAAGGTCGCGACTACCAACACAGCGGCTACATTGATCTGGCGCTCCTGCGCGATAACCTGCCACACGGCCGGCACCAGTTTTATGTTTGCGGGCCACCGCCCATGATGCAAAGTCTGGTGCCCGCACTGCGCGACTGGGGCGTGCAAGAAGCGGATATCCATTTCGAGGCATTTGGCCCGGCATCGGTCCGGTCGCTTGTGCCTGCGACCAACGAACCTGCCGATTCGTCCGCAGTTGCACTCGACATCAGATTCAATCGTTCGGGCCGCACCCTCGCTTGGGATGGGCAGGACAACAACCTTCTCGATTTTGCCGAGCGACACGGTGTGCCGGTGGAGTCGGGTTGTCGCTCGGGAAGCTGCGGGAGCTGCGAGACAAAACTCATCTCCGGCAGCGTCACCTATGCCGAAAAGCCCGACTACGGCATTGCCGACGGCCACTGCCTGCTATGTGTTGGCAAGCCGCAGACACCGCTGGTGCTTGAACAATGAGCCCCCCGACATGAGCGCCCCGATATGAGCACCCCGAAGGCCCGCCTGCTCAGCCACGAGGTGGTGCCGTTTTTCCTCTCTTTAATCGCACTGGCCGCCGCCGCGCTGTTATGTGATGCCGCGCTGCACCTGCTGGATATCGTTTGGGTCGGACGCTGCTGCGCTTTCACGAATACCTAGCATGGGTCGGCTCGCTGCTGGTGCTGGTGCACGCCGGCATTCACTTCAACGCCATTCTGGGATGGCTGGCGGTTTGGGCGATGCTAATCAATGTCGCGAGCGGACTGACGGGCAAGTTCCTGCTAGCACGGTCACGCCGCCGTCTCGATGAAGCCCGGCAGCGCATGCGCGAGGAGGGGCTCACTCCCGCGCAACTCGCCGAGCGTACCTATTGGGATAGCTTGACTTTTGACGCCGTGAAGCAATGGCGCACGGTACATTTCCCCATCACTTTGGCTTTTGCGGTGCTAGCGCTCGCGCACATCGTAGCCAGCTTGCTTTTCTGGAGCTGGACATGAAAGGACGCTGGCTTTGGGTCATCATCAGCGCCAATCTAATCACACTTGTGGCGCTGATATTCGTCTATCCAGACCTCATGATCAGCCCGGGCCCGCTCATCAAGGGGCACGCCGAATTGGCGACCGACTGTTTCGCTTGTCACACACCGCTGCGTGGTGCATCCACCCAGCGCTGCACCACCTGCCACGCCCCGGCGGGAATTGGCGTGCGAACGACTATGGGCGTGTTGATCGCCGCACCTTCGGTCGCCGGCAAAACGCCGATGACCGCACCGCGGAAAACCGCGTTTCACCAAGAGCTGACTGAGCAAAACTGCATGGCCTGCCACAGCGACCACGCCGGGCCGAAGCTTACGCAGCACAGCCGCAAGCCGTTCTCCCACCAATTGCTGCGCGCCGAGACACGCGACCGGTGTGAATCGTGTCATCGGGCGCCGACCGACACCCTGCACCGCCAGATCAAAGGCGAGTGTGCCCAGTGCCATTCATCCACCGCATGGAAGCCCGCCAGTTTTGAACACGATAAGTTTTTTGTGCTCGACAAGGATCACAACGCTTCATGTGCAACCTGCCACAGCACCGGCGACTTCCGCAAGTACACGTGTTACGGTTGCCATGAGCACACACCGGCTAACGTACTTCGCAAACACCGCAAAGAGGGAATTCAAAACTTCGAAAATTGCGTCAAGTGCCACCGCAGTGCGGATGGTGAACCCGAGCGTGGTGAGGGTGGCCGAAGCGAAGGGGATCGCAAGCGCGAAAGGCGCGATTAAGATCCGCGACGCTGCTTAGCCATAAGCTGACGTTTCACTGGTCGTGAATGCTCTCATCCCATCGAACGCATTAAACGGTTCGAGCGCAAGGAAGCAGCGCAGGTTAGTCGATCAAGCCAAACTCACGTTGCTGCTTCTTGGTAAGTTTCGCGGCGACGAGTTGATACGCGCGTTTGATCAGCGCCTTGATTTCGGCATCCGAAACGGCTGACAGATCCTTGAGCTGCACCCACTTCGCACGGGCGAGATATGGCGCAGGAATAAAGCCGGGACGATCCGTGTATTCCAGAAACTGATCGTCGTCCACCTTGAACGAGAGATGCGTCTTGCCTTTTTCCGTCTTACAGGCCACCGCAAACATTTTGCCGCCGATGGAATAAACGTGGTCTATGCCCCACTTCACGTCGGCCGTGGCGTGTGGGAGATTCGCGCAGAATTTTTTTAGAGTGGCGAGGTTCATGGCAGGAATTGTACGACTGCTTCCTTCTGGTCGGCACCACTCACCCGGCCGAGACCGACGATGGGCATTCCGCTACGGCCTTGACTAGTCCGCATCACCCGCAAGCGCTTTCATCTCTTTGAATTCGTAGAATGCGCTTTTGGTAGGCTGTGATTTGGCAAGCGCGACCATGGCGCGCGCGATTTCCGTGGTTCGGATAGGGCGAAATTTAGCGGGCATCAGTGGCGAGGCGATCGACATCACCGAGCCGAGCATCGCTGGTGTGTGCGTAGAACCGATGATGACGGACGGCCGCAAGATGCTGACCACCGCCGGGCCTTCGCGCAGTACCGCCTGCTCGGCCTCCCCTTTCACGCGTGCATAGCGCGGCATGCCCGCCGCCCCCGATCCGGTCGTCCGTGCATTGGCGTCGGCGCCGATCGCTGACATGAATACAAGGTGCTTCACGCGCCCAGAATCCCGTAGCGCGGCGGCGAATGCCGCATTCAACTCGACGTCAACCGCCCGGTGCTGCTCAATAGATAACTTTGCCGTGCCGGCACCGATGCCAAGAACGCTGAAGCCAACGGCGTTTGCCCCACTCTCCTCCAGCGCGCGTGCGGTTGCTTGCTTGAGGTTCGACGGCTGCATATTTGGCACCAGCCGTTGTTCAACCTTGGCGTCGAGATCAGGCGGAAGGTTGAGAGCGCTGCGCCCGATGACGATAACGCGTGCGAAATGACTTGAATGAAGAACTTCGGCAAGTAGCGCTTTGCCGACTGAGCCTGATGCGCCAAGAATGATTGCTGACGTTTCTGACATGTTTATTGGTGCGGATTTCGGTTAGGTGTCGAGCGTTGCAATTTCCGTTGGTACGCTGTCGGCGGGCATCGAAAAGATGTCTGGCCATATTTCTGCTACGTCGGCGTTTTGGTTTGTATCAGTCTCAGTCTGGCAGAAAATGCAGTGCCCGCGATTTGTCATCCCGGCGCAGGCCGGGATCCAAGTTACGTCATCGTTAACTTTGAGAAAAATTGGGCTCCGGCCCGGCGCAACCCTTGGGGTTGTACCCCGGGGAGGCACTCCATTATCAGGTCTCGAGTTGGCAGAGGCGATTTTTTCCCGCCACTAATCTCGCCCAGAATCTGCGTCGCTGGCCCCTTAATTCTTTTGCAATCACATTCTTCAGCCGCTGTCCTTTGGTTTTCTTGGCCGTTCCATAGCCGCCGAAGAGCGCACAAAACCGAGTTTTTGGTAGAACTCGGCCAAACTGGGGTCGCCCGCCCTCAAGACCCAAGTCATGTCTCGTTGGCTACCCATGCAAGCTCGAACTAGGTCAGCGCCAATTCCCTGTCGACGGTGGGACTTGCGAACGGCAAGCATTGAGATGTATCCGTTCGACATTCCATCGGTTAACGCGCGAATGAAGCCAACTACCCTATGTTCATCGCTCAAGGCAACGAGCGCGACTTGCGACCTCAGCACGAGCTTGTCGAGATGTTGCAGATCGGCCGAATGAGGGTCCCATCCCGCCTCTGTGAGCAGGCTCCTGACCTCACCAATGTCTTGCTCGCTGATAGCTTTTATCTTCAAGCGGCGTCCAAATCGAGATCAGTGTGCTACTTCAACCACCGTAAACCATCCATACGCACCCTCGGCAAATCGTATCAACTGGGCAGCCGAAAGTAAAACGCCTTTAGACGGACGGAAAGTGTTAACCGCCTCTTGTCGAGTACGCATACGCGACCGCTCCAACGACGAGACAAACAAGAGCAACGATATCAGCCGTGAAAACGCGACCTATCTGCGCGTTATACCCACCCACCGACCACGCCAGATATAGAAACGACAACACACTCCCGAAGCCAGCAACAAATGCGGCGGGCTGGAACGTTGGACGAAAGGCGGCGTACAGCAGAAACACTCCAAGCAAGCCGAAAAGCACCGCACGATGGCGCATAAGAATCGCCAAGTTCGGCTCCTCAAACCGAATGCCATACAGCACCGCCAGTCGCTCGGTTCCAAGAAGACCTGAGAGCGGCAGCAGATGAATGATGGCGACAACAACAAGCATTGCGGAAACAAGGTAGCGCATGTCAGTTTTCCTTTAGGTTGGCTTTCGTCTCGGCGATCAATCGACTCTCCACAACAACGGGGCAACGTATAAATTGCCAGACACTTGGGGAACTTCTAAAAACCGTCGCGAGCGGGTGAAGTTGGCAGTGAGGAGCAGACACGTACCCAGTGTACGGCGAGCACCGGAACTGACAGATTCGTCCGCGCAGTAGGTTTTTAGAAGTTCCCCTTGCGCAGCCCCTCTTTTTTCACAGCCATTTCCAGCCATTCATGCCTGAAAACCCCCGTCCTACCTAGAGTTTGGGCTTCTGCTTCTCAAGAATCTGGTAGTAAGTTTCGTTGGGCTTGATCATCCCAAGCTCCACGCGCGCGCGCTCTTCAACGGCCACCAAGCCTTCTTTCAAATCACGGACGTCCGCATCAAGCCCCGCGTTGCGCTGGGCGAGCTTGGTGTTTTTGTTCTTCTGTTCGGCGAGTTGTTGATTCACATCCCACACGCGCAGCCAGCTACCCTTGCCGATCCAGAGTGGATACTGAATGGCAATGATCAGCGCAATCAAGGTATGGGGAAGAAATCTCACGGTCTAGTTGTCTCGGGATCTCGCTGATCAATCGCCTTTAGCGCAGGTTGTAGTAAGCCGACTTGCCGGGGTAGCTGGCGGCGTCCCCCAACTCTTCTTCGATGCGAAGGAGCTGGTTGTATTTCGCCATACGGTCCGAACGCGATGCCGAACCCGTTTTGATTTGCATTGCGTTGGTGGCGACCGCGATATCGGCGATGGTGGTGTCTTCCGTTTCGCCCGAGCGATGTGAAATGACCGCGGTGTAGTTGGCGCGCTTTGCCATCTCGATGGCCGCAAACGTTTCGGAGAGCGTGCCGATCTGGTTCACCTTGATCAGAATCGAATTCGCGACGCCCTTTTGAATACCTTCGCGCAAGATTTTGGTGTTGGTTACGAAGAGATCGTCACCAACGAGCTGCACTTTCTTATCGAGTTTTTCAGTGAGGATCGCCCAGCCGTCCCAATCATTCTCGGCCATGCCGTCTTCGATGGAAACGATCGGGTACTTGTCCGCCCACGTCGCCAGAATGTCGGCGAACTGCGCAGAGGTGAACGACAGCTTTTCGGCTTCAAAACGATACTTGCCGTCTTTGTAGAATTCGCTGGCCGCACAATCGAGGCCGATCAAAATATCTTGGCCCGCGACATAACCGGCTTCTTCAATGGCTTTCACCGCGTATTGAATCGCCGACTCGTTGTTCGGCAGATTGGGAGCGAAGCCGCCTTCGTCGCCGACGTTGGTGTTGTGACCTTCGGCGTGCAGAATTTTCTTAAGCGTATGGAACACTTCCACGCCCGCACGCAGCGCCTCGCGGAAGGTCGGCAGACCCGCCGGAATGATCATGAACTCTTGCATATCGAGCGGGTTGTCCGCATGCGCACCGCCGTTGATGATGTTCATCATCGGCACCGGCATTTGCATCGGTGCCGCACCACCGAGATAACGATAGAGCGAGAGGCCTGATTCGTCGGCAGCGGCTTTGGCACATGCCATCGAGACGGCCAGAATGGCGTTCGCGCCCAAGCGGGATTTGCCGTCAGTGCCGTCGAGCTCAATCATGGTGCGATCAATGAAGGATTGCTCGGATGCATCAAGGCCGATGATGGCTTCGCAAATTTCGGTGTTGACGTTCTCGCACGCCTTCAACACACCCTTACCGAGGAAACGATGCGCATCCTTGTCGCGCAGCTCGATCGCTTCACGCGAACCGGTCGACGCGCCCGAGGGCACGGCGGCACGACCAATGACGCCCGACTCGAGCAACACATCACACTCCACGGTGGGGTTGCCACGGGAATCCAAAATTTCTCTTGCGATTACATCTACGATTGCGGTCATGGTCTATTTTTTATTGAGTTACTTCATCAAAGCGGATTCAGCAAAGCCGCGCTGCTTCACCAGCGCGTCGATTTCTTTCAATACGTAGAGCAGCTCTTTCATCATCGGCAACGGCCACGCGTTGGGGCCATCCGAAAGTGCCTTCGATGGATCGGGGTGCGTTTCCATAAACACACCGGATACACCGGTGGCAATCGCAGCGCGCGCGAGCACCGGAACAAACTCGCGTTGTCCACCTGACGTTGAGCCTTGACCACCCGGAAGTTGAACCGAGTGTGTGGCGTCAAACACCACCGGGCAATTGGTATTGCGCATGATGGCGAGCGAACGCATATCCGAGACGAGATTGTTGTAGCCGAACGACGCACCGCGCTCGCACACCATGATGTTGTCGGTGCCGCTGGCGTCGCGTGCTTTGTCCACGACGTTTTTCATATCGGTCGGTGCCAGAAACTGGCCTTTCTTGATATTCACCGGCTTGCCGGCACGCGCGACAGCATGAATGAAATCGGTCTGCCGGCAAAGGAATGCCGGTGTTTGCAGCACATCAACCACACCCGCCACCGTCGGAATCTCCGCTTCGGTGTGGACGTCTGTCAGCACCGGTACGCCAAGTTGCTTTTTCACTTCGGCCAACACGCGCAAACCCTCCTCCATGCCGGGGCCGCGAAACGACTTGCCGGAAGAACGGTTGGCTTTGTCGTAGCTCGACTTAAAGATGAACGGAATCTTTAGTTCCGTCGTAATTTCCTTGAGCTGTCCGGCAACGTCGACTTGTAGTTGCTCGCTCTCCACCACGCATGGCCCGGCAATTAAGAAGAATGGCTGGTCGAGCCCCACTTCAAATCCACAAAGTTTCATAGCGTCTCCAAAGACGGCGCGATCCGCACTGCCACCCCGTTCCCGCTTATTTTCGTAACCGCACGGGAACCCAATTCATTAATCACCATAACGCGCCAAACTTGGGGTCCTGCCTTCGCGGGGACAGAGGAGCTTTGCCCCCGGAAATCAGTCTGACTTCCGCTCATGCGTTCGCCTTTGCGCCTTGTACCACGCGCAGCCCCGCTTCACCGTGCGTTTTCTTGCGCCGCTCGAGGGCGGCTTTGATATACGACGTGAACAGCGGATGCCCAGTGCGCGGTGTCGAGGTGAACTCCGGGTGAAACTGGCAGCCGTAAAACCATGGATGGCCGTGTTTGGTGGGATCGAGTTCGACCATTTCGGTTAATGCTTCAGAGTTTGTCCGCGCAGAAATTACCAGTCCAGCGGCTTCCAGACGCGGCACGTAATGGTTGTTGACCTCATACCGGTGGCGATGCCGCTCGCTGACGGTCGTGCTCTGATAAATCTTATAGGCTAGCGTTTCTGGGCGCACTGTGCACGGCTGCGCGCCGAGACGCATTGTGCCGCCCATGCGCGAGTTAGCATCACGCTTTTCGATCTGACCGTCGTGGTTCTGCCATTCGGTAATCAAGGCGACGACAGGGTGCGGCGTATCCGCATCAAACTCCGTGGAGTTTGCGCCGGCGAGTCCGACCACGTTACGCGCAAATTCGATGGTGGCGATCTGCATACCCAAACAAATTCCCAAATACGGAATCTTGTTTTCACGCGCAAACTTCACCGCAGAAATCTTGCCTTCAGTGCCGCGCTTGCCAAAACCGCCCGGCACCAACACCGCATCCATGCGCGCCAATTCGCCGTTACCTGTTTTCTCCATCTCCTCAGAATCGAGGTAGTGGATGTTCACTCGGGTGCGGGTTTGGATGCCGGCGTGAATCAGCGCCTCCGACAGCGATTTGTAGGAATCCGCCAGATCGACATACTTACCCACCATGGCGAGGTCTACTTCAGCAGCCGGATTCTCCAGCGCATCAACAATACGCTCCCACTGCGTCAGGTCCGCGGGGTGAGGTGTCAGATGTAACTTGCGGCATACAATTTCATCGAGTCCTTGCTTGTGCAGCATCTTCGGTATTTTGTATATCGAAGTGGCGTCGTAACATGAGATCACCGAGCCCTTATCGACGTTAGTGAACAATGCAATCTTTTTGCGCTCTTCTTCGGGCAACGGACGATCACTGCGACACATCACCACATCAGGCTGAATACCGATTTCGCGCAACTCTTTGACGCTGTGTTGCGTCGGTTTGGTTTTGATTTCCCCGACGGCCGGCAAATACGGCACGAGGGTTAAGTGGATGTAGCAAACGTTGTCCCGCCCTTGCTCGACCCCCATCTGGCGAATGGCCTCCAAGAATGGCAGCGACTCGATGTCGCCGACCGTGCCGCCAATTTCGATAATGCCGACTTCGGCTTCTGCCGTACCGGCGATGATCGAAGACTTAATTTCGTCGGTAATGTGCGGGATGACCTGAACGGTGGCACCCAAATAGTCGCCGCGGCGCTCTTTGTTGATCACCCGTTCGTAAATCTGGCCAGTCGTAAAATTATTGGCCTTTTTCATCTTGGTCGAGATGAAGCGCTCGTAGTGTCCAAGATCAAGGTCGGTTTCCGCGCCGTCCTCCGTGACAAACACTTCACCGTGTTGGAAGGGCGACATGGTGCCGGGATCCACGTTGATATACGGGTCCAGCTTCATCATGGAGACTTTGATGCCGCGCGATTCAAGAATGGCGGCTAGAGAGGCGGCGGCGATGCCCTTCCCTAACGAGGAAACTACACCACCCGTGACGAAAATATACTGTGTCATGGCTAATATCCGGGAAGGGATGCGTGGAAAGCAAAATTATAACGCAGTCAGGGATAATCAGACCTCGTCGGCAGTAGTTTGGCCAGCGGGGTAATCTCGCGCCCTTATGCCGAGGATTTTTTGTTTTCCACGCGCCCGACTAACGCAACCGCCAACTCCCAATAATGAAAGTCACTGAAAAGCCCATCATGAGTCTCGCAGCCGATCATGCCGCTTGTCGCGTGGTGATTGTCGACCAGACGCAGCTACCGTTTATTGTTGAGCAGCGCGTCCTGCTGACCTGGCAAGACTGCGCGGAGGCCATTCGCACCATGCGGGTACGCGGTGCCCCGCTGATCGGCGTAACCGCGGCTTATGGAATCGCACTCGCGATGCAGCGCGACGCAACCGACGGCGCACTCTCGACAGCCAGCAAGGCACTAGCGGCAACACGTCCGACCGCGGTGAATCTCGCATGGGCACTTGATCGCATGAGTCGGCTGCTCACCACCACCGACCCTGCTGACCGCGCCGACGTCGCTTGGGCTGAGGCGGATCAAATCGCGGCTGAAGACGAGGATAACAATCGCAGGATCGGCGAGCACGGCCTCGCCATCATTCGTGATATCTACGCGAAAACCGGGCGTGCGGTAAACATCTTGACTCACTGCAACGCTGGTAGGATGGCTTGCACCGAATGGGGAACCGCCACCGCGCCAATTTATCTGGCGCACAGGGAAGGGTTACCGCTGCATGTCTGGGTGGAAGAAACGCGACCGCGCAATCAGGGACTGATCACCCAGTGGGAACTGGCTGATGCCGGTGTCAACCACACCTATATTGTGGACAATGCAGGCGGCCACTTGATGCAGCATGAAAGAGTGGACCTTGTCATCGTCGGCGTAGATCGGGTTTCCCGTCGCGGTGACGTGGCCAACAAGATTGGCACCTATCTGAAGGCGCTCGCCGCGCGCGACAACGGCATCCCGTTTTATGCCGCAGCACCAAGTTCCAGCATTGATATGGATATCGAGGACGGCGTGCCAGAAATCGAAATTGAAGAACGTGATACCAGCGAGGTCAGTATGCTACGCGGTTGGGATCGTAATGGTTACGTAACTGATGTGCGCATGCTGCGTGACCGGACACCGATTAGTAATCCGGGTTTTGATGTCACCCCGTCGCGACTGGTTACGGGTCTTATCACCGAATGCGGTATTTTTGCACCGGCGGATCTCGCCCGCAGTGTGGCAAAGGGAACCTGCAAATGACGTTTCTGCATTTGAATACCGTTCCGCATTTGTCGCGACGCCGCGAGGTGATTGACACGGCGTTGAGAATGAATGCTGCGGGAATCAACCACGGCAAGTCAGGCAATGTAAGCGCCCGTGTTGCCGATTCGAATGACAGCAGTGATGGTTTCCTCATCACCCCTACCGGCATCGACTACGAGAATTTACAGCCTGAGCAAATTGTGCTCGTCAACATGAATGGCGACTATACAGGTGATGTCTTGCCTTCCTCCGAATGGCAGTTCCACCGCGACATCTACGCCGCGCGGCCGGAGATTCACAGCATCGTTCACACCCACTCAATCTTTGCCACCAGCTTGGCAAGCCATCATCGCGACATTCCCCCGTTCCATTACATGATCGCTATTGCCGGAGGACGCGATATCCGCTGTGCGCCATATGCAACCTTCGGCACTGCGGAATTGTCGGCGGCAGCGGTAACGGCACTCGAAGGAAGGACAGCGTGCTTACTCGCGCAGCATGGTGCCATTGCGTGCGGTGCAACCCTCAAGAAAGCGCTCGCACTTGCAGTAGAAGTCGAGGTATTGGCAAAGATGTATTGGCACGCTCTGCAACTCGGTGAGCCGCCCCATTTGAGTGACGACGAAATGGGAAGGGTAATTGAAAAATTTAATACTTATGGCCAGCAGTCAGCTGGGTTGTGAAATAAAAGGGATCTGCGATCATGCAGTTGGCGCATAAACCTCGCACAAAACTATCAATTTTTGTCGCAGGTATCGCTAAGCAGGCGTGCGGGTGAGGGCTCAACAAAACTTCCGCTGTGAGATAATTTTGTCTCAATAGGTAATGTGTCGATGCCATGACGTCGACCGCCCTTCGGAGAGCCATAGATGCACGCCCAAGCCAAGCCCGCATTTATCAATGACGCGCCGACAAAACATCAAAAATTGTTGGCGTGGGTGGAACAGATTGCAGCACTCACAAAGCCGGATCGCATTTATTGGTGTGATGGTTCAAGCGAAGAATACGATCGCCTTTGCGCCGAGCTAGTCGCTACCGGCACCTTCCGCAAGCTCAACGACACACTGCGTCCCAATTCTTACCTGGCGTTATCAGACCCGACTGATGTTGCCCGGGTTGAAGACCGAACCTTCATTTGCTGTGAACAACAATCCAACGCAGGGCCAACCAACAACTGGTTGCCGCCAGCGGAAATGCGCGCTACGCTACAAGGCCTGTTTGCCGGCTCGATGCGTGGACGCACCATGTACGTGGTGCCGTTCAGCATGGGGCCACTTGGCTCACATATCTCACACATTGGTATCGAGATTTCAGACTCCGCCTACGTCGCAGTCAACATGAAACTCATGACACGTATGGGCAGCAAAGTACTCGATATGCTCGGTGACGATGGTGAATTTGTGCCATGTCTTCATTCGGTTGGTGCGCCGCTGGCATCGGGCGCGAAAGATGTCGCTTGGCCGTCAAATAAACACCACAAGTACATTGTGCATTTCCCCGAAACCCGCGAGATTTGGTCGTACGGTTCCGGCTATGGCGGCAACGCTCTGCTCGGCAAAAAATGTTTTGCTCTGCGTATCGCGTCCGTGATGGGCAAAGAACAGGGCTGGCTCGCCGAGCACATGTTGATTTTGGGTGTAAAGACGCCGACTGGCAAGAAACACTACGTCACTGCTGCGTTTCCGTCCGCATGCGGCAAAACGAATTTCGCGATGATGATTCCTCCTGCGCCATTTAAGGCAGCCGGATGGGAAGTGACGACCGTCGGCGACGACATCGCCTGGATCAAACCCGGTGCGGATGGCAAGATGTACGCCATCAACCCGGAGGCGGGCTTCTTTGGTGTGGCTCCCGGCACATCATATGAGACCAATCAAAATTGTATGGAATCGCTGAAAGCGAACGTGATTTTCACCAACGTTGCGCTGACCCCTGAAGGCGACGTTTGGTGGGAAGGCATGTCCAAAACACCACCAGCACATCTGACCGATTGGCAGGGCAACGCTTGGACACCGGATTGCGGACGCCCAGCAGCGCATGCCAACGCACGCTTTACGGTTGCGGCAACGTCGTGCCCTTCGCTTGATTCGGAATGGGACAACCCGAACGGCGTGCCCATTTCAGCGATGATTTTTGGGGGCCGTCGCTCGACGACTGTGCCGCTCGTAACAGAAGCCAACAATTGGAACGATGGCGTCTACATGGCCGCGACGTTGGGCTCTGAGACCACGGCAGCGATTGTCGGACAAGTTGGTGTGGTGCGTCGTGATCCTTTCGCCATGCTGGCGTTTTGTGGCTACAACATGTCCGACTACTTTGCACACTGGATCGATATCGGCAGCAAAACTTCACAGACGCCCAAGCTGTACTGTGTGAACTGGTTCCGGAAAAGTGATGAAGGGAAATTCATCTGGCCGGGCTTCGGTGAAAACATGCGGGTATTGTCTTGGATTATCGGCCGCGTGGAAGGAACCGCGGAAGCCGGCGAATCGGCGCTTGGCGCGTTCCCGCGTTACGGCGATTTTGATTGGAGCGGGCTGTCGTTTGACGAACGTAAATATCGATCAATCACCGCAGTCACACAATCGCATTGGCGGCAAGAACTCAAGCTACACGATGAGCTGCTGACCAAATTGGCGCACAATCTGCCTGCAGCCATGCGCGTTCGTTACGCCACACTTAACAACACGCTGTAGAGCGAGCCGCGCAGGCGGGCTACTTGACACGCTCCCGACGCTCGGCTTCCGCCGCAGCTCGCGCCCGCCGTGCTGCCGCCCGGTCTTCTTCGATTCGTTGCTGCTCTAAATACCGATTTTGTCGCGCGATTTCGGCACGCGCCGCAGCAGAGTTACGCTCTGTCTCCGCACGGCGCATACCCTCCTCAAATTCGCTGGCCATACGCCGTTGATTTTCCTGATACCGTTGCTGCCGTTCTTCCCGAATTTCTGCCTGAGTCTTGAGCGTCGGCACAAACGCTTTGCCCGGAACATATTGCTCGGTCTTGAGCTCGGCGGCGCGCTGCTCCTGCGCGACACGCAATCGTTCCTCCTCCTCAACCCGACGCGCTTCCGCCTCCGCCACCAACAGATCTTGTCGACGCTTGGCCTCTTGGGCGGCCTCCTCAACACGTTTTGCCTCTGCGGCTCGTTCCAATTGAATTTGCGCCTGAAGCACGCGCGTTTTCTCAATCTGTTGCCACCATAGGCCGCCGACCAAAGCAACAATGGTGGCCAGGGCACCCGGTAACGCGATACCCTTTAGCGACCCGCTTCGCTGCCGCTTGCCGCGCCACACTGCAAGTTCATCGTCATGTGCCTGGCGCGACATCACATCGGTGAGGGCGATTTTCGCATTGGTCAGTCGATTAATCATCGCCGATCGCTCCGTCTCGTCGAGGGCGGAGTCTTGCTCGGCGACTTCGACCAGCTTTTGATACTGCCGCATGATCCAGGCCTCAGATGCATTCTCGGGCAGGTTCAGCGTTTCATAGTGATTTTGCATCTATCACTCCCCAACCATTCAAGCGGGGAGCCTCCGCCCCGCGCCGGTACTATTTTTGCGCCTTGTCACAAGTGTCGGCAATCTTTCTGCCTTCCATATTCATGGTCATGCTGCCGCGCGGACTGCTGACGTTCATTTTCATTTTGTACTCGTCTTTGCCGTTATGCGTCAGCTTGCCGTCGCCTGTGGTGCCGTCAACACACTTCAAAGACCACGTCACGGTGCCGCCATCAACCCTTGGTTGGACGGGATCACATTCCCCCTCACCGCGCGGCATCATCGGGGTCCGCTGTTCATTCCATTTCACTTCGCCCGGCTTAACACACCGCGTCGCGGTCATGCCATTGGCCATTTTTGCCGCCATCTCCGGCGGCATCCCAAGCATGTCTATCTTACTCGTGATCCGCCAGAGGCCCGGTGGCATTTCCTTGAGCTCAGCAGCGGACACGGTTACGCCCAGCAGGCTAGCCGTGAAGCCCATTAATAGTGCTTTCATCATCGTGTCCACCCCAGTCGTCGTTACGCAGAAATGGGATGCTACCGTGCGGACTCCGCACTGACAATACCGCCAACTTTGCGGGGCAGTAGGGGGGTGAGGCCAACGACCCACACCAGCGACATGGGTCAATGACACAACTCAAACACGCGGGGGCGTTTTGTCGGCAAAATACCGCTGAACAATAAGGACAAGGGAAAACGCATGGAAATCATGTCGATGGAGTTTTTACAAGCGTTGCTGGCGATCATCGCCATCGACTTAGTGCTGGCGGGTGACAACGCTATCGTGATCGGTCTGGCGGCGCGAAATCTGCCCCCCCACCTGCAAAAGAAAGCCGTGTTTTGGGGTGCCATCGGCGCGGTCGTTGTGCGTGCGGTGTTGACCATGGGTGTGGTCTGGCTTCTGAAGATCCCAGGCTTCCTCCTCGCTGGGGGTGTTGCTCTGATCTGGATCGCCTATCAGTTGGTGGCCGATGAAGGTGGCGAGCACGACAATATCCAAGGAGGCACCACATTCCGGCAGGCGATTCAGACCATTGTGGTGGCCGACGCCATCATGGGTGTAGACAATGTGCTCGCCGTTGCTGGTGCCGCGCACGGCAGTTTCCTGCTGGTGGTGATCGGTCTTTTGGTCAGCATACCGATCGTGATGTGGGGCTCCACGTTGATCCTGAAATGGGTGGAGCGTTTCCCGCAAATCATTGTTGCTGGCGCGGGCATTCTTGGATGGACAGCCGCCAAGATGATCATATCCGAGCCGCTCATCAAACAGTTTTTTGTTGAGCACCACGAGTGGAGGATTGTTCTCTACGTATTCTGCATCGGCATTGTCATGTGCATTCCAATGCTGAAGCGGCTGCAAGGCAGGTTATCCGCTACGCCACTGTGTTTTGCATTCACTATCATCTGGCTGACGGTGTTTGATTACTTGGAAGAATACACGGCGGCGCGTTACTTCCCCGCAGCTGAAGTGCCGATTGCGATGGAGCTAATCGATTTGGTGATGTGGGTGGGATGGATTCCCTTTGTCATCATGCTGACCAAGGCCCTAACACCGCCACCCGCCCCGCCGACTGCATCCACCAAACCGGCTGATCAGGCGTCGTGATGTATCGCGCGGGCGCGAAAGCCGACTGCCGCCAAGCGCGTCACGATCTCGCCGATATGCGCCGCGTTGCGCGTCTTTAGAACAAATTCTACCTCCGCGCTTTGCACCGGTAAGTTCGTGAAAGCGCGCTGGTGATGCACTTCTTCGATGTTGGCATTCGATTCCGCGATCACGCTTGTGATCTTGGCCAGCGCCCCCGGTAAATCACGCAACTCGACTTTGATACGAGCCAGACGGCCGGAGCGCACCATACCGCGCTGAATGATTTCGGCCAACATCAGCGGATCGATATTGCCACCGCACAACACCAAACCAACTTTGCGACCGACGAAGCGATCACGATGACGCATCAGCGCTGCCAGCGAAACCGCGCCGGCACCCTCGACCACGGTCTTTTCGATTTCGAGCAACATCACAATGGCCTGCTCAATATCACCTTCATCGACCAGCACAATATCGGTCACAAGCTTCTCTACGATGGCGAGGGTGTGTTTCCCCGGCTCTTTGACCGCGATGCCCTCGGCAATCGTCGACGGGCCGTAGCTCGCCGTTGTATGGTTAACCGCCGCAAACATGGATGCGTAGCGCGTCGTTTCCACCCCCACCACGTCCATCGTCGGCTTCAACGCCATGGCCGCCGTAGCAATACCTGAAATCAGACCGCCGCCGCCGATGGCAATCGCGAGGGTGTCGATATCGGGTTGCTGTTCGAGCATTTCGAGTGCAATCGTTCCCTGACCGGCGATCACCTTTTCGTCGTCGTAAGGATGGACAAACAATAGACTACGTGCTTCAGCGAGCGCGAATGCGTGTGCCTTGGCCTCGTCAAAGCCTTCACCGTGTAAAACCACCTCCGCACCATGACGACGGGTCATCTCCACTTTTATATTCGGCGTGTACTGCGGCATGACGATGACGCTCGGGATACCGAGGCGCGCCGCGTGGTGGGCAACACCCTGCGCGTGGTTGCCGGCACTGGCTGCAATCACACCACGCTGCTTCTGGGCTTCATCCAGTGAAGCCAACTTGTTTAGCGCACCTCGTTCCTTGAAACTTGCCGTGAACTGATGGTTTTCAAACTTTAAGTAGACTTCGGCTCCGGTGATCTCGGACAACGTG
Organism: Rhodocyclaceae bacterium; assembly: GCA_020247395.1. GTDB lineage: Bacteria > Pseudomonadota > Gammaproteobacteria > Burkholderiales > Usitatibacteraceae > UKL13-2. The sequence goes on from JADCJC010000030.1 coordinate 30,886, forward strand.
CGCGAGTGCAGGCATGGCGTGGTCACCACATGCCCCTTTAACGTCTGTGCAGCCTGCTTTATGTCATCGAGAGAAATCATCGGGATTTGCTGACTTGTAAACTAAGCCGCGAGGCTAAGCGGTCGGCGGCTTGCGGCCGTCAACGTTTAAGAAACGGTAATCAACCTCCGGCACCTTGCCGGAGACCAGATCGGCAAGGGCGCGGCCCGACCCCGGCCCCTCGGTCCACCCTAGGGTGCCGTGGCCCGTGTTTAGAAACAGATTCGAGTAGTTGGCCCGACCGATCAAGGGGCGGTTAGAGGGGGTCGATGGTCGGAGCCCCGTCCAATACTGCGGTCGGTCATAGTCCGCCGCGTTCGGAAACAACTCACGCGCCCGCTTAATCAACGCCTCGCAGCGCACCATATTGAGTTCGGTGCTGTAGCCGGCGAGCTCGGCCGTGCCGGCGATCCGCATACGGTCCCCCACGCGCGAAAACACAATCTTCATCGCCTCGTCAGTGAGGCTGACTTGGGGCGCACCACTAAAACCTTCGGTGATCAGTGTGGCCGAATAACCCTTTGCCGGATATACCGGGATTGAAACGCCGATCGTTTTCAGCATCGGCGTGCTGTACGAACCAAGACAAACCACGTAGGCGTCGGCCGACATGGCCTCGTAGCTAACGCAGCCCCTCTGCTTGACCACAACACTTGAAACACGCGCAGGTTCAGCACTTTTGTCGACGCGCAACGCCTCAATGGAGGTGTCGTACATAAACTTCACACCGCGCGCCGCCGCGAGTTTGGACAGGTTCTGTGTGAACTGGAAGGCATCACCGGATTCATCTGTTTGCGCGTAACTTGCGCCGCGCAATTTTTGCCCCAAACTCGCCAGCGCGGGCTCAATACGCAGCGCCTCTTCGCGACTGATCACATGGCGTTCAATACCGTACTGGGACAGCAATGCGCACGCCTCGGCAGCACCGGCATAGTCAGATTCTTCGGTATAAAACTGCATGATGCCGCAGGTTAAATGATTGTATTCGATGCCCGTTTCGGCGCGCAGTGCCTGCAACGACTCCCGACTGTACAAACCGAGGTTTACCATCTGTTGAATATTAAAGCGATAACGCGACGGCAAACACTCAATCAAGAACTCCAGCCCCCATGAAAGCTGTTGCCAATCTAACTGCGGTCGGAGCAACAGCGGGGCGTCTTCCTTAAACAACCACTTGATTACCTTCATCGGCGCAGAGGGCGTCGCCCACGGCTCGGATTGCGAGACCGAAACCTGCGCCCCGTTGGCAAAACTCGTTTCAAGCCCCGCCGCCGACTGCCGGTCCACGACCACAACATCGTGCCCTAACTTGGACAGATACCAAGCTGAACATACGCCGATGACGCCCGCTCCCAACACGATGACTTTCAAACCCACCTCCAATTTACCAGCATAGAACAGCGGATGTGAGCAAAATCCGCGACGGCGCAGTCTATGAGAATGCGCTACTATTGTCAAAATGACGGTGACTAAAAGGTACTCACAATACAACCCTGTCGCATGAAAACCGCCCTCTATCAGCTTGTTCAAACCGCGTGTACGTTCGACCCATCGGACTCTTTGCTGCCGTTCAATGTGGAAGGCGTGCTCGTCGGCTGGATGAAGAAGTCTTTCGCCGAGCGCCTCGAAGAATGGCCCGAGTTGTTCGTCATGCGCCCGCGCGGGGTCGGGATGATCGGCGACTTCCCGAATGCCGAGCATCGCAGCGCGGCAATGACCGAGGTGGTAGAGAGCCTTGCCACACAGGATGTTATTCGCGGCTGGCGAAACGAATTGGTGGATGTGGGCGAGACCTTTCATGCGCCACCACTGTTGCACATAGAACGTGCCGCATCACGCTACTTCGGCTTCACCATGTATTCCTCGCATTTGAACGGCCTGACGGCAAGACATGGCCAGCCATATATGTGGCTCGCCAAACGCGCTGCAACGAAGTACATGGATCCGGGGAAGCTCGACAACATTGCCGCCGGTCGTATCGCGCGAGGATACACGCCCATAAGCACCCTGATTAAAGAGAGTTTTGAAGAAGCCGGGATCCCAAACGATCTGGCTAGGCAGGCTCGTGCGGCCGGGGCGGTGCGGTGCAAACAGAAAGTTGAGGAAGGGCTGCATAATGAGGTGATATTTGTGCATGACCTCATCCTGCCAGATTCCTTTGTACCCACACCACAAGACGGCGAAGTGGAAAGTTTCGAATGCGTGCCCGTTACCGATTTGCTGAAGCGACTTGAGCGCCCATCTCAGTTCACCATCGACTCGGCGCTCGTGATTGTGGACTGCTTAATCAGACGCGGCTACATCAATTCTGATCGGGAGGACTATCTCGATTTGCTCCACGCGATGCGCCCGTAACGGATCATCATGGACCCGGTCGTCCTTTTCTTTGTCCTTGGTGTGGTGGCGCGTCTGGTCAAGAGCGACCTTCGCTTACCCGAAGCGCTTTACGAAACGCTGTCCATCTATTTGTTGCTCGCCATCGGCTTAAAGGGCGGCGTTGAACTGGCAAAACATCCCATCAGCACGGTGGCACCGCAGGCGGTGGCCATTGTGGTGATGGGACTGTTGTTGCCGCTACTCGCCTATCCGATTTTGCGGTTTCTCGGCCGACTCAACAACTTCGATGCGGCGGCCATTGCAGCACACTACGGTTCCGTGTCGGTGGTGACATTTGCCGTGGGCCTCGCGTTTGTCACAAAACGCGGCATTGCTTACGAAGAGTACATGCCGCTGTTCGTCGCGCTGTTAGAAGTGCCCGGCATCATCGTAGGTATCCTGCTCGCGCGCCTGCACACGCTGAAGTCGGTGCATTGGGGAGAACTTGCCCGCGAAATTATGTTCGGCAAGTCTGTCGTGCTGCTGGTCGGCGGCCTGTGTATCGGCTGGCTGGCAGGGCCACAAGGCATCGATCCGATGCGCGGCCTTTTCTTCGACCTATTTAAGGGTGTGCTCGCATTGTTCCTGTTGGAAATGGGTCTGGTTGCCGCGAGTCGTCTCAGCGATTTAAAAAAATCCGGCCCGTTCCTAATCGGCTTTGGCGTTGTTATCCCCGTACTGTTTTCGTTCATCGGTGCGGGGCTTGGCGCTTTGCTCGGACTATCATTGGGCGGCACCACCCTGCTTGCTGTACTCGCCGCGAGTGCGTCCTACATTGCCGCGCCCGCCGCGATTCGCATTGCCGTTCCTGAAGCCAATCCTAGCCTGTCAATTGGTGCCGCGCTCGGTATCACCTTCCCTTTTAATCTCACACTTGGAATACCGCTGTATTTCGAGATTGCCAAGATGCTGCATAAATGAATACACACCCGAAGCAACTGCTGGTCATTATTGGAGAAGCGACACTGGAAAAATTTCTGGTGCGCGACATCAAGGGTTTTGGTGCTCACGGCTATACCATTGCAGAAGTGCGTGGTGGCGGCGAACACGGCACCCGAGACGCTGAGTGGGAGGGCAGCCGCTCGATTCGCATAGAAGTTGTCTGCGAAGAGACCGTCGCTGAAAAGATTGCGGAGCATGTGATTGCTCATTATGCAAAAAACTTTTCGTTATCGCTGTACGTATCTCAAGTCGGCGTGATTCGCAAAGACAAATACTAGTGTATCTCTGAATAAGTCCATTTCGTCTCTTCACATTTGCCCAAGGCGGAGGTTGCTTCTGCAAAGCCTTCTCTGTGCATGTCAATCAAATGCGGCGTTGAAGTACTTGCGTGTCCGCCGGCGTCGGCACCTTGTCCAGCTTAGAATTCGACTCATTCCGAGCTTGCCTAAATTCGCCCAGACCGGTCGCACACGTTGAGCAATGCCGCCCTCCTGATTATCATCATCGCTGCGCTGTTACACGCGAGCTGGAACTATGTTTTGAAGCGCTCTGGTGGCGGCCTCGGCATTCTCGCCCTGTCTGCGGCGACAGCGGGCGCGATACTCACGCCGATTGCCTTCTTCCTGATTTGGCAGGGGTTCAGTTTCACTTGGCCGATCGTCGGCATGGTGGTGGGTTCAGGCATCATCCACATCGGCTATTTCTTGTTACTTGATCGCGCGTATCGGTCGGGAGGCGACCTTTCGGTGGTCTATCCGCTGGCACGCGCCACCGGCCCGCTTCTCACCATCATTGCAGCGACATTGTTTTTTGGTGAACGCATGACACCGATCGCTCTGGCGGGGGCGGTGCTAATCGGCGTTTCAGCGCTTGTCTTGACGGGCGACCCGCGTAGACTTTTTTCACGCAACAAAACCACCGGTGCGCACTCCGGTGCGAGTTTCGCCTTGCTATGCGGTTGTGTGATTGCAACCTACACCGTGTGGGACAAGCAGGCTGTCGCGCTGTTTCTGATCCCGCCGCTAATTTTTGACTGGGCGGCAAACCTGGTGCGGATTGCTGTCCTCGTTCCATACGCGCGGCACTTCGACCCTAACGCGATGACACGCGCATGGCGACAACACAAATGGTCAGTGATCGCAATCGGCATCATGAGCCCGCTATCCTACATCTTGGTATTAACGGCGATGGTCACCACACCGGTCAGTTACATAGCCCCCGCGCGCGAGATGTCGATCCTATTTGCGGCCCTACTAGGGGCCCACTTGCTCAAGGAAGGCGACGCTACCCGTCGCACTATTGCGGCGATCGGCATGGTGCTAGGTGTAGCTGGCTTGGCGGTCGGATAACTATGCCATCGACCAAACTCTTTTATCCACGGGCGCTTTCAAGCACTTTTGGCTGAAAGCACCCGTAGAATATAGCGTTTAGACTTGAAGTTCTTCACGGTCGGCAAAGAACTGTAGCGCCTCAGGATTGGTCAACGCCTCACGATTTTTGACCGGCCGACCATGTACAACATTGCGCACCGCGAGTTCCACGATCTTGCCTGATTTCGTGCGCGGCACGTCCGGCACGGCGAGAATTTTCGCTGGGACATGGCGTGAGGTGGTATTGGTACGAATGACATCCTTGATGCGCTTTTCCAACTCTGCAGTGAGCGTGTGGCCGTCCGCGAGGCGGACAAACAACACCACTCGCACGTCTCCAGGTTTGTCCGGTGGCCAGTCTTGGCCGATGACCACGGACTCCATGACCTCTTCTAACTTTTCCACCTGTCGGTAGATTTCGGCAGTACCAATACGCACGCCACCGGGATTTAGCACGGCATCCGACCGACCGTAAATGATCATACCGCCACGGGCGGTGATCTCGACGTAATCCCCATGCGTCCAGGTGTTGGGGAAGTGTTCAAAGTACGCACCCCGATACCGAGTGCCATCTGGGTCGTTCCAGAATCCAATCGGCATTGACGGGAATGGTTTGGTGCACACGAGTTCACCCTTTGCGTCTCCGTCACCCCGTCCACGAATCGGCTTGCCTTGGTCATCCCACGCATCAACGGCCATGCCCAACATTCGCGTTTGAATCTCGCCGCTATAGACCGGCAGCACGGGTACGCCGCCAACAAAACAACCGAGAATGTCGGTGCCACCAGAAATGGATGACAGGCAGACATCAGCCTTGATATTGCGATAGATATACTCGAACCCTTCGGGAGAGAGCGGCGAGCCGGTCGACATCACCGCCCGCAACTCACGCAGTTTATGGGTCTTGCCGGGATTCACCTTAAGCTTCGCGAGTGACTCATAGTACTTGGCCCCCGCTCCGAAGTGGGTGAGGTCGTCAGCAGCCGCGTAGTCAAACAGGATGTTGCCACGCCCCAAGAACGGGGAGCCATCAAACAACACCAGTGTGGCGTTCGCGGCTAATCCAGAAACCAACCAGTTCCACATCATCCAGCCACAAGTCGTGAAGAAGAACAGCCTGTCGCCGGGCTTGACGTCACATTGCAAGACGTGTTCCTCCAGATGTTTCAGCAGGGTACCGCCGACACCGTGCACGATACACTTCGGCACACCAGTGGTGCCGCTCGAATACATGATGTACAACGGATCGTTAAAACCCACACGAACATAGGTGACCGCCTTTGGCTTAAACGGTTGGAGAAAGTTCTCCATCGCCACCGCGCGAGGCACAGCGCCCACGTCCAACGGCGAGCCGGATTCTGCCTCGATGTCGTGAAGATAAGGCACGATCACCACCCGCGATACGGTCGGAAGTTGTCCGACACATTCCGCGATACGCGACAGCGTCGGCAGCGATTTACCGTTGTATAGGTAGCCGTCACAAGCGATCAACAGTTTTGGTGCGACTTGGCCAAAACGATCCACCACACCCTGTAGACCGAAGTCCGGCGAACATGAAGTCCACACCGCGCCGAGGCTGGTCGCCGCGAGCATCGCCACCACGGTCTCCGGCATATTTGGCATGAATGCAGCAACTCGGTCGCCCTTGCCGATACCCATGTCGCGCATCGCCTGCTGCCAGCGCGAGACTTGTTCGTCCAACTCGCGGTAGGTCAAACGTTTACGTAGTTTGTCCTCGCCCCAAAAAATGATCGCATCAGCATCGGTGCGCGACTTAAAAGTGCGCTCGATCAGATTCTCCGCGAAGTTGATTCTGCCCCTCGGGAAGAACGTCGCACCGGGCATCTGGTTTTCATTCACCAAAATATCTGCGCCAGCCTTAACGCCGCGCTCGCCAATCACGCCGCAGTAATCCCAGATCGCCGACCAAAAATGTTGCGGGTTACGCACGCTCCATGCGTATAGCGCGCCGTAACCGGCCAGATTTGTCCCGTAGGCTTTATTGACGGCGACCGTAAACGCCGTGACGTTAGCATTCGCCACACGTTCGGGCGTGGGGATCCAAAGTGGTAATTGTTTGTTTTTGGCCATGAGAAATCCTAATCGAGCTTGCCGCCGACAAGCTTGCGGTCTTGCCTCGTCCGCAGCGCAGCGCCGATGGCGGCTTCAATCCCGGCCTGCATCGTCGATAGCGCCATCGAAGGCGCGCTGCCGTTGACTATTTGCGACGGCAAATACGGAACGTGAATAAAGCCAGCACGAGTATTAAGTTTGTGGGTAGCGATATGGTGCAATACGCCGTACATGATGTGGTTACACACAAATGTACCGGCCGTATTTGACACTTCGGCCGGTACGCCCATCTTCTGCATGGTCGCAACCATAGTCTTGATCGGTATAGTGGAAAAGTATGCAGTCGGCGCTGCGGCAACAATTTCCTGGTCGACCGGCTGGTTTCCGTCGTTATCGGGAATGCGCGCATCATTCACATTGATTGCGACACGTTCGACACAGATGCAGCTCCTCCCGCCGGCCTGCCCGAGACACAACACCACACTGGGTTGATGCTTGGTAATCAGCGCCGCGACCGCCGCGATGGCGCTACCAAATACCGTGGGCACACGCTGCGCAACAATCCGGTGCGAGCAAATTGTGGACGGCAATGACTTGGCGATTTCCCACGAAGGGTTGATGCGTTCACCAGCAAACGCCTCGAAGCCTGTCACCAGGACAATAGGGGTCGTTTTCATCTGCGTCTTTGCCTAACGTGCAGTCCATCCACCATCAATAGAAATCGAAGTCCCCGTCACGCCTTGCGCGGCATCTGAGGCGAGGTACAATGCAAGCGAAGCCACCTCGTCAATCTCGGCAAAGCGTTTATTGGGTTGCGGTGCCAACAAGATGTCACGAATCACGTTCTCGCGAGGGATACCGTGCACCTTGGCTTGATCGTCGATTTGCTTTTCAACGAGTGGTGTCAGCACATAGCCTGGGCAGATAGCATTTACCGTGATGCCTTGCTCGGCAACCTCCAGCGCACAGGCCTTTGTAAAACCGACCACGCCGTGTTTCGCGGCAACATAAGCCGACTTGTAAGGTGATGCAACCAAGCCGTGAGCTGACGCGATGTTGATTACACGCCCCCAATTTGCCGCCTTCATGTGCGGCAGGGCTGCGCGCGTGGCATGGAACACCGAAGACAAGTTAACGGCAACTATTGCGTCCCATTTCTCAAGCGGAAATTCATCCACCGGCGCGACGTGCTGAATCCCGGCGTTGTTCACCAGGATGTCGCATCGACCGAGCGCCGATACCGTCCCGCCAACCATCGCCGAGATTTCTGCCGGCTTCGACATGTCGGCGTGAGAATACCGAACCTTGACGCCGAATTCGGCTTCCAATCCGGCGCGAATTTTTTCAATCTCATCGGCATCACCAAAACCATTCAGCGTGACGTTTGCTCCCTCGCGCGCAAATGCATGTGCAATGCCGAGACCGATGCCGGAAGTGGATCCCGTGATGATGACAGAACGATCCTGATGTAAGCGTGACATGTATTACCCTCCACGTTAGCCAACAATTGCGCCAGCGCGCTGCATCTCTACATGCGCAATACCGTCCTCGATGTATTCCGCCGAGTCCGCCACAAAGCCAAATCCCCGATAGAATTTTTCGAGCCGTGCCTGGGCACCGATACGGTTTGGCGTCCCGGGATAAAGAACATCATGACGACGGCAAGCTTCGGCCATCAACTGTTTGCCGTAGCCACCAAGTCGATAGTCTTTGGTCGTAATGACGCGCCCAATCGACGGCACCGCAAACTTCACGCCGGTATCAACCAGCCGACAGTATGCGGCGAGCTCACGCTTGCCGCTTGCCTCGTACCAGCCGAGCAAGTGCCATGACACCAGATCCGCACCGTCCAAATCTTGAAACGGACAATTTTGTTCAATTACAAAAACGTCAATGCGCGCCGCACACACTGCATACCAATCGCTGCGGGGCAGCTCGTCAAAGCGCAAGAACTGCCATTGCAACAGCTTAGGCATAGTCGGCTACTTAACCTTCGCCAGATGCAGCCACGTCTCGACCACGGTATCGGGATTAAGCGACATCGACTCGATGCCCTCTTTCATCAACCACTCCGCCAAATCTGGATAATCAGAGGGACCCTGCCCGCATATGCCAACGTACTTCTTCGTCCTGCGGCACGCTGATATTGCCAGATGGAGCATCCGTTTTACCGCAGGGTCGCGCTCATCAAAGGCTTCCATTACCAGACCCGAATCGCGATCAAGTGCAAGCGTGAGTTGTGTCATGTCATTGGAGCCGATCGAGAAGCCGTCAAAGCGCTCAAGAAATTCGTCGGCCAAGAGCGCATTCGATGGAATCTCGCACATCATGACAATCTTGAGCCCGTTTTTGCCACGCTCCAGACCAAAGTCCTTCATGATCGCCAACACGCTGTCCGCCTCACCCAGCGTACGCACAAACGGCACCATCAGTTCGATGTTGGTGAGGCCCATGGTGTCGCGCGCAAATTTCATTGCCTCACATTCGAGTTTGAAACACTCGCGGAACGAGTGCGCGATGTAGCGCGACGCTCCGCGGAAACCGAGCATCGGGTTTTCTTCCGTGGGTTCATAGCGCGGCCCACCGATGAGGTTGCGGTATTCGTTTGACTTGAAGTCGGACAATCGGACGATCACTTTCTTCGGCCAAAAAGCAGCGGCGATGGTGGATACACCCTCAGCCAGCTTTTTGACATAGAACTCTTTGGGGGTGGCGTAACCGCGCGAGGCGTTGGTCACCTGTGCGCGCAGCTCATCTGGCAGCTTGGCGTAATCCAAACAAGCTTTTGGATGAATGCCGATGGTGTTGGAAATAATGAACTCAAGGCGCGCGAGCCCCACACCTTCATTCGGCAACTGGGCAAAATCAAACGCAAGCTGCGGGTTACCGACGTTCATTGCGATCTTGACCGGGATCGTCGGCATATTGTCGAGCGCGACCGTCACGACCTCAAATGGCACCCTGCCTTGGTAGACATAACCGGTATCGCCCTCGCAACAACTTGCGGTGAGGTCTTCGCCATCCTCAACTACCTCGGTGGCGTCTTCACATCCGACAATCGCCGGCACACCGAGTTCACGCGCAATGATTGCGGCGTGACAAGTACGACCACCACGGTTGGTGATGATGGCCGAGGCTTTCTTCATGACCGGCTCCCAGTTGGGGTCGGTCATGTCGGTAACGATGACATCGCCGGGCTGAAATTTATGGATTTCGTCGACGCTGGAAATCACCCGGGCAGGGCCCGAGCCAACCTTTCCACCAATCGCGCGACCTTCGGCTAACTTTTTCCCAGTACCGTTTAACTTGTAACGCGTCAGCGATCCGGTCTTGAGTTCCTGAGACTTCACCGTCTCGGGCCGCGCCTGCAGAATGAACAACCGGCTATCGCGGCCATCCACGCTGCTTTCCTTGGCCCATTCAATATCCATCGGGCGACCGTAATGTTTTTCAATAGCCACCGCGTACCTGGCGAGTTCTTCAACGTCCGCATCTGTTAACGAAAATTGATTACGTTCAGCTAGTTCGACGGGTTTGGTCTCAACCGATCGGCCCGCAGATTGGGCTTGAGAAAACACCATCTTCTGCGCCTTGGTGCCGAGCGTACGACGCAATACTGCCGGTGCGCCGTTCGCGAGGCAGCGTTTGCTGACATAGAACTCATCCGGATTCACCGCACCCTGCACGACCATTTCGCCCAGGCCATAGCTCGATGTAATGAAAACCACATCCGGGAACCCTGACTCGGTGTCGAGCGTGAACATGACACCCGCAGCACCAGTGTCGGAACGCACCATCCGCTGAACGCCCGCACTCAGCGCGACGTCGGCATGCGCGAATCCCTTGTGCACGCGATACGAAATCGCCCGGTCGTTGTACAGCGAGGCAAAGACGTGTTTGATCGCTTGCAGGATGTTTTCGATCCCCTTGATGTTCAAATAGGTTTCTTGCTGGCCGGCGAAGGAGGCGTCGGGCAGGTCCTCTGCCGTGGCGGAGGAGCGCACGGCGAATGAGGCGTCGGGGTCATTCTTAGTCAGCTCGCTGTAGGCCGCCCTAATCTGGGACTCAAGCTCCGGGTGCAAGGGTGCGTTAACCAGCCACTCCCGCACCATCGCACCGGTTTTGGCGAGCTGATCCAGATTGTCTATCTCCAGATTCGCCAGCGCAGCATTGATCTTTTCGGTCAAGCCGTTAAGGGTAAGAAACTGCCGGAAAGCCTCTGCTGTGGTGGCAAAGCCCCCTGGTACACGAACCCCGACCGCCGAGAGCTGGCTGATCAGTTCGCCAAGCGAGGAGTTTTTACCCCCGACGGACGCAACGTCGTCCATCCGGCATAGGGAAAGTGGCAGAACCAGCGACGCTGACGACATGGCGGACTCTTTCTGGAAATGTTGCGGCGCAAAAGACGTAAAATTATAGCGGACGCTGGTACACACAACGCGATACGTGTGTCCGATTGATAAATCTCCATAGAGGGCCGCCCGTGCCGCATAAACGCAGCGTATTTTTTGTCTCCGACCGCACTGGAATCACGGTGGAAATGCTCGGCAACTCGCTGCTTACGCAGTTTGAGGAGGTTGAGTTCAAGCGGGTCACGCTGCCCTTTATCGACAATATCGAAAAGGTCCATGACGTCATTAGCCAGATTGAAGCAATGCACCACGAATCAGGCAAACGACCGCTGGTGTTCACCTCACTGACCGAAGATACACTCCGCGTTGCGCTTGCCCAGGCCAATGCGATGGTGCTGGATGTGTTCGACCGATTCATCGTTCCACTCGAGGAGGAGCTCGGCGTGAAATCGTCCCACGCCATTGGCCGCAGCCACTCCGCCGGCAACTTCAAAGACTACAATCAACGCATTGAAGCGGTGAATTACACACTCGCACATGACGACGGCATCACCAATCGAAATCTGGACGACGCAGACATTATTTTGGTCGGCGTCTCACGCTCGGGCAAAACGCCAACTTGTCTCTATCTGGCGCTGCAATTCGGCATTAAGGCGGCTAACTACCCACTGATCCCGGAAGATTTGGAAAAACTCAAGCTGCCGCCTTCGTTACTACCACTAAAGAGCAAGGTGTGGGGCCTCTCAATCATGCCGGATCGCCTTGCGCAGATTCGTCAGGAGCGAAAGCCCGACAGCAAGTACGCCTCGCTTGAAAACTGCCGTTGGGAAGTGGCGACGGCGGAACGCCTGATGGAAAGCGCAGGTTTAACCTATCTAAATTCGACCACCAAGTCGATTGAGGAATTGGCGACAACTATCCTGCACGAAGCTAGGCTTGATCGCCGCGTGTATTGATGGTCGTAGCAGAGCAACACCCTGGCAACACGGCGGGTCGACCAATCTCTATCGGACGGGCATGCTGCATCGCAGCATGGACAAGTGTTGGCAAATCACCGCAACGCCTGACAAAAGCTGGTGTTTGGCGCAGATTGCGGGATAATTCGTTGTTGACTACGGCGTCATGTTTGTGCGTCGGCTGGGCATCCAACCCGCTGCTGAATTCCGCGAACGCCGCCAAGAATTTTTGCGTTACGTTGTTTGTCTAATCATTGGGTTTCGATTTCTTGAGGAGTGGTTCATGTCACGACGTTCATTTGTTAAACGCGGCTCGGTGAAGCGCGCGGTTGTTAAACGCCTACTGCCAGCGATTGTTGCAGCAACAATGGCAGCAGGTGCATCTACCGCCAATGCGGTGCAATTTCAAGGTGTGTATGTTTTCGGTGACAGCTTGTCGGATTCCGGCTACTTCCGTCCATTCTTGTTGAGCATCGGCGTACCTGCCGGTACCACCGCCACCCTAGGTCGTTTCACCACCAACCCGGGCCCCGTGTGGTCGGAGATCATCGCGCAGTACTACGGCGGCAATCCCAACCCATCAAATGCCGGGGGGGGCATATTTGCCCAAGGCGGTGCGCGTGTCGCAGCGGCTTCGACCTCAACGCCACCAGGCGGCGCGCAGCGTCCGGTAACAACACAAATCACCGAGCACTTGTCCGCGACCGGCGGCTCGGCGAACCCAAACGGACTCTATGCCATTTGGGCCGGTGCTAACGACCTCTTGCAAGCCGGTGCAGCGGGCGTCGCTTCCGCGAACGATGTTGCCGCGCAGTCCGCCCGACTCCGCGCAGCCGGTGCACGTTACATCGCCGTATTTGGCTTGCCAAACATCGGCCTGACACCAGGCGCGCAGGCAGGTGGGGCCGCCGCGGTTGCATTGCAAACCCAGGCTTCTGCTGGTTTCAACGTCACACTCTTTAACGCGCTGGCTGCAACTAATCAGCGTGTCATTCCGGTCGACGTATTCTCGATGTTGAATGAAATCGCAGCCAATCCATCGGCATTTGGCTTCACCAATATCAGCGGCACGTCTTGCGGACCGTTCCCACCGTTCGCCCCCGCCGGCAACAACTCACAGTTCTGCAACGGCTCGACGCTGGTTCCTGGTGCCACACCGTCGAACTATCTGTTTGCCGACAACATCCACCCCTCCACCGGCGCACACGCCGTCGTGGCCGATCTGTTCAAGTCATTGATCGACGGCCCCAACGCCTACTCGGTCATGGCGGAAGTGCCGTTGTCTTCACGCGCCGCACACGTGCGCACACTGGATTCGGGCTTGATGCAGGGTGCTGCGGCCGAAGTGGGCAAAGTCACCGCGTTTGCTGCCTACGACGGCGGCAAGACGGATATCTCCACATCTAGCCTGAACCCGCAAACCAACACCAAGAACCGTGCCGCGACGGTAGGCTTGACGATGCGCGTCTCGGAAGGCGTGACGGTCGGTGTTGCTGCGGGCAAAAATAACAACGAAGCGCGGATGGGGGCAGTGGGCCAGTTCGACGTTGACGAGAACACCATTTCGTTCTTTGGTAGCGCCAAATCAGGCGGCCTGTATGCCAACGCCAGCTTCTCAATCGCTGATTTGAAGTTCAACAACATCCAGCGTTACGTCAAACTTGGCAACGTCACCCGTACAAATCGTTCATCCGCCAACGGCACCAACACCTCCGGCAACATCATGGTTGGTTACGACTTCGGGCTGGGTGCGGCAACGATCGGTCCGTTTGTCGGTTGGACCAGCCAGCAGGTTACCGTCGGCAACTTCCAAGAAAGCTCAGCCGCAACCGCACTGTCTACCGATTTAAACATCGATGGCCAGACGCGCACTTCCAGCGTCTTGAGCGGCGGTGTTCGCGCGAGCATCAAGATCGGTAGCTTCACGCCTTATCTGCGCGTTTCGTTTGACCGTGATGAATCCAACAAAGAGCGTTTCGTGACCGCCTCGCCTGTGACGATTACACAAAACATCAAGTACGACATTCCAGCCTACCGGGCTGACAACAGCTGGATCACAAGCGTGATCGGTGTTCGTGGCAACATCACCCCGCAGATCGGCTTGGGGCTCGCCTACACGGCGGTCTCCGGCAAGTCCGGCGTGAAACAAGATGGTGTCACCGCCAAAGTTAGCTTCGCATTCTAGACGCTGGTCGTGGCACCAAACGAGCCGCTGGCGAAATCGTCGGCGGCTTTTTTTCGCCCTCATTTCGTCAGCAGTGAAGCCTTTGCTTGCCTGTTGCAGCAGGCTTCATGCATCATCCGCCTATGAAACGTGTCTACACCGCGCTAAACCTCCCCGATGCACACTTGCTGCGTGATCTGCTACAGCAAGCGGGAATTGCCGCGCACGTCTTCAACGAAAACGCCAACTCCTTGGTTGGGCTGGTGCCGGTCGCTTCCGGCCAGCCGCAGGTATGGATCGCCCAGCCGCATCAAGAACCCCACGCTAAGGCGGTGATTGCCGACTACCAATCACGCTCCCCCACCACCGTGACCAAGACTTGCACCGCCTGCGGCGAATCGAGCCCGGGCGAATTCGATTCATGTTGGAATTGTGGTGCTGCATTTCCAGAAGCAACTCAATAACTTAGGCGGAGCGGCGGCGCGACTTAGCGTTCTTCCATGTGGCCGCGTTTCATTGGCGGAGGTTGCAGAGCTATTTTTGAAAGAAGTGCAACCATTCTTAGCGGCAAGTAACGACTAACAATTCATTCAAGCCGACACCGCTAACCCGGCGTTGGAGCGGATTGATGCGTAACGCGGCTTCAACCGCTGAGCTTATCCATTCGATGGCTGGAGGTTTCGGTGTTTTCGATGACAGAAAAAATGCTTTCACTAGGGGCACGAAAACAACTCGCGGAGTATGCGGCCTATCACGGTTCTTTGATACGGCTGCGGTTGGGCATGATGATGAGAATGACTGGGGTCTTTGCCGGGCTGCTGCTGGTAATCACTTGCATAACGCTATCGGTCTTCTGGTCGTTAAATGCCCTGCCGGACTTACAGCGGCGACTACCGATCATCGTCTGGGCAGTGGCTTTCATGTACTTTTTCTTACTGACCGTGTCGGTATGGGACAGCAGATATTCCCATGAATTTTTGTGCGGGAGAAAGAAGCTCGCCCGGGCGGTCTTGAAGGACGGCAGGGCATCGGAGGCAATAGTCGAGTTTGATGAGACGAGTTTTGTTCTGCCGCACGAACATGGCATGATCTACTTCGTAGACGATGGTCAGGGCGGCTCGGTACTGCTCGACGTTTCGACAATCGCAGACGATCCGCGCGAGGGTCAGGCGAGACAATCTTGCCTATCGACCACCTGGTGGCTGGATTGCGTGGCAGGGGCAGTCCAAGAGGCCCGCTTCTCCGGAAAGAAGATTCCGATCCGCCGCATCGACGGACTGAATGAATGTGGCGAAGTCAGACCGGAAGGAATCCTAGAAGCGCTCGGTTTTTCTGGCCCACAAGACTTGGCAAGGATGCCGCTGTCAATTCAAGAGGCTGAACGGCGTGTCCGTGCTTTACTCGGGCCTTCCATGCGACCGGAAAGGTCGATATCGAGGACGATACACTGACAAGATCATCAATTGTGTGGTTACGCATGTTCTGGGACACCGCAGCAATGCTCGATCCGGAGGCAGTTGTACGGCGGGCGAAGGTCTGCGCTCGTCCGATGGCAAGCCCTGGTGATTTAGAGCGGGCTTGGAAGGCCGCAGGGCTGCCTAATGTTGTGCAGGACATGATTACCATCCGCATGGACTTTGCGTTGTTCGAGGACTTCTGGGCGCCAATTGAGTGAACGGATGGTCCCTACGCAGAATATGTTCGCACGCTTACGCTGGACGCGAAGGCAGTCTTTAGGGAAAAGATGGCGTTGGCTTATCTGGACGGCGAAGCGGACGGACCGCGTTCGTATGCCGCCACCTCGCGGGTGGTGAAAGGCACGGTGCCATTTTGAGCGCGGCCAGGCGCGCTGCGCGCGGTGAGCGAGGGAGCTGCTTTTGCAAAGACGGAGTGGCTGGAGTTGGCCGAGCGAGTGGATGAACGCCGCTGCGCTTCTTTGCAGACTCGCCTTGCCCACTTGGGACGCACGGGACTGCAGTGTTGCAGTGTTTGCGCAATCACCCACGCAAAGATGCATGGGCAGCACCATATTCAGCGTGCTGCCTCAGCGTGTTGCCCGACAAATCTTCACTAACTGTGTTGGTGCCGCTCACCGCCTTGCCCAGCGACGAGCATGCGTCTTTGCTGGCAGATCGCTTTGGGGCCGATACAGCGCGCATTGCGCGCATTATCTCGGTATCTACGGCGGCGGCATTGTTTACCTTTGCGGGAGTGGTGGCCTTCCCTTCATGACAGGGCGCTAACGTACCGGGGCGCAAACGGTGCCCCAGTGCCGTGTCAGTGATCTGTCAAACCCATGCACTCTTGTGGTCTGCTGCAAACTGCGCAAACTCAATGGGTTCGCGGCCAATGAGCTGGCGCACGGTGTCGGTAGTGCCCGCAGCATAGCCTGCGGCGGTGAGCTGGTGCAGGCTCATCATCTGGCCAATGCTCCAGTCATCCATGCCCATGCCCTTCATGGACGCAATGGCTGCATCGTCGGGCACAGCGACGTAGCTCACAGTCTTGCCAGTTGCATCGCCAATGGCCTTGACCACTTCCGCGTTGGAAAGAGCTGTAGCGCCGGTGAGGGTATAGGCCTTGCCAGCATGGGCGGCAGGGTTTTGCAAAATAGCGGCGTTGACTGCGGCGATGTCACGCACGTCAATGAAACTTATCCGCCCTTGCCCTTGGGGTAAGTACAAAGCGCCGCCTTGAATCATGCCGACATAGTAAGTGGCGAAGTTTTGCATGAAGGTGGCGGGGCGCACTAAGGTATAAGCAATACCAGAATCGATCACGAGCTGGTCAATCTCACCATGTAGCTTGGGCAGCGCAAAGCCTGCCGTAGCATCCGCGCCCGCACCAGAGGAACGCACGATGTGCTTGACGCCTGCTGCCTTGGCGGCCGCGATGGCGTTCTTGGCCAATGCCATCTTGTTGGGCACCAAGGGCAGCAACAAAAACAAGGTATCAACACCGGCAAATGCGGCTTTCAGGCTGGCCACATCGCCAAAATCTACATGGCGGCTGGGCACCCCGTCCACGGATTTGCCTGAAGACGAACCTGCGATGACCTTGGCACCAGCGGCTTTGAGCTGCTGGACCAAGGGGCGGCCAATGTTGCCGGATGCGCCAGTGACAAGAATGGTGTTTGACATGATGTACTCCTCAAAGTGGTTGCTGATGAACTGAATTTTGCGGCCATCGGTTGATATTGAGGAGGCAGTAATTGCTACAATTACTTTCAACCAAACGTTGAAGATCAATCACCATGGAAGCCTTATCGACCATTGAATCTTTTGTCCGCAGCGCTGAGAGCGGTAGCTTCTCGGCTGCAGCGCGCCGCATGGGCCTGACGCCTGCGGCGGTGAGCAAAAATGTAGCGAAGCTGGAGGCGAACTTGGGCGTACGCCTGTTTCAGCGCAGTACTCGCAGTTTGGCGCTTACCGAGGCGGGGGAGCGATTTTTGAGTGACGTCGGTTCAGGCCTTGCCACCCTGCAAGCCGCAATGAGCAACCTAGCCTCATCCGGTGGCTTGCCTGCCGGCACCTTGAAAGTGAGTCTGGCTCCCGCCTTTGGCCGCGACTATGTGTTGCCGCTGCTGGCTGATTTCTTAGAAAAATTTCCTGCAGTGGTGCCCGACTGGCATTTCGAGAATCGCCAGGTGGATCTGATTGGGGAGGGCTTTGACGCGGCCATCGGGGGGGGTATCGAGCTGGCCCCCGGCGTGGTGGCGCGCGAACTCTCGCGCTTGCATCTGATACCCGTGGCCGCACCAGCTTACTTGGCCAAGCATCCCCCCATAGGCAGCCCGCAGGCATTGGCATCGCTGGATGGCGTCGTGTGGCGTTCCCCACAAACCGGGCGGGTGCGCCCGTGGCTGCTGCAAAAGCGCGACGGACAGCAAGCCACGGTGGAGCTTAAACCCCGCGTCACCATGAACGATCCCGAGGCCTTGTGCCGTGGCGTGCTTATGGGCTTGGGAGTGGGGCTGGTGGGCATGCCGCATGCCCTGCCCCATTTGCACAGCGGCGCCTTGGTGCGCCTACTGCCGCGCTGGTACAGCGATGTGGGGGCGGTGTCCCTCTACTACGCGGGCACCAAGCTGCTACCGGCTAAAACGCGGGCGTTTGTTGACTTTATGGTGGGTGCGTTTCGAGTGCAAGATCTGGCAGGTACGCTGCGCGCTGATCGATAGACGGCGGTTTGGTTCATCTTTCCAAATTCGAAAAGGATGAATTAGATGGGACTTGGCCTACTACTGCTCGAAAAGATTCCGATCTTTCTTTGGAGTGTTTTGTTGGTGTCGGCTGGAGGATTCCTTGCGTTCAACGAAGACGCATATACCTGGCCTTAGTTGAAGGGGGTGCTACTATTTATTGCATGTGTGTATGCGCAATAGGTTTCGACGTGATGAAGCGCCGAGCGTCTCGATCAAAGCCAACGACATGAGCGGCCAATAGACGTTTGTGCGTATCGTCTAATGGGCTCAGAAAGCAGTCGCTCGGAACCGCCCGTCGAGCGGGTGACATGAAAGCGGGGGAAACATAAAAGTGCGGTAGCAGTTGTTTTTCGAAGGAATGATTATGAATTTTCGAAACCCATCGGGCAGTGAGCAAAGAATGACTTCGACTTATGGACGTGAAGCTGACGCTAAGTTGGCCCAGATACGGAAGTATCTTGACTGCGACCATCCGCCGTCCGATTGGTCAAATGCGGACCTCGCAAAAGAGCAGGGGGTGGTTGAAGTCAAAATAGCGGCTCAATTCGAGACGAAAATCAACGCTTGGGACTCCCTTCAGCGATATGCAACCCGCGACAAAGATTCGTTGGGCATTGAAACTCGCGGTATGCGTGATGTCATTCGGATTTGTTTTTCCGAATGTGATGAGCGGCTAGCGGTAGGTCACTCAAAAAAAGCAGAAACTCGCCCACTGACGGGCGTCTTCACGGCTTTTTGCCTTAAACTGCCCGCCCCGCTTAGACGTTACAGTTGGAACGGATAAACCGAGCCCAACTTGAGGATGGAGGTCAGTTCATCTAACGCGACCCGAACCTCGTTGATCAATGCCGGATCGGTCAGGTCTGCGTCGGCCATACGATCACGATAGTGCTTCTCCACCCAAGTGGTGAGCTGGCTATACAAAGTGTTGTTTATCACGACGTTCGGATTCACCGCGTTGGCTTCAGCCGCATTGAGTTCAACACGCAGCCGCAAACACGCGGGGCCGCCGCCGTTCATCATGCTCTCGCGCAAATCAAACACCAGCGTTTCGTTCAGCACTGGATGTGAAGCAACTAGACCTTGCAGGAAAGTCCATACACGTTTGTTGGTGCGACATTCATCTGGAACGACAATCGCCATCTTGCCGTCTGCTTTCGATAACAGCTGGCTGTTAAAGAGATAACTCGACACCGCATCTTCAACCGAGACGTCGGCTTCCGTCACATTGATGACGACTAATCCCTCGCCAAACTTGTCGCGTAACTCGGCAAAGACCGCCGCTTGGTTCGCAAACGCGAGTTCGTGGCAGAACAACAACTCACGATGCCCGACCGCGATCACGTCGTTGTGGAACACGCCCGCATCAATCACATCGGGATTTTGCTGCGCAAAGACGGTGACCGATGTATCGAGCCCATGTAGCCGCGCCACCGCCTCCGAGGCTTCGCGCGATTGCCGGGCGGGGAACTTCTTTGGTGCCAGCGCACTCGGGTCAAAACCGGTCGCGCCATAAACAAACAACTCCACCCCCTTCGCCCCAATGCGTGGCGCGAATCGCGTGTGGTTGGCCGCCCCCTCATCGCCAAATTGTGGGCATGAAGGTAACGCGGCGTGATGGGCGAAGCATTTATCATCGGCAAACATCGCGCGCAGGATGCGCGAGGTAGTTGGGTGCTCCATCGAGCGATGGAATTTATTGTTGAGGTTAGCGGCGGTGAAATGCACACGCTGGTCTGCCGTGTTTGCGCTCGGGCTCACCGTCGCCGCATTTGCCGCCCACATGGATGACGCCGACATCACGCCGTGAAACACCGGGCCAGCGTCACGCGCTGCCGCTTTCAACACCGACGCATCGTCACCCGAAAACCCCAATGCGCGAAGCGCGGCTAGGTTGGGTCGCTCTTGCGGTGCCAACACACCCTGCTTCCAACCGCGATCGGCTAACGCTTTCATCTTCGCCAGCC
Source organism: Rhodocyclaceae bacterium (assembly GCA_020247395.1). Taxonomy (GTDB): domain Bacteria; phylum Pseudomonadota; class Gammaproteobacteria; order Burkholderiales; family Usitatibacteraceae; genus UKL13-2. Next base: position 51,329 of record JADCJC010000030.1, read on the forward strand.
CCTGCAAGGCGGCAAGTTTGGGGTTGGCGACCGCTCCACGATTGTTCGACGAGGCGATGTTGCCAAACGAAAGTCCACTGTAGTTATGTGTGGGTCCGACAAGCCCGTCGAAGTTCCACTCGTTCGCGCCGGTTTCCGCCGCTGTGTTCATGCTCATGCTCACCTGCCGTCGATTTAAAAGACCAAGCCCGGCGAGAGCTTCGTCGGCATGGTGATACTTTCTGACTCAAGGCCGGCTTGCGGATACGCACAATAGTCTGCCGCGTAATAAGCGCTGGCACGATGATTTCCGGACGCGCCGACTCCACCAAACGGCGAGCCGCTTGAAGCCCCGGTCAGCGGGCGGTTCCAGTTCACGATGCCCGCACGAACCCGGCGCTCAAACACGTTGTACTCGGCACGTTGTTTAGAAAGCAAACCAGCGGCGAGTCCAAAGCGCGTGTTGTTGGCGTGTTTGATCGCGTTATCCAGTGTGTCATATCGCACCACCTGCAACAGCGGACCAAAGTACTCTTCGTCTGGCAAGTTGAGTACACTGGTGACGTCGATCAGGCCGGGCGAAAGCAATGCCGTGCCCTCTCGAATCTGTTTCATCGTCAATAACGACTTTGCGCCCAACTTGAGCAAGCCTGTTTGCGCGGCGAGCAACTGCTCGGCAGCCCGAATCGACACCAGCGCCCCCATGAATGGCGGTGGCTCCGCATCAAAGGAACCGACCATCAAGCGACCTGCCACATCAATCAGGCGTTGCAACAACTGATCGCCAACCGCGCCCACTGGTACATACAAACGTCGCGCGCAAGTACAGCGCTGCCCGGCCGAGAGGTAAGCTGATTGCACGATGTGATGTACCGCAGCATCGACTTCTGCCGCAGCCGCACCAACATCACCGACGACAAGCGGATTGACACCACCCATTTCGAGCGCCAGAATCTTGTCGGGTCGGTCGGCAAACGCTTGGTGGATCGCTGCCCCCGTTGCCGAGCTACCGGTGAAGAAGAGGCCGTCGATATGCGGATGGCTAGCGAGCGCCACACCGGTTTCACGTGCGCCTTGCACCAGATTGATCACGCCATCGGGCAGTCCTGCTTGCCGCCAAATGCGTACTGTCATTTCCGCCACTGCCGGAGACAACTCTGATGGCTTGAACACAACACAGTTGCCCGCAATGAGTGCGGGAACAATGTGGCCGTTAGGCAAATGGCCGGGAAAGTTATAGGGGCCGAACACTGCGACCACGCCGTGCGGACGATGACGCAGCACTGCGGTGGCATCAGCCTGCACTGAGGACTTCTCACCGGTACGTTCCAAATAGGCCTGGATCGAAATTTCGACCTTCGCGATCATGCTTGTCACTTCGGTCACCGCTTCCCAGAGCGGCTTCCCCGTTTCGCGACCGATGACGCTGGCGAGTGCGGCCTGTTCGTCGGCAAGACGTTTTGCGAAGGCCCGCACAATCGCCAATCTGTCAGCAAGCGGCCTAAGCGACCACGCCTCAAACGCGCCTCGCGCCGCCGCGATGGCGGCCTCCACTTCTGCGGCACTCGCGGCATTACCTCGCCATACGACGGCCTGTGTCACCGGGTTGACTGACTGAAACGCCGCTCCTGAGCCGTCTACCCAGATTCCGCCGACAAACTGCTGATTCATAAAATCCTCTTTGGCGATGTTTGGCTAGGCGCGTTCGGACGGGCTTAACGCCACCACACGAACCGCATCACCGACCTCAACACCAATCGCCTTGGCGATATCGGCACTGATAACCACTTTGTCATTGGCAATCTTGCAGCAGCCGAGGCCAACGCGAAACCCCGCCAAGTGGGCGTTGCTAATGAGCATTAATGGTGCCGCAGAGGCGCTGTCTGCGCTAGCTTCCGCACTGTTGTCTCGAATGCCAGCAACGGTATGAGTGGTGCTTTTCCGCACAACGTCAATATCCACCAAGTCAGACTCAAGCGTGGGCCCCGCATCAAAAATATCGACATGCCCCTCAAAACGAAAACCTTCCTGCTCCAGCAATCGTCTGGCCGGTCGCGTCATCTCATGGGTCTCACCGATCACCGCTTGCGCCTCCTTGGATAGAAATGAGCTGTACAGCGGGTGCTTGGGCATAAGCTCGGCGACAAACGACTTCTTGCCGATACCGGTCAGATAGTCAGCCTCTGCAAAATCCATCGAGAAGAAATGGCGGCCCAATGACTCCCAAAACGGCGAGCGACCGCTTGTATCAGATACCCCTCGTAACTCTGCAATCACCTTGGCGGCGAAACGTTCGCGAAACTGCGCCATGAACATCAGACGCGACTTAGACAAAAGTGCGCCATTACGGCCCACCCGATAGTCTGGCGCTAGAAAGAGGGAACAAAGTTCGGACGCACCGGTGTGATCGTTAGATAAGAACAGTGTCGGCGTACGGGTAAAAATTCCCAGCTCTCGCGAGGCATGCACCACAGTGCCGACGCGGTAGGAATACCAAGGCTCGCGCAGGCCGACCGCACCGGCAATGGCACAAATGCCAACGATTCTGGCTTGCGTGATGTCTTCCATCACAAATATCCACTGCTCATCGGCCTTATCTGCGGTACCGGCAAACGTTGCCAACGATGCCTCAATGCGGCCACGCAGAAGCGCCTCATTGTTGGGCAGCGTAGTGAGCCCCACACCCGTGTCGCGCACCAGCGCCAACAATGGTGCGAGGTCGTTGGCACGAATCGGGCGAACAATTACCATGACGCGCCCTTCAGGCGATGGTTGCCGGCATCGAGCGGTACCACGCGCACAGCATCGCCATCGTCCACATTAAGCAGCCGCGCGACTTTGCGCGAGATACTGACTTTGTCGCCGCTATTGCCGGCACCCGCGCCACCGCCGACAACAACCGGGGCAATGGTCGAGCGAAACCCTTGCGATTTAGTGTTAGCCACAATTGAAACCAGCGCCTCCTCGCACTCGATGGTCTCGGCAAGATCTGGCATGTTTGTGGAGACCGTCATACGTCGCTGCAGACGAATCGAGCGCAGGGTCTCCACGCGCGCCTCGACGGTCGGGCCACCGTCAAAAATATCGACATAGGTGTCTGCCTCGAAGCCCTCATCCATCAGAATCGAAAATGGTAACTCGCCGTCCGGATGCAACTGACCGATCGCCAGCTTTGCCGCCGCCGGCAGCAGCGGAACATAGATCGGATACTGCGGCATCAACTCAGCGATAAAGGTTTTGCTGCGGCCCCCGGAAAGCTGCTCTGCCTGCGGATAGTCCATGTTGAAAAAACGGCGACCCACCGCATCCCAAAACGGCGAGCGGCCTTCGGCGTCACATACGCCGGGGTTTTCGGCGGCCAATTTGTCGGCAAATCGTTGGCGCTGTTCGCCGACATACAACAACCGCGCGCGCGACAACAAATCCGGCAAGTCGCTATCGACATACGCCGGGTCGATGTAAAAAGATGTTAGTAGCGAAAATCCTGTCAAATCATGACAAAGGTGCAACGCATGAATCTTATTGCTTACCTTGAGTTCCTGTGAAGCGTGGACAATGATTTCATTGCGGTACGAATAGAAGCGGTCATGAAAACCCGCCGCCGCTGCAATGCCGCTAGTACCCACGAGCTCCCCGCTAGAGGCGTTCTCCAGCACAAAGAAGTAGGCCTCTTCGCCGGGCATATCCACCTCACTCGCAAACGAGTAACGCGAGTTGGCGATCTTGTCGGCGAGCCGATCTCTATCGGGCGGCAACGACGTGATGCCGATCGCGCTCCTGGCCGCAATTGATTCGATTTGCGGCAAATCCGCGAGTTCAGCCGGACGAAGAACAAACATGTTGTCTAGGCTGCTTTGGCGACGCTGCTCGACGCAGCTGATTCTTTATCGGCTTCGGCAGCGGCGACAAACTTTGCCAACGCCGCATCAAATCGCGCCATCCCCTCGGCGATGTCTGCGTGGGTGATCAACAACGATGGTGCCAAACGCATTACACTCGGCCCGGCGATCAGCAACAGCAGACCTTCGACTTCCGCCGCCTTCACAATATCCTTGCCGCGACCTTCAAACGCCGCCTGCAATTCGCAGCCGATGAGCAAACCGTCGCCGCGGATGTCTTTGAACACATTGTGCTTGGCATTGAGCTTCTTGAGCCCGTCGACAAACAGCTGATGCCGCTCTATGACACCACGTAATGTTTCGGGTGCCACAACAATATCGAGCACCGCCCCCGCCACCGCACACGCAAGCGGATTGCCGCCGTAGGTGCTGCCGTGTGAGCCCACACCAAAACTCTTGGCGATTTTCTCAGTGGTCAGCATCGCGCCGACTGGGAAACCACCGCCTAGGCCCTTTGCGGAGGACAAAATATCCGGTGTCACACCGTATTTCATGTAGGCAAACAACGCCCCCGTGCGCCCGGCACCACTTTGCACTTCGTCAAATATCAGCAACGCGCTGTGTTTGTCGCAGAGTTCGCGCAAGCGTTGCAAAAACTCGCGCTTGGCCGGGGTGACACCGCCTTCACCTTGGATTGGCTCGACGATGACCGCACAGGTTTTGTTGGAAATCGCTGCTTCGGCCGAGGCGATGTCGTTATAGGGTAAATGACGGATACCTTGTGGCAGCGGACCGAATCCCTGTGTGTACTTCGGCTGGCCGCCGACGGTGACAGTAAACAACGTGCGCCCGTGGAAACTATTCTCAAACGACACAATTTCTAACTTGTCTGTGACGCATTGGCAGCCGTTGATGGTGCAGCCAAGACACTTCGTTTTGGAATTGTTTGGGAAGTGATCGCTCGCGTATTTCCGCGCAAGCTTAAGAGCTGCCTCGTTGGCCTCGGCACCCGAATTGGCAAAAAACACCCGCTCGGCAAAGGTATGTACGATCAACTTTTGCGCCAAACGGATCGCCGGCTCATTGGTCATTACGTTGGCAACGTGCCAGAGTTTGTCGGCCTGACTCTTGAGAGCGGCAACCACATCGGGATGCGTGTGCCCCACCGCCGAAACGGCGATGCCGCCTGCGAAGTCAACGTATTCACGACCGGCTTGGTCCCACAGGCGCGAGCCGTGTCCACGCACGGGAATGAATCCAGCGGGCGCATAGTTGGGCACCATCACTTTGTCGAAATCAGCGCGGGTGGTAGTCATGATGAACTCCAATCAAAAGAGACGTTGAAAAAGCAGCACCACGGCCGAGCCAGCGTTCCTCGGTGGCGTTTTCCCTAATCGCTCGCATTTTACGGAGCATGAAGGACGCATGGGTATCGGAAATGCGACCAAGACTTGTATTAGACCGAAGGCCATGTATGTTACGCCCCGTTCCCGGAGCTGCTTTGGACGGCGGTTGACGTCGCCGCAAGCGCGTTCAGTCGGCGACTGCGCTCTTCGCGCGGCGTTAACTGAAAATGAGCACGATAGGCACTGGAAAAGTGCGGCCCTGACGAGAATCCGCAGGAGAGTCCGATCTGCAGAATGGACTGGCTGGTTTCGCGCAGTAGCTGGCGCGTACGCGCTAACCGCATTTCAAGGTAATACCGCGACGGCAGGCTATCCAAATGTTGCTTAAAGAGGCGCTCAAGTTGGCGCCGCGAAACACCGACCAAACGCGCAATTTCCTCAGTCGGCAGAGGCTCCTCAAAGTTAGCCTCCATGAGTGAGACAGCTTCGGTCAGTTTGGGCTGTCCGCCTCCAATCCGTGCCGACAGCGGCACGCGCTGGCGCTCGTCTGCCGCACGCGCGCGCTCGATACCGAGTTGATCCATGACTTCAGCGGCGACGTCCGCCCCTAAGCGGGCGGTCACCAAAGCGAGCATCAAGTCTTGGGCCGCCTGCCCGCCCGCTGCCGTATATCGGTTTCGATCGATCTCAAATACGTGCGAGGACACCACGACATCAGGGAATTGTTCGGCAAACAAGGCCGTATAGGGCCAGTGAATAGTGGCGCGGAAGCCATCCAGCAGCCCCGCACGCGCCAACACCCAGGCACCAGTACCGATACCCCCCAGTGCTACGCCAGCCGCGTCCGCTGCACGCAGTCGAGCGATGATGTTGTCATGCCCAACCTCAGCCAACGGTGCGTCGCCTACGACAAACAATACATCCAGTCGGCTGAGCGTATCTGCTGGCGCATTGGCCAACAGCGAAATTTGGCTGGCGCTATGCACTTCCTGCTTCGGCGAGACGACCGCCTGACCCGCTGCGGCCACCATGCCATCGCCGAGCACATGTACGGAAAGCGTCGCCTCACCCGAAACATCGTTGACGGCTTCAATAATGCCAAGCGCACTCCCGAGCGCCGCTAGCGAAAAGCGAGGCAAGAGGACGAAACCAATGTGTTGGAAGTTCGGGAGCGGCATCGGAAGACAGCGGGATTGCAAACCAGCTAGGGAGATTAGACGGGGAAGCCAGCACGAGTACGGTCGTAACCATCGATAGAGACGGACATCTTGAGGCAAAAATACCTGAAATCACCCGCCAATATTAGAGTTTGTCAACTCACATCAATGCCGTGCCGCAGAAAGTGGCGCTGACAGCAGCGACACTTCACGAGATTTTCCTACAACTTCGTGCTGCTAAACCCGGATCGCGCCAATTTCGTCGGCTCGCTTATTTCAGGCTGCCCGACAGAAACTGTTGCAGTCTTTCGCTAGTGGGTGTGCTCAGCACCACACGCGGGTCACCCTGCTCTTCGATACGTCCCTGATGAAGAAACACCACCCGGTTCGATACTTCGCGCGCAAAGCCCATTTCGTGGGTCACGACCACCATTGTGCGCCCCTCACTTGCGAGGTCACGCATCACGCGCAATACCTCACCGACCAGTTCCGGGTCTAACGCCGAGGTCGGCTCATCAAACAACATCACATCCGGCTCCATCGCCAGCGCCCGGGCGATGGCGACGCGTTGCGCCTCACCACCCGACAAATGTGCCGGATAAAATTCCTTGCGATGCCACACGCCAACACGGTTTAAGTAATGCTCGGCGCGCTCAAGCGCTTCCGGCTTGGACAAGCCGAGCACCTGCATGGGCGCTTCGACAACATTCTCGCTTACCGTCATATGTGACCACAAATTGAAATGCTGAAACACCATGGATAATTTCGCGCGAAAACGCTCCAACGCCTTTGGATCTGCGGCGGTCAGCGTGCCATCGCGGTCACGCCTTAACGCCAGACGTTCGCCATTGATAGCAATGGAGCCTTCGTGCGGGCGCTCAAGAAGATTCATACAGCGCAGCCATGTGCTTTTGCCTGAGCCAGAAGAACCGATAATGCTGATCACATCCCCGGCGTTTGCGGCCATCGAAACGCCCTTCAGAACCTCGTTGTTGCCGAAGCGTTTAACGATGCCGTCTACACGTAGTTTTTCTTGTGAGCTCATTTTGAAATTGATTCGAGCGAGGCACGGTTGTCGCCGGTCCTAAGCAAGACTAGGACGGGAGTGCCAAACGCGAAGTGATGAATTGGACGCAAGCCGACCTGCCTAACGGGCGCTCAGTAAGTTACCAGTGCGAAACGGCACCTTGCCGGCGATCTTGCACAGTCGCATCCCAGTATGCGCAAACCGACTGTTGCTGCGCGCATACAAGACCCCATCGGTTGTCGCCTTCAACGCTGTCGTGTGTCCTGTGATCGGATCAATCACATTCGCCACCAAGTCGCCCGTATGAATCATGTCGCCCAACTCGCGCTGATAGTCGACCACGCCGGAGACGGGCGACTCAACCGCCTCTGAGCCCGCCAGCGGTGTTGCATCATGCAACAACGGCGGGGCTAGTGGTGCCGAGCCGCGAATAAATCCCTGTTCGGTCAGGTAGGAGATGATGGCACCTGCATCCTGCTCCGCCAGCGCCTTCGAGACGTCGGCTTCTCCACGCAGTTCAACGGTCACCGATACACAAGCCAACGGGATCGGAACAGCGGGGAAACGCTCGCGCAGCATCCACCAGGTTCTTGAACACGCTTCGTCGAACGGGTGGTCGCCGGAAACCGTTTCCAGCAGCGTCGCTGCGGCACCGAGGTAGCGCGCGAGCGGCTCGACACGCTCCCACAAAGGGCTGCCCGCATACAGATGCATTAATGCCTCGCTATCACAGTGCAGATCGAGTACCACATCAGCATCCGCGGCAAGCGCAAACAGTGTCTGGCGCAGGCTCGCCATCTCGGTCTTCACAGGCAGCGCCCGAATGGCATCGATCAAAGCGGCGCGAATCAAGTTCACGTTAGCAGTCTCGTCCGGTCCGAGCTTCGTTTCCACCTTCTTCGCGACAACGTCCACCACATCGGGATAGTGACGATTAAAGTTCTCCGCATTCAGAAGTTCGAAACGTCCGATATGTGCATGATCGATCCACTGCGAAAGACCGATCGGATTGGCGACCGGCACCAATACAACCTCGGTTTCAAGCGACTTGCACTCCTCGAGCTCCGCAAGCAAGCACTTGAGATGGTGCGCTACCAACAAGCCCGGCACCTCATCGGCATGTAATGCCGCTTGAATGTAAATCTTGCGATTGCGGTTGGTTGGCCCGAAGTGGAAGCTGACAATTTCACGCGATGTGCCGATGACCGGTGACAAAAGAGGGTGCTTATGAATTTGCATAGTTTTATCGTAGAGAACGTGATGATTGCTAGATTCGTGGCGCGGTAGCCAACACCACGCCTCTGACATCGGAGGAGTTCTTGCGCGGTGCGAGATGCTGCAACCAGCGACCCTCGGCAAAATGAAACAAGCCAACCAGCGAAAAAGTGAGCAGCATGTAACACGCCCCGGCCGTCAAAAACGCCTCAAACGGCAGGTAGGTACGTGAATTCATCTCCCGTGCGGCACCGGTCAAGTCCATCACGGTCACCACACTCGCAAGTGCTGTGCCGTGCAACATCATGATGACCTCATTGGAATACGCTGGCAACGCCCGACGCACTGCGGAAGGCAGCAAAATGCGCGTCAGCACCTGGAGCTTGCTCATCCCGAGGCTGTTGGCCGCCTCGACCTCGCCGTAGGGAACGGCACGCATGGCACCAGCAACGATTTCCGCCGTGTACGCCGCTGTATTCAGCGTGAACGCCAGCACTGCGCAAAACCAGGCCGAGGACAACAGCGGCCAGAGTACACTCAGCCGCACCCATTCGAACTGCGCCACACCGTAGTAGATGAGAAACAATTGCACCAGCATCGGTGTCCCGCGAATCACATAGGTATACATCCAGACTGGCCGGGAAATCCACACGTTGCCGCTCGCCCGCGCGATTCCCAGCGGCATAGCAAGCAACAAGCCCGCCACCAGTGAGACAGCGAGCAGTTGCAGTGTGGTGCCGATGCCGGTTGCATACATCGGCAGGGATTCAATGATGGCGTCGAAGTTCATCTCACGCAGCCCGGCGCAAACCAACGGTGACGCGCTTTTCCAACGCGCCTAATGCGAGTAACGAAATTGATGTGATGGCCAGATAGATTGCGGCGGCAGCAAGATAAAATGTAAATGGCTCTCGCGTCGCTCCGGCCGCCAATCCGGCGCTATGCATCATGTCAGTCAAACCAATAACGGAAACGATTGCTGTCGATTTCACCAGCACCAGCCAGTTGTTGGTGAAGCCGGGAATGGCAAGACGTACCATCTGCGGAAACGTGATTCGCAAGAACACGCGCATGGGCGACATGCCAAACGCCAGCCCTGCCTCGCGTTGGCCTGCGGGGATTGCCATCAACGCTCCACGGAAAGTTTCGGTCAGATAGGCACCGAAGATGAATCCGATGGTCGCCACACCGGCGACGAACGGATTAATATCGACATAGCCTTCATAACCAAGCGCGGCAGCGGCGGCGTTGATGCCAATCTGGCCGCCGAAAAAGATCAGCAGCATGAGCACTAGGTCGGGTACACCCCGCACCACCGTAGTGTAGGTTGAGGCCAGCCAACGAATAACAGGGACGCGCGACAACTTTGCGGCGGCTCCCACCAATCCCAGCAAGACGGCGATCACCAACGACGCCCCCGCTACGCCAAGCGTCGTCAACGTGCCATCCAGCAGTGTGGGGAGAAACCCGTGCAACATGCGACGTTATTTCTTCGCCGCCGCGTTAGTGACCGCAGCAGCCGCAGTCGCTGCCGCAGCGCCGTAAACATCAAAATCGAAGTACACGTCTTGAATCTTTTTGTATATGCCGTTGGCACGAATCGCGGCGATCGCCTTGTTAAAGTCTTCGCGCAGCGAATTGTCACCCTTCCGAAGTGCGATTCCGGCACCGTAGCCAAAGTACTTGGGATCATCGTATACAGGGCCAACAAAGTGAAAATTCTTCCCCTGCGGAGTTTTCAGAAATCCCACCTGCGCTGCAATCATATCGAGCACCGCCGCATCAACGCGGCCTGATGCGAGGTCAAGAAACACCTCGTCTTGTTTAGTGTATCGAACGATATCCGCGCTCTTAAAGTTTTCGCCAACAAATCGGTCATGGATAGTCGAGCGCTGCACACCTACCCGTTTGCCCTTCAATCCCGCGGCAGTGGCTTCGAGCGTGGAACCTTGTTTTACGACAAATCGCGCGGGCGTTTTATAGTATTTGTCCGTGAATTCCACCGCCTTTTTACGCTCATCGGTAATCGACATCGAGGCGACCACGGCGTCAATCTTGCGACTATTTAACGCAGGGATCATACCGTCGAAGGCTAATTGCACGAATACACACTCCACCTTCATCTGCGCACACAGCGCGTTGGCGATATCGATGTCAAAACCCTTTAGCTGACCACCTTTGTCGATTTCGCTGAATGGCGGATACGCGCCCTCAACACCGAGCCGCACTTTCTTTGCTTGCGCATTCGCGAAAGCAGCGGGGCCACCGAACAAAACGACAGAAGCGGCGACGATTAGTCCACGCAAGAAAACATTCATTTCACAGTCTCCAATTTAGGGGCCGCGCCCAGATTTTGCTTGGGCGGCAATGCCAAACCACTATTTTCGCCTGCTTTCTCCGCGCCCGCCTGCAGGAGGGGAACGTACAACGGATTAGCCATCTGTACCGGCACGATATCTAGCCCCATTTGCACAATGCTGTAGTCCTCCCCCCCCAGCTTGGAGGTGAAATAACCACGTGTAGATGCGGTCTTGAACAGGCGGAATTCGAAGCCAAGGTCGTGAGATTCACTCGATGATGGCTTCACACTCGAACCGGCTCGGCCCGCTGTGAACGCGATACCGCGCGATTCTGCGGCGGTGCTATCAAGCAATTCACTCATGGCAAACAGGATCGTGTTGTCACCCAGCATATCCGCATAAAAACGCACACGGTCGTTATAGGGCTTAAAGTCGTCCGACGTGTGGTCGAGCTTTTTCCCCGCAAGCTTGACCGCTGATGGTGAAACGACACCACTGCGAAGATCAACCCGATCGCCACGATCTAACCAAGTCAGCGTGGCACCCAAAACGCGCAACGGCTTGCTGCCGACTTGGATCGCGCCGCGCAGGTCAACGAGTAACACGCCGCGCCCGCCAATTGCTTCGACGTCGCCCCCGTGAATAATGGCAGCGCTATTTTCTTCCACCCCTAGGCCCAGCTTGATGTTCTGCTGGGCCATGACGGCAACCATACGACCGATGCGGCCGCGCTTCAAAAAATGCTGATCAACAAACATGCCCGGCCCGGCAAAGCCAAGCCCTCGGTCGATTTCGCTACCCCACCTCGCGCCGTGCTGCATCACCGTCAAAATCGACGGTGGTTCACGGAACATGGTTTCCGACATGATTGCCGCACCTGCGCTCGATCCGGCGACGACACCACCGCGCCTGAACAAACGCCAGATCGCCTCAAGCATCGATGTTGGTCTGCCATCGGCGGCATACAGCGCTGCAGTAATTCGCTCTTGCGCCCCGCCTGAAAAATACACGCCACTGGCCGCATCGATCTTCGCGATCCACTTGGCATCCTCCACGACGCTGCGGATGTCGAACCCCTTTAACTTGTCCGAGAGCGGGATCATCTCCGCTTTGGCACCTTGCTTTTGCAGTGACTCAATCAGGCTCTTTGCCGATTGTTCAGGCTCACCCGAAGCTGTTGGAAACACCGCCCACTTCGCGCCGGGGCCGCCGCTTAGGCTAACGATTCGGCCCCAAACATCGGCGTTGTCTGACTTGAGCGCGCCACCAATTGCCACTGCGATGCCAGGCTGGGCAACGTTGGCGACGGCAATACCGGCTTCGTCAACCGCGGAACTTTCGTTTGCCCACAGCGGCGTCGGCAGGCTACAAACGAGGAACGCCCATGCCACGAGAAACGCCGCGGGTATACGGTGGTCGGAAGTTAGGGGTTCGCGGTTGGATGACAAGGTTGAAAATTTCACAGCAACTCGGTGGGAATTGTGGCGAAACAAGATATTGACACATCGCCGTAACCGCCCGTAGGCGCGCGCTGCAGAAAATTGCGCAAGTTGTAACCGATGGTCGCATTGTTGTAAGCATCCCGACCAAACGATCCCCGCGGCTACGGGGTCGGAACCAGGCAATTAGGTCAGATTCGTGAAAATGACCACAATCCGCTTTCAACTTTGCGACGCCAAGTTGTCAACAAGCGACGGCTACCCCGTCCGGGGCTTTTTTTCCCCGCGCCGGTGGCTAGACTGCATCGATCAAAAAAGGGGGAAACTCGTCATTAGTCAGGTCAACCAACAATTTCCCAGCTGCCAGCCACTACGCCTATTTTTCACGAACCCTTGATTAGTCAAACATGCCCACTACGGAGCCCACCCAAATGAAACAAACGCACTTTGTTTTGAAGCCATGCGTCCTAGCGGTCGCAACGGCCCTCGTGTCGATCCAAGCCATCGCCCAGACGCCGGTCGCTGCACCTGCGCCCGCTGCGCCTGCTGTCAAGGCGGAAAAAATCGAGGTAACTGGCTCGTCCATAAAGCGTATCGAAGGCGAGAACGCGCTCCCGGTGCAAGTCATCTCGCGCGAAGACATCGACAAAAGTGGTGTCACTACGGCGGCCGAATTGCTGCAAAAGATCACTGCCAACGTCGGCGGCCTGACTGACGGTGCCAGCATTACCGACCAAGCCGGTGCGCAGCGTGGCTTTAACGGTGCGAATTTGCGCGGCCTAGGCGTGTCCAGTACGCTGATACTCCTAAATGGCCGTCGCCTCGCCAACTTTGCCTCACCTGGGGACAACTCGGGTGTTGATCTCAACAATATTCCATCTGGTGCAGTTCAGCGCGTCGAAGTACTGAAGGACGGTGCCTCGGCAATTTACGGTACGGATGCAATGGGCGGAGTGATCAACTTCATCACCCGCAAAGACTATCAGGGCGTGGACATCAAGATCTACACCGCGAGTACCGAACAGGGCGGCGCGGGCAAAACGACCGTGAGCGCCTCAGGAGGTATTGGCGACCCCGGTAAGGATGGGTTCAACGTCTTTGGTGCAATCGATGTGCAGAAACTCGACCCACTACGTTCCAGCCAGCGCAAGTTCATTCAAGAGTACGACCTGCCCGGACGCCTGGCACCACAAACATCTTCCAACCCGTTTCCAGCCAACGTCGATCTCACCGCAGCGCAACTGGCGACATTGAATAACTTTGTACGCGCCAACCCCACGACCGCGCTGCGTGGCACCAATGCCGATGGCACATGGAATCCGGGCGGCATCAACAGCGGCTCACGTCGTGTCAACTTCGCCCGCACGTCGTGCACTGGCGGCGCAAACCCCAACTCTGTCCAACCCACCGGACTGGGTGGCCGGGAAGGCTGTAGCTTTAACTACATGGCTGATACCGAGATTTACCCAACATCGGACAAACAGAACTTTATCGGCCGCGCCACGTTCCAGCTGGCCCCCACGCACCAGTTGTTTGCTGAATTACTCCTGAGCAAGACCGAGACGGACTACGCCGCATCGCCGGCAACATCGGGCAACATCGCCGCCAGCGCCGGCATTACCCTGCCGGCTTCGCTGCAAGCGGTGACTGGTATCACCACTCCGGTCGCCTTCCGCTTCCGACTCTCGGACGCCGGCGGCCGTACCAGCCGCGTTGAGAGTGAAGCCTCGCGCTTGGTCGTCGGCGCAACTGGCACTGTTGCCGACTGGGACTACGACGCCGCGATCAACCGCAGCGTGAACGAGACGACCGACGAAAACATCCGCGGCTGGGTATCGAACACCCGTCTGCGCGCTGGCATTGCCGCAGGTGCCTACAACCCGTTCGTGTTACCGACTGCCGCCGGACGGGCATTCATGGACTCAATCCAGCTGAGCGGTGCAGCACGTATCTCCAAAGGCACCACCACCATCATCGACGGCAAGTTGTCTCGTACGCTGACCCGCCTGGAAGGCGGCGATGTCGTTCTTGCACTCGGTGCCGAGGCGCGACGTGAGGAGACCAGCTTCCGTGCCACGGATGTGTTGAAGAGCAACGATGTGGTTGGCGACCGTGCAAGCTCGGGCGCACTGTTGGCAGATACCAGCAACACCCGCAACGTCAAGGGTGCCTATGCCGAAATCATCGCGCCATTCACCAAACAATGGGAGGCGCAGGTTGCGCTGCGTACTGACCGCTACGACGGCGTCTATTACAAGGCCCTCAACCGCACGACGTCAAACCTAACGTCCACCAATCCAAAAGTCGGGATCAGCTTTCGTCCCGACAACACACTGCTGTTCCGCGCCTCGTACGGTACAGGCTTCCGCGCGCCGTCGGTATCCGAGTTGTTCCGTCCGCTACGTTCCGGCGTGACCGCCAGCTTCGTCCGTGACCCAGTGTCGGGCGAGGTGGGTCAACTGCCCATTGATCGCTTCTCCAACCCAGACCTGCAGCCGGAGAAGTCCAAACAGTTCAGTGTCGGCGTGATCTTTGAACCCTCGCGCAATTGGAGCAGTAGCGTCGACTTCTGGACCATCCGCAAGACCGACATCATTTCGGAAATTGGCGAAGAGACTATCTTCAGCAACCCTACCTACTACAATAACCCGACCATCGTTCGCCGCTTCTCAGACGGATTTGTTGACGTCATCACCGTAAAAAAGGAGAACCGCGGCAAGCTCAATACCGCAGGTCTCGACGTGGCACTGCGCTGGCGCGGTGACAACGGTCCCTTGGGCCGTTTCGGCGCCGACATCTTGGGCACCGTAGTTACGGAGTACAAGTTCGCAACCGATCCGCGTTCGCCGCTAGTCGACGGCTTGGGCAAGTTCCGCGACGATAAAGCAGTGCAGCGTTGGCGTCATAAATTGAACTTTGATTGGGACCGCGGTCCGATCGGCTTGACACTTTCCAACACGTATCTTTCCAGCTATCGCGACCAAAACGTTGACGGCTTGGCGGCACCGGAGTGGAACAATCGCGACGTGAAAGCTTACTCGCTTTGGGACCTGAGCGGCAGCTACCGTTTCTCTAAGGAACTACGCCTACGCGCCGGCGTATTGAATCTGGCGGATACCGCGCCACCGTTCACTAATCAGTCGCGTTACTTCCAAGTCACGTGGGATTCCACCTATGGCGATCCGCGTGGGCGTACCTACTTTGCCTCGCTCGCATATTCATTTAAGTAGTCCACATATTGGCAGGTGCCCGTAGAGGTGCCCCCAAAGAAGCTTAGTCGCCTCTGAGCTGAAACAATTACCCCGCCAGCCGCAAGATTGGCGGGGTAATTTTCTTTTCACGGCGCGTGCCGTACAGTGTCAAGCGATCCGCAGGTCGGCCGAAGCACCGGGCATTTACTCTTGCATCATCTTCCAATACTGGTACTTCAGCGTTACCGCACAGCCAATAATCATCGCGGTCAGCGCGAAAATCGAACCGACAGCAAGTGTCGATAGGCCGGTGACGCCTTGACCGATAGTGCAACCCATCGCCGTGACGCCGCCGACGCCCATGAGCACCGCACCAACAAGGTGATTGCGCGTGTCATCTACACTCACAAAACCTTCCCAGCGGAATCGTTTAAATACGATTGAGTAAACAAACGCGCCGAGAATCATCCCGCTAACCGACGCAATGCCAAATGTCACGGCGAGGGACTTGTCACTCCACAACATCAACAGTTCCAATGAGTAGGCAATTGGTGCAACGAATGTAATCGACTCTGCCGTCCGGCTATTGGTACCAAAGAAGACCATCTCAAGGGTTTCTCGATTTTCACCAAAGCCAACTTTGGCGGTGATGTACCAACCTGCGACGACGGCAAGTCCGTAGCCGAGCCCACCAAGCCAGCCGTCGACCGATGAACGAAATTCCCGGCCCATAAATACCCAGATGAGCAGTGCGCCGGCAATCACCGATGCCGCGCAAATCTGCGCTGCCTTCTTGCTGATACCAAGCATCGTGGCGAGCAGGCTACCAAACTCCTGCGTGGCGATGCCCGAGGCCGTGAGATCGACTGCCACCTTATCAATGGAGGCGACACGCCATACGCCGAACAATCCCTTCATCGTCATGTAGGCGGCGATACCGAGAAACACGAACACCACAATCGATTTCACATTCCCGCCGCCAATTCGTACCAGCGTACGACTCCCGCAGCCTGAGGCAAGTGTCATACCGATGCCAAACAGCAACCCGCCGACGATGTAGGAAAGCCAGGTCACGTTAGGACGCACGTAAAACGCCTTTGACAGATCGATAATGCCCAGCGCATACAGCATCTGTGCACCGATGATGGCTACGGCCATCGCCAGTACCCACATGCGCATTCGTGACCAGTCGTTCATGTTGACGATGTCGGAAACGGCACCCAAGGTGCAAAACTGCGTACGCGCAGAAATTGCACCGAGAACAAAAGCGACGATAAATGAGAGCCACGCAACCGTGGTGGCCAAGTTGGTAGCAGCAGAAGTGGCGGTATTCATGCTGACATTTTACGCACGAGAGTGAAACGGTGGCGCGACTTGAGACCGTTCAGGCGTATCTGGTCGGGTCAGTCACCCCAGCGGCGATGAATCCCTGCCGCCGTAGCTGACAAGAGTCACAGCGCCCGCAGGCGCGCCCTTCGGTATCGGCTTGGTAACAGGATACGGTGATGCCGTAATCGATGCCGAGCCGGATCCCCTCCTTCACGATGTCAGCCTTTGTCATGTGGATGATCGGCGTGCGAATCGTCAGTTGCACTTCGTCGGCGGCGGCTTCGACAGCCGCGCGTGTAGCGAGCCGTGCCATTGTTTGGAAAGCCGCCACGTACTCGGGCCGACAATCAGGATAGCCGGAATAGTCCACCGCGTTCATTCCGGCAAAGATGCTTGTCGCCCCCAAGGTCTCGGCCCAGGCCAACGCAAGTGACAAAAAAATCGTGTTGCGAGCGGGAACATAAGTCACTGGAATTCCGCCGCTGGACAAATTGAGAGTAGAAATAGGTACGTCGATGGTCTTGTCGGTCAGCGCCGACCCTCCCCACTGGGTAAGATCAAACCTGAATATACGGTGCTCAGTCGCTCCGAGCGCCGCTGCCACCCGTGCCGCAGCGTGGAGCTCGGCCTTGTGGCGCTGGCCGTAATCAAACGATAACGCGTACGTCTGATAACCCTGCTCGCGCGCAATCGCCAGCACGGTGGCCGAATCCAGCCCGCCGGAAAGCAGCACAACCGCACGGGTTTTTGCGCCGTTCGTTGTCATACACCCCTGCGTTCGCCCCAGATCACTTTATGCAGCTGTACTTGCATACGCACCTTCAATTTATCTCTTAACACCCACTCTGCAAGCTTGCTGGGCTTGACCTCGGCAAAAGCCGGCGAAAGTAGAATTGGGCAGATGGCGTCCAGTCGCCTGTCAAAAATTACCGCTTTCGCCCATTGGTAGTCTTCCTCCGAGGTTAATACAAATTTCAGCTCGTCAGACTGACGCAGCTGTGCCAGATTCGCCCATTGGTTTTTTTCCACCTCGCCTGACCCCGGCGTCTTGACATCGACAACTCGCGACACACGTGGATCAACCGCCGACACATCCAGTGCGCCGCTCGTTTCCAGCGAGACCGAGTAGCCGGCGTCACAAAGGCGCGTGAGCAGGGTAATGCAACTTTTTTGTGCCAGCGGCTCGCCACCGGTAACACAAACGTACTTTGCACCATGCGTTGCCACTTCGGCCAACACATCGTCGATCCTCACGGTCTTGCCCTCGTGGAATGCGTAAGCTGTATCGCAATACCCACAGCGTAACGGGCAACCCGTCAAACGCACAAAGACGGTTGGCAAACCGATCCGCGACGATTCGCCTTGAAGTGAAAAGAAAATCTCGTTGATGCGAAGCTCGTCGGCGCGCGTGCGAACGAACTCGCTCGATGTGGCGAACGCAACTTCGCGCAAGGCGGCGGTGCTCACAGGCCGCCGCTCACGGTCGGGTTAAACGACGCGCCGCCTTCGGCGGCGCGGTTCGCGGCAGGAATCAAGTTTGGCGTCATGTCAAGGGGTCTGTTAGCGGCGCAGCCCCGAGAGTCGAGTTCGCGCCTTTGCGGCAGCGTCTGATGCGGGGTATTTGGCGATGATGTCTTCGTAGCTGTTACGCGCAGAGCCCGCATCACCCATCTCGGCTTGCACACTCGCAATGATCAGAAGTGCATCCGGTGCCTTTACCGAATCGGGATATTTCTTTATCAACATTTCTTGGGTGGTACGCGCCTCGCGTAAATCCCTCAGATTGAACTGCGAGAGTCCAATCCAGTAAAGCGCGTTTGACGCCAGTTGACTCTGTGGAAAGTCGGTCATAAAGGTACTGAACCCCCGAATCGCAGCGGCAAATTCGCCTCGTCGAAACGCGTTCGATCCAACATCGTAGGCCTTGTTCTCGCGCTCACGTGCGAGGCTTTCGGCAGCTGCTGTTGCGGAGGGATTGATCGCAAGCGCTAGAGGCGGTGATGCAATCACTGTGCCACCGGTTTGCGGCTTTGCTGACTCTGTGCCTTCGACTGCCGCGAGGGAGGCTGCGGACGGTGGTGTGGCCGGCGGTGTGCCAAAGCTGGACGGCGGCGGCACACTAGTGGTTGGCGCAGTGCTGCCCTCTAAAGCCCGCAGGCGGGTATCAATATCGACATAAAAGTCACGCTGACGCTTTTGCAGTTGCTCATTTTGATTAGCCAGTACCTCGGTCTGTCCTCGCAGGCGCGCAATCTCGGCATTCAGCAGCTCAATCTGGTTAAGCAGCTGAATGATGCCAAGATTCTTGATCGACTCTTCCAGCCTCAAGAACTTGGCATCGTTGTCTTTGTTCTGCGCCTCAACTTTTTCGGCGAGCAACTTAATACTCTTGCGCGCCTCGTCGTCGTCAAACAGGCCCGCTTGGGCAGAGGAGACGGCGGAGGCAAAGAAGGCAACACAACATATCACCGGCCACAATCGCGTGTGTGTGCGCCAAGACTTGAATGTAGTCGTCATTTTCACCTCCTGCCCACCTCAATCTGTGGGGTTATTCGCCGTCGTAAACAATTTCGACGCGGCGATTCTGCGCCCACGCTTCTTCGGTACTCCCTTGGGCGCGCGGCTTGTCCTCTCCAAAGCTGATGGTCTCCATGCGGTCGTTGGCAACACCGAGCAAGTTAATCACCTTACGAACGGAGTCCGCACGGCGCTGGCCGAGCGCCATGTTGTATTCACGCGAACCGCGCTCATCTGCGTGGCCTTCCAGGCGAATCTTGCGACTGCGGTTGTCCGCCAAAAACTTGGCGTGCGCCTGCACGATGGCTTGGAACTCGGACTTCACAACATCTTTGTCGTAGTCAAAGTAGATGATCCGTTTAGATAGGATATTGCTCGGATCTTTGAGTGGGTTCAAAGTAGGTGTCTCGACTGGCACCACCGGCTTGGCCGCAGGGGCGGTTGGTGCCGTGGTGGTGGGTGCGGATGGGGCGGTACGGGTCTCAACTGGTGCCTCTTTGGCTGGCTCCTTGCTGGCGCACGCGGCAAGCAACACTACCGAGATTGCCATCATGGCTGACGAGAATTTCTCTTTCATTTTTGCACTCCTTAAATAAGTTGGCCCGAACTACAGGCCAAAAGTTAAACCAACCACTTCATGGCAACGCTAACACTCGCATACAGCAGAGCCGGTGCCACCAACATTGACTGCCCGACCTAGACGTTACACTAAATCTAGCCTTCTACCTCGGGGCGGCCACCACCTGCGGATAGGGCCCCCACGCGGGCTCACGTACGTCACCATTCTGTGACGTAAGACGCTGCTTAATGCGTCCGTCAACGGACACCGATCCCAAACTACCCCTGCCAGCCACCTTAGATTCAAACAAAATGCTTCGCCCATTTGGGGAAAAGCTCGGACTGTCATCGCGCGGCCCATCGGTCAGGACGTTTATGATGCCGCTGGCGAGTTCAAGTGTCGCGATGCGCAGACGGCTTGATGCGTCACGCGTGACGAACGCCACCAATTTTCCATCTGGGCTGATACGCGGGCTGGTATTGTAGTTGCCCTCGAAGGTGAGGCGCTTTGCGTCACCTCCCGCCACGGGGACCGAATACAGTTGCGGTCCACCCGATCGATCTGAGAAGAAGATAATCGTTTTGCCATCCGGCGTGAACGTCGCTCCACTATCAATGGAACTACTCTGCGTGAGCCGCCGCGGCTCGCCGCCCTCAGCGGGTATGACGTAAATTTGCGAGACGGCATCGCGCGACAATGCCACGGTAAGTTGACTGCCGTCCGGAGACCAGGACGGTGCGTAGTTATCCCCCTTAAAATTCGCCACCACCCGGCGTTGCCCAGTCAACAAGTCCTGGACAACGACATTCGACTTGCGCGACTCAAAGGTAACGTAGGCCAGTTTAGTGCCATCCGGTGACCACTTCGGGCCACCGATCGGCTCAAGCGAAGACAACACCGTTTGCGGGTTAAAGCCATCTGCATCGGCTACTTGCAACTCAAAGCGCTGACCCCGCTTGAGAACATAGGCCACCTTCGTCGAGAAAACGCCGCGTTCCCCGGTTAACTTCTCGTAGATCTCATCGGAAACCTTATGCGCCGCGCCACGAAACTGCGTGGCTGCAACGACCATAGACCCAGAACTGATTTGGGTCTGCCTCGGCACGTCGAACAAGCGGTAGCGAATTTCAAAGCGTCCGTCCGGCTGGGCGGTGATACCGCCAATCAGCAGCGCCTCGGCAGTACGGCTGGTCCAGTCGACAAAATTGACTTCAGAAGGCTCGGTCGGCGACAAGCTTATCGCCCCAGTCGTGACGATTCGGAACAAACCAGTACGCGCAAGATTGTTGATGATGATCGGCGTGAAGTTCTGCGGTGCCTGCACTTCGCCACGAAATTCAACGATGGCAACCGGAATCTGCCGCCCCGCGCTGGTGGTGACATCAATGGTGAGCTGCGCGTGTGCCGTTGCCGTAATCAACACACCGGCCAGCAACCCGCAGAAGTTCGCTGTAAGTTTTTCTATCATTTCTACCGTTCGTGCTTGATATTCAAAAAAAGTTCGCGCTGACGTCCAAGTATGTCCGGATTATCCGGTACCGGCCACTGACGGATGCCATTGATTGCACGTTCGACTGCATCGTCGTAGGCGCGATTTCCGGAAGCATTGGCGACAGTTGCCTCAAACACGGTGCCGTTGGTCAATAACCTAACGCGCACCTGAATGATCGGCTGACCGGTGACACTATCCGGGATATTCGCGCGATTACGAATCAGCGCGGCTATTTTTCCAGTGTAATCACTGACCGCCTTGTCGCGCGCAGTTTGCGCTGCGATCGCCCGGGCTTCAGCCTCCTGCCGCAGCTTATCAGCTTCAGCCCTACGTTTAGCTTCGTCCGCAGTACGTTGTTTGTCTTCCTCGACTCTGCGTTTGTCCTCCGCGCGCTTCTTATCTTCGCGTTTCTTCATCTCAGCAGCAATTCTCTCTTCGTTCTCGCGCTTGAGTTTTTCTTCGCGTTCTTTCTTTGCCTTCAGCGCGATATCCGCCTTGCTGGGCTCTGCAACTTTCGCTTCGGCCACCTTGGGCTCGGAGGGTGCCTTGCGCGTCGGCTCAGTTGGGACTGGCAGGGGCTGTGCCTCTGGCTGCGCCGGAGGGCTCCTCTCCGGATCTGCATTCACTGCGGGCGGCAACGAACTCCAAAGCTCCGCCGTCGTTGGCGTAGGCACCATTACCCGCCATGAAACGCCAAAAACCATCAGCGCAAAAAAACCAATGTGAACCACGATGGCAAATGCGCCTGCAATCGCACGTCCTGGCTCCCGTCGGGCGTGTAAAATCGAGCGCCCGGTCGCAGAGAGTTTGGGGGGTAGACGGGGGGGAAGCGCGGCGGTCATCAAGCGTTGGACGTGAAATGTTTATGTCTCTGGTTTGGCCAGCAATCCCACACGCTCAACCCCGCCTTTTTGCAGCGTATCAAGGACACTGATAACCAATTCATAACGCAGGTCCTTGTCGGCCGAGATCACGACCGCTTGGCCAGCATGCTTTGCCTGGATGGCCTTCACTGCGGCAAGTAGCTCTGCCCTGCCGACACTTTGCTCGCGCCCACCTTGTTGCCGGTCAACCAGCGTCATGCCGCCATCCCTGCTGATGCGAATTTCAAGCGGTGCGACGGTCGGGTTCAGCGCTTGTCCAACGCTCGGCAGATCGATCTGGCCCGGGGTGATTAACGGTGCGCAAACCATAAAGATGATGAGCAGGACCAGCATCACGTCGATGTACGGAACGACGTTGATCTCACTCATGGCCCGACGGAGGCGTCTCATGCGCGGGGGGCGCGGCTATCGATGCCGCTGGGGGTATTGTTGCTCAAGTGGCGGCTTGGCCGCATGAGTGATGCTGTCTCACCGCCTCGCTTGTCGCGCTGCGCCACTGAGCATCTGCTTGCTTGGCATACCATCGCTTAACCCACCGCCTGCCGTTGGAGAATATTCGAGAACTCTTCGATGAAGCTCTCGTAACGATTCGCGAGTCGATCAATCTCAGCCGCATAGCGGTTGTAGGCGATCACCGCCGGAATTGCCGCGAACAGGCCAATCGCGGTGGCGATGAGTGCCTCGGCGATACCCGGTGCAACCTGCGCCAACGTAGCCTGCGCGACGTTTGAGAGACCGCGAAACGAATTCATGATGCCCCATACGGTGCCGAACAATCCAATGTAGGGACTCACCGAGCCAACCGTGGCGAGAAAAGAAAGATTTCGCTCAAGGTAATCGAGTTCGCGCTGAAAAGCAGCCTTCATTGCGCGGCGGGCACCGTCCATCAACGCACCGACATCAGGCCCCGAGCGGGTCTTTAGTTTTAGGAACTCCTTGAAGCCGGCTTCAAAAATACGCTCCATTCCCTGCGTTTCGTAACGTCCCGAGGCAGACCGCTGATACATGCCCACGATGTCGGTACCACCCCAAAATTCCTTCTCGAACGCTTCGGCCTGACGCTTCGCTTTACTGATGGTGAACATCTTCACAAAGATGTACCACCAAGAAAAAAACGACGCGAGCGCCAGCAACGCCATCACGATCTTGACGATGATTGAGGCCTGCATAACCAGTGACCATATGGCCATATCGGGATGAATTTGCATCTGGCTTTCTAACGATTAACTAAGTGTTGCTTCCATTTTACGTTTGACGTCCGCCGGAAATTCGATCGGCTTCATCGCATTTGCTGAAACTGACGCCACGGTCACCCGCGCCTTCAGAATGACCTCTTCGCCACGCTTTACATCCTGACGAAACGTGCAACGAACTCGTCCCATCGTTTCTACAGCCACTGTAACTTCTAGGTTGTCATCAAGTCGCGCCGGCTTCAAAAACTGCATGGTCATCTCTGTGACCACCCAAAGCATCTTGTACTTTTTTTCGAGTTCTATGTTGTTGAAACCCAGAAACCGCAGCCACTCAGTCCGTGCCCGCTCAAGAAAGCGAACGTACTGACCGTGGTAAACAACACCACCGGAGTCGGTATCCTCATAATAGATACGCAGGGGAAACGAGAACGTAAAGAGCTGCGTTTGCTGGGCGTCGCGGAGGGAGAGTTTGGCCATGCTTAGTCCACCCTAAACCGGATCGCGATTGGAGACATGACACTCCACTCGTTCGCTTTTGCTGGCGAGGGGTGGCGGGTTAGGGAAGGAGCGTTCATTCATGCTTCTCCAATACGCACTTCAGAATAGCCCCGGTGCGCTGGCTTGCGCGGGCATCACCAGTCCAAAGTGCTGGTAGGCCAACATTGTTGCGATCCGTCCGCGAGGTGTACGTTGCAAATAACCCTGCTGAATAAGGTAGGGTTCGAGTACATCTTCAATCGTGTCGCGCTCTTCACCAATCGCGGCGGCAAGATTTTCGACGCCCACCGGGCCGCCAGAAAACTTTTCGATAAGAGACAACAACAGTTTCCGGTCCATCATGTCAAGGCCGACCTTGTCGACATCGAGCATTTTTAACGCAAGATCGGCAATGTCCTTGCTGACCTTGCCATCACTTTTCACCTCGGCGTAATCCCGCACACGCCGAAGCAGTCGGTTCGAGATGCGCGGCGTACCACGCGAGCGTTTGGCAATTTCCATCGCGCCGTGTTCGTCGATTGCCACTTCCAGCAGCTTCGCGGAGCGCTTCACAATCAGCCCCAACTCGTCGGGGGAGTAGAACTCAAGCCTAGACACGATGCCAAAACGATCACGCAGCGGGTTTGTCAGCATGCCGGCACGCGTGGTCGCGCCAACCAACGTAAATGGTGGCAGGTCTAATTTAACCGAGCGTGCCGAAGGACCTTCGCCGATCATGATGTCGATTTGGTAGTCCTCGAGTGCGGGATACAAAATTTCCTCGACAACCGGGTTCAACCGATGGATCTCGTCGATAAACAACACGTCATTCGGCTCAAGGTTAGTTAGCATCGCCGCCAAATCGCCGGCGCGCTCAAGCACCGGCCCTGAAGTTTGTTTCAGATTGACCCCCATCTCGCGCGCAATGATGTGTGCCAGCGTGGTCTTGCCGAGCCCCGGGGGACCAAACAGCAGCGTGTGGTCTAACGATTCTTTACGCGCACGGGCGGCGTCGATGAAGATCGATAGTTGCTCTCTGATTTTTTCCTGGCCAACGTATTCTTCAAGCAACTTCGGCCGAAGCGCGCGCTCCTGTACCTCTTCTACATTTGAGGCTTTGTCAGCGGAGATAAGACGGTCTGGCTCTAACATGGAGCGATTTTAGCTGAGCGAAGCGTCCGAACCCGGACGGGCGTCCACATCCGCCCCGACCGCTCCCGGGCGGATCAGCCGTTTTCGTATGTACAGGGTCTTCTGAACCCGGGCGATCAGTCGTCGCTCGGCGTCGACTACATCCACGTGGTAAACCGGCTCAAACTTCTCGCCTTCGGCTGTTTTCGCATAGATCTGCGTCAGTTGAGCATCCGTGATCTTGAACTCGGCGTAGACCGTTGCGCGACCGGGCTGAAGAAATTCGATGGTCGCTGCTTTATCCCATACAAGGTAGGACTCTCCCAGAATATTTTTCAGTGCCACCATGTAGAACGGGTCGGTCATCGTGAACAGCCCACCACCGAAGTGCGAACCCACGTAGTTTTTATTGCGCATGGACAACTTCATCCGTGTCCGAACATAACGCCAATCCGGCGCTATCTCTTCAATGTGAATGCGCGTGCCCCAAAACGGGGGCCAGCAATTCATAACGTGCCGGAACACGGCCGGCGACAACGTCACCTTTGAGTAAAACCCTTGTTTTGAGGAACTCATCATCGCACCAAAAGGGACAAAAAATGAAACCCGCCAATTGGCGGCATTCTTCGAGCAAAAAACGTTGAAAACACCCGTCGATACTAGTGATTTGCTAATGGGAACTTCAATAAAAACCTACTGCGCGGGCGAATCTGTCAGTTCCGGTGCTCGCCGTACACTGGGTACGTGTCCGCTCCTCACTGCCAACTTCACCCGCTCGCGACGGTTTTTAGAAGTTCCCTGTCCGCTCCTCACTGCCAACTTCACCCGCTCGCGACGGTTTTTAGAAGTTCCCTAACCCTTTGAGAGTGACTTTAGCGCCAGTCGAATAGCATCCGAGAGACTCGCCTCGGCGGGTAGCGCTTTGACGGCTAACAACGCCTCTTTTTCGCTGTACCCCAACCCGAGCAAAGCGTTTAGTACATCCGCGTTGATCGACAGCGCTACCGTTGTGCTGCCGCCACCACCAATTGCTACCCCCTGGTCGACCTTGAATTTGTCCTTGAGTTCGAGCAGCAGCCGCTCGGCGGTCTTCTTGCCGATGCCGGGAATATTGGTGAGCCGATCGGTTTCCTGCATGGCGACCGCCACTGCAAGATCGTTCACACTCAGCCCCGACAGAAGCGCCAGCGCGACCTTCGGCCCCACCCCACTCACCTTGATGAGCGAGCGGAATGCGGCGCGCTCGGATTCGCTACCAAAGCCAAATAGTAGATGGGCATCCTCGCGCACCACGAGGTGGGTAAACAGCACCACTTTTTCGCCGATACGCGGCAGGTTGTAAAAGGTCGACATCGGCACGTCGATATCGTAACCAACGCCGTTGGCATCGACCTGCACTTGCGGCGGGTTCTTTTCGAGCAATGTTCCTGCGATACGTCCGATCATGTGATGTTTACCTTGCGTACGATAAGTTTATGGGTTTCCGTTCCTGCTTCTGCGCCCCCATCCCTAGCTTCCCCACCGTGCAGGAAAGGAATAGGCCATGCCTCACCGTTCATACGCCTCGCGCTCCAAGGGAGGAGCCGGGGGTTATTGTGCATACGGCGACCCCGCAAAATTTACAAGAGGGTTTCACCAACACTGTCCAACTCTTCCAGCACGGCGTTGTTCCAAAATTGCCACAGACGAAATCCCGATGTCACCACAAATGCGTTTCTTGCCACATCATCTGCGGCTTGAGCAATATGCTGAGCACCATCATGCTTGATGACAAGCTGTGCCTACAGCAGACCACGTCGGCAATGTCGCGACACACCGCTTTCGACGAAAACCGAGGCCATGCACCCGTTTTGCACCCGTTCATCACGAACTAGGTGCAAAACGGCTTGTTCTGCGGCCGTCATGTTGCACCGCAAGTACCTTGCGTTTGCCGCGATGGTGTGCGTTGAATGACCTATCATCATTTCACCAGTCTCCCGCCCTTGACGCGATACCCCTTGGTACTCATTGCTCCCACCAAACCACCGTGCGCGTGGCAAATCGCGCAAGCAAGCGCGTCAGCAGCATCGGCGCTGGGGTTCGACGGTAGCTTTAGCAGCCGCTTCACCATCTCCTGTACCTGCTCTTTCTGCGCATGACCGTTTCCCACTACCGCTTGTTTGACCTGCAAAGCCGTGTATTCAGAGACGGGCAAATCGCTCAACACTGCGCCGCAGATCGCCGCGCCGCGCGCCTGGCCGAGTAGCAGGGTCGACTGCGGGTTAACGTTGACAAACACTTTCTCCACGGCGACCTCGGTCGGAGCGTAGAGTCGTATCACTTCATACACTGAATTGAGAATGTTCTTCAGCCGATTCGGTAGCTCGCCATCCGGCGACTTGATACATCCGCTCGCCACATAGCTGAGTCCGCTGCCGCGTTTCTCGATTACGCCATATCCAGTCACCCTGAGGCCGGGGTCTAGGCCAAGTATGCGCATACTGGCGTTCAGGCGTCCTCATAGACAACAGCGGTACCGGTCACACTCACCATGACCATGCCCTTACCCGATCCGTGGATCACGTAATTCACTGTTGTGCCAATGATGGCGTTTGCCCCGACATGTTCGGCACCTTGCATGGCACCGCGCAGCGCATTGTCTCGTACACTGGGGATGGCCTTGTGATACGCGTCGGCAAACCCCGGAGCAGGCTTATCCGGCGACGCGGTCGCCATCAGCGCGACCTCGGCACTTGCCTCTCCGGTGACGATCCCCAGGTACTTGGTGATACGTTTGCCTTCAAGACTTGAGGTGGTGGCAATCAGAACGGACACGCGAGATCCCCAGTCTATTCCGGCAGGTCAAGCACGGCAGATGTATACACTTCCTGCACGTCGTCCAGCGCTTCGATCGCGTCGATTAACTTCTGCATCTTGACGGCATCATCGCCGACAAGTTCGGTTTCGTTCTGCGCTTTCATCGTCACTTCGCCGAACTCTGCCTTGAATCCGGCTTTCTCCAGTGCCGCCTTCACATTCGAAAACTCATAAGGGCCGGTGATAACTTCGAAGGATCCATCACTATTGGTGATGATGTCTTCCGCCCCTGCTTCCAATGCGGCTTCCATCAATTTTTCCTCGCTGCTACCCGGCGCAAACAACAACGTACCGCAGTGCTTGAACAGGAATGCCACCGAGCCCTCAGTGCCAAAGTTGCCGCCGTACTTGGAGAACGCGTGCCTTACTTCGGCGACTGTCCGCACGCGGTTGTCGGTCATACAATCAACAATAATCGCCGCGCCACCGATGCCGTAACCTTCGTAACGGATTTCTTCATAGTTCACCCCCTCCAGATCACCGGAACCGCGCTTGACGGCGCGCTCAACGGTATCTTTCGGCATATTGTTCTCGTACGCCTTGTCCGTCGCCAAACGTAGGCGCGGATTGGTGCCGGGGTCACCGCCACCAAGGCGTGCAGCAACCGTAATTTCCTTAATTAGGCGCGTAAAAATCTTACCGCGTTTGGCGTCTTGGCGGCCTTTGCGGTGTTGGATGTTTGCCCATTTACTATGTCCAGCCATGTTCCTGTTTCCTCTCAATTCCTATGGCGAGTCGCTCACAATCGCGTTGTTGCGGTCGCTCCGCGGGCTCGTCACTACGCGTCTCAGTGGCTTCCTCGCCCTCGGTTTGCCACGCCAAGCACTTGCCTTGCTTGGCCGCCTTTGCGCTAAACCGCCGCCCGAATGACCACCTGAGGGTGCGCCTGAGAGTCTCCGCTTCGATATCGCGCAAATTCCAATGTGCAATGTTAACATTCACTCACATAGCAACCCAAGCCAGAGCTATTGAAAGCGCACCATGTCGGAACCCCTGCTGATCGCCAAATCCAGCGACAAATCTCAGACGCCACTGGCCATTCTGCCGAATATGGCGAATCGCCATGGGTTGATCGCCGGCGCGACGGGTACGGGCAAGACAGTCACGCTTCAGGTGCTAGCCGAACAGTTTTCAAACGCGGGGATTCCCGTCTTCATGGCGGACGTCAAGGGCGACCTCACCGGCATTTCGCAGCCGGGCAAACCACATCCGAAAGTTGATGAGCGCCGCAAACAGCTCGGCTTGGAATTCACGCCCGCTGCCTGCCCGACGACGGTGTGGGATGTATTTGGCGAACAGGGTCACCCGGTGCGCGCCACGATTTCCGAAATGGGGCCGTTGCTGTTGTCACGCATCTTTAACTTGAACGACACCCAAGAAGGCGTCCTTGCGCTTGTCTTTAAGATCGCCGACGACAATGGCCTGTTGCTGCTTGACCTGAAGGATCTCCGCGCAGCGTTATCCTACGTCGGGGAAAACGCCAGCCAATTTACGACCGACTACGGCAATATTTCGCCCGCTTCAATTGGCGCGATCCAGCGTGGACTGTTGGCGCTTGAACAGCAAGGTGGTAATCAGTTTTTTGGCGAACCCGCGCTTGCACTCGATGACCTCATGCAGACGGACAACGGCAAAGGCGTGATCAACATCCTCGCCGCCGACAAGCTACTCTCTAGTCCGCGCCTGTACTCGACCTTTCTGCTGTGGATGCTCTCAGAGTTGTTTGAAAACCTGCCGGAAGTTGGCGACCGGGACAAGCCAAAACTGGTATTCTTTTTTGACGAGGCGCACTTGCTGTTTAGCGAATCGCCGAGGGAACTGCTGGAAAAGATTGAACAAGTGGTACGGCTGGTTCGCTCAAAAGGGGTCGGCGTGTATTTCGTCACTCAGAACCCGCTCGATATTCCCGATACTGTCCTCGGTCAGCTTGGGAATCGCGTTCAACACGCACTGCGCGCCTACACACCGCGAGATCAAAAAGCGGTGAAGGCCGCTGCCGAGACATTCCGCGCCAACCCGGCCATCTCAGTGGAGACCGTTATCACGGAACTCGGCGTCGGTGAGGCGCTCGTCTCCTTTCTCGACGAAAAAGGGCGCCCAACGATGGTTGAGCGGGCATTCGTCTGCCCCCCCCAATCGCAGATCGGCCCAATTACGCCGGAGCAACGCTCAACACTGCTGCAAACGTCACTGGTGGCCGGTGTCTACGAAAAGGCGGTGGATCGGGAGTCGGCGTTTGAAAAACTGCGCGGTCGCCAGGGTGACGTCGGCTCGATATCGCCGTCCGCTGCCGGCGGATTGAGTGACATGCTTGGCAAAGTCGGCCTGCCGGGCATGGGTGGTGGTGGAGGCGGGTCGACCCGCGAAGGCGTAGTTGAGGCTGCGATAAAATCTGCCGCGCGAGCGATGGCTTCCGAAGCGGGACGAAGAATCATCCGTGGCGTACTCGGTTCCATTCTTGGCGGACGACGTTAGGGTTTAGTTTTCGAAACAATGTTTGGTTGTCGATGTGATGCGACCTAGGAGATAGCGATGCCAAAACCAGAACCGGGCGAGCGCCGCCGCGCCATCCTGCAGTCACTGGCTGAAATGCTTGAGCAGCCAAAGGGCGAAAAAATCACTACTGCCCTGTTGGCCAAGAAACTCGATGTATCCGAAGCGGCGTTGTATCGCCACTTTGCCTCCAAAGCGCAGATGTTCGAGGGACTCATCGAGTTCATCGAAGAAACCGTGTTTTCTCTGGTGAACAAGATCCAAATTGAGGAGACCGACGGCCTAAAACAGGTGGAGGCCACCGTCGCGATGCTGCTGAACTTCGCGCAGAAAAACATAGGCATGACCCGTGTGCTCATTGGTGATGCACTGGTCAATGAGGATGAACGCCTGCACGTAAGGATGAACCAGTTACACGATCGATTAGAGGCCTCCCTGCGCCAAAGTGCGCGGCTCGCGGCGACCAACGGTCAGTTGCATGCATCACTAGATCCGACTGCGTATGCCAATGCGATCATGTCGTTTGTGATTGGCCGTTGGCATCAATTTGCAAAATCTGGCTACAAGCGGTCACCTACAGAAATGTGGCCCGCACAGTGGCCCGTATTTGCCGGTTAACCCATCATGTCAATTTCGCAAGATCCCGTTGAAGCACAACTTCAGGCATACAACGCCCGCGACATTGAGGCATTCATGGCTTGTTACACCAAAGACTGCGTGATTGAGGACGGGGATGGCACGCGCATCATGGCCGGCAGCGAACAAATGCGCGAACGTTATGTGAACTTGTTTGCAGGATCACCCAATTTGCATTGCGTACTGGTCAGCCGCATTCGCATTGGTGAGCATGTGATGGACGAAGAACGCATTACCGGTCGACTCAGCACGGCGGAAGGCGAAACCCGCCACGCGGTGGCTGTATACAAGCTTCGTGGTGACAAGATCTGCCACGTCCGCTTTTATCGCGACCAGCAAAAATGGAGCTAATGATTGAGTCAGAGCGCCTGCTCTTAAGCCTGCCCGAAGCCAGACTTGCTCCTGCCGCATTGGACTTCCATTTACGCAACGCCGATCACTTGGCACCGTGGAGTCCTCCTCGACCCGCCGGGTTTGGCACCCTCGCCTTCTGGAATGAATACGTCGACAAGTCGCAAATTGCCTTCCTCCAGGGTAGCGTGGTGCGCCTATGGATGCGCGAGAAGTCCGAGCCGGAACAGATCATCGGCAGTGTCGGATTTTCGCAAATTGTTCGCGGTCCGTTCTGTAACGCTGTACTCGGATATCAGATTGACCAAACTTTTGAAGGCAAGGGCCTCATGTCTGAGGCCCTTCGCCGAGGCATAAAATACGTCTTTGCCGAACAGAAGTTACACCGGATAAACGCGAACTATCGACCGGAGAATGTTCGCAGCGGCAGGCTGCTGGCTCGGCTTGGATTTCACACCGATGGTTTCGCGCCTAGCTACCTGTTTATCGACGGCAACTGGCGAGACCACATACAAACTTCGTTGATCAATGACGCTTTTCGACCTGAGTGGCTGATCACCAGCTGACGCTTCGAAGACGCCCAATAAAACAAGCCGCCTCAGGCGGCTTGTTTGCATCACGTTGAAGGCGGGAAAAAACTAAGCCAGCGTATCGGCCCAGATGTTTTTTGCCCAGGTCATCGCATACTGCGCCTCAAGTTCGTTCGCCGCGCTCGACACGCCGCCCGAACCCGGCACGGTCTTCATGGTCTTGTCCTGCGTATCGTACTTGTGCACCGACGCCACATGCACCACCTTGTCGGCGGATACAAACGAGTAACAGGTGTTGTTCAGTGTTGGCGATGAATTCGGCGCCTCACCGGCAAACAACGCGACAATTGCCGCAGCGCAGGTTTTACCGTGGTTGTTGGCCATATGGGCAGACTTTGGCATTAACGGCGCAATTTGCAGTGCATCGCCGAGCAAATGCACGCCCGGCACGTTCTTCGACTCGTAGGTCAGCCAGTTGACTTCACACCAGCGTTTGTTGGCGGTGATAAAGGGCTCTGCGATCTTGCCCGCTTTCATTGGCGGCAATGCGTTGAGCACGTCTGCCTTAACCTCGCCAAACTCCAGTTTCGCGACAGAGGCCTTGGTATCCACATCGATCAACTTAGACGCATTACGATACTCAACGATGCCACCGTACATCTCTGACCAGGCTTTTTTGAAGAGTCCAGCCTTTGACGTGACGTCAGGGTTCGCATCCAAGATCAGCACCTTAGACTTGGGCTTGAATTGTTTGAAGTACGCAGCGACCTGACAAGCACGTTCGTACGGTCCCGGTGGACAACGATATGGCGCTTCCGGAATTGCAATCGCGTAAACACCACCGTCGGGCATCGACTCAAGTTGCTTGCGCAGCGCTACGGTTTGCGGCCCGGCTTTCCAAGCATGGAAGTAGCGCGCTTGGGCATCGGCGTTATTCAGCCCCGGCAGCGCCTCATACATGAAGTCGATGCCGGGCGAAACAACAACCCGATCGTAGGGAAGTGCCTCGCCACCCGCGAGTCGGACCACTTTCTTCTCGACATCGATCGCAACAGCTTCGCCGCGCAGCACCTTGACCCCGTACTTCGATTGAAGCGCGGCGTAGCTCATGGTGATGTCTTCGATCTTCTGCGACCCACCCAGCACCAAGTTAGAGATCGGACACGAGACGAAGTTGGGGTTTCTCTCAACGACCGTGACATCAATACTTGGCTCCCACATCTTGATGTACTTGGCGACGGTTGCACCGCCGTAGCCGCCGCCCACCACCACGACTTTGGGTTTGGCGACACCACCGACACTGGCGCAACCGACCATGCCAGTTACTGCTGACAAGCCAGCCGCTGCGCTGGTGACCTTGAGAAAATTACGACGTGTATTTTTCATGTCCGCCCCCCTACCGCTTTTGCGCAGC
Organism: Rhodocyclaceae bacterium; assembly: GCA_020247395.1. Taxonomy (GTDB): domain Bacteria; phylum Pseudomonadota; class Gammaproteobacteria; order Burkholderiales; family Usitatibacteraceae; genus UKL13-2. Next base: position 84,684 of record JADCJC010000030.1, read on the forward strand.
GAAGTAGTCCGCCATAGCGGCAATTTCGGCGTCGGTGTAGCCCTTCGCAATCTGGTGCATCAGGGTAGCTTCGCGTTTGCCTTCTTTGAAGCTCTTCATCTGGATGATGAAGTAGTCGCGATTAAGGCCCGCCAGACCGGCAATCGCACCGCCAGCAGAGACGCCGTTGGTTCCGTGACAGGACGAACAAGTCGCCGACATCGAACGTACGCCGGTCGGCGTCAGGTTCGACGGCGCGAATGCAGGTGTCGGCGGTGGCGTCGGCGCAATGGGCGCCACCGTTGGCGCGGGTGCAGCAGGTACTGCGGGCGCTTGTGCGAGCGAAGGACCCGCCGCAAGAAGGCTTGTCAATAGCGCGATCGTGGTTCTCATGATTCTCCTCGTTATCTAGGTCTTTTTGTATGGCTCGGCAACGAATCCACAGAAGCCGCGAGGACATCACGGCGTCAGTTTCACTTCCTCCACTACTCTACTTCACAACACGGTGAAGCGCAAAACAACCGGCTACCATCCACCACACGCCCTCGCCGGGATATCAAAGCAAGCCGGGCTTGGCAAACAAAACGCCCGACACGCAGTCGGGCGTTATTGTTCAACTTCTCACTTGAACGGCTCAGGACTCGGCCGGCTGGGGCTCTTTTTCCTCGCTGATGTCGAGCCTGACCTTGTCGTCCGACCCGATGTCGATGGTCACGCGACCACCACTGGCTAGTTTGCCAAACAGCAACTCATCTGCAAGGGCGCGTCGAATCGTATCTTGTATCAAGCGAGACATCGGTCGAGCCCCCATTTGCGGGTCAAACCCATTCTTGGCAAGGTACTTTTTCAAAGCCTCGGTAAAGGTAACGTCAACTTTTTTCTCCGATAGCTGTGCTTCCAGCTGCATTAGGAACTTATCTACAACCTGCAAGATGATTTGCTCGTTGAGCGGCGCAAACGAAATGGTGGCGTCCAAGCGGTTGCGGAATTCCGGCGTAAACATACGCTTGATTTCCGCCATCTCATCGCCGGCCTTTTTGTCATTGGTGAATCCAATGGAGGTCTTCGACAACTCAGAAGCACCGGCGTTGGTCGTCATGATGATAACAACATTGCGGAAGTCCGCTTTGCGCCCGTTGTTATCGGTAAGCGTACCGTGATCCATTACCTGCAGCAATACGTTGTAAATATCCGGATGCGCCTTTTCAATTTCGTCCAGCAGCAGCACGGAGTAAGGCTGTTTGGTAATTGCCTCGGTCATCAGTCCGCCCTGATCGAATCCCACGTAACCCGGTGGCGCACCAATCAAACGCGACACCGCATGGCGCTCCATGTACTCAGACATATCGAAACGAATCAGTTCGACGCCCAAGATAAAAGCGAGTTGTTTCGCAACTTCGGTTTTCCCGACGCCGGTAGGACCTGAAAACAGGAACGAGCCGATGGGTTTTGTCGTACTACCGAGTCCAGAACGCGCCATCTTGATGGCTGCCGAAAGAGCTTCAATGGCTTTGTCTTGCCCAAAAACAACTGACTTCAAATCACGGTCAAGCGTCTTCAATGCGTTGCGATCATCGCTCGACACGTTGCGCGCGGGTATGCGTGCGATCTTGGCAATGATCTCTTCAATCTCACTTTTGCCGATAGTTTTCTTCTGCTTAGATTTTGGCGCAATTCGCTGCGCCGCGCCCGCTTCATCAATCACGTCAATGGCTTTGTCTGGCAGATGCCGGTCATTGATGTATTTCGCGGCAAGTTCAGCCGCAGTGGTCAGCGCCGTCGAGGTGTACTTGACATTGTGATGCGTCTCGAAGCGCGACTTGAGCCCTTTCAATATTTCGATTGTTTCTGATACCGACGGCTCGTTCACATCGATTTTCTGAAAGCGGCGGGACAATGCGTGATCTTTTTCAAAGACACCGCGAAACTCTTGGTAGGTTGTCGCACCGATACACTTGAGTTGTCCCGAAGAAAGTGCTGGCTTCAACAAATTCGACGCATCCAATGTCCCTCCGGAGGCTGAGCCAGCGCCAATCAAAGTATGTATCTCGTCGATGAAAAGCACAGCGTTGGGATTGTCATGTAACTGCTTCAAGACGGCTTTGAGGCGTTGCTCAAAGTCACCTCGATACTTGGTGCCTGCCAATAACGATCCCATGTCCAACGAATAGACCGTCGCCTTTGCCAAGATATCGGGCACTTCTCCGTCGACAATACGTTTGGCAAGGCCTTCGGCGATAGCTGTCTTGCCAACGCCCGCCTCACCAACAAGCAGTGGATTATTCTTGCGGCGGCGACAAAGAACTTGAATCACCCGCTCAACTTCATGCTCCCGCCCGATCAACGGATCGGTCTTGCCGTCAATTGCGCTTTGGTTAAGGTTTTGCGTGAACTGTTCAAGCGCGCCCCCGGCCTGCTCGCCATCGGCCGCGTCGGCCTCGGCTTCCGGCTTTTCTGCTCCCTGTGGGGCAGCCTTGGAAATGCCATGCGAGATAAAATTCACCACGTCGAGCCGCGAAATGCCTTGTTGGTGCAAGTAGTAAACGGCATGGGAATCCTTCTCACCGTAGATCGCCACCATCACGTTCGCCCCCATGACTTCTTTTTTTCCAGACGACTGCACGTGCAGAATGGCACGTTGAATTACCCGCTGAAAACCGAGCGTCGGCTGCGTATTGACCTCACCGTCACCAGCGACGGTCGGTGTATGTTGCTCGATGAATTCCGACAGACTCTTGCGGAGATCATCAACCTTTGCGGCGCAGGCCTTTAAGACCTCTTGCGCCGAAGGGTTATCCAACAACGCGAGCAACAGGTGCTCGACCGTAATGAACTCATGGCGCTTATGGCGTGCCTCAACAAATGCAGCGTGGAGGCTCATCTCAAGTTCATGGGCAATCATAGCGTTCCGTCTCTTTCATCATAAACCAGTAAAACCATCTTGCGCGTGATAGCGCCCTACACCCCGTCTATACAAGCAAGTCATGTACCAGACTTACCGTGAATACCAGTTTGGGGCAACTGACGGATTTTCTATACCCCGAAATCACAGAACATTCACCTACACTTCTTCCATTCCGCACCTTAGCGGGTGCTCAAATTGGCGGGCGTGGTCCATCACTTGATCAACTTTCATGGCTGCCACGTCGCGCGGGAAGATTCCGCAAACGCCGCGCCCCTCGGTGTGTACCTTAAGCATGATCTGCGTTGCTCGCTCATGCGTATGGCCAAATACGCGCGTCAATATATCGACCACAAACTCCATCGGCGTGTAGTCGTCGTTGTACATCAGAACCTGCCACATTGAAGGAGGCTTCGTTTTCGCCGGCTTTTCCTGCAACGCCGTAGTGCCCTTATCTGAGCGCCCTGGCCCAGCTCCGTGCTTATTTGCCATCGATCATAAAAAACTGGAAAAATGATTGTTTATAGTTCAATGATAGAGATAAGTTGCTAGAGTTTTCAAGTAACGTTGGTAACGGTGCCGACTGACTACTGACCGCTATCTTCGCCGATTTCCGCGCTTTTGTAAGAATGCCACGGTCTGTTGCAAAAAAGTAGACAAGTGCTTGACTAACTTGCCGGTGATCGGTAAAAGGCAGTCTTGGAGTTTAGCTTTAAGGTTTTCTGCATTTGCATCTAGCGGTTGCGGGCCTTGAAAAGCGATATATTTTGGGGTTCTCCATCCCGTCTTTTCAATAAGGATGCATTTGTATGGCAACAGGTACAGTTAAGTGGTTCAACGACGCCAAGGGTTTTGGCTTCATCACACCGGACGACGGCAGCGAAGATCTTTTCGCGCACTTCTCCGCAATTCAAATGAACGGCTTTAAGACCCTTAAAGAAGGTCAAAAAGTGTCATTTGAGGTGACACAAGGCCCCAAGGGTAAGCAAGCCTCAAACATCAACAACGCCTAGACTCATCTAAGCAGTTGAAAATCACAAAAACCCCCCGCAGTTCCTGCGGGGGGTTTTTGTTTTGCGGCGTAGCCTTCTCGTATACATGCTGATCGCGTTTAACAAGCCATATGGCGTGGTTTGCCAGTTCAGCCCGGCCGGTAGCAAGCGGACGCTTAAACAATACATTAATGTCCCCGGCGTCTATCCGGCCGGGCGCCTCGATACCGACAGTGAAGGTTTGTTACTGCTAACGGACGACGGGCACCTCCAAGCCCGCATCACCAACCCTAGGAATCACGTCGGCAAGGTCTATTGGGTGGAAGTGGAGGGAGAGGTTACTGCCGAGCATCTAGACCGACTCAGGTCACCACTAAATCTTGGCGATTTTATCGCCGCGCCCGCATTGTCAGCGCGGGTGCTGAGCCCTCCCTCAATATGGAAACGCGTTCCACCCGTTCGGTTTCGTGCCACGATCCCGACCACTTGGATCGAACTTAGTATTGCAGAGGGCAAAAACCGCCAAGTTCGGCGCATGACCGCCAAAGTCGGTTTGCCCACGCTAAGGCTCGTTCGGATGAGTATCGGCGGTGTCAGTCTTCAGGACCTAGGAATTGCCCCGGCGAGGTGGGTTGAACTGGCCGAAACCGCCCTTTTCCCATGGCCAAACCCAAAAAATTGCCAAAATAGTCCGAAAAAACCCAAAAATTGAATGACTTAACGAAAAAAATTCGCAGAAATTGTTTCAATTTATTGTCAACCAGCTAAAATATTTGGCGTTAATCTCGTGACAGGCAAAAGGACCAGGGCCCTGAAAGCAAGTTCCCAGTATCTGTCGTTAACGTTAACTACACTCACTCACAAATAGGATCTCACATGAAAAAATTGTCCGCACTTGTTGCTGCTCTCTTCGCTGCTGTCGCTTTGAACGCTGCTGCTCAAGCTCCCGCTGCTGCTCCTGCAAAAGCTGCCGAGCCAGCTAAAGCTGCTGCTCCTGCAAAAGCTGAAGAAAAGAAAGAAGAAAAGAAAGCAGAAAAGAAAGACGAAAAGAAAGCAGAAAAGAAAGACGAAAAGAAAGCAGAAGCTAAGAAAGAAGACGCTCCTGCCAAGAAGTAATTTGGTGCGGGCCGAGCGCTCGCCCAATACTGTTAAGGAAGGGCGAGACTTTGTCTCGCCCTTTTCTTTTCTGGTCGACTTCCGCTAATTAAGTCGGTGACACATGGCACCGCAGACTTACGGCACCCACAGCGCCGCCTACAACAACAAATCTCAATTGATCATATGTCACGCCAGCGCATCGTTGTAGGCCTGTCCGGCGGAGTGGATTCCGCCGTTGCTGCGCTGCTGCTCAAGCGGCAGCAACACGATGTCGTTGGCCTATTCATGAAAAACTGGGAGGACGATGATAGCGATGAATACTGCTCGACGAGGCAAGACTTTATTGACGCGGCTGCTGTTGCAGACGTTATCGGCATTGAGTTTGAAGCGGTAAATTTTGCCGCTGAATACAAGGAAAGGGTGTTCGCATCCTTCTTGCACGAATACCGCGCCGGTCGTACGCCAAACCCGGACGTGCTGTGCAATGCCGAGATCAAGTTCAAGGCATTTTTGGATCACGCCATCCGCATGGGCGCGAATCAAATTGCCACCGGGCACTACGCACGGGTGCGCGAAGTCGATGGCGAGTTTCAGTTACTGCGCGGGCTCGATGCTGGCAAGGACCAGAGTTACTTTTTGCACCGCTTGTCGCAAGCACAGATTTCAAAAACAATCTTCCCCGTCGGCGAACTACAGAAACGGGAGGTTCGCGAAATTGCAAGACAAGCCAGTTTACCGAATCATGCAAAAAAAGATTCCACCGGGATTTGTTTTATCGGCGAGCGGCCGTTTCGTGAGTTCTTGGAGCGTTACTTGCCGCGACAGCCCGGACCGATGCTGACCCCGGAAGGCGTTCATGTCGGAGAGCATCAAGGGTTGATGTACTACACCATTGGTCAACGCCAAGGCCTTGGTATTGGTGGTACCAAGTCTGGCGAGGGAACACCCTGGTTCGTTGTCAACAAGAAGCTCGATACCAATACACTTATCGTCGCACAGGGACACGATCACCCCATGTTGTTCAAGTCTACATTGCACGCGGCCGACGCGTCATGGATTTCGGGAAGTGCTCCTGCCATTGAAGGTCTGTACGGTGCCAAAACTCGTTACCGTCAGACTGACGCACCGTGCCGCGTCGCACAAGTCGAAAGCAGTAAGTTCACTCTTGAGTTTGACGCTCCGCAATGGGCGATTACCCCTGGACAATCGGCTGTTTTGTATTGCGGCGATCTGTGTCTAGGCGGCGGAATCATCAACTAGGCACGGTGACCAAGCCACATTTCTAATGTGTTCATCCACACCTGCCGAAACTACTTGAAAGCGCTTTTCCAGCAGGGCATGGGAGCAACGTCGGCGGGGCGGGGTTGATAGGTGTCAAACGCTTTTGTTGCCGAACAACGCAACCAAGCAAATGTGCCTCAAAGCCGAGAGCAAGGCTGACCTGCCACATGAATGGCCGTTCCAGCGGCATGGGACGATAGACACATTTTGCTTGGTTGGCGCGGAACATCGATTTTGGGCCCGTGGCAACCGCGGGTTTATCGCGTTGACGACTCGCGACAAGATGCTAAGGCCCGATCTCCATGCCACAATCCACGCCACAACGACGCTGCGCGGCGATTTGGCCGAACCACACTTTGCTGATTCGGGCAGATCACGCCCCAGTCGCGTTAGAAGTGTCACAATACGATAACTAATCTCAATTGTGGCCGAACATGCTCGATAAGTTGCTCAAGAAACGCGCTCCCACGCCAAGTGGCGTTGCGAACGGTGCCAAGCCTGCGATGGCGAAAAACAACAGCAAGCCGGCGAGTAAGCCAATTGACGCCATCAGCGAGGAAGAGTGGCGAAATCGCCTCGCAACGGCGGCAGATAACGATGCCGAACTGCTAGCAATTGCCAAACAAACCGTCTCACTCACGATCAAGCAGGCTGCGATCGACGCGATGACGACCGAGGCCGGACTAAAGGCCGCCGAACGCGAATTTCGCAGCCATGACCGGCGCATCTATCGCGAGGCAAAGCTGCGTTACGAAGGCAAAGTGACCGAACGCCTTGCACGCGCAGAAGCCAGCAATTTAATCGCCCAGTGCAACCAATTGCTGCTGAGTGATCCCATTCCCGCCAACCGATTCGTCGATATCGACCGAGCATGGCAGAGGCTCGATTCCGCTCGACTCACAGCAGACATGATCAATGAGTACCGGGATGTTTCCGCGCAGTTAACGTCGAAGCTGCGCGCCAGAGGCGACCAACAGCTTTCCTTCAAACGTTGGCGAAGCGACGCGGAACGCGCACACCAAGAGCTCACCGAAGGCTGCCTCGCGGTTGCCCAATCCGGTATGGACCGCGACAAACTCGCCAAACTCTATGACCATATCGAATCGCTACGCGGCCAGGGTGCCCTGCTACCCCCAGCGGAGACACCGCGTCTCGAAGCCCAACAACGCGAAATCGACTACACGCAAGCGCAGTTGGATTCTGTATTGCAACTCGCGAGAGCATTGGATGCCAGACTGACATTTCTCGACAAACTGATTGCTGATATCGCCTTAGAGAATCGGCAGTCGGCAGCGAGTGACGACGGTAGCGTCAACGCCCGTTGGCAGATGCTACCCATCGCCAATGATGCGCGCGTGGCGAAGACCCTCAATGACCGCTTCGAGGCCTACCGTCGAACAGAATCTGCCACACGTTACGCCACAATCAATGCCGCATCTGCCGCAGATGCAGAAGCATCCGCGGCCGCAATAAAGGCCGAACGCGCCGCATTTGAAACCCTGCTCGAAAAGGCGGAAACCTCATTGGCAGCAGGCCAGATCGTCGAATCGACTGCCACATTGGCAGCGCTCGACCTTCAGTTGAAGAAACACAAGATGCCACCTGATTTATTGAACCGCGTAGAGCGCGTGCGTGCAGAAGTCGCCCGGCTGAAGGGCTGGCAACACTGGGGAGGCGGACGAGTCCGGGAGGACCTGGTTGTCGAAGCGGAAGCACTCAGCAAAGCCATCAGCGACAGCAAACTCAATATCAAGACGCATGCAAATGCAATCGAACACTTGCGTGGGCGTTGGAAAGAACTCGATAAACTCGGCGGTGCCACCAATCGTGACCTTTGGCTGCGCTTTGATGGGGCGTTGAAACACGCCTATCTGCCCGTGGATGCTCAGCTTGCCAAGCTGAAGGCGATGCGCCAAGAAAATCTGCAGGCGCGTCAAGCACTGCTTACCAAGCTTGCAGAAGAAGCTACCGCAGTCATCGCGGCAGTACCACCGGATTGGCGCGCCGCGACACGGGCGCTCGACCACTTCCAGACGGAGTGGCGAAAGCTGGGCCCGGTTGAGCATACGGTCCCGCACAAGGCGCAAAAAGTATTGCTTGAAAAAATGCAGACAACCCAGGAAATGCTGGAAACACCACTCGCAGAGGCACGGCGCATCGAAGCCGCCCAGCGGGAAAAACTCGTCGAGCAGGCCAAAGCGCTGGCTGCTGATAGCAGTCAGCGCGATACCATCGCCAAGGTTCGCGCGTTGCAAGCAGAGTGGCAGCAACACGCAAGGTCGTTACCATTAGCCCGCCAACAGGAAAACCGCCTATGGGCTGACTTCAAAGCCGCGACCGACGCCGTTTTCACGGCGCGCGATGCGATCAGCGCGGCGCGTGATCAGGAATTCAAAGCACACCTCGAAACCCGCGACAAATTGATTGCAACCCTCCTTGCGCTGGATGAGGACACGCCACCGGCGGAGGTGCGCAAGACTATCAGCGAAGTCGAGGCCGCATGGCGCAAAGCGGGCGAGGCACCACGAAACATCGCCGCAAAAATCGATGCCAAGTTTCGTTCCGCGCGCGACCGCGCTCGTGACCTAGTTGCGGGCAGCGCCAAACGGTCATGGTCGAAGGTGTGTGACGCGCTCGACGCGAAAATCGCGCTTTGCATCGCGTTGGAATCTGGAAGCGCGGCTAACGTCGATGAAGACTGGAACGCTCTCACCACATTGCCAGCCGCGTGGGAAGCGGCACTAGCGGCACGGCGGGCGGCTACACCTACAAAGGCCGATGTCGCATCATCCATGCTCAAGCTCGAAGCGGCACTCGACTTGGCCTCCCCACCGGCATTTCAAGCTGCGCGCCAACAGATGAAGCTCATTGCGATGAAACAGGCCATCGAAGCCCGTCAGGCGGTAGTAATATCTGCGGCAGATATTGAGCGCTGGGTGGCCGAGGCCATCGGCGCACCGTTGGCCGACGCCGCCGCCAACGCGCGACTGCGCGCCATCCTTCACGGCCTGCGCGCGCGTCCGCTTTAAGGTGCTCGATTGCGCACGGGGCGGTATGTGAAGCGCAGTTTTCGCTACGACAACGTCGTCAGCCTGCGATGCGCTGAATCGTCGCGTGCGCTTGGCCGCAGGTTGCTGCTGGCGGTCGCTACATCGTTCGCCGCGAGCTGTGCACAAACCCCAACTACGGTCGTTGTCCCATCGGCACCACCAGTAGTCACCGCGCCAGTGATGGCAACGGCGACCGGGCCAGTAAACACAACTGAACTGCTCCCCTACCAAATCGAACGCTTTAGCGTAGCCGGACCGATGACAGGCGTCATTGCTCGCATCAATTTGCGCGACCCGGCCATTTCAACCAAGGTGGTGCTCGCCGATGATCGCGACCCCGACGGCGACGGGCCGTGTGTCGGGCAATTAGAAACGCCGAGCGCCGTCGCACGCAAACATGACTTTGTCATCACCCTCAATGCCAGTTTTTTTGGGGCACCGATCAGCAAAGATGTGATGGGCAAGAAAGTCCGCTACTTTGTCGGCAATTGCACCATGCCGGTAGGCTGGCATGTTTCACTCGGCAAAATCATCACCAGGCCGAGCGATCACAAGCTGCGGGCAATATTGCTGATTGGCGACGATGGTAATGTCAGCATTCGTGACGATGTGACTGAGATTCCCCCCGGCACGCGGTACGCCGTGAGCGGCAATGCGCTGGTGCTCAAAGCTGGCCTACCGACTTCCGCCGATGTAAACGGTACCCGGCATCCGCGCAGCGTTGTCGGCGTGAGTGCAGACGGCAAAACGCTATGGTTGGTTGCCGTCGACGGCCGGCAGGAAAGCAGCCGTGGTGCCAGCATGAAAGAGCTTGGTGAGTTTATGCGCAAGCTGGGGGCTTACCACGCACTCAATCTTGACGGCGGCGGTAGCACTGCGATGGTCATCAAGGATCTGCGAACCGGGTCATTCGGCGTCGCAAATTCGACATCTGAAATGTCTACGGAAGGATTTCCCGTGCGGATGGAACGGCCGGTGGCAGACGTCATCGGCATCTCGCTCAGTCCGCGAAAAAGAGACAAACCCTAATAAAGACGAGCATCTTCAGGCATTAATGTTTGAAGATGCTGGTCTTTATTAGGGTTTCAAAACTCAATCGCGTACACAACCAGTTCTTCCGCGTCGTCACGAAGCCGCGTGGCGCGCTCAAAGCGCATGCTAATTTTTTTCATGAGTGCGATCGAAGGCAGATTGCCCGGCGTCGCAATCGCCACAACGCGCTTTAGCTTCAACCTATCACGCGCGTACCGTAGCGTCTCGGTCGCGGCTTCAAGCGCGTAACCCTGCCCGCGAAATGCCGGTAGAAAGGCGAAGCCAAGATCGACGTCGCCCAGCCCATCACGCTTGATCAGGCCGCACATGCCGATTGGCGTCGTATCCAGCGTACGCTCAACGAGGTAGAGACCGTAGCCGAGCCTTTCGTACTGCGCGATGTAGGTCTTGGTCATATACGCGCGCGCGTCCGCGTCGTTACGAACGCCGCGATCGCCGATAAAGCGTATCCAATCCGGGTCGTTTAACAACTCAACACAAAAGCCAGCATCGGCAAGGGTGAAACGCCGCAACCGCAAACGTGCGCTTTGGATCTCAATACCTGCGTTATGTTCTCCCATCCCCGGCCCTCCTATACCCGCCAGTCACGGCGTTTGTTGACCGCAAACGCTCGATAACTCGCTTATCATTCGTACAACATTCAAACCAACGTATGCCGAAAAGAACAACTATGAAAAATCGCTCGAAGCCGCGACTCGCCATCAGCAATGCTATTCTGCTCGCGTTGCTCGGCGCGGGTTGCGCGAGCACCCAGCATACTGTAGTTGCCGACTTGCTGATCACCAACGGTCGCATCATTGATGGTTCGGGCAACCACTGGGCGCGTGGCAGCATGGCGATACGCGAGGGCAAAATTTTCCGCGTCGGCAACTTCAGCGATATCCGAGCCATCCGCACTATTGACGCAAAAGACCGTATTGTCGCGCCCGGTTTTATCGATGTCCATGCACACATCGAGTTTGGGCTGTTTGAAACACCGACGACGGACAATTTCATCCACAACGGTGTAACCACCGTCATCACCGGTAACTGTGGTGGGTCTGCCGATAGCTTGAAAGAGTTCTTCGCCAAGATTGATTCTTCGCGCACATCGATAAACGTGGCTTCCTTGGTGGGCCATAACACGGTGCGCCGTCAAGCCATGGGGCTTGCCAATCGCGCCGCCACGGTCGACGAGCAACGCAAGATGGAAGCGCTAGTTGAGACGGCCATGAAGGACGGTGCTGTCGGTCTCTCAACCGGACTCATTTACTTGCCAGGCGTCTACAGCGACACTGCCGAAGTGGTAGGCCTAGCCAAGGTCGCCGCCAAACATCGCGGCCTCTACGCCTCACACGTGCGCAACGAGGGTAACAAAGTCACGGAAGCCATCAATGAAGCGCTCAATATTGGGCGTGCGGCCAACATGCCGGTACAGGTGTCTCACTTCAAGGTCAGTGCCCCGGCCAACTGGGGACGATCCCGCGAAACGCTTGAGCTGATTGAACAAGCACGACGTGACGGTCTTGATGTGACCATCGACCAATACCCATACACCGCCAGCAGCACGAGCCTCAGTGTGATGCTGCCCGAGTGGGCGATGGAAGGCGGTAGTGACGACATCAAGAAGCGCCTGAAGGATCCTGCAACCCGCAGCCAGATTGCCGCGCAAATGTTGGCCAACGCCAATGCGTCCAAACGCCCAAGCTTTGCCTATGCGGTGGTCGCGCGCCACGCCGCCGATCCGTCGCTGAATGGCCAGAGTATCGCGACGATCAATCTTGCCCGCGGTCGGCCCGCTGGACTTGTGTCGGAAATTGAAACCATGCTGGATCTCATGATTGCCGGTGGCGCACAGATGGTGTTTCATGGCATGAGTGAGGCTGACGTGAAGTACTTCATGGCTTACCCATTCAACATGATCGGTGCCGACGGCGGCGTACAGAACGGCAAAGGACAGCCCCACCCTCGCAGCTACGGCACCAACGCGCGTGTACTGGGCAAGTATGTTCGGGAAGAGAAAGTCATTCGCTTGGAAGAAGCCGTTCGCCGCATGACCTCACTGGCGGCGCAGAAGTTTCAATTGAAGGATCGCGGTTTGTTGCGCGAAGGCTTCGCCGCCGACGTGGTTATCTTCGATGAAAACACCGTCACCGACAAGGCTACCTTCGAGCAGCCGCACCAATTTTCAGTCGGCTTCGATTACATCTTGGTCAACGGCGTGGTCACGGCGGAGAGCGGCAAACACACCGGTGCGCGTAACGGACAGGCGTTGCGCGGCCCGGCGTACGTGGCCCAGCGGTAGTGGGCAACGCATGTCACAAACTCTGCCTCTGCTCTATACCTTCCGGCGCTGTCCTTATGCCATTCGTGCGCGGCTCGCGATTGCGGTCGCCGGCATGACCGTCAACGAGCGCGAAGTTTCGCTGCGGGAAAAGCCGGCTGAGATGTTGGCGATTTCGCCCAAGGGTACGGTGCCGGTACTACAACTGGCAGACGGTAGTGTCATTGACGAAAGCATTGACATCATGCGCTGGGCGCTGGCGCAGCATGATCCTGACCATTGGTTAGCGGTGGATGCCGACGAAGCCGCAACATTGATTCTCATCAACGACGCTGAATTCAAACGCGCGCTCGATGGTTATAAATATCCCAACCGTTACCCAGAACGCTCGGCGACCGATTATCGGCGCGAAGGAGAGCGGTTCCTGGCAACACTTGAGGCGCGACTAACCGGCCAGCCATTCCTCGGCGGCGGTCAGATTCGCTGGGTTGACGCGGCGGTTTTCCCGTTCATCCGGCAGTTTGCCGCCGTCGACCCCGACTGGTTTAGCAACGCCCCCTACCCTAACGTGCAGCGCTGGCTGCAAGCGTGGCTTGTTTCGCCGCTGTTCCTCAGCGTGATGGCAAAGCCCGTCCAAGCAGCGGCGGCGCAAGTGGCGGCCTGAACGGGCGACCAAAACGGGGCGAGCGCAAATGGCCGATGTTTGCGACTGCTAAAGCGACTTCCGGTCACTGTCGTTTTGGAGTACGATACTTCACGTTTTGTTACTTGGATACTCATCATGTCAGCCGCCGCCGCACCAGCCACACCCGCCCGCCCCGCCCCTGCCGCCGCCCCCGCGGCCGCCAGCGGTGGCCCCGTTAATCCCGTCGTCACCACCGCCGAACGGCTGTATATTCAACTGGTTTCGGGCTCAGTCGTGATCAGCGACAACTCGGCCAAGATGCCGGTTGACGCCCGAAGCCTCGCCAAAATGAGTCTGGATCTCGCCAAAGCGTTTCATGACGTCGAGATCAGTCTGCGCGAGAAGCCGGTACTCACCACGGCAACGTTCGACGCTAACATGTGCGACTTTGACGCGTGGAATTCAGCGGCAACCGCACCGAAGGCGGCTTAGTCCCTTAATCCTACTCCCGGCAGGGCGGCGGCGGCGTTACTTCACAAACACGCTGTCTGCCATCGGCTCGTTCACCTTGAACTGCCGCCAGAAGATGTCCATCCATTTGATGCCATCGAAGTAAAGTCGCACCCGCGTCGGCTGAACAAAGTCGACGTTGGGCGCATGCTTGAAGTCTGAATAAATACGGTGATGAAACCCGACGTCGGTGGTGAATGCCACACTGCGGATGTATTTGTTTTGCTGGTCGATAAAAAATGTCGTGACCTGTTTCTTCGGGTCGGTGATCTGCACAACGTAACAAAGCGCGCCTTCAATCTGATCGTCGGTTAGCCGATCCACTTGGAACCCGTCGCGATCGGCAAATCGCAGGATGCCAAAGCCGAAGTTGTTGCTCCACGAGAAGTGCTTCTGGTAGGGTTTGGCTTGCTCACTTAAAAAATTGTGGGTCGCCTTGCTATCAAAGATGAGCTGCATAAAGACGTTTTCGCCCTGCTTGGCATCAAAGCGTACCTTGCCACTCGCCTGCCGCGCCGAGTCGTTTTCTGTCGGAAACACCCGATACATCGCGTAATCATCAAACTTCATCTGATGTGCCGCATCGGTTTTTCCGTAAGGCGTCCACACCGCGTCCCCCTTGAGCATCAAGGTTTTCGGTTGTTGCCAGGTGTCCCCGCCGGATGCCGCCACCGCCATTTGCAGAATCTGCTTAGCCGTCGGCCCGCCCGACGCCGCAGGTGGGCTATGCCCAAGCGACAACGAGGAGAAAACCAGACAAAGACAACCCACCAGTGTTTTGATCACTGCCACCATACCCCCGAAAAATAACGACTTGAGCAAAATTTGCCAAAGTATTGTATCGTGTTGGAAATTTGTCCGGACAACTGAAGGAGAATTACATGAAACTGTCCAAACTTGTCATGCTGTGTGCCGCCTCGTTGGCGATCAGTATTTCCCCGCTTGCCAGCGCGCAGAAATCCGCAGCGTCCGCGCAATTCGACATCAATAACCCCGATGATGTCGTAAAAATGGACCGCAAGATTCAGTCCAGCCTGAAGGATGGCGAAGAAATTGTGTACTACTGGGAAGGCAAAGTGTTTTCCCGTGTGCCCGGCGAAAAAGACCGACACCTGTTCACCTATTGGGGAATGAATATCCGTACCTCAAAGGGCTTCCAGGATCCGGTGAAGGGCTACGGCTGGCGTCACGTGTCGCGCGAAGTACTGTTCTACCTAGACCCGGTCACAAACCAAGTCGTCCGGACTTGGAAAAACCCTTGGACGGGTGAAGAGGTCGAGGTTCAACATATCGCGAATGATCCCGTCAACGGGCGTGGCATTAGCTGGGCAAAAGGTGAGAGCGGCCCGGCAAAGTTCCGCGGCAAACAGCTCGAAGACAAGTTCATCATTACCAACGAGTTTCCATTGTTCTACAGCAACCCGCTGGCTGGCGACTACCAAGACTACATTGGCGGCACTTACCAAGCGATGGAGATCTTCAACTTTGTCATCGACAGGGACGAACTACTAGACCCAACCAAAACGACAACTTACCCCGGAATTGCGTGGACACGTATCGTGAAGTTCCTGCCGTGGATGAAGATGGGGGACCGGGTTGGTTACGTAATCTATTCCGGCACCGGCAAGAAACTTAAAGGTGGCTATGCCGCCATGCCTGAGGGTATCCGCAAGGAAATCGAAACCAACTGGCCGATTTACAAAAACGCGCCGCCAACTGATGACACCCGCCCGAACGAAACATCCTGGACGGACTTCAAGAAAATTATGGAAAGGAAAAAAGCGGCGGCTGCCAAACCCGCAGCGGCAAAATAGCCATCGAAGACTGGCAACACGAAGCAAGTAATGCCCGTCAACCGACGGGCATTATTGTTGTGAATGTGGGGAGTTGCCTTTAGTCTGCAGTTTGGATCAATCTGGGTATCTTCATGGATATGCTGCTTGCTGTCGCTGGGTTGGCCGTCTCACCGATGCTTCTCATATTGGCGCTGTTGGTACGAGGTGCTGGCCCTAAAAGGATCGTTACGTTCTTACCTCCCGGCGGGGAGGCGGAAACGACGCGGCTCAATCGACGTGTTGGAAACATGTTACTTGCGCTTCCACTTTGTACCGCCGGATTCGGTACCACTGCTGTCGCGTTTCCTGAGAACGCCGGACGGCTTGTTGCACTGATGGTGCTGCTCTTCTTGGTTGTCGTAATGGCGGCTGTAATCGTCGCAAACTTGTACCCCAAACGGAAGTGAAGATGCCCGGTATCGTTCGAGGCAGTCGCGCAGTGATATGGGGCTGTCCTGCAAATCTTGGAAAGTCCAGAGAGTCACATTGATTTGCTTTGAATTCTGTGAACTCGGGCCTGAGATCAGGCGGTCGTCGGGGAAGGCTGGCTGGCTGTTGATTCCGCCTGATTCTCCTCCATTACGCAAGGACGCTCACTTAACTGTTGTCTATTCCATCAGCTAAAGCCATCTCTTACGTCGTGGGCAAACTAAAGGGCAAGTCTGCCAACTACTTGAGGTGGCCTCACTGGAAAGATCTGCGAAAAAAGCTCTGGCGGGAATACTTCTGACCAGCCTCTTTCTGCATTGCGTTGTGTGGTGGTGCACCGTTGGAGAACGCGAAGACCCATGTCCGAAATCAAAACAGCCCAGCTCGATGATCGGCTGCGCCTGCTCAACCCAGCGCTAAAACACCTGCGGTGACGCGGGCTAATGCTCAAGAGCCCGCCTCAAAAAACTTGACGTTCATCAAACCTACTTCTGAACGCTCATGGGGCGACTTGATTGCCATCAACTCCCGCACCATCTCGAGCGCGGTCCTGTCACATGGCGGAAGCTCTGCGTCTGAGGTCGCAATTGGTGTTACGCGTCCTCCCCAGCGTACAAGATGCGCGGACAGGGTGAGGCCCGCACCAAATGCCGGGATCAGCACCAATCCACCGGGCTTCACGCGCCCTTCTTCAAGCGCATCAACGAGGGCAACCGGCGCGGTTGCCGCACTCATGTTGCCGTACTTGTGGACAGTCAAAAACACCTTATCCATACTCGCACCGGCTCGTTTAGCGACCGCTTCGATGATGCGCAAGTTGGCTTGATGCGGAACCACCAGATCAACATCGTCGATGGTGACACCGGCCTGTTCAAGCACCGCGACCGACGCGTCGCCCATCCCCGTGACGGCCTTCTTGAAGATTTCTTGCCCATCAAAATCCCAGCGGGTGTCGCCGTAATACACACCAACGTTCGAGTAGAGCGCACCTTTGCCGCGAACCCGCAACGTTTGCCGCGCTTCTGCGTAACACTGTAGTTTTTGCGCGATAACGCCTTCCGGCTTGTCAGAAGCTTGAAACACCGCAGCGGCCGCACCATCCCCAAACAGGACGGATACGTTGCGATTCTGCCAATCCATAAACTTTGAAATGTGTTCGACGCCGATAACGAGAACGTTTTTTGCGACACCGGATTGAATGAATGCAGTCGCCGTCGACATGCCGTATAAAAAACTCGTGCAGGCAGTATTCACATCCATGGCAGCAGCTTTGCTTGCACCTAGTCTGGCCTGTAGGCCCGATGCTGTATTCGGCACATGTTCATCAAAGCTACAACTGCCATAAATGATGAAATCAACATCGGCTGCCTCAATTCCGGCGCACGCAAGCGCACGTTGGGCGGCTACATAGGAGAGCTCCAACCCACATACGTGGGAGATGCGCCGCTCCTTCATACCGGTCCGCTGAACGATCCAAGCGTCATCAGTCGGCAAAAACGTCGATAG
>JADCJC010000031.1 GCA_020247395.1 Rhodocyclaceae bacterium
ATTTCGGACTCCTTCGGTTGATTGATCGCTGACTACCCACACCATATGAGCGCCAGCAGGCACCATGATGCCGTTCAAAAACGGGGGGAGTCCATCCCATCATTCACGGGTTTTAAGAACGGCAATGAGATCGAGATGTCTCAGTCGTCGCGCGACCAACAGGGCGGACAGCATGGCCGCCATGAGGGTTGTCGTTACCGGGTAAGTGACGGCATTGACTCCGAAAACCAGTGGGATTCTGAACAGCTCCCGGTCAAAAATCGGCACCAGCGCCGCGCAGATGGCGTAGCCCATCGCCATGCCAACCGGTATTGCGAGCAGGGTCAGCAGCGCCTGCTCGCCCAACAGCATCACTACGATTTCACGGTGCGTAAAGCCGAGCACGCGGAGGCTGGCAAGTTCGTTACCGCGTTCCGAGAGGGAAATGCGGACGCTGTTGTAGACCATGCCACCGATGATTACCGCAGCAAATAGCATCTCGACCAGACTTACCCGTAAAAACGCCCTGTCGATGATTTGTTTGACGCTGGCGACCATTGCTGAACGTATCGCGACGCTACTCACAGCGGGCATGCGCTTGAGATTGGCAAAGAGCGCCTCCGCGTAAGCGGGATCCAACCGTAGCCAAACGCCTGAAATCAAATTGTCCTCACGCAACAGGTGCGCGAGCGCCCTGGCATCCATGTATGCAGCGATGCCGATAAGTTCGTCTGACAACCCTGCAACCACAACCTGCCGGATCGGGCGGGTGCCCTCCAACACCTCAAGTGTGATAGTGTCGCCGACGGTTACCCCAAGTATCTCGCCGAGTTTTCTGGTGAGCAACACGCCGTCTGTAGGCACTTTATTTACCCGCAGTCGGCTATCAATGATCTGGCGTAATTGCGTGTCATCGGCTAATCCGGTCAGTACAATTTGTTTACTCCGGTGTTCATGCCTCAGCCTAACTGGCGCGGCGCGAAACGGCTCGGCACGCAGCACGCCCGGTAATTGCCGGACGCCAAATATTGCACTTGCGGCGCGCGGCTCGTGGAACAGGATTGTGACATCGTCACGCTGGACCAGATCGAACTGTACCGTCATCATATGATCCACCGCGTCCAGCATGAATCGGGTCACCATCATCAGCCCGACTGCAATACCAATACCGAGCACCGTGAGTAGGGCCTTCCAAGGTTTTCGGGCGAGGTTTCGCAGAATCATTCGCGCCGAGGTCGGCAGCCAAACGGCAACACCGGATCGCTCAAATACCCCGGCTCGAAAATTTGTTGGCGCTTCGGGGCGCATGGCCTCAGCAGGCGTAATGGCCGCTACTCTTTTTGCGGCGGCCGCCGCACCTGCACAGGCTGCTGTCAGATTTACCAATGCTGCCGCCAGTATCACCTCGGGGCTGACCACCAGTTCGAGTAGTGGGAAATGGAAGTATTCTTGGTAGAGATTGGTCACCAGTTGACCCAGATAAAGTCCGAGCAACAGACCGGGTAATAAGCCAGACAGCACGGTGACAAGTGAAAACTTCAAGTAGTGCAGCGCCACGCTTGCGCTCGAGTAGCCGAATGCCTTTAGCAGGCCAATCTGCGTACGTTGCATGACCACTAGGCGGGAAAGTACGATGTAGATTAGGAAGACGGCAACGGCGAGGAATATTGCCGGTACATAAGTTGCTGATACCCTGATTTCTGCCAGTTCATCACTCAAAAAGCGGTTCGAGAGTTGATCCTTGCGGCCGTAAGCGTTAAGGCCGCCGTATGCAGATAGCAGCCGGTCAAGACCGGCAATGACCTCCGCCTCCTCCGCACCCTTGTTGAACGACTGCGGCGTGAGAGCCAGCGATACGTCATTGAAGGCACCCTGCATATTGAACGCAGCGGCAAGCGCCTCACGCCCCATCCACAACACGCCGAAGCGCCGATTGTCGGGAAACAACATTCCCTGTCCCACTTCATAAATGTATTCTGGTGAAAGCGCGATGCCGACCACGGTCAGCTCCCGCCAACGGCCATTTAGTATTGCGCCGAGCTTGTCGCCGACATCGAGTTTGTTAGCCCGCGCAAATACTTCGCTGATTAGCACCCCGTCGGGCTGCGACGCATCGATATAGCGTCCGCGCCGCAAATAGATATCGTTGATCATCGGCACCTGCCGTTCCGGAACTGACACCAACCGGCCGGAGGCCGGCTCCGCCAAGCCGGGGACATCAAGCGTGACATCGACGATCACGCGCGTCCGGACTTGCGCAACGCCGGGAAGCGCACCTATTACGCCAGCCAAACTCTCCGGTGCGCGCTTCAGGCTGGCAAAAACATCCGCAAAGCGGTAGCGGTCGTAATACTTTTCCTGGGTGGCCTTTAGCGAGAGATAGGCGCTGTGCATGCAGACCTGCGCCATTACGCCGCAGGCAACAACCAAGGCCGCTGCCGTCAATTGGCCGCGCAAATGCCAGAGGTCGCGCCAGAGAATCTTGCCAGTTGGTTTCACCAGGAAAATTCCGATGGTTGAAGCTTGACTTCGTTGCGGTGTACCTCAACGATTGCGCCGCTGCTGATACGAATGACACGGTCGGCCATGCCTGCGATTGCGGCATTGTGTGTAATGACGGCGGTTATCGTACCCAGTTCGCGGTTCACGAGCTGCAGCACCTCCAACACCAGCTTGCCGGTGGCATAGTCAAGCGCGCCGGTGGGCTCGTCGCAAAGCAGCACATCGGGGCGCTTGGCAACGGCGCGTGCGATTGCAACGCGTTGCTGCTCACCACCCGACAGCTGGGACGGGAAGTGGTCGCGCCGGTGACCCAAGCCGACCAAATTGAGCGCCTCGGTGGGATCGAGGGGATGTGCCGCAATTTCGGTCACCAATGCAACGTTTTCAAGCGCGGTGAGGCTGGGGATCAGATTGTAGAACTGGAATACAAAGCCCACGTGTTCGCGTCGAAACAGCGTCAGCCGAGTGTCATCTGCGCGCGTCAAGTCATGGTCGCGATACAGCACTTCACCGCTGGTTGGCCGGTCGAGTCCGCCAAGGATGTTGAGCAGTGTGGATTTGCCACTACCGGATGCGCCCAACAACACGGCGAATTCGCCCTGGTAAAGGTCAAGCGTGACCTCACGCAGTGCGTGGACCTCAACCTCGCCAACCCGGTAAACTTTGGAAACCTTGTGTACGTGAAATACTGAGCCGGTACTTTCCGCCGCAGTGGGGTTGGATTCTATGCCGCCAGACGGATGTATCATCAACGCTCCTCCTATTCCTGCCAGACGATTAAACCCGTTAATAAGGGTCGGCTGGCAGCGCTCGGCAGTTGGTTGTCCTGTCGGAGATGCCAGCACTGTTTGAAAAGCATACGCTTGGGAAACTGGTAATTCAACCGGGCAAGTTGAAACACTACTTGGCTAAATGACCGGCGCGGCGACCGTGTGTTCGGCGCGGCGACCGTGTGTTCATGTGCAATAGATGCAGGCGGTTGCACCGTTGCAACGCTTTGGATCAGCTCGACGGTCGCCGCATGGTCATGGGGCGCGTGTTACGACGCGATACCGTTGGCGTCGGAGTTTTAAGTGGGATCTGTCGCACAACCTTGTAATCGGACGCGTATTTGCTAGTATGTCAGCACAATGTCTAATTCTCGTAGATCCAGTTCACAGGTCAACTTGGTGTTAATCAGCGCCGCAGCGGTGGCGACCTTGGTCGGCTGCGCGCAAGAGCAAACGCGGCGGGATGTATATGCTAACAAGGAAGACTGTCTGGCGGATTGGGGAAATTCGGCGGCGGACTGCGAACCCGCGTATGACCACCCGCATTCACGTGGGGCAAGTACCGCCTACTACGGCCGCCCCTACGTTTATCGCGATAGTGCGGGATCGCCCTCCCGCACCGGTAAGACCATTGGATCAAGCGCCACCACTTCGCGCGGCGGCTTTGGCTCTAGCGGGAAGTCCGCGTCGAGTAGCGGCGGATGACCGCAGTCGAAATACTGTCGAAGTTCAACGACAATGATCGGATCGCGCTGGCCGGATTGCTTCGGGATGCTGTTGAAAACGGTGCCTCCGTTGGCTACCTGATGCCCATTGATGAGGCGGACATTAGCGCTTTCTGGGCGGGCATCGCCAAGGATGTGGTTGAAGGTAGCCGGGTGCTTTTGGTTGTTCGACAGAGCGAACAGATTGTCGGTACAGTGCAGCTCGAATTCGCGGGTAAACCGAACGGGCGCCACCGTGCGGAAATCCAAAAAATGTTGGTGCACTCCACTCAGCGCAGAAAAGGTCTGGGACGGCAGTTGATGATGGCTGCCGAGGCATGCGCCGAGTCACGGGGCCGATCTCTGTTGGTGCTAGACGCCGAAACCGGCGGCGCCGGACAACAACTCTATGGCTCGTTGGGGTTCATCGTGGCGGGGGAGATCCCCAATTTCGCGATCGGCACCAATGGTGGTTGGACATCTACAACGTACATGTACAAGTTGCTTAGCGGCTAATGCAACGTGAACCCCTAATCCCGCGCCTAGACTGGCCTCAAAAAATGGAAGAGGTAGGCTTTTCTTTTAGTTTCGGCCGACCTTGCGGTCTTAACTTGGGTCACCCCCAAGTTAGCCTTCACTGAAAGAAAAGCCCACCACCAAGACCCATGCAACGCGAACTCTTGATCCCTCGACCCGACTGGCCTCAAAAAATGGAGGAGGTGGGCTTTTCTTTTCATTCCATTGACGGCATCTACTGGGACGAGCGTGCCTGTTATCACCTCACCATGGGTGAAGTCGACATGCTCGAGCTGGTGACCAACGAACTGCATGCAATGTGTATCCAAGCGGCGCAGCGCGTGATTGATCGCGCCCTCTTTGACCAGTTCGCGATACCACCAGAGTTCGTGCCGGTCGTCGTTGATTCGTGGAATAACGACGAGCCGACGTTGTTCGGACGGTTCGATTTTTCGTGGGATGGAAAGTCGCCGCCGAAGATGCTCGAATACAACGCTGATACGCCGACATCTTTGATCGAAGCAAGCGTTGCACAGTGGTACTGGCTGCAAGATTTTAAGAAAGGCGCTGACCAGTTCAACAGTATTCATGAGCGACTAATCACGCGCTGGCGGAAAATTGCCACCGAGACGGGCATCACGAGCCTTCACATGGCGTGTGCCGGGGAAAGCGAAGAAGATGTCGGTAATCTCGATTACATGTGTGACGTTGCGACTCAGGCTGGGCTCACTCCGCACTTCATCGACATCAATCAGCTCGGCTGGGATGCGGTCGGCAAACGTTTTGTCGATGACCGGGATTACGAAATCGCGGCATTGTTCAAACTCTATCCTTGGGAGTGGATGGCGCGCGAAGCGTTTGGGCGCAACATCGCGTCGTCAAGCACCAAGTTCTTCGAGCCCGCTTGGAAAATGTTGTTGTCCAACAAAGCCATCCTGCCGGTCTTGTGGGAGATGTTTCCTGATCATCCCAATTTGCTGCCCGCATTTTTTGCGCCGCAAAAATTCACCGGTGACTTTGTCAAAAAACCATTGTTGTCACGCGAAGGTGCCAATATCAACATCCACGCCGCAAGCGGGGAGGTGTCGACTGGTGGCGAATATGGCGAAGAAGGGTACGTCTACCAGGCCCATCATCCGTTGCCAAACTTTGCGGTGAACGGGGAGAACAACTATATGGTCGTCGGGAGCTGGATCATCGGTGACGAAGCGGCTGGTATCGGTATCCGAGAAGACGAGTCGCCGATTACCAAAAACACTAGCCGATTTTTGCCGCATTATTTTGTCTGAATGAATTTTTTGATTGTTTGAGAGGTCTCTATGGCGCGTTATCAGCTGCTGGAATCGTTTGCTGGATTCGATGACTTTCTGATCTATCTCGGCATCGCGGCGGTCTTGCTCGCGGTGTTTGTGTCCGTCTACGTGCGTATCACCCCTTACCGCGAAATGGCGCTGATTCGCGACGGCAATATGGCGGCCGCATTCAGCCTTTCGGGAACCATCTTCGGTATGGTGCTGCCGCTCTCTTCGGCGGTGAAGAACAGTATCAACCTGATTGATCTCGCGGTCTGGTGCACGATTGCCCTGGGGGTGCAACTTATCGTCTTTGTTATTGCGCGCATTGCGCTGCCGAATATTGTTCAAGACATTCCGGCCGGCAAACAAGCTTCTGGAATTTTTTTGGGCGCGATTTCGATCGCCGCCGGCTTGCTAAATGCTGCGGCGATGAGTTACTAGTAATGCATCCTCACCCAGCTGTTCCACTCATCGAATAACCTTGGGTGGCGTGCGGCGACGACGGATTGTTCCCACATGGCGTCGGCGTCGTGGGTACGCCAGTAATCTTCGTGGTCAAGCGTGGCGACACGGCCGCCTGCTTCTTCGAGAATGAGTGCGCCGGCGGCATAGTCCCACGGGCGTTCCCCCGCGTGCAGAAAGATATCAACTCGCCCGGCGGCAAGATGGCACCACTGTAGAACCGAGGCGCCGCTTTGACCAACTTTTCGGCAGGGCGACTTCGCGCGCAAGGCAGACTGTAGGCGACCGAGTCGTTTGACGCGGCCAATTTCGAGATGAGCTTCGCCCAAACGTACTGCCGGCTGTGGTTTGAGCCTGCGCGCTAAGCCGCATTTGTCGATAACCGTCGCACCGCAGTTTTGCGCTGCATAGAAAAGCTCATCCAGATTCGGATCGTAGACCAAACCAAGCACACTTCGGCGTCGATGCATGAGCGCGACGGAGATACCAAAGTACTTTCTGCCCGCCGCAAAATTGACCGTGCCATCCAAGGGGTCAACACACCAAAACCATTCCGCTTGTTGCCAGATGTGTTGCTGCTCCGTCGGGTCCATCTCCTCACCGAGCACAGGATAATTGGCAATCTGCGGTAGCGCAGTCGCAAGCGCCGCTTCGACGGCGCGATCGGCTGCGGTCACCACGGTGCCATCGTGTTTCTTCTCTGCCGCGACCCTTTGAAAACGCGGCATCAATTCGCTTGCCGACACCTCGCGCACTAAAAGTGCGGTAGGTTCAATCAGAGACGAAAATGCAAACCCCAGCATTGGCGCGGTGTTTGACGGCATTTTGGCCGGCGAGGCCGTCTGAAGGTGAGTTTGTGCGGAAATGCGGAGAGGCGGCATGGAGGCGCTATGATACTCGCCAGTCCAAGTTTCGGTTCACGATATATGCCGCCACGTTTTTTTTCCTCCGCGCCATTGCCACGCGCCAATTTCCCGGCGACCTACACACTCGACTCTGCCGCCGCGCAGCATATTCGGGTGCTGCGTTTATCAGTGGGCGAGGCGCTGACGCTGTTTGACGGTGCAGCCACTGAGCCGCATGGAGAAGCCGCAGCGGTCATCACTGCCATCGACAAAAAATCGGTGGAGGTCGAAATCTCGATGTGGCGCTCGCGCTCGACCGAGTCGCCGGTTGATGTTGCCCTCATTCAGGCGTTGGCCGTTGGCGACAAGATGGATTTCATCGTACAAAAGGCGGTGGAACTGGGTGCCACCGAAATCGTTCCGCTGCGCACGGCGAGGGTCACATTGAAGTTAGACGCCGCGCGTGCGGAGAAGCGTGTGGCGCACTGGAATGCAGTGGCGATATCTGCTTGTGAGCAGTGCGGGCGGAACCGTGTGCCGGGAGTTACCGATGTCCGGTCACTCGAGGCTGCGCTCGCCACGACCGGCGAACAAGGGCGGAGCACGGCCATGTTGCACCCCGAGGGGGGAATCCCACTCTTGAGCTGGGCGGCACGAGAGCCAAGCGCGCCGCTCTCTCTATTGATTGGCCCGGAGGGCGGATTTACCGATCATGAAATCGCGCAGGCCGTTGCGCTCGGCGCGACTAAAGTCACCCTTGGGCCACGCGTGTTGCGCACCGAGACGGCGGGGCTCGCGGCACTCGCCGCAATCCAGGCCATATTGGGCGACCTTCGCTGATAGAATTTGCTCCTGCTTTGCGGTTTGTTGTCAAAAATCGCAAGGCTTTGCCATCGATTTTTACCTGACTGAATCGCTTGAAAGTAGGTCTGACCTTTCAAGCGTACAAATATATGGCCCGCAGCGACAATAAAAAACTCGAAGCATTTGTGAAGTGGTTCCGCTCGGCCACACCGTTTATCCACGAATTCGGCGAACGCACCATCGTTATCGCCTTCGGCGGCGAAGTGCTTACCGACGGCGATATGATGCAGCTCGCCCACGACATCAATGTGCTGGTGAGTCTGGAGATTCGCGTCGTGCTGGTACACGGGACACGACCACAGATTGAAGAACAGCTCAAACAGCACGGCGTGCAGTCAAAGTACGCGGAAGGACGCCGCATCACGGACGCAGATGGATTGAAGTGTGTCAAAGAAGCCAACGGCATCGCGCGTATGGAGATTGAAGCCACACTTTCTACCGAACTTGCAAATTCACCGATGGCGGGTGCCGATATTCGGGTGTCATCGGGTAACTTCATTACGGCCAAACCCTTTGGTGTGCGTAATGGTGTGGACTTCATCCATACCGGCGAAGTGCGCAAAGTCGATGTCGAAGGCATTACGCGCCGCCTGGATGATGATGAGGTGGTGTTGCTCTCCCCAATTGGCTTTTCTCCGACGGGCGATATTTTTAACCTCACACTGGAAGATGTTGCCACCTCGGTTGCGATCGCGATGAAAGCGGAGAAGTTGATATTCCTCACCGAGACGATGGGCGCGACAGACTCACGTAATAAATTGGTCGGCGAAGTAACCGCGTTGCAAGCGCAAGAGCTGCTGGGTAGTTCGCCGCAAGCTGAAGATATTCGTTATTACCTTCCCGCCGCGATTCGCGCAGTGCGCGAGGGTGTCAAACGCGCACATCTCATTTCGCGTCATGTCGATGGCGCGCTGTTAATTGAATTGTTTACTCACCACGGTATCGGCACGATGGTGGTGTTGGAATCACCCGACAAATTACGCAACGCCACGCTGAATGATGTTGATGGAATTCTTGCGTTAATCGATCCCCTGGCAGAGCGCGGCATCTTGGTAGCGCGCTCTCGCGAATCGATCGAAAAGGAAATTGATCGATTTGTCGTTCTTGCACACGAGGATGAGGTGATCGGCTGTGCGGCGATGAATCCCTACCAAGGCGAAAAACTTGCTGAGTTGGCATGCCTAGCGGTAAACCCATTCTATCGCGATGGCGGTCGCGGTGAACGCATTCTGGCGCACATTGAAAAACGCGCCAAAGACCGTAACTTCAAGACGCTATTTGTGCTTTCCACACAAACGACGCAATGGTTTGTCGAACGTGGCTTTGCGGAGGCAGACGTTAACGCACTGCCTGCCGAGCGGCGCGAAAAGTACAACCACGAACGTAATTCCAAGGTTTACACGAAAGCGTTGTAGTCCATCAGATACCCCAAACAAGGAAGTCCTATGTCCCGCATGATCCAATGTATCAAGTTAAAAGCCGAAGCCGAAGGCCTCGACTTCCCGCCGTACCCGGGCCCGATTGGCAAACGCATCTATGAAGAGGTTTCCAAGACCGCATGGAAAGGCTGGCTGGAGGACCAAAAACGGCTGGTCAATGAGAATCGCCTCAACCTTGCCGATCAGAAGGCACGCAAGTACTTGGAAGAACAAATGATGCGACACTTCTTCGGCGATGGGGCTGATCAGGCGAGTGGTTACGTGCCGCCGGCGGCGTAATCGTTGCTGTCATGCAAATAAAAACGCCGCTAGGACAGCGGCGATTTTATTTTTTAGTTGCGTCTGCGACTCAGTCTGCCGATGTTGCGACCTTCACCAATTCTTCAGCCGTGATGTGGCGGACGTCTTTGCCCTTGACCAGATACACAACATATTCGCTCATGTTCTTGGCGTGGTCGCCGATGCGCTCGATCGCCTTGGCGATGAACAAAATATCGATTGAGGCTGAAATGGTGCGCGGATCTTCCATCATGAATGTCATCAACTGGCGCAAGATGGCGCGGAAGCGTGCATCCACTTCCGCGTCTTGCTGTACCACTTTGGCTGCACCCGAAACATCCAAACGCGCAAACGCATCGAGAGATGTCTTGATCATGTCGAGCGTAATGTTGCAGGCATAACGAATATCGGCGAGCTGATGATTGAATCGCGCGCCGGACTGATGCAGTTGTTTTGCCATACGCGCAATCTTTTGCGCTTCGTCACCAATCCGCTCCAAATCGGTGATGGTTTTAACCACCGCCATGACCATTCGCAAATCGGAGGCGGTTGGTTGCCGTCGGGCGATGATGTGTGTGCAATCGTCGTCAATCCCGACCTCCATTGCATTGACACGATGATCATCGGCAATCACTTGATCCGCCAGCGCGATGTCACCGTAGGCCAAGACTTCCATCGCGCGCATGATTTGCTGCTCGACCAAGCCACCCATTTGCAGCACTCGCGAGCGTAGGCCTTCGAGTTCAGCATCAAATCGTTTGGAGATGTGTTCGTTTCCCATTACATTTTCTTTCAGCAAGTGACGTCTGGATCGGCTGAGGGAGCCTTCCTCACAACGTCGGACATTGTCAATTTTACGAGTCTAGGCGCGTAATGTGACGAAAAAGTGACAATCAAGGCCCAATCGTCTGGGGTTACCCCTTTCAAAGGCGCTAACGGGTGCGTTTTTCCACGCCGTCCGTCGTGGCCAACAGCAGCACGTCGGCACATCGGCGCGCAAAAATACCATTGGTGACAACACCCGGAATTTGATTGATCTCCGTTTCGAGTAGCGGTGGGTTGACAATGCTGAAGCCGTGCACGTCGAGAATCCAATTACCGTTATCGGTGACGACTGCGCGCATCTGTCCGTCGACTTCCCGCATGCGCCACTCGGGGTGGCCGCCGAGTTTGACCAGTTCGCGAGCGACATAGCTACGCGCCATGGGGATCACTTCCACCGGCAGAGGGAACTTGCCCAGTATGTCCACCAGCTTGGATTGGTCGGCAACGCAAACAAATTTGTCTGACGCTGCGGCGACAACTTTCTCGCGCGTCAATGCCGCACCCCCGCCTTTGATCATCGCCAGATGTTTGGTGACCTCATCCGCACCATCGACGTAAACGGCGATTGGTCCGGCGTCGTTGAGTGCCATGACGTCGATCCCGCCTGCTTTAAGCCGCGCAGTGGAGGCATCCGAGCTGGAGACTGCCGCCTTGACCCGATCGCGTATCTTAATCAGCTCGTCGATGAAGAAGTTGACCGTAGAACCCGTGCCGACGCCGATGATGGCGTTGTCCGGCACGTAGGCTACCGCCGCTTTGGCGGCTGCGGCCTTGAGGCCGTTTTGATCAGGTTTTGTGCTCATGCGGGCGTCCGAGTGGGAGGAACAGTGAAATTCTTGTTACATTCTCTATTGTTTCAGAAAAACCCGGTTCCGAAAAAAACAGAGAAGCGCACCTTTATGCCCACCGATTACCTGAAGAAAATTCTCCAAGCCCGCGTCTATGACGTGGCGGTGGAATCACCGCTTGAGCGCTCGCCGGGTATTTCTGACGCACTCAAGAACAATGTGCTGCTCAAACGCGAGGACCTGCAGCCGGTTTTCTCATTCAAGTTGCGCGGTGCGTATAACAAGATGGCGCACCTCTCGCCGACGGAGCTCGAGCGCGGCGTGATCTGTGCAAGCGCCGGCAACCACGCGCAAGGTGTTGCGCTCGCTGCACAAAAGCTTGGTTGTAAAGCGACCATCGTGATGCCGACCACCACCCCGAACATCAAAATCGACGGGGTGTCGCGGCGCGGCGCGACCGTGGTGTTGCATGGCGACAGCTACCACGAGGCGGGTTTATACGCCAAGATACTGGCGGCGAAGAAAAAGCTGGTTTATGTGCATCCCTACGACGATTCGCTGGTCATTGCCGGGCAGGGCACCATCGGCATGGAGATTCTTCGGCAGCACCAACACCCGATTGATGCGGTGTTTGTACCGGTCGGCGGTGGCGGGCTGATTGCCGGTATCGCCGCGTACATCAAGGCGCTATCACCTTCCACAAAGATCATCGGCGTCGAGCCGGTTGACTCAAACGCCATGGAGGCATCACTCGCAGCTGGCAAACGTGTGACCCTTAGCCACGTCAACCTGTTCGCTGATGGCGTGGCGGTAAAACAAGTCGGCGAGGAGACCTTTAGGCTGGCGCAGCAGTATGTGGACGAAATGGTGCTGGTCACTACCGACGAAATTTGTGCGGCCATCAAGGACATTTACCAAGACACACGCTC
Organism: Rhodocyclaceae bacterium; assembly: GCA_020247395.1. Classification (GTDB taxonomy): domain Bacteria; phylum Pseudomonadota; class Gammaproteobacteria; order Burkholderiales; family Usitatibacteraceae; genus UKL13-2. Next base: position 12,198 of record JADCJC010000031.1, read on the forward strand.
GGTGATGGAGCCGTCGGGCGGATTGGCGCTCGCGGGCATCAAGCGTTATCTGGAAAAAAACAAAGTTCGCAATAAAACGTTCGTTGCGATCTGTTGCGGCGCGAACATGAATTTTGATCGGCTGCGTTTTGTCGCCGAACGCGCGTTGGTCGGCGAACATCATGAAGCGTTGCTCGCGATCACCGTCCCCGAAACCCGTGGCAGCTTTAAGCGTTTCTGCGAAGCGCTGGGCCCGCGCAACATCACCGAGTTTGCGTATCGTATCGCCGACGCAAAAGCAGCGCAGGTGTTTGTGGGTGTCTCCATCAAGGGGCGTGATGAGCCCAAACAACTAGTGAATTACTTCAAGAAGCAGGGCTTCGCCGCCGTCGATATGTCGGATAACGAACTGGCCAAACTCCACGTGCGGCACTTGGTCGGGGGCCATTCGCCACTTGCGGCTGACGAGCAAATTTATCGCTTCGAGTTTCCAGACCGCCCCGGCGCGTTGATGAACTTCCTGTCATCCATGTCGCCGAACTGGAACATCAGTTTGTTCCACTACCGCAACCACGGTGCCGATGTGGGGCGCATTTTGGTTGGCCTGCAAATCCCGAAGAACGAACGCGCGGGCTTTGCGAAGTTTTTGAAGACGTTGGGTTATGCTTATGCCGACGAGACCAGCAATCCAGCCTATCGGATGTTCCTGAAATGAATTCGGTCGCCGAAGTCTAGGCGGGACGGGCGCTTTCAGGCAAAAAGCCTTGGAAACACCCGTCTTTGCTTGTGCTTAGATTTGCCGAGACTACTTCTTGTCACTGGCGGATTTCTCCGTTTTTTTCTCTTCCGGCTTGTAGTCGCCGATCACACCCTTAAGCGGGCATGGTTTATAGATCGGGCATTTGGCGCAGCCGGAAACAAGTGCGATTGGACAGAGGGTCATGGCGTTCTCCAAGATTGGTGGCGTCGGTGATGAGCCTGTGGCCAGAGTTTACGCGCCTTCTCCGCGCGCCGTTGCCTCGGGTCATTCCTCTCCAGCCTTCCCACTTACGCTAGGTTTTTGCCATTCGCGCTGTTTTTGCGCAAGCCATCGCATTTTGGAACCGCGGTTAGGTCTCGCTGGGCAATATTCGGGCATCCATTAACCCCGACGTACCACCAGGAGATAAACATGCCGAATTTGTCTAAAGCCAAAACCCACCTCTTCCGCGGCGCTGCTATTGGCGCACTGTGTATCGGCTGCGCATTCGCCGGCAACGCAAACGCCGGTGACCTTACCATTGAAATCAAAGGCGTTGGTGACAAAGGTAACGTCATGGTCGCCTTGTACAAACAAACCGACACATGGATGCGCCGTGCAACTGGCGGCGGTCAATCGGTGCCTGCCAAGAAGGACGGCGTGGTATTGACCTTTAAAGATTTGCCAGAGGGTGAATATGCAGTGTCGTTGTTTGTCGATGAGAACACCAACGGCAAGATGGACAGCAATGCGATTGGCATCCCGGTCGAGCCCTTTGCGTTCTCCAATGACGCTTCGGGCAACTTTGGTCCACCAACATTTGAGCAGGCGAAATTCGTAGTGACCAAAGACGCAAAAACCATCGTTATCAACATCAAATAACGAGGCCACCATGAATCGTCGTCATTTTTTCCAATCGGTGGGTGCCGCTGCTGCGAGTGTTGCCGCCGGGTCGGCACTTCCTTCGGTCGCGCAAACACAATCGGCTGCTGGTCCAGCAGCACGCAAGGCGTTGTTTAACGGCTCGCCACGCATGACGCCTTTGCGAGGATATGCCGGGCAAGATGTGTCGTGTGAACGCGCTGCCGTTGAAGGCAAGATTCCGGAGGCGCTGCGAGGTGTGTTCTACCGCAACGGCCCAGGCTTGTTTGAGCGTGGCGTCGGCGCCAACAAACAACGTTACAGCCACTGGTTTGATGGTGATGGATTGGTCCATGCTTGGCGCTTTACCGACAAAGGTGTTTCCCACCAAGCGCGGTTTGTGCAATCGAAAAAATTCCTTGCAGAGCAGGCGGCCAATGAATTTCTTGCACCGTCCTTCGGCTCCGCCGTTAAGGCGAAGATGCCGGTACGCAACAGTGATGACCTGAATACGGCGAATACCAACGTCTACAAGCTGGGCGATCGCCTGCTGGCGCTGTGGGAAGGTGGCTCGGCAACGTCAATGAATCCGGATACGTTAGAGACCACGGGGATCGTCGCGTGGACGCCGGAGCTCAAACACATGCCGTTTTCTGCACACCCGAAGATTGATCCGGACGGGACCTTCTGGAACTTCGGCACGATGCTCGGCAAGATGGTTCTCTATCACCTCTCGGCCAAGGGCGATTTGATCAGACACGCTGTGTTTGATGCGCCGACCGGTGGCATGGTGCATGACTTCGCGGTTACCCACAGACATCTGGTGTTCTTGTTGCCGCCCATTGGCATCGACTACGCCGCGATGCGTAATGGTGCGGCGTTCGGTCAGGCACTGACTTGGAAGGGTAACGAATCCACCAAGGTGTTGATCGTTGATCGCAACGATTTCTCCAAACGGCGCATTCTGGAAATGCCCTCCTTCATGGTGTTTCATTTTGGTAATGCGTGGGAAGCAAGCAACGTCATTCACGTTGATTTTGTGCAGTCAAAAGACATGGCGGTCATGAGCGAATGGATGCCGCGCATGATGCGCGGTGAAACGGTCACACCCGATCGCTCCAACCCCGCGTTTGTGACCATCGACCTGAACCGCGGCCGCTGCTTGGTCAGCTTGCGCGAAGAGAATTGTGAGTTCCCACGGGTCGACCCCAGATTCGTTGGACTGCGCAATCGCAACGTTTACTACCCGGTCGGCAACAGATCCCGAGAAGAAGGCTTTGGCTTTGGCGGTGTGATGCGTGTGGATACCGAGTCGGGCAAGGTTGACCGTTTTGATTTCAGTGAAGAAGTCTCCCTTGAAGAACACGTCGTTGTGCCGAAACCCGGCTCGACGCGGGAGGGTGAAGGCTGGCTGGTGGGGGTCGGTTTTGACGTGGCGACGCAGCAGTCGTTTTCGACCGTGTTCGACGCGCTGAACCTCAAAGCGGGCCCACAGGCCCTGGTGCGGTTACCTTACTGGACACCGGTTTGTTTTCACGGGCATTTTCACTCAATATAGCCCTAGCAAACACGGGCGTTTTCAGGCGCTTTTGTCTGGAAATGCCCGCCAATAATGGGGTTTGTTATCCATGAAATTCTCGTCGGCATGTTGTTCCGCCGTTCACGCCGCATCATAACGATTCACGCCGCGATTCGACCAATCGTCGTAATGTATAGATGTTGCCGACCGCAGCTGCGCTAAATTGGCGGCACTGGATGTAAGCCTTTCGGCGAAGTCCGAATCCACAAGGAGGATCAAATGAGCCTAAACCCCATCAAACCACTGACCGATGCGATTACCTTCCCCTTCACGTTCATCTATGTCGTTGGGCTGTGCGCCTTCATTAATTACTTCACCTCACCCGGCCACTGGTGGGTGCAGTGGGTGGCGTTTGGCATGGGTATTGCGCTGATTGGCGTGTGGTTTCGCGCCTTCAAATTCTTGGTCACAACCGTGGGTGTGGCCGCCGTCGGATACTTCATTTACCGCTGGTGGCAAAACCGCAAACAACCGGATGCGACCGCCCGCACGCTGGCGGAAGTCAAACCCATCCGCGAGGCGGCTTAAGCATGAACACGATTGCCAATAATCCACGTGGTTTAAGCGGGGAGGCACTGCCAGAAACTCCCCTGAACTGCGAAGACAATCTAAAACTCGCCGCCCATATGCATAAAACCAAAGCGGCACATCATCGTGCGCAAGCGCACGTTGCGCTCGATTTCGAGGGTGCGCATTTCCACCCTTTGGAAGCGATCACATTTTTCCGCCGCTGGCCGCGCAGTTTTTTGCGCAATGTCTTGTACACGGTCATTTTCAACGCTCTATTTGCCATCGCGTTTACGCTGCTGGCATTTGCGGATGGTCGCCCGATACCGATGGAGTTGGCCGGAAAAATACTGGTCAACAATCTGATCATCTCCAATGCTATCGGCTTCATGTTCTGGGGCGTGCTTTCGCTGATTGGGCCTGTGATGCGCTTGGTCAACCGGCGCTCATTTGTTGAAATCGCGTTGTTTTACTCGGTGATGGGCACTGGCATCGTGACTCTGAGTTTTGTGGGGCTCTCGCAACTGCCTGGCTTCAATGAAATGCAGACGTGGATCTTGACCAAGCGGCAGTTGCTGACGAGTTTTGTGATCTCATTTTTTATCTCACTTGTGCTGGCTTTCATTTGGCGCCGACGCGTGACCGAACTCGCCGGTCAAATCGAACTTTCGGAGGAGCGCGAGCGCGCCGCCTCGGCAGAACGCGCCGCGACCGAAGCCAATCTGCGCGCACTGCAGGCGCAAATTGAGCCGCACTTCTTGTTCAACACGTTGGCCAATGTCACCAGCCTGATCCATACGCGACCGGACGACGCGAAGCACATGCTCGAAGAATTCATCGCGTATCTGCGTTCCTCATTGGCAACCACGCGTGAATCACGAACTTCACTGGCGCAGGAATTTGCGTTGATGAAGAGTTTTCTTGCCGTCCTTCAAATTCGTATGGGCGCGCGCCTCAAAACGCGCTTTGTACTGGATGACGATGTGAGCGGCTTCGGCTTGCCGCCTATGCTGATTCAACCGATAGTGGAGAACGCCATTAAGCACGGGCTTGAGCCGAAGGTCGAAGGCGGTGAGCTCGTGCTCTCGGCGCGCCGCGTCGCCGATATGGTGGAAATTGATATCGCGGATACCGGGCTCGGTTTTCAGAACACGACATCAAGTGGTATCGGGCTGAAAAACGTACGGGAGCGGTTGGGAAAACTCTATGGCGGCAACGCGCGCCTAGACATTCACGACAACGTTCCGAGTGGCACGAAGATCACCATTTTGCTCCCTGCGGCGGCGTAAGCATCGCCGTCATAGGTAAAGAAACGGACAACCTGCAATCGAACTACCATGATCATAAAAGCAATTCTGGCGGACGACGAACAAAACCTCACCGACTATCTGAAGCAGCGGCTTACTATGCTGTGGCCGGAGCTTGAGATTGTCGCGGCGGCGGCCAACGGTCCGGAGGCGCTTCGTTTGATTGATGACTACGCACCCGATGTGGTGTTCCTCGACATCAAAATGCCGGGCCTCACGGGTCTCGAAGTTGCTGGCCGCATCGATCAGAAGACCCACGTGGTGTTTGTGACAGCCTACGACCAGTACGCTGTGGACGCGTTTGATCGTCAGGCAGTGGATTATTTGTTGAAACCGGTCACGGACGATCGACTGAAGCGCGCCATTTCTCGATTGCAGGAAAAACTTGCGAAGAAGGAAACGCCGCAGGATGTGGCGGCGATCTTGGCTTCTATCGCGAAGGTATTGCCGAACACCAAGAGCAGCTACCTGCGCTGGATCCGCGCATCGGTTGGCGATCTAACCAAACAAATTGCGGTTGATGATGTGCTGTACTTCCAAGCGCAGGACAAGTATGTCAGCGTCTATATGAAAGAGGGCGGCAAAGAGGTTGAGTCACTTATTCGCACACCGTTGTCTGAGCTGGCGGGTCAGCTCGATCCGGACAAGTTCTGGCAAATTCACCGCTCAACTGTGGTCAATGTCGAGCGTATTGCTGGAACCACGCGCGATGTGATGGGTAGGACAACCGTGAAGCTAAAGGATGCGAAGGCGGAATTGCCGGTGAGCCGCGCCTACGGTCACCTGTTTAAGCAGATGTAAACGCGAACTTGGGGCCGACTTTGGCCCTTAGTTCGCCGTTTATCCCCGCGCAGGCGGGGATAAACGCGTAAACCTAGAGTTTTTTCATTTGAAGGTCGTGCCACTTACCAAGCGTGACCAACGCAGTAATGGCACCAACGAGCGCCATAAACATATCCGATTGGGTATCCCAAGGGTCGCCCTGCGTGCCGAGAAATTCATCGGCACCCTGCCCCAGGCCCAGCGCGGCCCACCATTCGATAAGTTCATAAAACGCGGAGAATGCGAGGCAGACAGAAACGGCAAGGAACGCAACAAGCCCGCGTTGGGAAATCTTCCATTTACGGATAAACAACTCCCGCGCGATGATGGCCGGTACAAAGCCTTGCGCGAAGTGCCCGATTTTGTCGTAGTTGTTTCGTGCAAAGCCAAACCAGTCCTGCATCCAGAAACCGAGTGGTACACGTGCATAGGTGTACGCGCCGCCAAGCATCAGAATGAGGCCGTGAATGAGAATGAGGGCGTAGAGCAAATCTGTGAGCGGAAATTTGCTTCTCGTCGCCCACATCACAGCAAGGCCGACAAAACAGGGAAACACCTCAAGCCACCACGTGGTACGATCAAAAGGCGACCATGCGGAGGCAATCAGCCCGATGCTCCAAAGGGCGATGATCACCAGCAGCGGCCTAGGTATTGTAGATTGCATAGCGGCTACGCAAGAAGAGACCCAAGTAATCAAGTGTCGCATGAAACCCGCGTGTTAGAATTTTTTGATGCTCAATATCAAAGTCAATGGACAAGCGACCACCCTGCCGCCGGGCGCGCTGGTTGTGGCGCTGGTGACGACCATGCAACTCGAGGGCAAACGATATGCCATTGAGCGCAATGGCGAGATCGTCCCCAAAAGCGCAGTCGGCGTTACACCGATTGAGGATGGTGACCAATATGAAGTTGTCATTGCCGTTGGGGGCGGTTAATGGCGGAAAAACCTGTTGTGGCGAACGGTGCGCCGCTCAATATCGCCGGCCGCGAGTACGTCTCACGCCTGTTGGTCGGGACCGGCAAGTACCGCGATTTTGACGAGACTCGTCTCGCCATCGAAGCCTCCGGTGCGCAGATCGTTACCGTCGCCATCAGGCGGGTAAACATCGGACAGGATCCGTCGCAGCCAAGTCTGTTGGAGATCTTGCCGCCGTCGCGCTATACCATCCTGCCCAACACTGCAGGCTGTTACTCGGCGAAAGAGGCTGTGCGCACGCTGCGGCTGGCGCGCGAATTACTCGACGGCCATCAGTTGGTGAAACTCGAAGTGCTGGCAGATGACACGACGCTGTTCCCGAACATGCCGGAGACGCTGCTGGCTGCTAAAGAGTTGGTCGCCGACGGCTTTCAGGTGATGGTTTATTGTGCGGACGATCCGATCCAAGCCAAAGCGCTGGAAGACGTAGGGTGCGTGGCGGTGATGCCGCTCGCGTCGCTTATCGGGTCGGGCATGGGCATTCTGAATCCATGGAATCTCGAAATCATCCTAGATCGTGTAGCCGTTCCGGTGCTGGTTGATGCTGGTATCGGCACCGCATCGGATGCCGCCATCGCCATGGAACTCGGTTGCGACGGTGTGCTGATGAACACCGCAATTGCCAAGGCGAGAAACCCGGTTCTGATGGCGGGCGCGATGAAGAAGGCGGTGGAGTCGGGACGCGAGGCATTTCTCGCTGGCCGCATGCCGAAGAAAATCTATCGGGCGTCGGCTAGCAGCCCGCGTGAAGGACGTATTGGTACTTGAGCGAGTGTAGCGGGTGTGGAAATTGAGTCGTTGGACTCAACTGAGAGGGCGATTAGAAACGCCAGTAAACTCCCAGCATCACGTTTTCAGCGTCATTGTTGCTGCGCTCGCTAACGAATTTGCGCGATCGTTCGACTTCGAAGCGGAGCCCTAGGCTGCTATTGAAGTTGTATCGGATACCAACCCCAAGTGCGCCGGTGCCAAGTAATCGTTGGCCGGGTAGGGGTGTGCCGATGGTATCAACACCGTTGAAATTTTCTGTGCGGAAGCCGACACGGCCTTCCAGCAGCAGCGCCCTGAAGACCGGGAGCGAACCGACTAAATCTAAGCCCATCGACCTCTCGCGTACTGCCAATCTGTCGTGTTGCAAGAGGGCACGGCTGGTGCCTGCGGCCCGCTCCGCATATCGGCCCTCAAGAGAAAAATGCGGGGTGAAGCGATAACCTAATTTCATGCCGACGCTTGGTTCCGGCGAAAGCGTCAGACCACGCGAGAGATTGTAGAGATCAACCAGCTCACTCGCCTTTTCGCCGCCGCTAAAGCCGAACTCGCTGCGCGCTTGCGCGCCACTCAGCACCACGCCGCCATAGTATTGCGCATGCGCTGCTGGCAACGTTGTGGCCGCAGCAAACGACAGCATGGCGGTGAAGGTTCGTAAGTTCATTGTTTCGACAGTGTTGAAATGACTATTTTGTGCGGTGTCGTAATTATTCGGCTTCTATGATGTCCAGACTACGCCGAGCGCGGAGGGGAGTCAAGATTGAGGCATCAGATGCAATATGCCCCTATTTGATACCGGACAACGCGTCGATTTGTAACCGAATATCACGGCAAATCAACTAATCAGGCGATTGCCGAGTCATCTATCCCATAATCAGACCGGCTCATCGCGGTTTTGTTCCCAGAGATCGCGCTATGTGTTCAGGCCATTTTGGTTACCAACAATCCCTTCAGGTATTCCCCTTCCGGAAAGTGAATCGACACCGGATGATCGATACCTGCGGAAAGTCGACGGGCGATTTGCGCCTCGATACCGGCGTCAACTGCGGCACCGGCGACGATTTTTTGAAACAGTTCCGGCGATACACCGCCCGAGCAAGAATAGGTCATTAGCGTGCCACCCGGTCGCAACAGCTTAAACCCGAGCAGATTGATATCTTTGTATGCACGCGACGCCTTTTCGACATGATGTATGGTCGGCGCAAGTTTGGGCGGATCGAGGATGATGAGATCGAAAAATCGTCCCTGATCGCGTAACTTTCGCAGGTGGGCGAATACGTCTGCCTCAACCCACTCCATCGTGTTTGGGTCAATTTTGTTAAGCGCAGCAATATGTCGTCCGGACACCAGCGCCGGTGCCGAGGAGTCGATCGACACGACCGACTTTGCGCCACCCAACATCGCACTGGTACTCATAGTTGCCGAGTAACAAAAACAATTCAACACATCTTTATCTTTTGATATTGCCATTGTCAATGCCCGATTGTCGCGCTGGTCGAGGTAGAAACCGGTTTTGTGACCATTGACGATATCAACCTCAATGGTCATTCCGCCTTCGACGATCTGAATTGGGGCCGACAGCGCTTCGCCGAGTACCAGACCGTTGCGCTCTCCAAGCCCTTCCAGCTTACGAACGTCCGCGTCGGAGCGTTCGTAGATGGTGCGAGCGCCGGTGACTTCGATCAACAGTTGCGCCAACAACAGTCGGTTTGGCTCGACACCGGCGGTTGAGAGCTGCAGCACCACGGTGTCTCCATAGCGGTCGGCAACGACACCTGGCAAACCGTCGGATTCGCCGTGTATCAAGCGATAGGCAGTAGATTGCGACGCAAGACTGGCACGGCGCAAAATAGCGGCTGCGATCCGTTGCCGATAGAACGCATCATCAATCACGACACGCTCATCGAAACTCAATACCCGCGCCGCGATTTGTGACGCTGCGGAAAAAGCAGCCGTTGCGAGGTATCGGCCGTCCTCCGCAACAATTTTGACGATATCGCCAGATTGCGCCGCGCCGATGTTTTTGATGGTGCCCGAAAACACCCAGGGATGACGGCGTAAAAGTGACTTTTCGCGACCAGATTTGATGATGATGTATTTCACCTTGATATTCTACCGAGCGAAAGCCGCGCCGCGAGCTCGGTTCCGTGTGGGAAAATTGGCAAATGCATAAAATCCAAACAACTCCAGCGGACGCGGCTCTGGCCAATGCACCGAACAAGGTGCCGAACACCCCACCGAACAATTCGCCCGTAAATCGTCCTATTCGGAGTTACGTCCTCCGGCAGGGGCGGCTGTCTCCCGCCCAGGCGCGTGCCATCGATGAAGGCCGGTCGCTGGTGATTCCTTATGCTGCCGGTTTGCTGGATGTGTACGGTGCGTTTGGTCGCCGCGCACCAACGATTGTTGAAATTGGCTTTGGCATGGGCCACGCGACCGCTGATATCGCTGCACTACGGACAGACGAAAACTTTATCGGTATCGAAGTTCACACGCCAGGTGTCGGCTCACTGCTCAAGATGCTCGCCGCGCGTAATCTCAACAACGTCCGCGTCATTCAGCACGACGCAGTAGAAGTGATGACCAACATGATCGCCGACGCGAGTCTTGCAGGCGTGCATATTTATTTCCCCGACCCGTGGCCGAAAAAACGCCATCACAAGCGCCGCCTGATTCAGCCTGCTTTTGCCAAGCTGCTCGCGCAAAAATTACAACCCGGTGGCTATATCCACTGTGCCACCGATTGGCAGGCCTACGCCGAACACATGCTTGCTGTCATGAGCCGGGAGCCGTTGTTAGTCAACACTGCTGAAGGTTTTGCTCCCCGTCCGGCATATCGAACAGAGTCCAATTTTGAGCGGCGCGGCCTAAAGCTGGGGCATGGCGTTTGGGATGTGGTGTTTTGTCGGGCCTGAAATGAACAGCACCACCGCTCGCACCGGATGACGGCATCGTGCGCGGGGTGGCAGGGCTACAGTTCGGGCGGGTAAACTATCGGGGGGGAGATGTACATGAGAAACGCACTTCGTCGTCGCTGGCTCAAATCTGCCGCAGCCCTCGGGTTACTCGGGCCTGCCGGCATTTCTGGGTTGATTCAGGAAGCGTTAGCCAAAGGTGATCTGCCCGTCACGCCGGGTATCCAATCGCTGACTGGTACGGTCACCGTGAATGGTCAGTCGGCAAAAGTCGGTACGCCTGTGAAGGTAGGAGATCGTGTGGCGACGGGCGCGAAGAGTTCCGCTGTAGTCGTGGTGGGTAAGGACGCTTATCTGCTACGTGACAACTCAACCATTGTGCTCGAAGAATCCAAAGCATTACCCGGCTTGTTGGGCGAAGTGTCGGTGTTGACGGGCAAGGTACTATCGGTGCTGGAGAAACGGCTGCGCGACCAGCGGATTCAGTACCGGGTGCCAAATGCAACCATCGGTATTCGCGGCACCGGCTTTTATGTCGAGCTCTATCCTGAACGGACTTACTTTTGCCTGTGTTACGGTGAGGCCGCGATAGATGGCAAAGGGATGAGTGAGCCGAAGCTTGTTAAATCGACACACCACGAATCGCCGCTGTGGCTGGATGATCGGGGAGGCAGCATGAAAGCCGAACCAGGTCCGTTTATGAATCATACTGATGACGAACTCATCATGCTGGAGAGGCTCACTGGTCGAGAGCCACCGTTTGTGGCGATGGGGCTGACGGGTAAATATTGATTCAACAGTGGCGGCGCGGGCTGGGCTAAAGAGTGATGGGCCTAACAATTTGCCTCTGAGCCTTTGGCTTCTTAAAGGCGGAGCTTTTTCGCGGCGTTCAGCTACCGAAGAGGGCGACTTTGGCTGCCGATTTAGATCTCATTTGACAAGCTGTAAAGCCACGTTTGCTGCAACCCATAGGCCAGCGAAGACAAAGGCAATGCGTACAAAAAGCATGCCTACGCTGCGCGTGCGGACGAATAGGTGAAAGTACCTTGGATCGCAAAGCGTCGTAGTTTTGATGACGGCGAAGAGGAGGAACGCAAGACCAAGCAACGTAAAGTCCGCGCTCGGTAGTGCGAACAGCGCCAACAGGAGCGAGGAACTTTGTAGGCTTAGCGCCAAGGAAGCAGGCGTCTGAACGATAACTTGCATCGTCATTGAACCGAACTGCAGGCTGAGAAAGATGCATATGGCAGACGCAACTGAGGAAAGGAACATGCGCTCCCAGAGCATGGTTAGTGTGTCAGGAAAAGGTGATCTCATTCGGAAGCAATCAGGCTCTTCGGTTCTGCGCGCAGCGAAACGTCGCAAAGGATTGGCATGATTAGGCCAAACGTCGGAGCTAAGTGGCGCGACGTTTTGTGGTGCGTCCGGTTGAGCGACGAGTTGGGGCTTGGGCGTCAACGTACGCGTCTATCAGACGACGGATCATTCGCTGATATTGCGTTCGATGTTTTCTCGCTTCGGACTTGAAAAAATCGATGCTCTTCTTGCTGAGAGCCAAGGTGACCTTCACGCCCTCCTCTCGAAACGCCAACTCTTCAGGCGATGGAAGGAAATCCGGGAGCACCTGAATCCGACCCAGGGGCTCATTCGTGTAGTTTATTTTCACGCTCATACGCAGCCTTTCCTTTGCGCCAATAGCCAGCGCCAATTATTCGAATAACCGAAGCACGATACGTAAACCGCACCGTGAGGATCCCGCCATCAACTTCGCCGAAACAATAAAACCGATCTTCGGTTTGGCTATGGGAAACATCCTTGGCAATCAAGCGCCTTGGGTCAGCGAACGCATATTGGGCGCGCCCAAAGGAAACGCGGTGCTTCAGCTGGTTTTCAGCATCCTTTTCCGGATCCCAATCGAAGCGCGTACTTGCCATCCGCAAAGCGTATCACTTGGCAATATAAAACGCCATATTTTTGTATGGGCGCTCTAACTCAGTGCAAAGACGCAAAATGCCGCTTATCGCGGCAGTCGGTTTCCCAATCATGTTGTAGATAACTGACTAAGCACCCATTCTAGTCAATCGCTTATCGTTCAGCCTGCTTCTGCACCAACAGAATCGCCAAACCCAGCAAACGCACAATTGTGCGGGCATGGAAAAACGCGACGATCATCATTAGGGGAACTTCTAAAAACCTCAAAATTGCCGTCATTTCAGCGCAGGCTGGAATCCAGTCCTCAGCAAGATCCGTGAGTTACGAAGGTCTGGGTCCGAGCCTGCGCTGGGACGACGGAGTTTTTATTGATCCGGCGACTAAATATGAATAATTAAGAAAACCCCGCTCCCGCGTAGGCGGGAGCCTAATTTTGCGTGGCAAGCGCGCGGTGAGATTGGCTCCCGCCTACGCGGGAGCGGGTTTTTTGTAATTCATATGTAGTTGCCGAGTTGATAAAACCGCCTCGTTCCAGCGCACAACCACAGGGCTTGCGCCGGGCATGGACCCATTCTGTTCAGCGTTGGTGACGCCAAAATTAGGCTCCCGCCTGCGCGGGTGGACTGCGCGGGTGGAGTTTGCGATTTATTCACTATGTTTGATTGCCGAATCAATAGAACTTTCTTAAGGGGAACCTCTAAAAATTTACTGCGCGGGCGAATCTGTCAGTTCCGGTGCTCGCCGTACACTGGGTTCGTGTCCGCTCCTCACCGCCAACTTCACCCGCTCGCGACGGTTTTTAGATTGATTTAGCACTAGGGTTGCCAGCCCCTCAGCCGATATAATGTGCGATTACGTTTTCCGCGCTGCTATGAACACGTTTTCTGACAACAAGTCCGCCGTTGCCGCATTGTTTGAAGACGCGCTTTTCTCCGCGTTTCCGGCACTCAAGGACGAAACCCCGCGCTTTGAAGTCACGGTTGAAAAGCCGAAGAATCCCGACCACGGCCACTTCGCCGTGAATAGTGCGTTACAGCTGGCCAAAAAGCTCGGTAAGAGGCCGCGCGACATTGCCGAAGCATTGGTCGCTGCGCTGCCGGCATCGCCCCTGCTCGCGTCGACACCCGAAATCGCCGGGCCCGGCTTCATCAATGTACGGTTGTCGCGCAACGCTGAAACGCGCATCGTCAAGGTGATCCACGAGCTTGGTGAGACGTTCGGCCATAACAACGTTGGTCATGGCGAAAGTGTCATGGTGGAATTTGTGTCAGCCAATCCAACCGGCCCGCTTCACGTCGGGCATGGTCGCGGCGCAGCGGTTGGTGATACGCTGTCTCGTCTGTTGCGCTCACAGGGCTTCCACGTCACCCGCGAGTTTTACTACAACGACGCGGGCGCGCAGATCAACAATCTCGCCGCATCAGTCATCGCGCGCCTCAAGGAGCGTGCCGGTATCGACGCACCATTTCCAGAAGATGGGTATCGCGGCGACTACATCACGGAGATTGCCGAACGCTACGCGCTGGAAAATCCGGCTGATGCAAACGGCGAAGATGCTAATGCGGTGCGGAGGTTTGCCGTCGCCGCGTTACGCCATGAGCAGGACCTCGATCTACGCGCATTTGATGTCCAGTTCGACAGCTACTTTCTTGAATCTTCACTTTATGCCGATGGCTTAGTCGAGAAGACAGTCAACCAACTGATCGCCAACGGCCACACTTATGAAGAGGGCGGTGCGCTTTGGTTGAAGACAACAAAATGGGGCGATGACAAAGATCGCGTGATGCGCAAGTCAGACGGCACTTACACCTACTTCGTGCCAGATATCGCCTACCACGTCAGCAAATGGCAGCGCGGCTTCACCCGCGCCATCACCGAGTTGGGTGCCGATCACCACGGCTCGCTAATGCGTGTCAAAGCGGGTTTGCAAGCAATGCAACTCGGCGTGCGTGAAGGGTATCCCGACTATGTGTTGCATCAGATGATCACGGTGATACGCGGCGGCGAGGAAGTGAAAATTTCCAAACGCGCGGGCAGCTACGTGACCTTGCGCGATTTGATTGATGAAGTTGGGCGCGACGCAACACGATATTTCTTCATCATGCGCAAGTCAGACTCGCAGCTAACCTTCGATATTGATCTCGCAAAGAGTCACTCAGAAGACAATCCGGTTTACTACGTCCAATATGCCCACGCGCGCATCTGTCGCGTGCTCGAGCAGTGGGGTGGGGAGATTTCCAGCCTGGCGAATGCGGATCTGTCGCCACTGGTTTCGCCTTACGAATCTGATTTGATGCGTGCGCTCGCCGACTTCCCCGAGACGCTGGCCTTGGCCTCGCGCGAGTTGGCTCCACATATTGTCACCAATTACTTAGGTGAGCTAGCCGCAAAGTTACACACCTACTACAATGCCGAGCGTTTCTTGCTTGACGACGAACCGTTGAAGCTGGCGCGCTTGTCACTTATCGTTTCCGTACGCCAGGTGCTCAGAAATGGCCTTTCTGTGTTGGGCGTATTCGCACCGGAGAAAATGTAGCCATGCCAAATGATATGAGACCTAGGGCACCAAGCCGCGGCGCGGGTGGAGGCGGAGGAGGCGGCGGATCCAAGCGACCCGGCATGAACCCATTGTTCGCCGGTATCATCATCGGCCTGCTGCTAGGCATCTTCCTGGCGCTCGGTGTGGCCATCTGGCTAAACCGCACCTCAAACCCGTTTGTTGAAAGGACCAAGCCTGTTGAGTCCTTGCCCGCCCCGAAGTCGCCAACGCCACCGCCGGGCAACGCAAAGGCCGACCCGGCGAATCCCGACAAGCCGCGCTTTGAGTTTTATCAAATCTTACCTGGCGAAAAAGAGCCATCGAACAAAAGAGCCGCCGATACACCAGTCGGGAAAGAGTCGCCTAAAGATGCTGCCAACGAGGCGTCTAAAGAGTTGCCGAAGGATGTCACAAAGGACGCAGGCAAGGAAGCGGCGGCTACGAAGTCGCTGAACGAAGTCGTCTACTTGCAGGCCGGTGCTTTCCAGAGTGAAACCGACGCGGAAAATCTAAAAGCCAAAATTGCGTTCGCCGGATTTGAAGCCTCGGTGAAGCCAGTCAACGTCGCGGGCAAAGGCACGTTATTCCGGGTGCGCCTAGGCCCGTACAAGAGCCAAGATGAAGTGAACAGAGTAAAAAATGCGCTTTCCCAAAATGGGATTGGCGCAAGCGTCGTCAAAGCTGACTAACGTCAATTCGCCACAAGTGTTTTGCACAAAATCAAAGGGACTACAGGAGCTGCCATGCAAACTTCTTTGAAACAGTTAGTGAACGTGCTCGCGGGCACTGTTGCCGCGCTGGCGACCACCTTTTTTCTCAGTGTGGCTGGTGCGCAAGGTTCGCGCGAGGTTTCACTGGTTGACCCGCCGCAATCAGTGCCAAACGATGGCAGCATCGAAGTGCTCGAATTTTTTTCCTATGGCTGCGGAGCGTGTTCGATCGTCGAGCCGCCGCTTGAAGCATGGGTCAAACGCTTGCCGCCCGACGTTTCGTTCAGAGCGGTCCCAGCCGGGCTCAACTTAATGGGTGTTGACGAGATCACCGTGTTTCACACGCTCGACGCGATGGGTCAGCGCGAACGCCTACATAAGAAGATTTTTGAAGCCTTGCACAACGAGCGAGTTATCTTAGGTCATAAGCCGACCTACTTAAAGTGGTTGGAAAAAAATGGGGTGGATCCCAAACAATATGAATCAGTTGAACAATCATTCACGGTTCAATCGAAAGTCCGGCGTGGCCGGCAGCTTGCGGGCCTATACAAGGTGACCGGCACTCCGACCATCGTCGTGAATGGCCGAGTAATGGTGCATTTTTTGGGCAACGCGTCCGCTATGCTCGCAACCACCGACAGGGTCATCAATGAGTTCCGCGCTCAAAACGTTGCAAACTCCGCAAGTTCTACCCGCCCACCCGCGCCCGCAAAAGCGAACACTCGTGCAGCGGAGCCAGCCAAGAAATAAATTCTCCAAAGCGCGAATCCGGACGGCACCTTCGGGTGCCGTTTTTTGTTTTGGGGACGGCAATTTCACAGGACGAGGACGGCCCGCTGATAAACTGTAACCATGCTAAAAGTCTTCATTACGGGTGCCTCCAGCGGTATTGGCGAATCACTCGCCCGTCACTACGCGGGTCAAGGTGCGCAGTTAGCGTTGGTTGCCAGACGCGGCGATTGGCTTGACCGTGTCGCCGCCAGCCTCACGCCGAAGCCAGAGTCCTATGTCTGTGATGTCCGGGATGCAAAAGCGCTTATGTCGGCTGCGGTCGACTTCATGGCAAAACACGGCGCGCCGGATATTGTGATCGCCAACGCAGGTGTGTCGCGCGGCACGTTGACCGAAATTGAAGACGACCTACAAGCATTCCAAGACATCTTCGACATCAACGTCATGGGCATGGTGAACACCTTTCATCCCTTTGTCGAGCCGATGAAAGCCAAAGGTCGCGGCACACTCGTTGGTATCGCAAGTGTCGCCGGGTTTCGCGGTATCCCTGGTGGCGGAGCCTATTCCGCATCCAAGGCGGCGGCGATTCGCTACTGTGAAAGTTTGCGCGTCGAATTACGCTCGGCTGGTGTCGCCGTCGTGACGATTTGTCCCGGCTACATTCGTACGCCGATGACTGACGTGAACAAATTTAAAATGCCGTTTTTGATCGATGTTGATCAAGCGGTGGTTCGTTTCGCGCGCGCGATTGAACGCAACACGTCTTTTACTGTAATCCCATGGTCGATGGGGATTGCATCAAGGCTACTTCGTATCACGCCGAACTGGCTGTACGACCGCCTATTTCAGCGCATGCCAAGAAAACCAAGATGATTGCCGAGGGCAATCAGCGCAGTCCCTGCGAAGGGTGTAGCGAGGGTTTCGCGAGGTGCCACTTTGCTCGGCACCCCTCGTGGGGGTCGGGAGAAGAGTGGCCGTGCATACCGATGTCGTCGCGTCAACCCTAGCATGCAATAGGATCCCACTAACATGTCCACACTGCTCTCCCGCCGCGATCTGAATTTTCTGCTCTACGAATGGTTAGATGCGCAGGCGCTCACGGCGCGCGAACGTTATCGCCAACATGACCGTGAAACCTTCGACGCGGTGCTCGACACAGCAGAAAAGCTTGCAGAAGATTTGTTCGCGCCGCACTATCGCAAAAGTGATCTAAACGAGCCGCACTTCGACGGCCAACAGGTGACGGTCATTGCCGAGGTGCAGGCCGCCATCGAGGCGTTTAATAAGGCAGGACTGGTGGCGGCGTCACAAGACGAATCGCTCGGTGGTATGCAACTTCCGGTAGTCATCGATAAAGCGATGATGGCGTATTTCGTGGCGGCAAATTGCGCCACGGCCGCTTACCCATTTCTGACCATCGGCAATTCAAATCTGCTGCTCGCACACGGCACACCAACGCAGATCGACATGTTCGTCAGGCCCATGCTTGCGGGACGTTTCTTTGGCACCATGTGTTTATCTGAGCCACAAGCCGGTTCCTCCCTGTCTGACATCAAGACACGTGCGGTGCCGCAACCCGATAACACCCATCGTTTGTTTGGTACCAAGATGTGGATATCGGGCGGCGAACACGAGATGGCTGAAAACATCGTGCATCTCGTGTTGGCGCGATTGCCTGATGCGCCGCCCGGTGTGAAGGGCATTTCGCTGTTCATTGTTCCAAAGTATTTGCTCAACGAAGACGGCACGATTGGCGAACGAAACGACGTCGTACTCGCCGGACTAAACCACAAAATGGGCTACCGCGGCACGACCAATTGCCTACTAAATTTTGGCGAAGGTAAATTCAAGCCGCAGGGAAACGAAGGTGCGGTCGGTTATCTTGTTGGGGAGCCTAACGGGGGGCTTGCTTGTATGTTCCACATGATGAATGAAGCCCGAATTGGTGTCGGCCTGGGTGCCACAGTCTTGGGATATACAGGTTATTTGCACTCGTTGGCGTACGCTAAATCGCGTCCACAGGGTCGGCCACCGGGCGACAAAAATCCCACCAGCAAACAGATCGCCATCATTGAACATACCGATGTGCGCCGTATGTTGCTTGCACAAAAGGCGTACGTGGAAGGTGCTCTCGCACTCAACTTGTATTGCGCAAGACTGGTGGATGAGGAGAAAACCGCAGTCGATGAGGCAGCCCGCAAGGAAGCAACGCTGCTGCTCGATATCCTGACGCCAATCGCCAAAAGTTGGCCGTCCCAATGGTGTTTGGAAGCCAACTCGCTCGCCATTCAAGTGCTCGGTGGCTATGGCTACACTCGGGACTTTCCCGTTGAGCAGTTCTACCGCGACAATCGACTCAACGCAATTCACGAAGGTACCCACGGCATCCAAGGTTTGGATCTGCTCGGGCGCAAAGTGGTGATGCGGGACGGCGCGGCACTACGCCTGCTAGTCCAACGTATTGCGTCTACGATTTCTGCTGCAACGGTCAGCAAACGTGCTGATACACGTGCCTTTGCCGACCAACTTGAGAGTTACGCTGAGCGCTTGGCAGCGGCGGCGCAAACAGCATGGGCTACAGGCGATGTCAATCAAGCGCTCGCCAACTCCTCACCATTCCTCGAGGCCTTTGGGCATGTGGTGATCGCGTGGATGTGGCTCGAACAATCTCTAGCCGCTTCGCGACATTACACGCTGGCCGAAAGCGACTTCTATCATGGCAAATGGCAAGCGTGTCGTTACTTCTTTGTAGTCGAGTTACCCAAGGTCGGGCCGATGCTGGACCTGGTACAAAATCTTGATACCACCTCACTCGACATGCAGTCGAACTGGTTCTAACTCCTAAAAGCGTCTCACTCTTCATCCCGTCGCACCGGTAATCATGTCCCCCAATCCCAATCCCAAAGCCAACGCCACGACAAGATTTTCTGATCGCGTTGCCGACTACATCAAGTACCGCCCCCACTATCCGGTTGAAATTTTGGATCTACTGGCCGCCAACTGCGGCCTCACACCGGAAAGTGTCATCGCCGATATCGGCTCGGGCACAGGCTTTTTGGCAGAGCTGTTTCTCGACAACGGCAATCCGGTTGTCGGTGTTGAGCCAAACCGCGAAATGCGCGAGGCCGGTGAAGCGTACCTTGCAGACTATGGTCGCTTTACCAGCATGGACGGCACCGCCGAAGCCACACGCCTACCCCGGCAATCGATGGATTTTGTCTTGGCAGGGCAAGCCTTTCACTGGTTTGATCGCGACAAAACACGCGCTGAATTTCGGCGCATTTTGAAAGACGATGGTTTCGTCGTGTTGGTGTGGAACGATCGCCGCTTAGTTGCCAAACACGATTCAACACCGTTTCTGCGCGACTACGAAGACCTGCTGCAGCGTTACGCCACCGACTACAACGAGATCAACCACAAGAACATCCAAGACCCAACCGTCTTTGAACCCTTCTTTGGCGGCAAATTTCAGGAAGCCGCGTTTGACAACTTCCAGCACTTCGATTTTTCTGGGCTGATGGGCCGTTTACATTCTTCATCTTACGTGCCCGGCAGGGATCATCCGAATTACGCACCGCTGGCCGCACGCGCTCGCGAAATCTTCGATACGCATCAAGTGAGCGGCGTTGTTACGTTTGAGTACGATACCCACGTTTACTATGGGCCAATGTTGTAAACACTAATAAGGGCAGTCGTTTTCAAGCATTTTTGCTCGGAAATGTCCGTCAATACACGAGTTTTAGCTTAGGTGCAAGATTCAAAACTCGTTAATTGGCGGTAATTTTCAGCCAAAATGCCGTGAAAATGCCCGTCTTTATTGGAGATTTCCGCTTTGCCGCGCTACACGTCGATCGGATCAACATCCACCACCCAGCGCACAGCGCGCGAATCTGTCAAGCGTAGCGCGTCGATCCATCCAGTGAGAAATTGTTGCATGCTACGGCGCGAATCGGCTTGCAGCATGAGTTGTTTACGTACGTATCCCGCTTTGCGTTCGAGCGTCGCGGTGACGGGTTCCCAAACGCGCAGCCCGCCCGCCTCGATGGTTTCGGCGAGCGTACTCTTGGCAAGCTGCTGTGCGCGATGGAGGAAGCTGTCCAGCGCGGCAGCATTGCGTGATTCAGTCCGAAGCAACGCGAGGTATGAGTACGGTGGCAGATGCATGAATCTTCGCTCGGCCAACGCCGCACTAACAAACGCCGCGTAGTTGTGGCTGGCTACCGCTTGGTAGACGGGGTGCTCAACAAATCGTGTTTGGATGAGTACGCGTCCCGGCAATTGTGCCCGCCCGGCGCGGCCTGCGACCTGCATGAGCTGCTGCGCCATTCGCTCGGCAGCGCGAAAGTCGGCCGAGAACACAGCACCGTCGGCGTTGATCACACCGACAAAAGTCATCTTTGGGAAGTCGTGCCCCTTGGTCAGCATCTGTGTGCCAACCAAGATATCGATCTCGCCTTTCTCCGCAGCGGCGAAGATGGCTTCAGCGCTGCCACGGCGTCGGGTCGAGTCACGATCAACCCGTGCGATGCGACGATCCGGGAACGCGGCAACCAATGCGTCCTCGATGCGTTCGCTGCCTTGCCCGGCGGGGTGCAGATCAGTCGAGTCGCATTCGCCGCATTTGAGCGGCAGTTTTGCCTCGGCACCACAGTGGTGGCAACGCAGTCGTTTGATCCCGCGGTGAAACACCATTCGTGCACTGCAGCGCTGACACTCTGGCATCCAGCCGCAGCCGCCACAGACCAATGCCGGTGCAAATCCGCGTCGGTTGATAAAGACCAGCGCCTGTTCGCCGCGTCTGAGGGTCTCATCGATGGCGCGAATCATCGATTGTGTAATGCCGTCAGGTGCTCTCTCGGCGTCGAGGTCAACAAAACTAACGGTAGGCAGGTCAGCTTGAACCACAGCGCGCTCGCGCAAGACAAGGCGGGTAAAGCGTCCACGCGCGACGTTGTCGAGCGTCTCAATGGATGGCGTCGCGGAGCCGAGGACGATGGGGCATCTGGCCTGACTCGCACGGAAGACCGCAACATCCCGTGCGGAGTACCGCACACCTTCCTGTTGTTTGTATGAGGCGTCATGTTCTTCATCCACAATGATGATGCCCAGACGCGGCAGAGGCGTAAATACTGCGAGACGTGTGCCGATGACAATATCGGCTTCGCCGTCTTGGGCGCTGCGCCATGCAACAAAACGTGCAAGGTTCGACATACCACTATGTGCCGGGGCGACTTGGTGGTTCGGGAATCGAGACCGTACATGCCGCAAAAAGGCTGGGGTCAAGTTGATTTCTGGAACCAGCACCAATGCTTGTTTTCCGAGTCGCAACACTTCGGCAATCGCGGCGAGATAGACCTCGGTCTTGCCACTGCCGGTAATTCCATCCAGCAGGAACGCTTGATAGCCGTCAGCACCGGGGTCCAGCACTTTTATGATCGCCACGACAGCCGCCTGCTGCTCATGGTTTAGCGCCGGCGCGGATGACTGCGCGTTTGTTGCCCAAGCAGCCGTCGATTGATTGGCTGTGGCACTCGACGGCGGTACTGCGACGGCATCTAGCGATTCAATCCAACCTTCCGCTTGTAGCCGCTTTAGCAGCGCGCTTGAACGTACGTGTCGCCGACGCAGTGTGCTTACCAACTGCGGCCCGTCAGCCAGCCATTGGAGAATGTTGCGCTGCACTGACGCACGCGCCGGTAGCGATGCAATTGCCAAGCGCCCGGCCGAAGTAATGCCAACCCCGTAGGTGGCTTCACGTAGTCCAGCGGGCATCTTCTTTGTGCTTCGCACTATCGGCGGAATTGCGTTCAGGGCGATTTGGCCGATCGGAGCGTGATAGTAAGATGCGCAAAACTGAAATAAGGTGATGATGTCGGCTGAAAGTGTGGGGACTTCGGCGCGGATGGATTCGATTGCGCGCAGCTTTTCCACGGCAACATCGGACTCGACACCTACTGCGACAACGATGCCGACCATGCGCCGTTGGCCAAACGGCACAACGACAAGCGCACCCGGCTCGATATCCATGTCTGGGGGAACAAGGAAGTCAAATGTGTTCGCCAATGGCATGTCAAGGCCGATTTTGGCGAATTTCACGTTTGGGCCGCAGGTGGCAGACCCAACCGGGGTTAGCAATGCGGGCGTTTTGTTTAGCACTTCTAAACCTTAACAGGTGCCACAGTGCCTGCCAACTGGGCGGCGTTAGACGCTAGCCACGCCTGTGGATAACTTTGTGCATACTCCGCGTTACACAGCGTTTCGCGGCGATGTTTTTAACCCTTACCGGGTAATTTTGCGCTGCAAAAAAAATAAAAAACCAAATCAATCAATGATCTACCAGTTCTATTTCATCTGTTGCAAGAAAAAAGGGTCGGAAGTACATGGAACGAGGTCTCTGTGCATAAGCAAGAGATATCTGCCACAAAATGAAAAAAATTTTGCTTGACGGGCCAGCGCTACATCGACCTAGCGCTGGCGCGGTGTACCGCGTTAACGAGTGCTTCCACATGTGCAGGATCAGTAAACTGGGAGATGCCATGCCCGAGATTAAAAACATGTCCGTTGGCGTCGCCGTCGGCCGCATACTCACGCAAAACTCGACGCGCTTCCTGCTCGATGGTCTGCGGAGGCGCGAACAGTGTAGACGGGTCTAAATTCCCTTGTAGAGCGACTTTGCCGCCCACCCGTCGCTTTGCGTCCGCGAGGTCAATTGTCCAATCGCAGGCGAGAGCATCAGCACCACAATCGACCATCGATTCAAGCCATAAACCGCCGCCCTTGGTAAAAAAGATTCGCGGGACAATACGGCTGTCGGCGGTTCGCTTAAGACCGGCCATGATTTCGCGCACATACTTCAGCGAAAACTCTTGGTAGGCCGAGTGGGAAAGTATGCCGCCCCAAGTATCGAACAGCATGACGGCCTGCGCACCGGCATCAATCTGCGCGTTCAAGTACGCAATGACGCTTTTGGTATTTGCCCGAAGAATCTCATGCAGCAGGTCAGGGCGGCTGAACATCATGGTTTTGGTCAGGCGGAAGTCATCCGAGCCCCCGCCCTCAATCATGTAACAGGCGAGTGTGAACGGACTGCCGGAAAACCCGATCAATGGCACCCGCCCATCCAGCGTCTTGCGAATCTGAGACACCGCATCGAAGACATACTGTAGGGACAACATATCTGCAGTCGGCAGGCGTGCGACATCGTCCTCGTGGCGGATCGGACGTTCAAACTTTGGGCCTTCGCCCTCGGCAAAGTAGAGGCCCAGCCCCATCGCATCCGGGACGGTCAGGATGTCGGAAAAAAGAATCGCCGCGTCTAATGGAAAACGATCGAGCGGTTGGATTGTGACCTCGGTGCAATAGTCTGGATTCTTTGCCAGCCCCAAAAAGCTGCCAGCTCGTCTGCGCGTCGCATTGTATTCGGGCAGATACCTTCCAGCTTGCCGCATGATCCAGATCGGCGTGTAGGGCGTGGGCTGACGCATCAAGGCGCGTAGAAAGACGTCGTTTTTAAGTGTGGACATGGCAAAAACAAAAAAAGGCGCGACCGAATGGCCGCGCCCTTGCATTATGTCACCGGCGGGCGGAAATCTTCAGCGCGGTAAATCCGATGTACCCATCAGGTATTCGTCGACGGAGCGGGCGCATTGACGACCCTCGCGGATGGCCCACACCACCAGTGATTGCCCTCGCCGCATATCCCCTGCCGCAAACACCTTGGGATTGGTCGTCTGGTAGGCCATCGTACCTTCTGTTGCCGCCTTCACATTCTGGCGCTGATCCTTTTCCACCCCGAGCGCCGCGAATTGCTCGAGCAGGCCCGTCGATGTTGGTGCAACAAAACCCATCGCCAGCAAGACGAGATCTGCGTTGATCTCAAACTCGGAGCCGGGCACTTCTTGCATCCGCATTTGCCCCCCATGGTCTTTCCACTCGACCCGCGCCGCGACCAGCTTTTCAACCTTGCCATTGCTGCCCTCGAACCGCTTTGTCGCCACGGACCAATCGCGTTCGCAACCCTCTTCGTGTGAGGAGGAGGTGCGCAGCTTAACCGGCCAGTACGGCCACACGAGCGGTCTATTCTCCTCTTCAGGCGGCATTGGCATCAGCTCAAATTGGGTTATCGACGCGGCACCATGACGATTCGACGTGCCGACGCAGTCACTGCCAGTATCGCCGCCGCCGATGACTACCACATGTTTACCGGTGGCCATTGTCTGGTTGGCTATTTTGTCACCGGCGACAACTTTGTTCTGTTGCGGCAAAAAATCCATCGCGAAGTGGATACCATCCAGTTCTCGACCCGGCACGGGCAAATCGCGCGGTTGTTCCGCGCCACCGGCTAAAATCACTGCATCAAAATCTGCCATTAATGCAGAGGCAGGCGTATCACTACCAATGTGCTGGCTAACCCGAAACTGCACACCTTCGGCCTGCATTTGCGCGAGGCGACGATCAATGTGCGATTTCTCCAATTTGAAATCGGGTATGCCGTATCTGAGCAGTCCGCCGATACGGTCATTCTTTTCAAATACGACGACATCGTGACCAACCCGCGCGAGCTGCTGTGCAGCGGCGAGTCCCGCCGGGCCCGAGCCGACAACCGCAACCCGTTTGCCCGTCTTGCGTTTAGGCGGCTGAGGTACGACCCATCCCATCTCCCAGCCTTTATCGATGATGGCGTGTTCGATGGACTTGATGCCAACCGCATCATCATTGATGTTCAGGGTGCACGAAGCCTCGCATGGTGCCGGGCACACACGACCGGTGAACTCCGGAAAGTTGTTGGTCGAGTGAAGCGTGTCGAGAGCTTCCTGCCAATTCTGGCGAAAAACTAAATCATTGAAGTCGGGAATGATGTTGTTGACTGGACAGCCTGACTGGCAAAAAGGGATACCGCAATCCATGCAACGTGCGCCCTGCATCTTGGCCTGTTCGTCAGATAGATGCAGGACAAACTCCTTGTAGTTTTTGACCCGTTCCGCCGCAGGGAGTGCGGGCTCGCTGAGCCGGTCAAATTCTTTGAAACCAGTGACTTTTCCCATTTGTGACTTTCCGTGGTTTACGTGTGTCGCGATTGAGCCGACAGCAGGACGGCTGCCGAGCAAACGTAATGTTGTTCAGATTAAGCGGCCGCCTTTCGGGCAAGCGACGATTTCTTAGCGGCCAGTTCCTTTAAAGCGCGCCGATACTCAGTCGGCATTACCTTGACGAACTTCGGCAGCCACACCGCCCAGTTGGCGAGGATAGTCTTGGCACGCTCACTGCCGGTATAACGTGCGTGGCGTTCGATGAGCGACATCAGGATGTCGATGTCGGCGCGCCCGAGATGACTTTCTGGCGATGCCTTGTCTGCCGGCGCTTCAAGTCCGACCATCGCCATGTTGCAACGCTGATTGAACTGCCCGTCCTCATCGAGGACGTAGGCGACTCCGCCCGACATACCTGCGGCGAAGTTGCGGCCGGTTGCACCCAGCACCACCACGGTACCGCCAGTCATATACTCACAACCGTGGTCCCCCGTGCCCTCAACCACGGCAAATGCGCCTGAGTTGCGGACACAAAACCGCTCCCCCGCCACACCGCGGAAATACGCTTCACCGGCGGTGGCACCGTACATGACCGTGTTGCCGACAATAATGTTGTCGGTCGGGTCACCCTTGAACCCGGCATTCGGCCGGACGACGATCTTGCCGCCGCTCAGGCCCTTACCGACATAGTCGTTGGCCTGGCCGGTTAGGTCGAGTGTGATGCCGTGTGCCAGGAATGCGCCAAAACTCTGGCCCGCTGTGCCGGTTAGCTTTACGGTGATCGTGTCGTCCGCCAAGCCATCGTGGCCATAACGCCTAGCCACAGCCCCGGATAGCATTGCCCCCACAGTACGGTTCAGGTTGCGAACCGTCGTATTGATCACGACCTTTTCTTGTTTCTCCAGTGCGGGTTTTGCTTCTGCAATCAGCAGATTGTCGAGAGCGCTGTCGAGGCCATGATCCTGCGTTTCGTTATGCAGGCGGGACACCTCTTTTGGCATCGCGGGCAGGTGGAAAATTCGCGAAAAGTCGAGCCCCTTCGCTTTCCAATGGTTAATGCCTTTGACAGTATCCAGTAAGTCCGCTCGGCCAATCAGTTCATTGAATGATCGGACACCAAGACTTGCCATGATCTCGCGGGCCTCCTCCGCCACGAAAAAGAAGTAATTCACGACGTGTTCAGGTTGACCGGAGAATTTCTTACGCAGATCCGGGTCTTGTGTCGCGACCCCGACGGGGCAGGTGTTGAGATGACACTTTCGCATCATGATGCAGCCCTCAACGACCAGCGGCGCGGTGGCAAAACCGAACTCGTCCGCCCCCAACAACGCGCCAATTACGACGTCTCGGCCTGTCTTTAATTGTCCGTCGACCTGCACCGCGATACGGCCTCTCAAGCGGTTTAACACCAGCGTTTGCTGCGTTTCTGCTAAACCTAACTCCCAGGGGGTGCCGGCGTGCTTGATAGACGAAACAGGTGAAGCGCCCGTGCCGCCATCATGACCGGCGATGGTGACATGGTCCGCCTTCGCCTTCGCCACACCGGCGGCGACCGTGCCAACGCCGACTTCGGATACAAGCTTTACGGATATCGAGGCGGCCGAATTGGCATTCTTCAGATCGTGGATCAGCTGTGCGAGATCCTCAATAGAATAGATGTCGTGGTGAGGCGGCGGGGAAATGAGTTCTACGCCGGGGGTTGAGAAGCGGAGCTTGCCGATGTACTCGGATACCTTGTGTCCGGGAAGTTGCCCGCCTTCGCCCGGTTTCGCACCTTGGGCCATCTTGATTTGAATCTGATCTGCCGATTGCAGGTATTCTGCGGTTACGCCAAATCGTGCAGAGGCAACCTGTTTGATTTTCGACCTTAATGAGTCGCCCTTGTGCAGGGGGATGTCCGTGACAACGGCATCGCCAAGCCTGCTCTTGAGCGTTTCGCCATCCTTCTGGATTGCGATGAAGCGCTTGGGATCTTCACCACCTTCGCCAGTGTTTGACTTTCCGCCAATCCGGTTCATGGCAACGGCGAGCGTAGTATGTGCTTCAGTCGAAATTGATCCCAGTGACATCGCACCAGTCGCGAATCGTTTGACAATTTCCTTTGCAGGCTCAACTTCATCTAGAGGAATTGCCGGGCCTAGCGGTTTCAACTCAAACAAACCCCGCAGCGTCATATGGCGCTTGGTTTGGTCGTTGATGATCTTTGCGTATTCCTTATAGGTGTCGTAGGAATTCTTTCGTGTCGAATGTTGTAGCTTCGCAATGGCCTCCGGCGTCCACATATGCTCTTCGCCTCGTACACGGAAGGCATATTCGCCGCCGGCATCCAGCTGGGTACGCAGCACCGGGTCGTCGCCGAATGCTTTGGTGTGCAAGCGCATCGCCTCTTCCGCGATTTCGAAGATGCCGATGCCTTCGACATTCGATGCGGTGCCGGTGAAGTATTGTTTGACGAAAGCCGACGACAGTCCGACCGCTTCAAAAATCTGCGCGCCGCAGTAGCTTTGGTAGGTCGAGATGCCCATCTTGGACATTACCTTGAGCAGGCCCTTTGATACCGCTTTGATGTATTTCTTTTCAGCTTCGTGTTTGTCGTAATCGCCGAGGTAGTCGTTCAGGTTATGCAGCGTTTCCAACGCGAGGTAGGGGTGAACCGCAGCAGCACCATAGCCACCCAGCAGGGCAAAGTGGTGTACCTCACGCGCCGAGCCAGTTTCAACGACCAGCCCGGTAGAAGTACGCAATCCTTTGCGCACGAGATGCTGGTGAATGCCGGCGACAGCGAGTAATGCCGGAATCGCGACGCGTTCTGCGTTGACCAGTCGATCCGTGACAATCATGAGATTGAACCCCAGCCGAATTGCGTCTTCCGCGTGCGCACACAGACTCGCCATCGCCGCTTCGATGCCTTCTGGTCCCCACGCTGCCGGGTAGGTAATGTCAAGCTCTTCGCTGCGAAGATAACCGCCGGTAAACAAATCGATATGGCGGATTTTTTCCATATCTGAAGTAGTCAGCACCGGCTGGGGCACCTCAAGCCAGCGCCCGGGGTCGGTATGGTGGATGTCGAGCAGATTCGGGCGCGGGCCGATGGTGATTGCGGTGGACATCACCAACTCTTCGCGGATCGGGTCAATCGGTGGATTCGTGACCTGTGCAAACAGCTGCTTGAAATAGTGGTACAGGTTGCGCGGCTTATCCGACATCACCGCGAGCGGAGAATCGTTGCCCATTGAACCTGTGGGCTCAATACCGTTTTGCGCCATTGGCACCAAGATCACCTTGAGATCTTCTTGCGAATAACCGAACGCTTGTTGTCGATCCAACAGGCTTACGGACGACGCAACGGCGGGTGCCGGCTCTGGCAGATCGTCAAGTCGAATGCGCGCCTGTCTCACCCATTCGCGGTAGGGTTTTGCTGTGGCAAGCTCGCGCTTCAGCTCGTTGTCGTCGATGACCTTGCCGCGTTCGATGTCAACCAAGAACATCTTGCCCGGCTGCAACCGCCACTTCTTGACGATTTTTTCTTCTGGAATATCGAGTACCCCGGCTTCGGATGCGAGCACTACCATATCATCGTCAGTCAGGATGTAGCGGGCGGGGCGCAGTCCGTTGCGATCCAATGTGGCACCGATCTGACGGCCGTCGGTAAAGGCCATCGCGGCAGGACCGTCCCACGCTTCCATCAGTGTTGCGTGATATTCGTAGAATGCCTTGCGATCCTCATCCATCAACTTATGGCCGCTCCACGCCTCGGGGATCATCATCATCATGGCGTGGGCCAATGAATAACCGCCCATTACCAGCATTTCTAGGCAATTGTCGAAAGACGCGGAATCAGATTGGCCGTCATAAATCAGAGGCCAGATTTTTTTCAGGTCATCCTTTAGGATCGGTGAGGCGATCGCCTGCTGGCGCGCCCGGATCCAATTGACGTTGCCACGCAGCGTATTGATCTCGCCATTATGCGCAACCATACGAAACGGATGCGCCAAGTCCCAGGTTGGGAAGGTGTTGGTCGAGAAGCGCTGGTGGACAAGTGCGAGCGCGGTGACCATTGTCGGATCCTGCAGGTCGGTGTAGTACTTGCCAACTTGGTCTGCCAGCAGCATGCCCTTGTATACAACGGTGCGTGTTGAGCATGACGGTACATAGAATTCTTTGCCATGGCGTAAGTTGAGTGCCTGAACGGCGTGGCCGGAACGTTTGCGAATGATGTAGAGCTTTCGTTCCAAATCATCTTGCGACATTTCACTTGTGCCGCGGCCAATCAAGACTTGCCGAATCACCGGCTCGACGGCGATGGTCGCCTGTGACAGGCCCTCATTATTGGTAGGGACGTCGCGCCACCCCAACAACAATTGTCCCTCGGCTTGGATGGCTCGTTCGATTTCCTGTTCACATGCCATGCGTGAGGCTGGCTCCTGCGGCAGAAAGACCATCCCCACGCCGTACTGTCCAACTGCCGGTAGGGTAATGCCCTGTTTTCCGCAAACCCGTCGCATGTGTAAATCGGGCAATTGAATGAGAATACCTGCGCCGTCGCCGAGCAACGGATCATATCCCGTCGCGCCGCGATGGGAGAGGTTGTCAAGAATCTTCAGGCCCTGCGCAACTAAGGAGTGGGATTTATTCCCCTTGATGTTGGCGATGAATCCCACCCCGCAGGCGTCGTGTTCTTGGTCAGGGTGGTAAAGCCCTTGAGCGGGCGGAGAGGAGTGCACTTGTTGGTGAGGCATGGGAAAATTTCTCCGATTCTGACATTGCGGGTCAAGCTGCTCGGGCGCGTGAAGGTACGGTTACGCGAAAACCAAAGGGCTGATGTAACTGGTGTCCATATCGAGTCGGCTTGTGGCCGAAAACCAGTGATGCCGGGGAATTGCGCCAAGGTTGTGTGGCACGCAGGGCAGCTGGATCAAGACAGAGTGCGCATCATAGCGCCCAAATTGGTGCGCCGCAATAATGCAGGTGCCCGAGGCATCCAAAGAATCGAGTTGATGGCGCGGTTTAGTGTGCCAAACCGTCTCGGGACGGCAACTGCGGTGCGACTATTCCGACCGCACGATATCGACATAACCCCTTGCATATAAGTAAAAGTTGCGCTTTAATAATCTCTGGTAACTGTATAATTTTCAAGAAATTTGTATGCAATTTTGCAAGGTCCTGCGTAGCATGGTTTGTTGGGCCGTCGGTTGATGCAAGTTTCTTTCTCAATCGATGATAAGCGAGGGATACGCTGTGGCTAATCAAATTCACACTGGTACCGCGAACGGCAGCATCCACGGACTTACGTGGGGGCAACGTGGCTTGATTCTCGTGCTCATCCCGCTATTGTCTGCACTGCTGTCCGCCTGCGGTGGCGGCGGTGTATCGGGCAGCACCGGCTCAGGTGGCACTGGGCCGAGCCCCGGCACTCCGACGTTGACGCTTACTCTAACCGACCCAACCACTAACGCAGCTGTTACCACCGTTGCTCCTGGTAAACCCGCAAAAGTGAGCGCGACGTTCAGAACCGGTGCCAACGCGCCTATCGCTGGCGCAGTCGTCACCTTCCGCACCGACAATACCCTTGGCTCTTTTGTGCCCACCAACGCTACTGCCGTGACTGACGCGACGGGCGTCGCCTCGGTGCTCCTATACCCTTCGACCGCTGCGGGTGCCGCAACCGTGACAGGTAGTACACAGACCGTTGTCGCGGGGAGTGCTTCGACGACGGCTGTCACCGGCTCAGTGGCTTTTACGGCCACCCCAGCGCCGGCCATCGCAGTCGGGCTGTTTGACCCGGGAACCGGGGCCGTACGGACCTCCATCAGCGCGGGTAGTCCAGCGCGCGTGACAGCAACTTTGCGTCAGAATACCGGCGCACCCGCACCGGGTGTGGTCGTCACCTTCGCAACCGACACCAGCCTCGGTGTTTTCTCACCCGCATCTGGGACCGCGTTGACCGACGCAAATGGCGTGGCCAGCGTGCTGCTGAACGCGGCCAGCTTGACCGCGTCCGGCGCAGGGGTGGTAACCGCAAGCGGTCAAATTGGTAGTGGCTCAACTGCTTCAGCCGTGAGTGGCTCAGTCGGATACTCGACCGGCGCAGTCAACATCAGCCTCTCGCCGATCACCCTTGGCACTAGCAATCTCTCTGCGTTCGGAACCACCAGCGTTAGCGTCACGGTTGACACCGGCGGAGTTGCAACCTCGACCCCGTTTACGGTCACGTTTACCTCACCATGCGCATCTAATGGTAAAGCGGCGTTGAGTTCGCCCGTTTCCACCGTCAACGGCGTCGCGACGGCGTCGTATCGCGATATTGGCTGCGCGGCGAGCGATGTCGTCACGGCAACCCTTACTGGTCTCGCGATTTCCCGCTCGGCAACTATCAACGTGGGAGCATCCGGCGTCGGCTCCATACAGTATGTATCAGCCACGCCGACATCGATCTCGCTGCGCGGCACCGGTGGTTTGGGGCGGCAAGAAACCTCGCAAGTCTCATTCCGCGTCGTTGATGTTGGCGGGAATCCACTAGGTGGACGCACCGTCAACTTCAATTTGAACACAACGGTGGGCGGCATTTCGCTCAGCTCAACGCAAGCCACCTCTGACCCTTCCACCGGCCTTGTTGTGACGAACGTGCAGGCCGGCACCGTTAGCACGCCGGTACGGGTGACGGCGTCGACCAACACTGGATCGCAGACCCTCACGACGCAGTCCGATCAGTTAACCATTACGACGGGCATCCCGGCGCAGGATAGTTTTTCGCTTTCAATCTCGACCCTCAACATTGAAGGGGGGAGTGTTGACGGCGTCACCACACAGGTGACCGTTCGTATGGCCGACCATTTTAAGAATCCCGTCCCTGACGGAACAGCGGTCACTTTTACCGCTGAGGGCGGCTCGATTGTTGGCTCCTGCGTCACGACAAATGGCGTCTGTACGGTGCCGTTTACCAGTCAAGCGTTAAGACCTGACAACCGCCGCGTCACTGTGCTTGCGTACGCGGTGGGAGAAGAGGGTTTCACCGATTTGAACGGCAACGGCTGGTTTGACTTGAGCCCAACCAGTGAGCTGATTGACTCAAACGGTCGATCGACGGACATCGGCGAGGCGTTTGTGGACTTCAACGAAAACGGCATACGGGACCCTAACGAACCGTTCATCGATTTCAATAATAACGGCATCTTTGACGGCCCAGACGGTAAGTACAGCGGCGTGCTTTGCGATGAAACCGTTGCGGGAAGAAGCTCCCCCGGTTCCTGTGCTGCATCTAAGACACTGCACGTTAGGGGAAGCGGCGTGGTGGTGCTTTCAGGCTCAGTACCAGTGATTACCTTGACGGCCTCCTCACCCGCGCCTGGCGGCGGGATCCAGCTTGCCACCTGCGTCAACGGTACACCATTTGTAAACACGCCGGTCTCTTTTCGGCTTGACATCACGGATGATTGGGGCAACGCAATGCCGGCGGGCACTACCATTGCCCTTGCCGCCTCCAACGGCACATTGACCTCCCTGCCCCTTTCGTTTGTTGTGCCGAACACAACTGCCTGCGCCAACCGCGGCACCGGCAATTGCCCGGCTTCCGCTCCTGAGCTTCTTCGGAGCGGCTTCGGCTCTTTCTTCGGAACAATCATAAGCGATGCGACACAGTCTCTCGCTACCGCAACCCCGCCGCTGCAGTGCTCCAACACGCGTAACTCGGGTCAGTTAACCGTTACGGTAACCACGCCGCGCGGTAGCGTGACCACAGTTGCCTACGGGGTGAGCGACTAAACGCCATTGCGTGAACAAGTAACAACGGGCACCTCGGTGCCCGTTGCGCTTTTGGGCAAGAACAAAAAGGCTTCGATGACTGCAGTCCTACTACCGGCGTTTATCACAGCGTGTCTGGCGGCGACGCTGGCGACTTGGTTGATGCTTCGTAGTCGCCTAGCTAGACAAGCGCTGGATCGGGTCGATAAACCAAACGCGATGCACGCGGTGGCCGTTCCCCGAATCGGCGGACTGTCGTTGATGCTGGCAGTCGTGCTAAGTTATTTGATTTTGACAAATGTCGTAGCGATGCCGCCCCTATTGGCAACGATCTTTTTGGTTGCGTTGACACTTTCGGCATTGTCCTTAATAGACGACCTGCGCGGACTAACGCCGATTGTTCGGCTGCTCGCACATTTGGCTGCGGCCTTGATTGTGGTGGCTTTCAGTAGCCAAGCGGTCCTACCCAGCAATCAAGTCGTCCCCGGCGCGAGTCTAATCTCCGTTACGCTGGCCGTCATCGCGATTGCGTGGATGACCAATCTGTACAATTTTATGGATGGCGCTAACGGCCTTGCCGGACTGATGGGAATGATTGGTTTTGCCGCGATGGCTTGGGTGGCCGCAGACCAAGCCCAACTAGAACTGGCGCGGCTGAGTGTGGTGATCGCGGGCGCGTGCTGTGGCTTTTTGTTTTTTAACTTTCCCCGACCACGCGTATTTTTGGGCGATGTCGGCTCGATCCCGCTCGGTTTTCTCGCCGCTACCCTTGGCATATTCGGTTACCAACAAAACGTTTGGACATGGGCCTTCCCGGTCCTTGTATTCAGCCCGTTTATTGTCGATGCCACCGTTACCCTCGCAAAACGCATCGCCCGTCGCGAGCGCATTTGGGAGGCGCACCGGCAACATTATTATCATCGATTAATTTTGGATCTTGGCTGGTCGCACACCCATACGACGGCAGTGTACGTGGCGCTGATGTTGGCTACTTCCGGATACAGTTTGGCGCTGCTCCGTGCGCCTTCGGATAGCGGGATTTCGCTACTTGGAAGCACGAGTATTATCCAGAAGCTGATGCCTTGGGTGGTAACATATGCATCCATACTTGTTTTATTAGAGTGGCGGCTGCAGCGGGAACACCAAACAAGAAAAAACGTGCCTGAAGAAAAAAAACAAGGAGCGAAATGACTTCATTTTCCATCAATGAGCGAGCACTGCTTGCTTTTGCACACGATGTGCTGATGCTAGGCCTATCTTGGGTTATCACTTTTTTGCTGTTCTTTACCGCTGTGCCGGGTGCCCCGGAGATCACCAAAACATTGGTGTTGCAGGTTCTGTTTGTTGCCGTGCCGGTACAGGCGCTCGTGGCGACGATTTTTGGGATGTACCAAGGTCTGTGGCGCTACGCTAGCCTCCCGGATGTCCAGCGCATCGTTGTGACCGTTTTCGCCGGTACCCTAGCTGTCGCCGCAACGCTTCGGGCGGGTAACTGGTTGGGCATGTTGTCGTTCTCCTACTTTTTTGTACAAGCGCTGTTGCTGGTGGTGTTGATGGCTGGCAGTCGTATCAGCTATCGCAGCTGGAAAGAATGGTCGCTTTACGGCAGGGCCGATGACCAAGGCACCCCAGTGATCATCCTTGGGGCAGGCGATGCGGCGGTTGGCCTGTTAAAAGAACTTCTGCGTAGTCGCGACTGGCGTGTGTTGGGGCTGTTGGATGACGACCCGAATAAGCACTACCGCCTCATTCATGGCGTGCGCGTACTGGGTGCGCTTGACGAGTTACCGCGGCTAGCCCGTACGCTGAAAGTGAAACATGTCATCATCGCCATGCCGTCCGTGGCGTATCAGAAGCGTCGCCAAATTATCGAGATTTGTAACCGCGCTCGCGTGACCGTCATGACGGCACCAAGAATTGGTGAAGTCTCGACGACGGCCAATTTGTTGGCCGGCAAAACGCCGGCGCCAAAGATTCGTCGCCTGTCTTTCGAAGATCTGGTTAAACGTGAGCCCATTGTGCTGGATGATGCCGGACTGCACGATCTGATTACTGACAAGGTGGTGATGGTGACTGGCGCTGGCGGCTCAATCGGCTCGGAACTCTGCCGTCAAATCGCGGCCTACGCGCCGTCGATGCTTGTGTTGTTCGAGCAAAACGAATTTGCGCAGTACAAGATAGAGCAATCTCTCAGGGATGAATTTGAGAACTTGCCGATTGCCAGCGTCATTGGCGACGTCAAGAACGTGAAGCGGGTGAATCAGACATTGCATCAGTACGCGCCGTCAATCGTTTTCCACGCGGCAGCCTACAAACATGTACCGCTGATGGAAGAAAGTAATGCGTGGGAGGCTGTGCAAAACAACGTGCTTGGTACGCTGGTGTTGGCGCGCGCGTCGATCGAATACAACGTCAAGAAGTTTGTGCTCATCTCCACCGACAAGGCTGTTAATCCCACCAACGTGATGGGGGCGACCAAGCGGCTATCAGAGATGGTCTGCCAAGCCTTACAACAAACTGGTGGTAACACGCGTTTTGAAATGGTGCGTTTTGGTAACGTACTGGGCAGCGCAGGTAGCGTGATCGCCCGTTTTGAAGAACAAATTGCGCGTGGTGGCCCGGTCACCGTTACCCATCCTGAGATGGTGCGTTACTTCATGTCGATTCCTGAAGCGGCGCAGTTGGTCTTGCAGGCGGGCGCAATGGGCTTGGGCGGGGAAGTGTTTGTGCTCGACATGGGCGAGGCGATTCGGATTGTTGACCTCGCGCACGACATGATTCGTTTATCCGAAGCAACGGACGACGAAATCAAAGTGATCTACTCAGGCTTGCGGCCTGGTGAAAAGTTGTTTGAAGAGTTGCTAATGGATGATGAGCACACGCGCGCCACGCCGCATCCAAAATTGCGCGTTGCCAAAGCGCGGGAAGTGACAAAGGACTTCATCGAAACGCTGAGCGCCTGGCTGTATCAAGACAAGCTGCCGGATGACTCTGACGTACGCCGCGACCTCAAGCGCTGGGTGCCAGAATATGTGGCGCAGGTGCGTCCGAAGTTGAAGTCAGTCGCCGGTGCTGCAGGAAGAAAGTCTGCTTGACGCGGCTTGTTGAGTGGCAAAGTAAAAGCCGTACAGCGTGCGGCTTTTCTTGTCGCCAATAATCGCTCGCCACACTTCAATGCGCAATGCGGCGGCATTCGACGTTTCTTCGTGTTGTCGATTGGCACGGGAGGCAGCGGTCGCTGGAACCTGTCGACCGCGAGCGGATGCATCTGCACAGCTCAAGTTAGGCAGAGTTTGCGCAAGATGCCCAACTGGGCTTGGCAAACTTTGTTATGTGTTTGAATTCATGGCGCGCCCGACACGATTCGAACGTGCGACTTCTACCTTCGGAGGGTAGCACTCTATCCATCTGAGCTACGGGCGCTTAGTTATAGTTTACCATCTCACTTTGCGGGGCTGCTGCATTGCCTGCGGCGAAGAGCACAAAATCGCGATCTCGATTTACGTCCTGATTGAGTGGGGCTGTAGCGATAGATATAATGACGTGTAACAACATCACTGATCGCGACAACTGAGGCATTTATGAGTGAGCAAGACCACGGCACAACAGAAGGCAAAAGCAACCCGGTGGGAGTGGCGATTGCCGTCTTCATCGGTGCCATAGGTCTGGTTATCGGTATTATGTTGTTGGCGCAATTTGCCATTGGCACGCGACCGCTGGGTGCCGGTCTGGATAAAGCGGCGGCAGAGGCGGCTGTCAAAGAGCGTATTGCGCCCGACGTGATCATCGTCACATCGGCAACCAAAGAGTCGGGACCAGTCGCGCCAACACTACCAGCAGTGGCGGCTGCACCGGTCAAGGTCGCCAGTGGCGAGAGCGTTTACAAAGCAGCTTGCACGGCTTGCCACACGGCCGGCGTGGCGGGTGCGCCAAAGACTGGTGACAAGCCCGCTTGGGCACCACGAGTCGCCCAAGGCAAAGATACGCTTTACAAACATGCGATTGGTGGCTTCCAAGGCAAGATGGGTGTGATGCCTGCCAAGGGCGGCAACGCGTCGCTTTCCGACGCAGATGTGAAGGCGGCGGTAGATTACATGCTCGCTGCGGTGAAGTGATCTGCGGCGGGGAGTGAAGAAGAAAGGGCGGAGCTTCCGCCCTTTTTTGTGGGTGCGCCATGAGTACTTACGTTGTTGGTGATCTGCAAGGCTGTTACCTGACCCTGCAAGCGTTGTTGCGCAAAATCCGCTTTGTTCCGTCGCGAGATCGGCTTTGGTTTGTTGGCGACTTGGTTAATCGCGGCAATGGATCGCTCGAATGTTTACGATTTGTCAAGCAATTGGGGAATGCTGCAACAGTGGTATTGGGCAACCATGATCTACACCTGTTGGCGGTGGCCGAGGGGTTCGCCAGACCCGGCAAACTTGATACGCTTCGGCCAATCTTGGATGCAGCCGATTCTGTCGCGTTGCTCGATTGGCTGCGTCATCGGCCTTTGCTGCACATTGATGGCAAATTTGCGATGGTCCACGCGGGATTGATGCCGCAATGGACCTGGGAAAAATCGATCTCGCTGGCGAGAGAAGTTGAATCGTCGCTGCGGTCGGCGCAATACCGGGCAACACTCGCGGCTATGTATGGTGACCAGCCGATTGCATGGAGGGACTCGCTAAAGGGGG
Organism: Rhodocyclaceae bacterium; assembly: GCA_020247395.1. Lineage (GTDB taxonomy): Bacteria > Pseudomonadota > Gammaproteobacteria > Burkholderiales > Usitatibacteraceae > UKL13-2. The sequence continues at coordinate 50,009 of JADCJC010000031.1, forward strand.
GGGCGCGCAGCCGCTTTGTCATCAACACCATGACGCGAATGCGCACCCTTACGCCCGCCGGGGAACACCAGCACAAGTACAAAGCCGGGATATCTGCGCTGCCAGCGGGGCTTCGCGCATGGTTCGATGTTCCCACGGTGCGCCGTGCGGAACGCACGCTATTTTCTGGACACTGGTCGGCGATCGGTTACGTGCAGCGAGAGCGAACCGTGAATATCGACACCGGGTGTATTTGGGGCGGTGAGCTTACGGCCGTGCGATTGGAGGATCGCAAGCGGTTTGCACAAGTGTCGGTTGAGCAACCCGACAGTCAGAGACATGTTCAATTCGATCAGGATTAGCCATTCAGTGACGTGTAAGGGTGACCATTGAGGCCTTCTCAAGCCGCCCGTGCTGCCAGCGGCGCTGCCCCTTCGCCAAAGCGTTGGTGAGCGTGAGGTTTTGCTACGTCCAGTATGGCGGCAATCGCATTTTCCGCACACACTGCGGCGTCGCGACGCGACAGGGAATCTGTTGCGATGCTCGGCGCAAAGGTGATGTCCGCGATCATTTTCTTCTGCGAAATGATGTTGCTAATGGACTGTGCAAAAGTAGTCGCGCCAACGAACACAGCCGCAAGATTCGCCTCGCCGTTAGTATTGCGATAACGAATTGCGGCGGGCGCGAGTAGTGCGGTGTTGACAACTGCCGGCTCAAACAGCGACGTGTGGAATTTCAGCAGCCGGTCACCGGACGTGGTGGTGCCTTCCGGGAAGATCGCAACCGTGTCGCCCTGCTCCAAGGCATCATGAATCTCGGCGTTGATACGGGCAGTATCACTGCGTTTTGCGCGGTGAACAAAGATGGTCCCAGCCGCATCACACAAGGTGCCGGCAATGGGCCAATCGCGGATTTCCGACTTTGCAACAAATCGGCTTGGCGTAGTCGCGTTGATGACAAAAATATCCAGCCACGACACATGGTTGGCCACAACGAATAATTTGTTTGTGTGTTCCGCCGGTCGCGCGCCGTGAATGGATAACGTAATGTTGAGAATCCGCAGCATCTTTGCCGACCATGCCTGCGTAATCGCAGCACGGATGCGTGGCTTGACGCGCGGGTACACCAGCAGAGTAACGAGCAGTCCCTGCGCCACATGCAGCAGCATGCGTGTCCAGCGGAATGAGCGGACCAGCGAATTGGAGGTGGGCGTGACGGTCGCAATCGTCGTGTGAGCATGTTTCATCTGTGGTGCTTATGGAAGTTTGCCCGCTTGCACCATTCGGGAGAAGAGCGTGTTTAGCGATCCCCAGGTGACGATGTCATCGAACGTGTCGGTCGGTGTGCCGCTGGTGAAGACGCGATCGCCGTTTTGATTGTTAAGCTCATCATAGTTGGTTGCCAAAGGTACGGTCGATTTTCCCAACGAATAGATCACAAACGGCGCTTTATCACTCAGCACAGTCATCGTGCCGCAGTTCGTCGTAGGCGCTGTCGCGGTGAGCCCCGTTCCGCAAACGTAGAGTTGGTTGGTTGCGGCAACGGTTGCCATTGTTTGGGATTTTACGCCGTCCACTGTCGTAAGCGCATTTGTATTTTGTGTACTGATCGCATAACGGATACGATGGCCAACATCGCCGTCGTTCCACGCATCAACCATATAGCCACTGGCATCGAGGCCAGTGAGACCGAGCGTTGTGGCCGGCAGAAACCCGAACGCGATTGTGCATGCCCCACCTCCAACCGGCGCTTCAACACCAGTGGTGGCTGCGGCAGCCGGGCATGGCAGACGCCCATTTGCCATTGCAAAACCGTAAAGCGCCTCGCGGGCGACTTCAAGCTGCTTTTGGGTGTCGATTGTACGTTGTTGATCCAGTTGGCTTGCTAACGGAACACCTATTGCGGTCGCTAAGATCGCGAGAATAACGAGTACGACGGCGATCTCTACAAGAGAAAAACCGCGGATGCGGTCAATTAGAACTGATCGTGCTTTCATCTGGGAAGGGTGACGACTGAATCGGAGTAAATCGAGGTGCGTAGCTGCGTCGGCGGCGAAAAGATTCCGGTCGTACCACCGGTTGCGTTTGCCGACTCAAGAAAATCTGCCGCCGCTGGGGTCCCAGAATAGCGTATTTGTCCAGCTAAGGCTGCGCCGGTACTTATGAACACAGCGTCGATGTTGTTCCGACCGCCGGAGGTGAAGCAGTTGGCGGTGCAGCTCACAGTCGCTAGCGCTGGTGGTGCGACGTCTGCGGAAATCGCCCCATAAATATGCTGATACCAGTTCTGACTCAAATACCAAGCGGGCAGCACGGGGTAGCGCCGTATGTCGGAGACATAGTCGCCACTGGGGGGGCCTGCAGCGGTATTTTGGGCAGAGCCTGTCCCCGTCGGGGGCAGCGTTGCAGTCGCAACGATCGTTCCGCCGCTTGGGTTCCATCGGTCGGCAATGCTGATTTCTACCACCCCGCCGGTCGCTGAGGGGAATATCCTCCGGCGCAAATGTGTACTGCTACTTCCATTTGCAAATCGCGTAGCGCCGTCCGTGACACCGACGGTAAGTGTGACGGTCCGGGTCGTGGTTCCACTGACGTCGCCGAACGAGGTCCAGCCGCCGGCACAGCAGGGCCTGTGCTCAACGAAGTAGCTGGTGGGGTTCGCTTGCGTAAATACAGTGTACGAAGTGCAGTCGAGCTTCTGGTCAGGCAGTGTCGTATTCCAACTACAAGTAACAGACGGCGCGGTAAGCGAATATGTTTTGTAGGCAGCCATGTCGCTCGGAGTCACTGTCCGCGTGATCGGGGTGGCCGCATCTTGCCTAATCCTGCACTGGCGCACCACGCCGGAGACAGTGCAAGTGAACGTCGGAGATGCGGAGGAGGCCGGAGAGAGTGTGTCGGCACCAGTAATCGACCAAGAAAGTTCGGTGAGAAATTGTGCGCCGCCGACATGGAACGGTATAAGACCGGCTCTGGCATTAGTAGTTGCAACAAATGCATTCACAGGATCGCTCGGGTTGCCGATGGGCGCTAGCCAAGGCAATGAGCCGACAAACGCCAACCCAGAGTAGTCGAGCATGCCAGTAATCTGGCGCAGGGTAAACATAGCCTCGCGCACTTCAATAGCAACACGTTTTTCGGCTTCAACCATCAACTCATCGACGGTGATGTAGATCAATTGGTCGTTAAAGACGACACTTGCATCGGCAGCGATAAACTCACCGCTGAGGGCAGCATTGTCAAACGTGGTGCAGCGCTGGGCGACCGGAATACTCGACCAGCCTGCGGGCGTCGGAACCGCGTCGAGAAAGTCGGCGGGAAATCCATAACCATTCGGGTTTGCAATGGTGGCAGCGTTGGTGCGAAGTTGGGTGCGCCCTGTGGTGTTGATTGCCTCGCCCGGCAAGATCAATACCGCAGCAACTCGATCACTGAGGATTCTGCCCGTGTTGTCGCAGACTTTGAGCCAAGGCCAAGCTGGTGTACTGGTCGTCCCGCAGACGAAAGTTCCTGGTGCGGTGGCCATTGCGGTGGTGGGATTGAGGACTGTCATACACTGCCCGGTTCCGGCATTTGGGTCGGCCAAGTTGGGACTCACCGCATACCACGGCACCAGTCCCAGAAGGTCTTGCTCGCTGGCGCCGTCGATGGAAAGTCCAAGGGTATTCCAAGGCAATCTGCCGAGGCAGCGTAGGGTGGCAACTTGCGCGTCGACGCCAGAAAGGGCTGGCATGCCATTTGTCGCTGCGCCATTGAGGCAGGACGTGGCGTCCGATTGTCCGTTGTAGTTAGTGTTTGCCAAGGTGTCTGGAAGTGGCAGCCATCCGGGACGCGCGCCGGTGCCGGTCAGCGAGCCGATGGCGTACCCAATCAAGGCTTGTTTGCCTGCGGCGAGGGCCTGTGAGCCGCTGACGAACTTGCGTTGTGATCGTTCCGAGTTGGCGGTGTTGATTGCAAGCAACAACATCCCCGCACCCAGACCCAGGATACCCAAGACGATGAGTAGAAGAACGACGCCGGACTGCGTACGCAGATTTGCGCTCGGACGTACGACCACCATTTGCCATGTGCGCGCCACGAAGATCCTTTATCGACGGGCGTTTCCAGGCATTTTTGCCTGAAGATGCCCGCCAATAGGCGACTTTTTTGCTTTGTTACTCATGGCTGCTTAGCGATAGCGCGTGTGGGCTGCGGAGGCTTCGTCGCTTTCGCCGGAGCAGACTTCGATACTACAGGCGCTGTTGGGCTGACACCCGACTCAAGAAATTTCACGCCCGACTCAGTCCCGGTCATCGACGGTTTGGCGGCAATATTGTTGCTCGATGTTGCATCGATTCGTTGGCTGCCATCGACCCAATAGATGGTGCGACCGCTGCTGCTCTTCAAGAAGCCGTCAACTTGCGGGGAACGAGCCACGACTTCGCCGTCAACAACCGATACGCCGTCTTTGCGCGCCTTATCGAGGCGATCACGTTCGGTATCAGTGAAGAATAACTTGCCAATGAGCGGGCGATAGGTCGTCGATACCGGCTGCGGAGTGTAACTCCCGGCGGTCTTGGAAGACGCTGTGGTTTGGCCGATCGCGTTCACACTGATCAGCGAAAAGTAGAGCACGGCGACGGTGATCGTGTGTTGTTTCACGGTGTTTTCGTCGGCTGAGCGACCGCGACTGTGGGCGCACGTTTATCGACTAATGTAATCCACTCGAGCGCGCAATCCGCTTCGATTGCCGGGGCAAGTATCGGCGGGGGAGCGGCAGGCACGTCAGCGTTACGCGGGGTCGCGGCGACGACCGCAGCGGGCGGGGGCAATGCAACCGTCCCGCCGCGGGTATTGCGGCCCAACGCGCATCGCTCGATCTGAAAGATGCCGCGCTGCATACGCGAGAATTCGTCGAGGAAGGCGAGCATGTCGCCGTCATGCAGTGACGTCGCTTTGAGCTGCACCCTGCTGCCAAGAACTTCGATGGCGGTGATGCTCGTGCCGCCGGCGAGTTTGAGCGGCCGTTGCGCGCTGACCTGATACTCAAGGGAGATGATGCCGTGCCGTGCACGGAGTGCTTCCATGGCATCGAGTAGATCGAGGCGCCTCTCGGCGACAAAAACGCCGCGCCCTTCGAGCGCGAGATATGTGTCTTCCGAATTGCGCAGATCGTCACGTTGCTGCTCGGCGTTAGCCAACCGCATTTGCGCATCGTTTAGGCGGCGCTGTGACTGCGCGTTGTTCTTCTTTTCGGTTTGCCACCAAAAGTAGGTACCGCCGACTAAAAACGCCGCAACGCCTATACCCGCGACAAGAATCAGATAGGAAAGTCTAAGTGCGCTGAAGCCCTCCTTTGTCATCACGCTCATGTGCCCGGCACCTTTCGCGCGATGTGCAGGGTGAACGCCGCTTTTGTTGCCGTTGCGGCTGAACGGTCAATGACTTTGAGGCTGGCGGAAGAGGCGGTGTCGACCGGTAGCTTCACTGCCTTAACCGTGAACTCACCATTCTTACTCAACTCGTTAATCAGCCGATCAATCTCCGCAAGTGCCCTTCGCACGTCGCCGTCAAACGGTTGAACCGCTGCGTCAATCAACGCGATGTGATACTTGTTTCCCGTCAGCGGCGGATTGAACAAATTCTCGGCGATAGTCGACTGGCCCACCGGTGCTGGGGGTATCGAGGCCGTCGCCCGTGACTTGTTGTCTGAGGTCACCTGCGACGAGCCAGCGAGGCTCGCGTTTACTGCGCCAAATCCCTGTGGTGCGGTTGGTATGAACGCCGGCTCGTTATTGGTGGCCCACAGAACTTGATCAACTTGCACCAAAGGATACCTATCGAAAACTTTGGCGATCTCATTTAACAAGCGTCCTGGTGCCGCCGGCGCGGGGCGAATCTGCGAGTTAAAAAAGATACTAGTATCGCGGACGGTATCAGTTGCCTCTTTTTGCGTACGCATGGAGTTTACAACCTCCTGATACGCTAATCGGAGCGCGTCTTCGCGTCGACTTCGCTCGTCGATTTCTTGCGTAATCTGGGTCAAGTAGTAAAAATTGAAAGCTGCGGCCACCACGCCTGCGGCAAGGACTGCAGCCGTGGCACCAAAGATTGCGATGCGAGCACGCCTAAAGGCGGCGAATCGGGTTTCGACCGGTGCCGCGAAGTGATTTTCCAGCGAGCTGCGTGCGTACAGATGGCAGAAAATTTCTTCCGCATGTGATGACGTCGGCGCAGGTGCGACTTCAAGTTTGGCAGCGATGTCATTGATGTCGAGAACGCGATACCGTAGCATTGGATAGCGGCCAATAGCTTCTTGTATCATCGCGCTATCACGCGCGTGAAGCAGCATACAAACTTCGAGAGAAGCTGCATCTTCAAAATAACGCAAGCTCTCCAAGTACTGCCAAGTGCGGCTAGTCTCCGCTGTAATCAGTTGCCCGACCGAGCGTGACTCGTCGTAGATAATCGGTATCAGCCGACTGAACTTGATTTGTCCGTTCCTGAAGTAGGTTTGCCGAAGGCCAAGGTCGGGAATGATGGTGACCAACATCGTATGTGGAAAAACTGAATCCAGCGCCTTTAACAAGCGGCTCGACAACACGGCAGAAGAACAAATGGCTTCGAGAGGTACTTTTTTTCGGTCGAGCAATGCCAGTAGTGGCTTCAGCAACTCCGGATTGGTGACAGCATGAAGGCAGATGCTGTCATCACGACGCCCCTTGGCCTCGCGTTCCTGCACAATCGCATGACGATAAGGTGAAGCGCGATAGATTTGCGCGAGTTTCCGATCGAGTACAGCCTGTCGGTCACTACCGCGAAGATGAGGGATCGTATCGATGCGAAAATCCTCCTCGATTAAGTCGGTGACGAGGTAGGTGGGGGACGATGCGTATTTGGAAAGTTGCTCCTCAAGCGCTTGCGTCTGAATGTCTCCTACGCTAAAACTCTCGCGGCTCACCAGCTTGTTGCCGCTAATGACAAGTGAGACCAGCTTATCATTCGTTAAGTAAAGATAGTGTTTTGACACGACCGTATTTCCTAACGAATTGTCGTCTTGGCGATTACGTCATACATGGGCAAGAAGATGGTGATTAAGATACCAATCAGGACGCCGCCAAGAATAACTGTCAAAGCAGGCTTGATTAGCTCCTGCAGGCTTGACATGGTTTCCTTCACTTCACGGTTGTAGAAATAGCTGACGTTGAGCAGTGCTGTATCGAGCCCGCCGGTTGATTCGCCAACTTTAAGCATCCGCAGCACCAATGGCGGGAAAAGTCGGGCGTTCTGAAAGGCTTGGGTGATGGCAGTGCCATCACTGATTTCTCGGCCAACGCGCTGTAAGCCCTGTTCGAGTATGCGGTTACCCATGATTTTTTCAGCAATTTCAATGCAATCAAGGACGCCTAGCCCCGACTTGTACATCAGTGCGAAGTACGTTGAGAAGCGCGCCAAGATGATTTTTTGCGTGAGCGGGCCCATGACAGGAAGTTTCAACAACATGGCGTCGATTTGATAGCGAACGTCCTCGTTTGTTTTCGCCAGAATGAACAAAATCACACCACTAACGATTGGCAGGCCCAAACACAGATACCAAAATTGCCGCATGAAGGCGGATACGGCGATGAGCGCGAGGGTCGCTTTGGGGGGATTCGCTGTCAGCGCTTTCATGGTGATGGCAAGCTGTGGGACTAAGAAAATCATCAGGAGAAAAACCACACCAAAAATGACGGCACCCGCAAACAACGGGTACATCATCGCTTTTTTTACCTGCGAGGCCAACTCATCCTGCCATTTGAGATTCTCGGTGAGCTGCGTGAGAACTTCCGGCAGTTGCCCTGAGCGCTCACCTGTTCGAATGAGCGCAATGAACACCGTATCAAATGCGTGAGGGTGATTCGCCATTGCCTCCGACAGGCGCAGGCCACCCTCTATGTCTTCGAGCAGAGTCGCCACCACCTGCTTAAACGCCGGGTTTTCAACCGTGTCTCGCAAATCAGATAACGCTTCAATGATCGGCACCCCAGCGCGAAGCAGTTGGTCCATGTGGAAGCAGAAGGTAATCAGCTCCTTGCGGGTAATTCGACGCGCTGTCGAGAGTGCAGATTTTTTGATTGACTCGAATCTGATTAGATCGAGCTCCATTTTTTTTAGACGCAGTTCCAGATCGATGGCGTTGGAAGCATCCAAGTTTCCGGTCTGAATTTGCCCCTCGTGGTTGACTGCGCGATAGCTGAACGTTGCCATGGATTTGCCGCTAGTCAATACGATCAGTCAGATCGACGATCCGCGAAATTTCGTCGAGATCGGTCTCTCCTGTCAGTACGCGATTGACGGCGTCCTCCGCAAGCGTGCGAAATCCGCGCCTACGCGCGGACTCACGGATTTCCCGGGCTGTTGCCCGTCGCGCAATCAGCTCATCAATCTCGTCGTCCATGCGGAACAGCTCCATGATCGCCACACGTCCCTTGTAGCCGCTGTTGTCACAGGTTTCGCAACCAACATGCCGGAATACTTCGCCCTTCCAGTCTTGGCTCACGCCGAGGATGCGCCGGGTGCCGTCGTCTTCCGGGCGATAGGCTTGTTTACATTTTCCACACAGGCGCCGCACCAAACGTTGCGCAACGACACCGATGATATTGCCTGACATGATGTCCGGCAATACGCCTAAATCTTGTAGTCGCGGGATGGCACCGATTGCTGAATTGGTATGCAACGTTGAATAGACTTGGTGGCCAGTCATCGCTGCACGGAACGCCATTTCTGCGGTGTCTTGGTCGCGAATCTCACCAACCAGAATCACATCAGGATCTTGACGCATCATCGAGCGGATACCACTTGCAAAGTCCAGTTTCGCGGCCTCATTGACTGACGTTTGTCTAATCATCGCCATTGGGTATTCGACCGGGTCTTCCAGCGTCATGATGTTGACGCCCTCGGTATTGACATGGTTCAAGATCGAATACAGCGTGGTCGTCTTACCGGAGCCCGTCGGTCCGGTGACCAAAATGATGCCCTCTGGACGCGCCATCATGAGCCGGAGCATCTTCAGCTCGTCTTCTTGGAGGCCAAGACCCTCAAGCGCGACGATACCTTTCTGTCGGTCGAGAATACGCAATACTACGTTTTCGCCGTGTGTGGTTGGCTGCGCAGCAACGCGAAAGTCGACGGAGCGGCCTGATAAGGTCAATGAAATTCGACCGTCCTGCGGTGCTCGGGTCTCGGCAATGTTCATGCCTGAGATTACCTTGAGGCGTACCACCATCGCGCTCCAATAGTTCTTGTGAAGCGAGCGAATTTGACGAAGCACACCGTCAATGCGGTAACGAATTCGCAGAAATCCCTGTTCCGGCTCAAAATGAATATCCGAGGCATTGCGTTTTACCGCATCAGCCAACAGCGCATCAATAAGGCGTACGACCGGCTGACTATATTCATCAAAGTCGGTTGCCAAGCTTTGGTAGTCGATCTCGCCGGTTTCAATCTCATTGAGAATGCCATCGATCGAAAGTTCAAAACCATAGTGCTGTTCGATGGCGATTGCAATGTCAGATTCGCGTGCCAATACCTGTTCAATGCGAATATCCTCGCGAACTAAGACGCGAATTTGGTCGATGGCGACCACGTTGGTCGGGTCCGCGACCGCTAACAGCAGCTTGCGTGTCCTGCGATCAAAGTCGACCGGCAGAACTTGGTAGCGCTTGGCGATATCCTTCGGCACCATCGACAGTGCTTCGGCGTCGATAATGGTGTTTGACAGATCCACTGCGGTCTGTCCGAGACTTTCGGAAAGCGTATCGCGAATCGTTGCTTCCGTAACAAACCCGAGCGTAACCAAAGTCTTGCCAAGTGGCGCTTTGGACGTGCGCTGATCCAGCAGCGCGATGTTCAGCTGGTCTTGTGAAATGATGCCGCGCGCTAGCAGAGTCTGCCCTAGCGGCAACTGGGAGAGTGGCGAACTCATCTGATTCATGTCGAAGACATCTTGTGGTGGCAGGGCACGTTCACATTCCGGTTGGCCGCATTGATCTGCGGGCCACGATTGTACCAATCACCCAAGATTGGAAAGCGCATGTTTCTCATTAGGGTTGACGTTTTGCCAAGCCTTCGGCGGATATAGAGCTAAGCGCCGAAATACGTCTCTCGACCGCGGCGCGGTCAAACTGCCCTTTGACGTTGGCCGCCAGAGCCCGACGGTAGAAGCTCATGGCCGCCGACTCTTGGCCCAGTTGGTCCAGACTAACCGCTAAATTGTAGTTGTAGTCTGCGTTCTGCGGCATCAGTCTTGCGGCTTCAAAGTAGGCTGGCTGGGCTTCGCGCCACTGCCGGGATTCGGCGTACAAATTGCCCAGCAGGAAATAGGCATTGGCAGCATTCGGATCTTGGGCAATTAATCGCTTTAAGCCAATCTCCTTTTCGCCCGCACTGCTTGACCCGCCGGGGACGTTGCCGTCTTTGCCGCCTGTCAGCACGATGAGGGCTGCACTTGCGGTGGCGTTGCGGGGGTCGATCTCCAACGCCCGTTGGTAGTGTTTGATCGCGAGTGGCAGTTCAGCGGCGTTACCGCTTCGCGCGGCAGCCGTAGCAAAGCCTAGGTGGGCGTCTGCGCTGTTACCGTTTGCGGCAATAGCTTCTGCATAGCGCTGCTTGGCCGTGACGTAATCGCCGACGGCAAGGGCGGCGTAGCCCGCTCCAAGCGCCGGGTTGATCTCCAAGGAAGTCGGTTTGGCTGGGCGCAATATCACTTGGTCAGCGCCAACGTTGGTGTTAGGCAGCGCGGGTAACGCTTCAATTTGGCGGGCAAGGGCCTCACGTGGCGTGCTGGCAACAACTTTTGCCGCCGTCGGTGCGCGCTCCTCCTTTAGCTGTGTCGCCGGTGGCGGGAGAAGGGGTGGAAGTGGTGCCTCCCCGGGCGCGACCGCGGTCTCGGACACAGGCGCGGGCGATGAAGCTGCTGTGGCTACGGCAGCGGTTGGAGCAGAAGGGGCGGCAGCGCTGGTTTCCGGCGCGTTGACGCCTGGGCTCACCGGTAGACGTGCAGCCGGTTTGTTGAGCCGATTCATTTCGCTCCACACATACCAACCTCCCGCGCCAATCACAACGAGCAGGATCCCTGCGATGGGGAGTGCCCACTTCGTTTTACCGCTCGACGTGGCGGGTTGTTTTACCGCAAACGCGTTCCTGATCGCTTCGCGATTCAGCGCTTGTTGGGCCGACTCCGCCTCGGGCATGGAGGCAGGGCCTGTACCCGACTTGAGTGCTGTAAGTGGCTCCAAGCTCGGTGCAGTGCCGTAACTGTCCAGCAGTTCAGCCGGGCTTTGCGCCGCAGGGAGACGTGATGCCCTGAACGCGGCGGTCGCTGGTGGCGTCGGGGCCGAAATCGGCGCTGCAAGTTTGTCTAAGTCCGAATACCCCAATTCACTGGCGAGCATGTCCTCCAGTCTCATGCGAGTCGGTGCTGCGGCAGTGCGAAGGGGCGTCTCATTCGGCTTCGACATTTCTTCCACCGCAAGGCGCGGAGAGGCGGGGTTGGAAGCTGATTTTGCGACCGGGTCATCAGGCCGATCGTCAACGATCTCGAGAGACAGCACCGGAAACTCTGCTGGTGGTGCGGCTTCCGATGCGTCGGATTTCGGCTCGACGGGGGTTAGGCCGACATCATCAACCAGTGCCAACGCCTCAGGCAACGCTGGGGCGGAATCGGAGTGACCTGCCGCTGCGACCTCAGCTGCGGATTCGGTGGGCGTCGCCTGCGTTGCTGCTGCCTCGGCTTTTGCGCGCTTGGCATCTTCCGCACGTTTAAGCGCATCGAGGAGCAGGCTCACGTGCTAACTCACGGTCTCGGTTGCACCGGAATTCCGGGGATGCGACCATCTACAACAGGCTCGGCCTCCTTAAAAAAGCGGCCGTCGGGCAAATAGCGTTTGTACTCGCTAAGGTCGCTGTCGACGCTCGCGTCCTTAATGACGATCGGGCGGATGAAAACAACCAATTCTGACTTCTTACCGGCATCGTTGCGGTAGCTTACAGCATCACCAAAAACGGGGATCTTGGAAAGAATTGGCAATCCATCTCGCGTGGCTTTAAAGCTGTCCTGCATGAGCCCGCCAAGCACGGTCGTCTGGCCGGAGGCAACGCGCAAAACCGTTTCAAATTCGCGTGTTTGTACTACCGGGATGCGGCTGGGAATCTGCGTGGAAGTGCTACCCAGCACCGGGCTGGTGGTGACAATAATAAGACCCGGATTTGGATCCTGGATCTGACCGACAATTTTCGTAATGCTTGGACGAATATTGAGGGTAACCATGTCGTTTTCGCCGATCTGCGGCGTGACACTCAAAACTAGACCTTCGGGAACTACGTTGGGCGTTGAACTGTAAGTGGGTGCCGTGTTGCCGTTTGCGCTCGTTGTGCCTGGTGAGGTGGTAATTGTGAAGTAGACCGCGTTCTCGACCACCTTCATGACTGCGGTCTGATTGTTGAGTGTCGTGGTTCGTGGGCTCGATAAAACCTTGGCGTTTCCAAACGAGCTGAGAAGGGTGATCGTGCTTTTGATGCTTCCACCCACTGCCGCGTTTGGATTTGAGTACCCGACAGAGAAAAAGTTGTTAGCCAGACTGGTGGTGCCGTTCGCGGTGACGTTGGTTTGCGTAAGCTGTTGACGGAAGCTGTAGCCGAGTCCTTGTAGGGCGAGAGACGACCAATCGACTCCCGACTGATATCCGTCACTGAGTTCGATCTCGACGATCGTCGCTTCGATCAACACTTGCCGCTTCGCTGCACCCGCAACCAGTTCGATAAATTGCCCGACCTTTTCATGCTGGCGGGATGTGCCGCGAACTGAAATTGTGCCGGTTTCGGGGTTCACGATTACGGATGCCGCCTCGCGGAACGTAAGCGTTTGCGAGACCTGTTCGTTTTGGGCCTGAATTTCGCCCGGCGTGAGGGTGGTCGTTGTTCCACGGGCCGTCGTCGCCCCGCCCCGCCCCTGTTGGGTGCGCGATGTCACGGTGCTTGAGCCTTGTGATTGACCCCGGACAACGGTCTCAGAACTTCCTTCCGGAAGGAGTTTGTCGGTCTCGCGCAGCAAGTCTTTGATGTTCTTTTCGAGGTTTTCCCAGAATCGATTCTTGGAGTTGTTAACGATGCGCAATTGCGACGAATTCTGTCCGCCTGCGCCTCCCGCCGCACCTGCGGTGCCACCGGAACCCACTCCCGATGGGGAAACCACCTGCGTCTGGACCCCAAATGTGCCATCCATGTCACGCGTGATGTTGACGTAATCGATGCGGTAGAGCTTTAAGTACGGCGTGTCGGGCATGACGGAGATATTGGGGCCATCTGCTTCCCAGCGCATGTCGATTTGTTTGGACATGCGCGTCAAGATCTGCCGAAGCGTTTGATCAATCGCATTCAACGTGACGCGACCCTCGATGCCGGGATAGATGTCGATGTTGACGCCAGTGTCGCGGCTCATCGCCAGCAGAATTTCGCGCGCCGGAACGTCGATTACGCTGACTGAGTAACGCTTTTCATCCGCAACGGGTTTCGGCGGCGGAGGAATCGGCACTTGCGTTACCGGTGCCGGCACCGGTGAGACTGCGCTTTGGGTTGCTTGTGCCGTGTTGCGTAGATGGCTGTCGATTTTGGCAACGGGGTTTGTGCCACATCCCGACAAAACTGCGGACAGTAGTGCGGCAATCAACCCAACTCGGTTGCGCGGCTTTGAGCGCATGCTGCACGAACTCTTCGCACAGGCTGGTGCGTCTGCTGGCCTAGCATCGTAAAAAAGAGTTTTCATGCGCAAATGGGTTGTCGCAAATGAGTAGTCATTTCGGCGTTGTATAAGTCCGGCGAAGAACAGCAGATCGAAACTTGGCACCGACGAATTCGGCGCAAATTCTCTGCGGTCTGGGCTTGGCGGCTTTTTTGTGGTTGTTAACCCATGACTTTATATGCGGATTAGGCAATAAAAGCAATGGGTTGTGCATGAATTCAAAGAACTGTATCAAGATTTGCCCCACCCTTTCCGTCGGGTGCAGATTGCGCACTAGGGTGCTGATTTTCTGAAGTCGTCGCGGACCGCCTGAAACGAGCGAGCGTAAGGGCGAAACTGGCTGAGTCCTTGAGGTAGCGAAGCTAGTTCTGTTGTTGCTTCCGTTCGATCCGCATAATTGCCGTAAAGGACGCTCACCTTAGGATTCTCCGCCGTACCGGAGAGATAGAGCATGACCCGATCGGGATTCAACTCTCGACTCGCTTGACGCAAATAAGTCTCGATGGCTGTTCGTTCGCGCTCTTCAGCAGTCATCAGTTGGATCGAGTAACGATGTCTCGGCTGCTTGTCGATCCGCGCCATATCTACCGTCACCCGGCCACCGATCCATTCCTTGGCCCGCACTGCTGAATTTGCCGCAGGTGTTGTGCTTGCTGATAAAGATTGGCTGGGCACCTTGTCAACTGCTGCACCGGCGACTGCCGCGCCGGCTGCTCTGCTAGTTTGCGACGCGGCAGTCAATGCGGGCGTCGCTGCTGGCTTCAAGGCTGCGAGCAGCGCCGACTCTGGCGGCGGTAGTGGCGGTACCGATGCAGCTGTTGAGCGTGCGGCACCGGTCGGTGTCGAGCCTTGCGACCCCACGCTGGAAGGGGTTGTGTCTTGTCGGGCTGCAAGGCCTCCAAGAAAGCCGATTACCAACCCGGCGATCAGGGAAGTCAGCACGGCAAGCCAAATCGCGGCACGGCGTTTGTTGGTATTCGGCAAAACGATCCGTGTATCTGTGATGGCAGCTCTTACCAAGTCAGGCGTGACCGTGTGGGTGCCAGCCGCATACGCCGCGAGCAACGTTTTGTCGCAATAAATGTTAATGCGACGGGTGAGGCCCTCCGAGGCCTCCGCGATGAGTCGTAGCGAGTCTGCGGCAAACAAATCCGGGCCTTTGTAGCCAGCCGCCCGAAGGCGAAAATCGACGTAATCCTTGATGTCGCGCGGTGGTAGTGGCAGCAAGGAAAAACTGTGCGTAATCCGCTCGCGCAATTGGCGCATGTTTTGCAACAACAAGTGCTGGTCCAGTTCCGGCTGGCCGAACAAGACAATCTGCATCAACTTAAAGTGACTCGTCTCTAAGTTCGACAGAAGGCGTATTTCTTCAAGGGTTTCGAGGGGCATCGCATGCGCTTCGTCGATCAGCGCCACCACCTGGCGTCCCTCGGCATGGAATTCAATAAGTTTCTCCTGTAATGCGCGAATCAACTTGGTGGTCGACATGCCCTGTGTTTCGAGGCCCAGATCACCCGCAATCGTGGCGAGCATTTCATCGCGCGACAGCGAGGGAACCGCAAGATAAATTGTTTCCACAGAGGGAGGCAATCGTTCCATCAATACTCTGCACAGCATCGTCTTGCCGGCACCGACTTCTCCGGTAACTTTGACGATACCTTCACCACTGGTGATCGAGTACAGCAGGGCCTCTAGCGTCTCGCCACGGCTCGCGCCAGAGAAGAAAAACTCGGTATGCGGTGTAATTTTGAATGGTGCCTCGGTGAGGCCGAAGTGCTCCAGATACATCGTCATAGCGGAATCTTGTTTGCCGTGGCCGGCGTTTTTATTGCAAATTTATCGATGAAAAGCAAACTGAGTTTAGCATTCGTCGACGTCTGCCCGTCGTTAGGAATCGGGGCCGATGGCCGGGTTGCCCACGGCGGTATCGCGGTTAAGTGCGGAGGGCCGCAAAATCTCGAGCCGACTGTAGAGCGTTGAGCGCGATATCCCCAGGATTTTTGCCGCTTGGGTCATGTTGCCGCTGGCAATTTCAATGGCTGCGTCGATGTACTTAAGTTCGACTTCGGCAAGCTTTCCATCAAGGCGAAATAGTGCGCTCGCTGTGATTTCCTCCTTTGGGCCTAGCCCGATCGACGCTTCACCGGACGGCACGGCCGGTTGTGGAAGCTCAAACTCTTGGGAAAGTTCATCGGGAGTTACCGCATATCCGGCGTGTTTCGCGATGAGTCTGATGACAATGTTCTTCAGCTCGCGGACGTTGCCTGGAAATTCATATGCCAGCCATGCGGACTTCGCGGCATCAGTCAGCGTGAACGATCGCGAGCCGAGGTGTTTTGCAGACTCGGCCGAAAAGTGTTCGAGTAGCCGCAATTTATCTTCGCCTAATTCGGACAGCGGCGGGACGCTGATCGTCAAGACCGACAGTCGATGGTAGAGATCTGCGCGGAAGCGCCCGGCTTTGACTTCGCTACGCAAGTCCCGGTTGGTCGCGGCGATCACGCGCGCTGCCGATTTTCTCGCCTGCGTTTCCCCAACCCGCTGATACTCGCCATTTTCCAATACGCGGAGAAGCTTCGGCTGCAACTCCAGTGGCAGTTCGCCGATTTCATCTAGAAAAAGCGTGCCTTCCCCTGCATCCTCGAAGTAGCCGGACTTTGCTGAATTGGCCCCGGTGAATGCGCCTTTGACGTGGCCAAACAGCGTGGCCTCCATTAAGTTCGCAGAGATAGCAGCGCAATTTAGCGCCAGAAACGGCAAATGACCTCGCGGGCTGAGATAGTGCAACGCTGCGGCCACCCGCTCTTTGCCGCTGCCAGAAGGCCCCTCAATCAGCGCGGGAAACGTTGAAGACGCGTAAAGGTCGATCTGCCCCTTCAACTTTCTAATCGGCGGGCTTTCGCCGATCAGGCCGACAGAGTGCGGATCGTCGGCGCGGTTTCCGGTAATAGCCCCTCTAAGTTGCGCATGCAATAGCTTCTTTAGGCGCTGAGGTTCACATGGTTTCGGCACCAAATCTGCTGCTCCGAGCGCGCGTGCGCGCCGCGCGTTGGATTCCTCGTTTTGGCCAGTTAGCACCAAAATACGAATTTTTGGCGACCACGCGAGAAGATCGCTCACCAACTTGAAGCCTTCGGTCGGTTGATTGGGCAACGGCGGCAAACCAAGATCGATGAGCGCCAACTGCGGCGAGAAGTCGCCGCCCCGTAGTAGCTTGATCGCCGCAGCTCTTGATTCGCAGAATCTGACAACAAAATCATCGGCGAGCGAAAATGCGAGCGCTTCGGCGATGAGCGGGTCGTCATCAACCACGAGGAGCGCCGGTCTTGAAATCTGCGCCGTCAAATTCGCAATGCCAGTTACCATTTGTGCCATGTTAAAGAAGGTTGGTATGTGTTTCCAATGGCCTGACAGCATAACTGAGTCTGGCGCTCTTGCCATTCACAGCGTGTTTGCCAAGCGCGGCCGGCAAAAAATCCGATGAATTACGGGTTTTTTGCGTAACCCTCGGTTACTCGGCAGTGGTCATCCGATGTTAGAATAGCGGTCGCAGCTGTTAGTCGCACGCACGGTAGCCAAAGCGTTGGTAAGCGGCGCTGGATTAGAGCGCCCGGTAGTCGTGCGGGAACTTTTGCGCTGCTGACTTGGTCTGTTCAGCTGGTCTTCGCCGAAGTTACGGCAATTGCCCTGTTACCATGGGCGCTTTGAATCATCGGCAAATGCCTACTTTGACTACAAATCCCGCCACACCCGCGTCGCGAGTTAACTTTGTTGAAATCAACAACGTTGATTTTGGCTATGACAAACGGCTGATTCTCAAGGGGATCACCATGGCGGTGCCCAAGGGCAAACTGGTCGCGATCATGGGCGGATCGGGCTGTGGAAAGACGACCTTGTTGAGGCTGATCGGCGGGCAACTCAAACCGTCCTCGGGCACGGTCAAAGTTGCAGGACAGCTGGTGGCCGATTTGGATCGAGAACGGCTCTACGCGCTCCGGCGCAAGATGAGTATGCTGTTCCAATTCGGCGCTCTTTTCACCGATATGTCGGTGTTTGACAATATTGCCTTTCAATTGCGCGAGCACACAGACTTGCCCGAAGACATGATTCGGGATCTGGTGCTGATGAAGCTAAATGCCGTGGGGCTTCGCGGTGCGGCAAAGCTTTTTCCTGCAGAGTTGTCCGGCGGCATGGCACGGCGGGTTGCGCTGGCACGTGCCGTCGCGCTTGACCCGGAGCTGATCATGTATGACGAGCCATTTGCTGGCCTTGATCCCATCTCGCTTTCTGCGGTGGGTAACACCATCAGAAAGCTGAACGACGCGCTTGGCGCAACCTCGATTGTGGTGACGCATGACGTTGTTGAGTCGTTGCAAATTGTTGATTACCTGTACTTCGTGGCAGACGGCAAGATCGTTGGCCAAGGAACGCCGGAAGAAATCCGCGCCTCTACCGAGCCCTTTATCAAGCAGTTTGTGCATGCCGAAATGGATGGTCCCGTTCCCTTTCACTATCCAGCACCAAAATATGCAAACGATCTCGATCTGCAACTTCCCGCCGGGGGAGTGTCGCGATGATTAACGCGATCCGCCGTATCGGGTCACGTGGCATCGACACCATCTGGCGCGCCGGCGCGATGGCGCGTTTCTTTTGGCTGGTGCTGCTCAACTCAGGGATGAGTTTTCGCCGTCTGCATTTAACCGTGCGCGAGATCTATTTCGCTGGCGTAATGTCGCTCGTCATCATTATGGTTTCGGGTTTGTTTGTTGGCATGGTGCTCGGGCTACAGGGCTTTGAGACCCTGCAAAAATATGGTGCGGAAGAAACGATGGGGGTGCTAGTGGCACTCTCTTTGGTTCGCGAACTCGGTCCTGTTGTCACCGCTTTGCTCTTTGCAAGTCGAGCGGGTTCAGCAATCACTGCTGAGATTGGACTGATGAAAGCGACCGAGCAGCTCAAGGCGATGGACATGATGGCCATCGATCCGATCGCCCGTGTGGTGGCACCGCGCTTCTGGGCCGGCGTGATGTCTATGCCGATTCTTGCCGCCCTCTTCTCTGCGATGGGCATATTTGGCGGCTACATTGTTGCAGTCGCGTTGGTGGGGATTGATCCTGGGGTGTTCTGGGCAAACATGCAATCGGCTGTAGATTTCCGCTATGACATTTGGAATGGCATTATCAAATCAATTGCTTTTGGCATTGCGGTTTCAATTATCGCGACGTTTGAGGGGTTTGACGCCGACCCAACTGCGGAAGGCGTCTCGCGTGCAACGACCCGCACTGTGGTCACTTCTGCGCTTACCGTGTTAGCAATTGACTTGATTTTGACGGCCTTCATGATTCGCGGTTTGTGATTCACTATTGTGACAGGACACTCTCTTTGAATGTTGCAACGTTTGTATGCTGCAGCGGGTGTAAACGAGGTTATTGAGGAAAACATGGATCGAAAAACAATTGACCTTTGGGTCGGAATTTTCCTGACGCTGGGTTTTGGTGCGTTATTGTTTCTCGCGCTAAAAGTTGGCAATTTAGGCAGCGAGCGCACGGGGGACGTATACACCGTTGAGGCGCGATTCGAAAACATTGGCGGCCTGAAACTGAAGGCACCTGTCAAAAGTGCCGGTGTGTTGGTTGGACGCGTGACGGATATTCGTCTTGACGCTGACAAGTTTCAAGCGGTCGCCACCTTGTCGTTAGACAAGCGTTTTGGTTTCCCGAAAGACACAGGAGCTTCCATCTTGACTTCTGGTTTACTTGGCGAGGTCTACATTGGACTGGAGGCGGGTGGAGATGACAAGAAGTTAGTCCAAGGAGACCGCATTACCATCACCCAGTCGGCGGTAGTGCTGGAGCGCCTGATCGGGCAATTTATGTTCAACAAGGCCGCAGAAGGGCCGGACAAGAAGTAAACGGTTCACCTCCCATGGCGTTGAATCGTCTCCACCACCCAATCGGAACCAGAATGTTCAAAAAATTGTTTTCCGCCTCAGTCCTGATCGCCTTTACCAGTGTGGCTTGGTCACAGGAGATCGCACCGGACGAACTTGTTCGCAAAAGCACCAGCGAAGTGCTGGCAATGTTGAAAGCTGACAAGGAGCTTGCGGCTGGTGATCCAGTCAAAGTCGACAAGCTGGCGAATGAAAAAATCCTTCCTTATTTCAATTTTCAACGCATGACCCAATTGGCAGTCGGTCGCCCGTGGCGCGAGGCCAGTGACCAACAAAAGACTGCGCTGATAGAGGAGTTTCGGAAATTGTTGGTGCGCACCTATTCCTCGTCGTTGTCCCAGTTCCGCAATCAGACAATAGAAGTGCGGCCGCTCAAGCTTGCGTTGACGGACACGGAGGTAGTCGTAAAGACAGTGATCTTACAATCCGGCGCTGCAGCGATCCCGATCGATTATTCAATGGAGAAAACCAGAGAAGGTTGGAAAGTCTTTGATGTACTGATTGACGGCGTTTCGCTAGTTACCAATTATCGGTCGTCTTTTGCGACCGAAATCAAGAACACTGGCATCGACGGGTTGGTCAAGTCGCTGTCAGACCGCAACGCGAAGAACGTCGCAAGGAAGTGACAAGATGGCGGCGAAGGCGACCTCAAACACCGTCAGCATCATTGAGCCTGCTTCATTTTCATCAAAAGTATTGGGTGAGGTGTTGGTGCTTGATGGTGCGTTGAACTTGGCATCCATGCCGATGCGATTGGCGGAAACGCTGGCCTACGCCTCGCAAGAAAACCTCCCAGATTGCCTAACCATTGATTTCCAAAAAGTTGGCGAGATTGATTCATCCGGCGTTGCGTTGTTACTCCACTGGCGACGCGAGGCGGGCAAGCTTGGCAAAGCCCTTCGTTATGTCCATCTGCCTGAAAATCTCGTCGAACTTGCGACGCTGTATGGTGTTGATGATTTGATCGAATGCCCTTTACACCAGGGTACCTGACCATTTTCGGCTACCACCGCTCAGGCGTCGTCACGCGAGGGCCCCTCTACTTTTGAGCGCAAGGCTCCATGATTGCTATTGAAGTAAACGAGGTGAGGAAGTCCTATGGCAGCCTTGCGGCGCTGGCTGGTGTTTCGCTGCAGATTAAGGAAGGCGAGTTTTTCGCTCTTCTTGGACCCAATGGCGCAGGAAAAACGACCCTGATTTCTACCCTCGCCGGACTGACGCGAGCAGATAGTGGATCGCTAAAGGTGATGCGGCATGATGTAGTGAGCGACTATCGAGAGGCGCGTCGCGCGCTCGGTATTGTCCCTCAGGAAATCGTGTTCGATCCATTTTTTTCAGTTCGTGAAACCCTGCGATTTCAAGCGGGCTATTTCGGCATTCCGCGCAGTCCCGCGTTAGATGCATGGGTCGATGAGTTGCTCGGTAATCTCTCGCTTTCAGACAAAGCTGACAAAAACATGCGACAACTGTCCGGCGGCATGAAACGGCGAGTTTTGCTGGCACAGGCGCTGGTGCATCGTCCGCCGGTAATTGTGCTCGACGAGCCTACAGCCGGGGTCGACGTCGAATTGCGCCAAACGCTGTGGGCCTTTGTCCGTCGGCTGAATGCCGAGGGGCACACCATTTTGCTCACAACACACTATTTGGAAGAAGCGCAGCAGCTTTGTAACCGGATTGCGATGATGAAGGCCGGTGCGATTGTCGCACTAGACACTACCGACCATTTGCTCAGCGCATTTTCGGAGCGGGTGTTAAGGGTGGTCGTTAACGAGGAGTTGCCGCCTTTGCTCAAGGTGAAGCGAATCAAACAAACCGGTGTCTGGAACTATTTCTCGATTCATGACTATGCCGAGGTCGAGACCTTGCTTGGCGAGTTTCGGCAACATGGTGTCGCCATTCAGAAAATGGAATTGGCCGAACCCGACCTTGAGGAAGTGTTCTTGAAAGTGATGAGTAAATGATCGGCTTTCAAACGCTGCTGCTAAAAGAAATCTTGCGATTCTGGAAGGGGCAAGCGAGCGGCAGGAGCAGGGCCCCGCGGGTTTTGCGGGAGGCGAGTCCGGCGAGCGCCGCCGACCTTCCGAGTGCGGTATGGGGGAGTCATCCATGATCGGCTTTCAAACGCTGCTGCTAAAAGAAATCTTGCGATTCTGGAAGGTGGGCTTTCAAACCGTTGCTGCTCCAGTGTTGACGGCAATTCTGTACTTGTTGATTTTTTCCCACGTCATGTCGGGTACCGCCGCCGCGTTTCCCGGCGTGAGCTATGAGCAGTTCCTGATCCCGGGGCTCGCGATGATGTCCATGTTACAAAATGCGTTTGCCAATACGTCGTCTTCGCTTATTCAGTCAAAGATTACCGGCAATATTCTCTTTATTCTGTTGCCGCCGCTGTCTCACTGGAATTTCTACTTCGCCTATGTGCTGGCCGCCATCGTTCGAGCGCTGGCGGTTGGAGTGGGAGTGTTTTTGGTTGGCTTGGTAATGGCGTACATTCCCGTGCATAACGGTGCGTGGATTCTAACCTTTGCGTTGCTGGGAAGTGCCATGTTGGGGGCGATGGGGATGATCGCTGGCCTTTGGGCCGACAAATTTGACCAACTCGCGGCCTTCCAGAATTTCATCATCATGCCGCTGACATTTTTGTCCGGGGTGTTTTACTCCATTCACTCCCTGCCAGCTTTCTGGCAGCTGCTGTCCCACTTGAATCCGTTTTTTTACTTGATCGATGGATTTCGCTACGGATTCTTTGGTAAATCCGATGTTTCCGTTTGGTTGTCACTTGGCGTCACAACATTTGCATTTTTCTGCCTCTCGATGGTGACACTTGCCCTGCTAAAATCTGGATACAAATTGAGGCAATAACCACAATAACCATGGTCACCCCTACCCAAATCGAAGGCTACTTGCAGGACAAACTCAACTGCGAGTACCTCGCGGTCGAGGGCGACGGAGCACATTTTCAGGCTGTTATCGTCTCATCGGCATTCGATGGCAAGTCTCGCGTTGCCCGACATCAAGTCGTCTACGGCGCTCTGGGAGATCGCATGCGCGAGGAAATTCACGCGCTGTCGATGAAAACCCTGACGCCCGCCGAATGGCACGCGCAGTCTCCCGCTTCCAGCCGTTAGCCTACCAAGGATCTTTCTATGCAAAAACTCAAAATCCGGGGCGGCACGTCGCTCAACGGATCGGTTCGCATTTCCGGCGCTAAGAATGCCGCGCTACCCATTATCTCGGCGTCGCTGTTGAGCGCCGAGCCGCTGGTGCTGACAAATGTGCCTCGGCTTAATGATATCGGCACGATGGCCGAGCTGCTGGTGCAGATGGGGGTTAAGGCTGATCGCAGCGCCGAGTCACTGACATTGTCCGCCGCGAGCATTGTTGATAAGACCGCGCCCTACGAGATGGTGAAGACCATGCGCGCGTCCATCTTGGTGCTAGGGCCGCTATTGGCTCGGTTTGGCGAGGCGAAAGTATCGCTGCCCGGTGGTTGCGCCATCGGCGCGCGGCCAGTGGATTTGCATATCAAGGGGCTCCAAGCCATGGGCGCTTCGATTACCATCGAAGCGGGTTACATTCTGGCGCGCGCCTCAAAGCTAAAAGGTGCGCGCATTTTGATGGAGACTGTCACTGTCACGGGAACAGAAAATCTGATGATGGCCGCCTGTCTGGCTGATGGGACCACCACGCTCGAAAATGCCGCGCGGGAGCCTGAGGTGGTCGATTTGGCGCGTTGCTTAATTGCGATGGGGGCAAAGATTCGTGGTCACGGCACCGACAAGATCACCGTCGTAGGCGTGGAAAAGTTGCATGGCGCGAATTATGCCGTGATGCCCGATCGAATCGAGACTGGAACGTTCCTGGTCGCCGTTGCGGCGACGGGCGGCGACGTTACCTTGACCAACGCGGCCCCGGATACGCTTGACGCAGTGATTGATCGCTTGCGTGAGTCCGGTGCCACCATCACGGTAACTGCAGACACCATGCGCATCGTCGCCAACAAACGTCCAAAACCCATTAGCTTGAAAACCGCGCCGTATCCGGCATTCCCCACCGATATGCAGGCGCAGTTTATTGCGCTGAACTGTATCGCCTCTGGCACCGCAGTCGTGACTGAAACTATTTTTGAGAACCGCTTTATGCATGTACAAGAGCTGGTGCGGCTTGGCGCAAACATTGATATTGAAGGTAATACCGCGATTGTGCATGGTGTGGAAAAATTGACCGGCGCAGGTGTGATGGCAACCGATTTACGCGCTTCGGCGTGCTTGGTGATCGCCGGTTTGGTCGCACACGGCGAGACGATCATCGACCGTATCTACCATCTTGACCGCGGATATGACCATATCGAAGCCAAGCTGACGGCGCTCGGCGCGCAGATTGAGCGTTTGAATTAGAGGTATCGCAAAACCCGGTTTGAAAAACAAACGTATGTAACCAACGAGACTTGATGTGATTACGATTGCCCTCTCGAAGGGTCGAATTTTTGAAGACACACTGCCGCTACTGGCCGCAGCGGGATTAACGCCGTCCGAGGATCCGGAAAACTCACGCAAGTTGATCATCGGTACTAACCGGGTCGACGTCAGGGTTGTGATCGTGCGTGCGTCGGATGTGCCAACCTATGTGCAATATGGCGCGGCTGATCTTGGCGTTGCTGGCAAGGATGTGCTGCTTGAGTCGAACACGCAAGGTATCTACCAGCCGCTCGATTTGAAAATTGGCAAGTGCAGGATGATGGTCGCCGCCCAAAACGGCTTTGACTATGCCGCTGCGGTGAAGCACGGTGCCCGTCTTAATGTCGCCACCAAATACGTCGAGACGGCGCGTGAGCACTTTGCGAAGAAGGGAATGCATGTCAATCTCATCAAGCTGTATGGCTCGATGGAGTTGGCACCGTTAACCGGGTTGGCGGAAGCAATTGTGGATCTCGTTTCCACCGGCAGCACGTTAAAAGCGAACAATCTCATCGCAGTCGAGGAGATCATGCCAATATCGTCGCGGCTGATTGTCAATCGCGCGGCGCTGAAGTTAAAACATAACGAGATTCAGCCGCTGATCGATGCCTTCGCAGCGGCGGTCGATGCAGAGTAAATCCAAAGACGAAAGTTGTTTCTTGGTGGGCATCTTCAGGCATAAAGTCTGAACTGGGCTGTGGTTACTAGAGTTTGCATCTTTTTGTAGGCCAATTGCTGGTAGATATGTTGAAAATTCGGGCACTGCAATCGAGTACGACCTCTTTCGAGGCTGACTTGTCGGCCTTGCTGGCGTTTGAGTCCGCCCAAGAGCCACACGTTGAGCTACGTGTGCGAGAGATCGTCGGCAATGTAAAGACGTATGGCGACACCGCCTTGCTCGAAACAACCATGAAATTTGACCGCTGGACGCCAGACAGCGCGGCGGCACTGGAAGTGCCGAAGCGTGTGCTCACGGCCGCGCTCGATGGTTTGGACAAAAATGTGCGCGCCTCGCTTGAGATCGCCGCTGCACGTATTCGCCGTTATCACGAGCACCAGTTTCAGCCGTCTTGGTCGTACACCGAAGCCGACGGCACGGTGCTCGGCCAACAAATCACACCTCTCGATCGTGCCGGTTTGTACGTTCCCGGAGGCAAAGCGGCATACCCCTCATCGGTGTTGATGAATGCGGTCGCCGCAAAGGTGGCGGGGGTTGGCGAATTGATCATGGTGACGCCGACGCCCGACGGGGTGCTGAACGAAACCGTGCTCGCGGCGGCAGCGCTGGCGGGAGTTGACCGCGTGTTTCGTGTTGGTGGCGCGCAAGCGGTTGGCGCGCTGGCGTATGGGACATCCACCATTCCTGCGGTCGACAAGATTGTCGGGCCCGGCAATGCTTACGTCGCTTCTGCCAAGCGGTTGGTGTTCGGTGTGGTGGGTATCGACATGGTTGCCGGGCCGTCTGAAATTCTGGTGATTGCCGACGCTACCACAGACCCCCGCTGGGTGGCGATGGATTTGTTCTCGCAGGCCGAGCACGATGAAATTGCGCAGGCGATTCTGTTGTGCCCGGATGCGGCCTACATTAAGCGCGTGGTTGAGGTGATGGAATCGCTGTTGGTCGGTATGCCGCGCGCCGATATCATCCGAGAATCGCTCAGCAATCGTGGCGCATTGATCACCGTGCGGGACTTGGATGAAGCATGTGAGTTGTCAAACCGCATTGCGCCTGAGCATTTGGAATTGTCGGTAGCAGAGCCGGATCTACTGCTGCCAAAGCTACGCCACGCCGGTGCCATTTTCATGGGACCATTTTCGTCCGAATCAATCGGCGACTACTGCGCGGGCCCCAACCACGTGTTGCCAACTTCGCGCACCGCCCGTTTCTCCTCTCCTCTCGGCGTTTATGATTTTCAGAAACGCTCGTCAATCATTCAGGTCTCCGCAGCCGGTGCCGTATCGCTCGGTCGGGTTGCCTCGACTTTGGCGCGAAGTGAGGGTCTAGAAGCGCATGCACAGTCAGCAGATATGCGGTTGCAGCAATGAGCGCGGTCGGTGGTGTTATTCGTAGCGAGATTGCAGCCTTGGCTGCGTACCACGTGCAGGATGCGGCAGGCTACATCAAGCTCGACGCCATGGAAAATCCGTTTCCGCTGCCCGATGGGTTGTGTGAAGGACTCGCGACACATCTGTCAAAGGCCGCAGTCAACCGATATCCCGATCCCGCCGCCGGGGCACTAACCAAGGCGCTGCGCAACGCAATGGGGATCCCCAAGGAGCTGGACATTCTGTTGGGTAATGGGTCTGACGAAATCATTCAGATGCTCACCATGGCCTGCGCTAAACCCGGTGCCAAGTTGTTGTCGGTCGAGCCGGCGTTTGTCATGTTCAAAATGATCGCCACCTTTTGCGGCGTGACTTACATCGGCGTACCGCTTAGGGCCGCCGACTTGCGGCTTGATGTTGATGCGATGCTGGCTGCGATTGCCGAACACCACCCCGCGCTGACGTTTCTCGCCTATCCCAACAATCCGACCGGCAACTTGTTTGATCGTGAGGATATTCGAAAGATCATTCGTGCGTCGCCGGGGCTCGTAGTGATAGACGAAGCTTACTTCGCATTTTCCGCGCAGTCTTTCCTCGACGAAATCAGCCAGTTCCCAAATGTGGTTTTGATGCGCACGGTTTCAAAACTTGGTCTTGCAGGTTTGCGACTCGGTTTGTTGATCGGGCGGCGCGGATGGCTGGCCGAGGTCGATAAGGTACGACTTCCCTACAATATCAATTGCCTCACGCAAGCTGCTGCGGCCTTTCTGCTCGAGAACATCGCTGAGTTTACTGTGCAAACGAAAGTCCTCATCGCTGAACGTGCGACGATGATTGCGAATCTGGGCCGACTGTTTACGCGTTTCCCCGGAACGATGTGTTTCCCTTCAGAAGCGAACTTTGTCCTCATCCGTGTGCCGAATGCCACGGCCGTCTTTGCCGCACTGAAGGCGAGAAAAATCTTGGTCAAGAATACCAGTCAGAGCCATACGCTGATGCGGGACACTCTGCGTATTACGATTGGATCACCCGCTGAAAATGCTGCCTTTTTGACTGCACTGACTTCGATACTGGAAACCCAATATGCGTAACGCCACTGTCGCCCGCAACACCAAAGAAACGCAAATCACCGCATCAATTAATCTCGATGGCAGCGGCAAAGCCAGTCTGCAATCGGGGGTGCCCTTTCTAGACCATATGCTTGATCAAATCGCCCGCCACGGCCTAATCGATATTGAACTCAAGGCGACCGGAGATACGCATATTGATGACCACCATACGGTGGAGGACGTCGGTATCACCCTAGGACAAGCGTTCACCAAGGCATTGGGCGACAAGCGGGGGATTGTTCGTTACGGGCACGCTTATGTCCCGTTAGACGAAGCTTTGTCGCGGGTAGTGATCGATCTTTCCGGTCGTCCTGGTCTGACCATGAAGGTCGATTTCACCCGGTCGCGCATTGCTGAATTCGATGTGGATTTGTTTTTTGAGTTCTTTCAGGGCTTCGTCAATCACGCATTGTGTACGTTGCACATCGACAACATTCGTGGTGCCAATGCACACCATCAGGCGGAAACGATATTCAAGGCCTTTGGTCGTGCACTTCGGATGGCGTGTGAAGCAGATGCTCGTGCAGCCGGTATGCTGCCGTCGACAAAGGGCGCGCTCTGAACTTGTCGCCCGCCGCGTCGATCTGCGTGATAACGCTGTTGCCATGAATCTTCTCAAGGCCGCCATCTCGATCTCCGCGATGACGCTGTTGTCGCGCATCTCCGGGCTGATTAACTTGGTCATCGGTGCCAATTTGTTTGGTGCTGGTGCAGCGATGGATGCCTTCCAAGTGGCTTGGCGCATCCCGAACTTTCTCCGCCGATTGTTTGCCGAAGGGGCCTTCAGTCAAGCGTTCGTGCCAATTTTTGCCGAGTACCACAATAAACGCGGCGGTGCCGAAACCAAAATACTCGCCGACCACGTTGCGAGCATTTTGGGTTTGATCCTGTTTATTGTGACGCTGATCGGCGTTGTCGCAGCACCGTTCTTGGTCTATGCAACCGCCTCCGGTTTTCGTGCGGATCCAGAGAAATTTCATCTGACGGTACAGATGACGAGGATTGTGTTTCCGTACATCTTTTTCATCTCATTGGTGGCACTCTCTGCCGGCATTCTCAATACTTTCTCTAATTTCAAAACGCCTGCATTCACGCCGGTATTGTTAAATTTATGCGCCATCGCCGCATCGCTATTCTTGGCACCACATGTGAACCCGCCAATCCTTGCGTTGGCTTGGGGTGCGCTCGCCGGTGGATTGGTGCAGTTGGGCTTTCAAATTCCCGCACTGCATCGTATAGGCATGCTGCCACGACCCACATGGCGCTGGTCGAAGATCAAGGAGGCGCGCGCCGATGAGGGCGTCAGGCGTATTTTTCAGTTAATGGTGCCTGCCACCCTCGGCGTTTCGGTCGCACAAATTTCGATCCTGCTGAACACACAAATCGCGTCGCATTTGGGAGATGGTGCCGTTTCGTGGATCTCGTATGCGGATCGCTTGATGGAGTTTCCATCCGCGTTACTGGGGATCGCCATTGGTACGGTGTTGCTACCATCGCTTGTCAAGCACCACGCTAATGCGGATCCCACCGAATATTCCAACCTGCTCGATTGGGGACTGCGCTTGACGCTTATCCTCACCCTGCCAGCGGCATTGGCTATCGGCATCCTGGCCACGCCCCTGATTGCAACCATCTTCCAACACGGCAAGTTTCTGTCGACAGACGTCTTGATGACTCGTGCAGCGCTAGTGGCATATTCCTTCGGACTTACTGGCATTGTCCTCATCAAGGTATTGGCACCGGGCTTTTATGCGCGCCAGAACATCAAAACGCCGGTGAAGGTCGCGATTTTTACATTGTGTATCACCCAGCTAATGAATCTCGCGTTCGTGCCGTTTTTACAGCATGCGGGATTGGCTCTTGCAACCGGGCTGGGGGCGTGTGTGAATGCGGGCTTACTGTTTTACTTCATCCGTAAACACGAGTTTTACCAGCCGAAGCCCGGGTGGTTGATGTTTTTCCTGAAGGTTTGTCTTGCCCTTTGTTTCATGGGTGGCACGTTATGGTGGCTGATGGGTACGGAGATATCATGGTTGACCATGAGCCCGTGGCGGCGCGGCGTCGAGTTGGCCGGACTCGTCGCTGCTGGTGTCATTGTCTACTTTACGAGTTTGTGGATGATGGGTTTTAGATTGCGCGACTATTCCAAACGAGCGGCTTGATGCGGGTAGCGCGCAAGATATCAGCGACGGGCAGCCCCCTCGCGCTTGCCGTTGGCAACTTTGACGGCGTACATCTGGGTCATCAAGCCATCCTCCGCGCCACCAAGGCTGCGGCGCGACGTTTACAACTTGATTCGGCCGCGCTGACCTTTGCACCGATGCCGCGGGAATTTTTTGCGTACCGGCAAAACAATCCCGCATTAGCGCCGCCGCGGCTGATGAGTATAGGTGAGAAGTTGACCGCATTTGCCGAAGCGGGGCTTGATCATGTATTTGTGCCGCGATTCGATGAACGATTTTCCCGCCAGTCGCCAGCCGACTTTCTGGAATCGTTGAGAGCGGCTGACGTGCATTGGATGATGGTCGGCGACGATTTTCGATTCGGCGTAAAACGCACTGGTGATGTGGGCTTGATGCGGCAGTTTGGCGCTGCCCATGGCATCGAGGTTGAAACGATGTCGGATGTGGTCATTGGTGGTAGCAGTATGCGCGTCTCATCATCGGCCATACGAGAAGCATTGGCGGCGGGCAGGCTCAGCGTTGCAGCCGAAATGCTCGGTAGGCCCTACGCGATCACCGGGCGTGTGACTCATGGTAAGAAACTCGGCCGCACCCTTGGCTTCCCGACCGCCAATATTGCGCTTTCGGGACGAAAACCCGCGCTAGCCGGTGTGTTTGCAGTAAAATGTCAATTGGTAACTCGCGGGCTCGAGGGAGTGGCGGGCGATGTTGGCGAAACCCTTGATGGGGTCGCCAATCTCGGCACGAATCCGGTGGTTTCTTCAGAAAACCGCCAGCATTTGGAAGTCTTCCTCTTCGATTATTTGGGCGACCTATACGGCAGGCGCGTTCAGGTCAGCTTTATCGAAAAAATCCGCGACGAACAAAATTTTGCGAGCTTGGATGCGCTCGTCACGCAAATGCATGACGACACGGCACGCGCCAAAAAAATCTTGTCACGGATGAACCCAGATGGAAGCGCCGGATAACGCAGCAGCGAAAGACTACAAGTCCACCCTGAATTTGACCGACACGCCGTTTCCAATGCGCGGCGACCTCGCCAAGCGCGAACCCGGCTGGATTGCGGCCTGGCAGGAAAAAAAGCGCTACGAGAAGATTCAGGCAGCGAAAAAAGGCGGTCCGAAGTTCATACTGCACGACGGCCCGCCGTATGCGAACGCAGCGATTCATATCGGTCATGCTGTTAACAAGATCTTGAAGGACGTCGTCGTGAAGTCGAAGCTCATGGCGGGCTTTGACGCGCCCTATGTGCCGGGCTGGGATTGCCACGGCATGCCGATCGAAATCTTTGTTGAGAAGCAGCACGGGAAGAACCTGCCAGTCGATAAGTTGATGGGGTTTGCGCGGGCGCATGCCGAATCGCAGATCGATCTGCAGCGAACGGACTTCATCCGCCTGGGCGTGCTCGGCGATTGGGCGAATCCGTACAAGACCATGAACTTTGCGACCGAGGCGGCCGAGATTCGCACGCTCGGCAAGTTGTTCGAGCGCGGCTATGTTTATCGTGGCCTAAAGCCGGTGAACTGGTGCTTCGACTGCCAGTCCGCATTGGCCGAGGCGGAAGTTGAATACGAAGACAAGACCTCAACAACGATTGATGTTGGCTTCCGCTTGGAGGCGGGGCAAGCTGAACGACTCGCGGCTGCATTTGGCACTGCATCGCTTCCAGCCGGGGATGTATACGCGGTGATCTGGACGACTACGCCTTGGACCATCCCGGCAAACCAAGCGCTCAACATCCATCCCGAATACGAGTACGCGCTCGTCTCTACCTCGCGTGGCGCGATCATCGTCGCAGCGGCGCGGGTTGAGGCGTGTTTGCAGACCTACGGCCTCGAAGGAAAGGTTGTCGCGACGACCGTCGGCGCGAAGTTGGACAAGATCGTATTTAGACACCCTTTTTATGGCCGCGCGTCACCGATGTACTTGGCCGAATACGTGACGCTCGATACAGGTACGGGCATTGTGCATTCGTCGCCTGCTTACGGCGTGGATGACTTTGCGACGTGCAAAAAGTACGGCATGACCAACGAAGAGATTCTGAATCCCGTTATGGGAAATGGTCAGTACGCGTCGACGCTCCCACTCTTCGGCGGAATGAATATCTGGAAAGCGCAACCTGAAATCGTCAAGACGATCGAAGCGGCCGGTGCGTTGTTCCACACCACGCAATTCAAACATTCATACCCGCACTGCTGGCGGCACAAAACGCCGACCGTCTTTCGTGCGACGTCGCAATGGTTTGTCGGCATGGATTTGGCCGGCAAAGGTGACACAAAAACATTGCGCAAACTGGCGCTCGAGGCCATCGACGCGACCGATTTTTTCCCGAGCTGGGGTAAAGCGCGGCTCCACGCAATGATCGCCAACCGACCCGATTGGTGTATTTCGCGCCAGCGAAAATGGGGCACACCGATTCCGTTTCTGCTGCACCGTGAAACGGGCGAACTTCATCCGCAAACGCCTGCGATTCTCGAAAAGGTTGCGGCGCAAGTCGAACGCGAAGGCATCGAAGTTTGGCAGAGCCTCACGGTCGAAGAGTTGATCGATACCGACGCGGGTGCCTATGAAAAATCCGGGGATACGCTCGATGTCTGGTTTGATTCCGGTTCAACATTCAACACCGTGATGGGCACAACGCCGTCGCTGATGTCGACCGATGCAGACGGAAAACCGTCTCAGGCAGATCTGTATCTAGAAGGTTCAGACCAACATCGTGGTTGGTTCCATTCCTCACTGTTAGTGAGCTGCGCAATCAACGGCCGCGCACCTTACAAAAATCTGCTGACCCATGGGTTTGCGGTGGATGGCCAAGGCAAAAAGATGTCGAAGTCTCTCGGCAATGTGGTGCTCCCGCAAAAAGTGTCCGACACGTTGGGTGCGGAGATTCTGCGTCTCTGGGTTGGCTCGACGGATTATTCCGGTGAGTTGTCAATCTCGGATGAAATCTTGAAGCGTGTCGTGGAAAGCTATCGCCGTATCCGTAACACGCTGCGCTTCTTGTTGGCCAACACGTCTGACTTCCACCCGGCCAAAGATGCGGTTGCAATGGATGCGATGGTCGAACTTGACCGCTATGCGATTGCAATGACTGCGGAGCTGCAGGCATCAGTGCTTGCGCAGTACGAGCGCTACGCGTTCCAGCCAGCGTTGCAAGACATTCAAACGTTTTGCTCGGCGGACTTAGGCGGGTTCTATCTTGATGTGATCAAGGATCGGCTCTATACGACCAAGACCGATGGTCTGCCACGGCGCTCGGCGCAGACGGCGTTGCACCACATCTTGCAGTCGCTCACCAAAATGATTGCGCCAATCCTGTCGTTTACGGCGGAAGAAATTTGGGAGACGTTGCATCCCGGCAAAGACGACACAGTGTTTGCGCATAAGTACCATGCGATGCCGGAAGTTGGCGGCGCCGCAGCGCTGGGCCAGAAATGGGCGGTGATACGTGCAGTGCGAGGCGAAGTGCTCAAACAAATCGAAGCGGAGCGCACGGCTGGGCGTGTGGGTTCGTCGCTGCAAGCGGAAGTCGTCGTGAATTTACCCGCAGATCAGGCCGCGCTAGTGCAGTCGCTGGGTGACGAACTGCGATTTGTCATGATTACGTCTGCCGCATCGGTCGGCATTTCGGACAGCGTAGCGGCCATTGTCACGCCGAGCTCCCACAAAAAATGCCAACGCTGTTGGCACTATCTTGTGGATGTGGGGTCAAATTACGACCATCCAACCATTTGTGGACGCTGTGTGAGCAACCTTGAGAGTGTCGGTGAGTCGAGAAAATATGCCTGATCAAGCAACTTCACGCTGGTCATGGTTACGCTGGTTGTGGATCAGCGCGGTGGTCATCGTTATTGATCTCTCCACCAAGTATTACTTCGACAGCACTTTTTCCTATGGAGAAACCCGATATGTCGCGCCGTTTTTTAACTGGGTATTGGTCTACAACCCGGGGGCGGCGTTCAGCTTTCTGGCGGACGCTGGCGGCTGGCAGCGGGAGTTCTTCATCTTGCTCACGCTGGTGATCACCAGTGTGCTGCTTTGGATGTTGAAATCCAACCAGAAAAATCGTCTGCTGTCGTTCGCGCTGGTACTGACTATCGGTGGTGCGCTCGGCAATCTGTTTGACCGCATTGTTCACGGCCACGTCATCGACTTCGTTCAGTTGCATGTCGGCGGCTACTATTGGCCGGCGTTTAATGTCGCCGATTCGGCTATTTGTATCGGTGCCGCATTGCTGGTATGGGATGCGATCCGGCAGCCCAAGGCAAATACGGAATCGATAGCGGAAAAGCAGGTGAGCCCCGGCAAGTGAGGTTCGGGGTTAGCATATGTAGGTTCATATGCAGACTTAATACATAGAGGAGTTTGTATGGAGTACTGCGCATGTTCGACTGGAGCCGTTGTTAGGTAGCACAAAGGAACGTGTTTTGGAGCCGGGTTTCAGATGAAACGGGCTGAAAATGCCCGTCAATACTAGAGTTTGAATATGGACGAATCCGAAATTCTGCTGGCCAACCCTCGCGGATTTTGCGCAGGCGTTGATCGCGCAATTGAAATTGTCGAACGTGCGTTGAAGCTACACGGCGCACCGATTTACGTGCGGCACGAAATCGTTCACAACAAATATGTGGTCGACGATCTGCGTGCAAAGGGTGCGATATTTATCGAACACTTGGCCGATGTGCCGAAAGATGCAACGTTGGTCTTTAGCGCACATGGGGTCTCCCTAGCCGTACGACGCGAAGCGCAGAAGCGTGGCTTTAGAGTATTCGACGCAACGTGCCCATTAGTGAAGAAGGTGCATATTGAAGTGTTGAAGCGCCGCAATGAAGGTTATGAAATTGTCATGATCGGCCATGAAGGGCACCCTGAAGTTGAAGGCACGCTTGGGCAGTCCGATACCGGGATGTATTTGGTCGAGTCGGTCGAAGATGTGGCCAAGTTAAACATCGCTCACGCAGAGAAGTTGACCTATGTGAGTCAAACCACACTCTCGGTCGATGACACTGAAAAGGTCATCGGCGCGCTAAAGACCCGCTTCCCCCACATCGTTGGCCCTAAACAAGACGATATCTGTTACGCCACGCAGAACCGGCAGGATGCGGTGAAGTTCATGGCACCACAGGTGGAGGTGGTGATTGTGGTTGGCTCCCGCACAAGTTCCAATACCAACCGCTTGCGCGAGCTTGCAGACCTGCTTGGCTGTGAAACCCATCAAGTTGACAACGCGGAAGAGTTGCAACCCGAATGGGTCGCCGGCAAAAAGCGCATTGGCGTCACCTCCGGAGCGTCGGCACCCGAGGTGCTAGTTCGAGATGTCATCGCCAAGCTAAAGTCGCAAGGGGTGGCGAGCGTCAGGGAACTCGATGGCATCATTGAAACCATCACATTTCCGCTGCCTAAAGGGCTCAATCATCAAATGGCATAGTCCTTTCTTCTGACAGGCGGTAGATTTCGGCGGATTAAGGGTGCCGAGGCATGAGTGGTGAATTTGGCGAGCTCTTATAATGGAGGGTCGTCTATCGCGGAGATTAGTTATGCCTTCTATGTCTACTTGTACTCTCGTCGCCGGGTTCGTCGCAATGGCCGTCGCGTCACCCTCTGTTGCGGCGCAAACGCCGTCGGTGCCAATGAAGCCAGGTCTTTGGGAGATTGTGGTGAAGAATGAGACGCCCGGTGAAGATAAGAAAACAACCACCACATCAAGAATCTGCTTCAACGCCGATGCGTTGCGCGCGACCGAGCAGATTCTGCCGCAACAAGGACAATTCGGCGCGCGCTGTGCGGTGAAGGACTTCAAGTACGCGACTGGCACCGCCACTTGGACGGCAACCTGCACGAGCAAGACAGGTACGTTAAGCGGTCCCGGCACCCTGAGTTTTAAGGCGGATGACTACTCGGGTACCGCACAGTTATCCGGCAAATCGGGTGCCAAAGCCACCAAGGTTAATCAGACGTTCGCTGCCAAACGCTTATCCGCCTGTCCTTAATCGCCTTAATCAATACCCGACGCGGCTGTGATTTTCTTCACATTCTTCGCGCTGAATGATCTTGTTACCTAGTTTGTTGTCCGTCGGTGCGTGCAGGCGCACCGTTGGTCGGTCGTCTTTGTTCGCAATCGTCGCAGTTTTGTACCATCTTGTTTGCCATTTGGGGGTTTCATGCATTCACATCGTGGATTTACGCTAATTGAGCTCATGATCGTTGTTGCCATTATTGGCATCCTTGCCGCAGTGGCCTTGCCTGCCTATAACGACTACGTCCGACGCGGCAAAATCGCCAACGCGACTTCCGTGTTGTCGATGATGCGCGTGCAAATGGAACAGTACTTTCAAGACAATCGTACCTATGTTGGCGCTTGCGCCGCTGGTACAGTCGCCCCGTCACCGGCATCCAACCAAGACTTCTCCTTTGCATGTTCGAATTTAGGGTCGTCGACTTACACCGTGACGGCCACTGGCAGCAGCTCACCCATGAGCGGTTTTGTCTACACCATTGACCAGAACAATAGTCGCGCGACCACAAGTACGGGAGGCTGGGGCAAAACCAGCACAACTTGTTGGATTCAGAAGAGCGACGGTAGTTGCTAATGAATGCGTTAAGCCGAGGTTTTTCGCTTGTCGAGCTCATGATAGGGCTTGTGCTACTCGGCGTTTTGATTGCGATTGGTCTTCCCAGCATGAGGGCATATTCGGTTAACTCCAAGATTCTCGCGCTTGCGCAGTCGTACCAAGCGTCAGTGCAGCAAGCCCGCAGTCATGCAGTATTGGTCAATTCCAACGTTGACGTTGTACTAACCAGCGCGATACCGACAGCGGCAAATGTCGCCGCGACCGCTAGTGCGACCGGTCCCAATTGGATTGTACGTGTGCAGCCTAATCCAGATGCGCCGCCACCAGTGGCCCCGATCACTGCTAGCAATCCGGCGACGGTTCTCACGGACGCCTACGTGTTTGTTGAAGGCAGGGGGGGCTCGGACGACACGACCAGCGCTGGCTTGGCTGCGGTGGACATCAATAGTAATGTCGGCACCCTCAACGGCGTTACTTACGATGATGCAAAGTTGATAACGTTCAGCGGACTCAGTAATGCGGCTTCGCTCCTAAAATCAGCGGCCGTCCAATTTAGCGCGTCAGCGACAAGCGGCATGGCGTGTGCACCGAGCGGACCAATCCGCTGTTTGATGGTCGTGATCTCGCCCGGCGGCCAATCCAAGGTATGCGACCCGGCCGCTACGAGTGTGGGGGATACCAGATCATGCACGTGAGAATATCCCGGAAACGAGATTTATTAACTGGCATACGGCGAATTGAGCAGGGATTTTTCTTGCTCGAAGCGCTCATCGCAATCTTGATATTTTCTCTCGGTGTATTGGGTATGGTGGCGTTGGGGGCTGTTGCCATCGGAGCGCAAAACGACGCCCAATACCGCACGGAAGCCGCTAACTTTGCCAGTGATATCGCCAGTCAGATGCAACTCACTGTCGGGCGTGTCCCCTTCGTGAATGCGAATAACGTTAGCATGAATATCGTAGACACCACCGCTTTGGCGACGTTTGCTCACCTGGCGGGGGCGCCTTCCGGGACGCCTTGTGGGTTCAGCGGAAGTGCGTCGACAAATGCGGTTGTTACTGCATGGCTGGATAGGCTCACGGCCGCGCAGACCGGTCTTCCGGGTGCTTCTGCCAACGCCGTCCAAATACAAATCCTCACCGGTGCGAGCGGGTACAACCAAGCCAATATCACGGTTTGCTGGCAGGCCCCGAGCGACAGAGCGCAGCGCAGGCACACGCTGGTTACCTACATTAACTGAGACTGATGTGCGTATGGGGTCCCCTCACTTAACGTCCAGGAAGAAGCTGAGATCAAGCGGCTTCTCGCTGATTGAGCTGCTCGTCGGCGTGGCCATTGGCCTGATTGGCATCGTTGCGATTTTCCAAGTCTTGACGACTTGGGATAGCCGTCGGCGTAGCACCACAGCCGGCAGCGATGCACAAGTCTCCGGTGTGATTGGCCTATTCCAGATTGAGAAGAGTTTGAAGCTCGCCGGGCTGGGGTTCGCAACGCTGCCGCCAGCAGTTTTTGGTTGCCCGGTTTCTGCCTACAACGAAGGATTTACGACAAAAAACTTCACTTTTTCGCTGGTGCCGCTATCCATTGCACATGGGGCCGGCGGGCAACCGGCAAGTATCACCGTGCTGGCGGGAAGCTCGAGTTTTTCTGCCGGTGGGACGTTATTCAAGGCGTCAACGTCTACCTCAAAATCCACTTCTGGCAATGGCGGTTTTCAGTTGGGTGATCTGGTGATCGTGGCACCGCAATCTGTTGTGGGCACGTTGAAGTGTTGGTTGATCGAAATCACTGATCGATCTGATCCCACCTTCGTCAATTTGGGACATTCCTCCGGGACTGGTGGCCAATACGTTTCCGCCTATACGGCGGCGACGACGTTACCTAAATACAATGATCCTTCAAATGACAGCAATACCCTCGGCGTCGGAAATTTATACAACCTAGGCCCTACACCTGCGCTCGAGACGTGGACCATTCAGCAGCCTACAGCAGGCTCGATGTTGAATGCCCAGAAATTGATTAAGACCAACAGGCTAACGAACGTCACGACCGAGGTTATGGACGGCGTGATTAATTTGCAGGCCAGATATGGTATCGACGGTTCGGATGGCACCACCCCGGATGGCCTCATTGAGGATACAGAATGGCAGACCTCTGCCCCGACCGACTGGTCGAGGCTGTTAGCTGTGAGAGTCGCCATCCTGACGCGCAGCCAGCAGTTTGAAAAAGACTACGTCGCAGCCCTGCCCGCGTGGTGGGGGGGCAACTTCACCATGTTCAATATTGACGGGACCACAGGCGCTGCACCAACAGACGCCGCGACCAACAGTCCCAATGATTGGCGCGGTTACCGCTATCGCGTCTACGAAAAAATCATCCCTCTCAGAAACATTATTTGGCCGACTCTACAATGAAAAACGCCCAATCCCATTTTCGCCCGATACCCAGCAGTCGCTCGAAGCAGCGCGCCCTCTTGGGGTCGGCCAAGGGCTATCAGCACGGCGTTGTGCTTGTTGTTGCGCTAATCGTACTGGTGGCCATGACGTTAGCCGGCATCGCGATGGTTCGACAAATTTCCTCAGGCGTTGGTATCGCGGGCAACATTGGTTTTCGGCAAAACGCAGTTGCGGCGGCAGACTATGGTGCTGAGGTCGCGCGCGTTTATGTCACCAGCAAAACAGCGTCCGATAGTGGTCTTATCAACGATAGCCTTAGCGACGGTTACTTTTCGAGCATGACTGCTGCAAACGTTGACTTTACGAAATCATCAGCGTGGCAAACCGGCACGAAGACCGTCAGCAATACATCGGACAGCACTGGCAATACGATTGCATATCAAATCCATCGTATGTGCAGTGTCCCAAACCTCAGCGCCTATGACCCTTCCAACAATTGTGTGATGGCAAACACGAACGTGGGCTTGAATGAAAAGGGATTGGGTAGCCCGCCGCTGATGACGAAAGGGCAGCCTTATTTTCGAACCACGGTTCGGGTTCAAGGCACGCGCGGGACGACCAGTTTTATTCAAATCATGTCGCATTGAAGTTCATCGTAGCGAGCATTGACGTCTTGACGGGCGTCGGGGAGAAAGTAATGGATACATCCGATAAGAAGATCCGCTTGTTGACGCATAACGTGTTTTCTAGCGCGTTGCTGCTCTTGGCATGCCAAACGGGTTTTGCGCAGACTGATATCGCGACGACACCTGTCGCGTCGGGCGTGACCGTCAACGCAAAACCCAACATCATGCTGTTGATGAAGAATTCCGGTACGACGGGCTTCACACACATGCCTGATGACGTGGAGCCAGCCTCCGGTTCCATGCCAATTGGCTATAAGAACCACCAGTGCAACTTGTCGTACTACAATCCGAACACAACCTACGTTATCCCTAAAGCAGCGGACGGAACCTCCCTGCCAACGCCGAGTTTTGGAGCCGCATATTACAACTACTTCCTGACCCCGTCTGTGCTGACCAACCTGTCTACCTCGTTTCAGGCTTGGGACGCAAACACGCAGCGTTTGACTACTCGCGCGGCAGATACGGCACAGCAGGCGTATTACTATCTTTATGCTGGCCCGGAGACGCTGAGTGGCACCTCGGCCCCGTGCACAGATGCAGACAGCGGCGAGGCTTCCCAGACAACTGCGGGGGGGGGCACTTTTACCCGGGTGCTCGTCAGTCAAACATCAGGTATCGGTAACTCCGATGAAAGGCTGAACTTCGCAATCTGGTATAGCTACTACCGTACCCGCATGCTCCTCACCAAGAGCGCGGTCAGCTTGGCGTTCTCGCCACTGAGTAGTAACTATCGTGTGGGCTTCATCAACACTCGCCCGGGTAACCCGGTGTTAAGCGCGAACTATCTCCCCATTGCCGACTTCGATACGTCTCAGCGTACCGCATGGTTTAGCAAGGTGTTTTCGCAAGTCTCTCAAGGAGCCTCGCCAGTGCGCGAGGCGTTGGCCCGCGTTGGGCGCCACTACGGAGGAAAGCAGGACAGCATCAATTCCGGTATGACAGGTGATCCGGTTCAATATTCGTGCCAGCAAAATTTCACCATCCTCACCACCGATGGCTACTGGAATACGGCTGCCGAAACGGTAGGGCCGGTAAAGCTGGACGGCACAACATTGGTGGGACAGCAGGACAGCCCCCTTACCGACGCGAACGGTAATGCGCCAAGGCCAATTTATGACGGCTCCACCGATACCTCGCTCATCGTGACCAGCCAGAACAATACCTACCAATACGCGCCATGCTCAGCCGGATATTCGCTCAAACAGACGGTGCAGAACCTGAAGAGTACGAGTCAAACTTCACAGGCAACCTCACAACAAGTTCAGAGCACCAACCAGAACCTCGCCACGACGACGCAGTTGCTTCGGAGCACGGTGCAGAATCTGGTTAGTACTGCCCAGACTTTGCAAAGTACGTCTCAGGTATCGGCAACCACGACACAAAACCTGCAAAGCACTGTACAAAATCTGCAGTCCACCACGCAGACGCTGCAGAGTACTACGCAAAACTTGGAGACGACCACGCAGAATCTGCGGAGCACAGTACAGAATCTGCAATCCAGCGTACAGAATCTTCAAAGTACGTCGCAGCTCACCGTGAGTACGCAGCAGAACCTGCAAAGCACGGTGCAAAATCTACAATCAACCACACAGAATTTAAAGAGCACGTCGCAGACCACCCAAAGCACCACCCAGAATCTGCAAAGCACAACGCAGATTCTTGCTTCCACTTACCAGGTCACCCAGACGACGACGCAAACGACACAGGCCACACAGACGCTATTGCAGAGTACCGTGCAGAATCTGCAATCAACCAGCCAAAACGTGCAGAGCACGAGTCAAACGCTGCAGTCCAGTACGCAAAACTTGCAAAGCACCACGCAAAACTTGCGCAGCACGGTGCAAAATTTGCAGAGCACCGCGCAGACTACTCAGACCACTACCCAAATCAATCAAAGTACGACACAAAATCTGAGAAGCACAGTACAAAATTTGCAAAGCACCTCGCAGTTACAGATCAGCACGAACCAAAATACGCAGACTACCTTGCAGAATCTGAGAAGCACAGCACAAAATTTGCAAAGCACCTCGCAGTTGCAGATCAGTACGAGCCAGAATCTACAATCCACCGCACAAAATTTGCGGAGCACAGCGCAAAATCTTCAAAGTACTTCTCAAACACTTACCAGCACCAGCCAAAATACGCAGTCAACAACACAGAATCTGGCGAGTACCGTACAGAATCTGCAAACCCAAACACAGGTTCGAATCTCTACCGCACAGCAAATTCAATACGACGCTGCCACCGAGCTTTCCACAGCAGTTCCATCCTGCACGGCGGGTGGGACGATAAGCTGTTCTACAAACAGCACCGGCCCGACTTTGGTGGCCTCTTGTACCGCTAGCGGACCAACTGCGGCCAATAACTACGTCACAACGACGTGTGCCACGACAACCGTCGGAACAGCAAACGCGCCGGTCCAAACCTGCACCCCGGCGACGGCCTCGTCCGGTAACAGCTGGACGACCACAACCTGCTCGACCAACAATACGACAAACGTGCCGGTGCAGACTTGCACGCCAGTGACAGCCTCGTCCGGTAACAACTGGACGACCACGACCTGCTCGACCAACAATACGACAAACGTGCCAGTGGAGACTTGCACACCAGTGTCGGCCTCGTCGGGTAATGGCTGGACCACCACCACATGCGGCACCAATAACACGGGCCCGACAGGCACGCAGACCTGCACGTCCATCACTGCCAGCGCTGGCAACAACTGGACAACGACCACCTGTTCAACGGCAACCACCACCAACGTCGCCGTGCAGACCTGCACGCCGGTGACAGCGGATGTCGGTAATTCTTGGACGACCACAACCTGCTCGACCAACAACAC
This sequence comes from Rhodocyclaceae bacterium, assembly GCA_020247395.1. Taxonomy (GTDB): domain Bacteria; phylum Pseudomonadota; class Gammaproteobacteria; order Burkholderiales; family Usitatibacteraceae; genus UKL13-2. The sequence goes on from JADCJC010000031.1 coordinate 91,981, forward strand.
GACGAACGTGCCGGTGCAGACTTGTACGTCCAGCTCCGCGACGTCCGCTAACTCTTGGACAACCACGACCTGCTCGACTAACAATACGACAAACGTGCCAGTGCAGACTTGCACGCCAGCGACAGCCTCATCCGGCAACAGTTGGAAGACCATCACATGCAGCACCAATAACACGGGCCCGACGGGCACGCAGACCTGCACCCCGGTGACGGCCTCGTCCGGTAACAGCTGGACAACGACTACCTGTTCAACGGCGTCGACTACCAATGTGGCGGTGCAGACCTGCACGCCGGCGACAGCGGATTCCGGTAATTCTTGGACGACCACAACCTGCTCGACTAACAACACGACGAACGTGCCGGTGCAGACTTGTACGTCCAGCTCCGCGACATCCGCTAACGCTTGGACAACCACGACCTGCTCGACCAACAATACGACGAACGTGCCGGTGCAGAGTTGCACGCCAGCGACGGCCTCATCCGGCAACAGTTGGATGACCATCACCTGCGGTGCCAATACAAGCGGCCCGACCGGTACGCAGACCTGCACGTCCATCACTGCCAGTGCTGGCAACAACTGGACGACGACATCCTGCAACACGGCAACTACGACCAACGTCGCAGTGCAGACCTGTACGCCAGCGACAGCGGATTCCGCTAACGCCTGGACGACTACAACCTGCTCGACCAACAACACGACGAACGTGCCGGTGCAGAGCTGCACTGCAAGCGCAGCTAGCGCCGGCAATAACTGGGTGACGACAACCTGCCCAGCGGCGCTGACGACGGGACCAACGCCGGTTGCGTCTTGCACCGCTGCCTCTGCCACTTCCGCCAATAGCTGGACTACGACAACCTGCACAAACGCGACGACCGGACCAACCGGCGTATCTTCTTGCACCAGCGTGGCGGCCAGCGCAGGAAACAACTGGACGTCGACGACGTGCGGAAACAACAACACGACGAACGTTGCGGTGCAGACTTGTACGCCCAGCTCCGCGACATCCGCTAACTCCTGGACAACCACGACTTGCTCGACGAACAACACGTCAAACGTGCCGGTACAGACTTGCACCGGAAGCACTGCCTCATCCGGGAACGGGTGGACGACCACGACTTGCTCGACGAACAACACGACGAACGTTGCGGTGCAGACTTGCACCGGAAGCACTGCTTCATCCGGGAACGGGTGGACGACGACGACCTGTACGACAAACAATACAAGCAACGTGGCGGTGTCGAGCTGCACCTCCCAGACCGCCGCTGCGGGTAACAACTGGGTGGGCATTACCTGTACGGCGAATAACCTAACTACGCCAGTTTCAAGCTGCACCGCTTCTAGCGCCTCCGCCGGCAACAATTGGACGACGACCACCTGCCCGTTGCCTAACACGACGACAAACGTACCAGTTGCAAGTTGCACGGCTTCTGCCGCCTCCGCCGGCAACAATTGGACGACGACCACCTGCCCGACGCCCAACACGACGACAAACGTGGCGGTAGCGACTTGTACCGCCTCTTCCGCCAACGCCGGCAACAATTGGACGACTACTACCTGCTCTGGCAGTACCAGCACTACAACGCCGGTGCAAACATGTACCCCAGAACCGCCGTCGGCGGCCAACAATTATGTCGCGACGGTTTGCAATACCACCTCGCCGACCACTGGAACCTCTACCTGTACACCGCAGACCGCGTCGGCTGCCAACAATTGGACGACTATCACCTGCGGAACCAACAATACCGTTAATGTCGCAGTGGCGGGTTGTACGCCTTCGGCTGCTTCTGCAGCTAACAATTGGACTGAAACGATTTGTGGGGCGAACAATACGACCAATGTCCCGGTGCAGACCTGCACGCCAGCCACAGCGGCCGCCGGTAACTCTTGGACGACGACAACCTGCTCGACTAACAACACGACAAACGTTGCAGTGCAGACTTGCACGCCAAGCTCTGCTACATCAGGTAATTCTTGGACCGCCACGACCTGTAGCATCGCATCGACCGTAAGTGTGCCAGTACAAACCTGTACTGCGGAAACGGCTTCGGCCGGCAACAGCTGGACCACCACCAGTTGCGGTGTCTCAACGACGACTAACGTCCCCGTCGCATCATGTACTGCGGCCAGCGCTACCGCCGGCAATAGCTGGGTAACGACGACTTGCTCGACGAACAATACGACCAATGTGCCGGTGCTCACCTGTACGCCGATAGCAGCAACGTCCGGTAACAATTGGACTACCACCAGCTGCCCGACGCCAAACACGAGCGGCCCAACCCCGGTCGGCTCGTGTACCGCGTCTGCCGCCGCCGCAGGCAACTCGTTTACCGCAACCACGTGCAACAATGTGACGACGACCAACGTTCCGGTGGCCAGTTGCACGGCCGCCTCAGCCTCTGCGGGCAACAACTGGACTACGGTCACCTGCCCGTCACCGGTGACCACGACCAACGTTCCGGTGTCGTCTTGTGTCGCGCAAACCGCATCGGCTGGCAACAGTTGGACTACCACGACCTGTCCGGCACCGATTGTTACCACTAACGTTCCAGTGGCAACTTGCACAGCTGCAGCGGCATCGGCAGGCAATAGCTGGACCACCACCACATGCCCGACGCCCATTGTCGTTGGTCCGACACCGGTGAATACCTGTACCGCTGCCGCAGCCACGGCTGGCAATAGTTTCACCGCGACAACTTGTTCAACGGCAACGACGGTCAACGTACCTGTGCAGACCTGTACCGCTTCACCAGGCTCCGCCGCCAACAACTGGGTTACCACGACTTGTACGCCAAATAATACGACTAACGTACCTGTGGCTAGCTGTACAGCATCATCAGCCTCCGCTGGCAACAGTTGGACCACCACGACTTGCCCGACACCGATTGTTACCACGAATGTTCCCGTCGTCAGTTGCACGGCGGCAACGGCAAGCGCGGGTAACGCTTGGACCACCACAACTTGCCCGCTCGCCGTCGTCGTCGGGCCTACGCCGGTGCAAACGTGTACCGCTGCTACGCCGGTAGCGGCAAACAACTTCACAGCAACAACCTGTTCATTGGCGACTACGACCAATGTGCCCGTACAAAGCTGCACCGCTTCAGCTCCCTCCACCACCAATAGCTGGGTTACCACGACTTGTACACCGAACAATACGACCAATGTACCCGCTGCCAGCTGCACAGCATCGGCAGCAACCGCAGCCAACAATTGGACAACCACGACCTGCCCGGACCCGATTGTCACCACGAATGTTCCGGTTAGCTCGTGTACACCCGCTGTTGCAAGTTCGGGTAATGCTTGGACGACGACCACCTGCCCGGCCCCGATTGTGGTTGGGCCAACACCAGTGGTAAGCTGCACGCCGGTCGCGGCCAGTGCTAGCAACAGTTGGACTACCACCACCTGTCCTACCCCGGTGCAGACTGGACCAACGCCGGTGCAGATGGGCACTTGCAGCGCGGCTACGCCCAGTGCCGCGAACAATTTCATCACCACAACCTGTAACACGTTGGCAACGCCTGCAACACCTGTTCAAAGCTGCACGAGCTCATCGGGTACTGCTGAAAATAATTGGGTCGTCTCCACCTGCTCAAGTGCGACGACGGGCCCTACGCCGGTTGCATCGTGCGTCCCTATCACGGCGTCAGCTGCGAATAACTGGCTCACCACCACCTGTCCCGCGCCAATCGTGAATGCCCCTGTCACGCCGGTTCTTGATTGTGTGGCGGCAACGGCTTCGGCAGCAAACAGCTACGTGACCACCACATGCACACCGGTGGCTGGGCAGAAAGTGCAGTACTCAACACAGACGACTACCACCACCACGCAGTACAGCGGGGGATTCCAGATTTCCCAATCCGTGGTGCCGTCGACCTCGGCATTTGCCGATCTCAACGGGGTTTGCTACACGCCTGGCATTGCGCCAGATCTGCCGTCAATTCTTGGCCTCAGTGCGCCAGGTACCGTCGATCCGGTGTTAGGTCTGCTGCCACCTGCGCTACCCGCAGGATGTGATGCTTGGCCCTGCACGACGAGCGGCACGTTGTTGTCCGGAAGCGTGAATTCGCTGGCTGACGTAGCGCAGTATTACTACGCCACGGACCTACGGCCCAGCCTGACCGACAACGTGCCATCCATCAGTATCGGGCCGGAGGATGATCGCGCGAACTGGCAACACATGACGACGTTTGTGATTGCGCTCGGGGTGTCTGGCACAATTCCCTACCGTGCTGACTATAAGACCGCCGCAACGGGCTCGTTTGCCGATCTGCGCAGTGGTGCTTCCGCGTGGCCAGTATGGCCGGATCCGACGAAAAACTACACGGCGCAACCAGTGCTCTATCAGGCCGCGCAGTCGATTGATGACTATTGGCACGCGGCTGTCAACGGTCGCGGCGAATACTTTAGTGCGACCAATCCGTCGGCGGTGGTATCCGGTTTGACCACAGCGCTCAATAGCATCAGCGCACTGTCTGGTTCTGGTAGTGCCGCGTCAGTGTCAAACCCAATTCTTAACCAATCGGCCAATTACTCGTTCCAAGGCAGCTTCAAAACTGTCGATTGGACCGGCGATGTCACGGCCCGCACTTTGGATCCGACGACGGCGACTCCTTCCGCGTCACCCGTATGGTCCGCTGCGAGCATATTAAATGCGTCCGTCGGCGCAGCTTGCGATAAGCGCAGCATTTACTTAATGCGCACGGGGACTGCGCCCGCATCTACGCTTGTGCCGTTCACATGGTCATCGGATAGTTGTCTTTCTAACATGACCCCAGCCGGGTCGCCGAGCACGGGATTGAACACCGCCGAGAAGGCGCTTTTCGGTTCTACTCAGTTAGCACAGTTGTCCCAATATTCATCCATGACAGACGGCACCAGCGGTTCCGTCGACCAGCGCGGTCAGGCTGCTGGAGCGCTCATGGTTAACTTCCTTCGCGGGCATCGTGGCAACGAGGGTTTTGCGACGAATGTGTCCGGAAAGTTATTCCGTACTCGCTCCGGGGTTCTGGGGGATATTGTCAACGCACAGCCGCGCTATGTCACTTCGCCTCAACAATCCTATGCCGATTCTGGATACACCGCGTTCAAAGCAGCGAACGCCACTCGAACGCCAATGGTTTATGTGCCTGCGAACGACGGCATGGTGCACGCGTTTTATGCGGGAACAAGTTCAACTGATCCGCTTGCAGGCGCTGAAGCGTGGGCGGTAATCCCATCCTCGGTAGCGCCAAACATGTACAAGCTTGCAGATACTCTCTATGCCAATATTCACTCCTACTTTGTTGACGCTACGCCGGCCGTAGGCGATATCTACGACGCGGGCGCAACCAAGTGGCGGACGGTGCTCGTGGGCGGCCTTGGTGGCGGTGGCAAAGCAATATATGCTCTTGACGTTACGGACCCAACCAATCCGCAGGCGCTTTGGGAATTCAAGTGGAGTGCAACCTGCTACAGCGCAGCCAGCAGCGCAACATGGGGTGCCGACTGCCACCTTGGGTACACATTCGGACAACCGCTCATTACGAAAATGAGCGACGGAACTTGGGTCGTGATCTTCGCCTCTGGCTATAACAACATAAGCAGCCCGCCAATTTCTGGTGACGGGCAGGGCTACATCTATATTGTTAATGCATCGACCGGTAAGATCATCCACAAGGTCGCAACGGGCGAGGGAACCGCAACCAGCCCAGCCGGGTTGGTGCACCTTAGCGCGTTTGTTGATAATCAGTTAGTCAACAATACGGCTTTGCGGGTTTATGGCGGTGATTTGCTCGGCAACATTTGGCGGCTTAACTTGGTGGGTGCTCCCTCGACAGCACCGACATTCACGCTGGTCGGAACAGCAACTGATACTAATGGTGCGACGCAGCCAATCACTACCGCGGTCAACTTAGCCGAGTTGAATGGTACGTCGCAGTTTCTGTTTGTGGGTACTGGGAAGCTGTTGGGCACGACGGATCTGGCAGATACCCAAACGCAATCTGTCTACGGCATCGTCGATACGCTCTCCAGCACAACGGTTTATTCGAGCTTGCGTACTGTACTGGCACCGCAGCAGATCAGCGGTACCGGCAGTACAGCCCGCACAGTGAGCTGCACTGGTACGACGACGCAGTGCGCCGCGTTTTCGACCGCTGGCTGGGTCGTCGATTTGCCGAACCCGGGTGAGCGGGTGAACCGCGATATGACTTTGCAGAGCGGGACTATCACCTTTGCGAGCAATCTCCCGAGCAGTTCAGCATGTAGCGGCGGCGGTACGGGTTTCATCACCAGTCTTAGTGGGTTGAATGGACTGGCAGTCCCCGGCTCCACGGGAATTTCCACCGCGTATAACAACACACTTGTCGTGGGGCTAAGTGTCGTGCTGGCCGGCGGAAGATTGTTTGCTCTACCCACTGCGGGCACGCCGACTACGTCGGGCGGTAGCACTAGCACTGGAACCCAACTTGCCCCTGTGCTGATCCCAACTGCACCACCGCCTCCGGTGGGCAAGCGTGTCAGTTGGCGCGAGCTTTAACCCGATGCAGGGCAATAGATGAGTGTTTGTTTGTCAGCTGGAGATTGGATGGGGAGGCTAGGTCTTGGTGACGTGGCTAAAGATGTACATACCCAAAAGTCTCTCGGCCTGGCCTTTGCGGTGGCGCTCTCGGCAATTTTGCACCTAGGATTACTGTTAGCCCCGACCCAGCGGGTGCAAGGCGAGGCCAGTGTTGAGGGCGTGCAGCGATACCAAGCGATAATTGTGCAGCGAACACCCACTGCGGCATTTCCAAAAGAGGTATCAATTAGCGCGCCGTTGGTTGAATCCGCCCGTTCGGTCAGGCTTGGTGAAGCTCGCCGGGACTCGCGCCTAGCCCCTGCCGTCCAGCATCCTGCGCAGATGCGTGCGGATAAACGTTTCAGCGAATACATCCCGAGATTGCAGTTGGAAAGACCACCGGTGCCGATTGAGGAGGTCCAACTCGAGTATCCGCCGGAAGCGCTTGGGCAATCTGGAACCGTTGTTCTGCGCCTGTTTGTCAGTGAATTCGGTACGGTGGATGAGGTGGAGATCGTCAATGCGGTCCCGCCCGGTATTTTTGACTCGGCTGCGCAGCGGGATTTTGCTCGCGTCCGATTTGCCCCAGGCACGCGGTTTGGCCTAGCGGTGAAGTCTCAACTTCAGATTGAAGTTACCTATGCGCCGACAAACCGCGGCAATAGCGTTGAAGCACCGCGATAAAGGAGTCACCGCGAGAATCGGTGACCCATCTTGGCCGAAGATGTCGCTGCTGGGCAACTCGACAGTGATTGCCGAGAACGGTGCTAAAATTTTGCTTCACAGTGCCCGAATAGCTCAGTTGGTAGAGCAGCGCATTCGTAATGCGAAGGTCGTAGGTTCGACTCCTATTTCGGGCACCAATGAAATCAACGGCTTACGTGAGTAAGCCTTTTTCATTTATGGGCGGGGCCCATCGGGCCCAAAGTGGGCCTCGCGGCGCCAGCCGCAATTGCATGATTTCCGCTACGGTGCCACCAGATTTAAACCAGCTCTTGATTTGCAAAGCCTTCACCCAAATCCGCCGCGATCAATCGAAACTGCTCCAGGGCAGCCTCTAGGTCTTCGACAATCTCTTGCGCGATCACGTCAGGCGGGGGCAAGTTATCGGAGTCCGCAAGGCTTTCGTCCTTCAACCAAAAGATATCCAAACTCGCTTTGTCTCGCGCAACTAGCTCATCATAAGTGTAGGCGCGCCAGCGTCCTTCAGGGTTTGTTTCACTCCACGTCTCGGTGCGTTGATGGCGGTTCGCGGGGTTGTAGAGCGTGACGAATTCATCCAAGTCTTCGCGCTTGAGCGGATTCGTCTTGAGCGTGAAATGTTTGTTGGTCCGCAGATCGTAAATCCACAGCTTCTTGGTCAACGGCGTTTCGGATGCAGGCTTTCTGTCAAAGAACACCACATTCGCCTTCACACCCTGGGCATAAAACAGCCCCGTCGGCAACCTGAGCAACGTGTGCACATCGCACTCGTGCAACAGTTTCTTGCGAATAGTCTCGCCCGCACCGCCTTCAAACAACACGTTATCCGGCAACACAACTGCCGCGCGACCGTTGATCTTGAGTAGCGTCTTAATGTGCTGAACAAAATTAAGCTGCTTGTTCGACGTCGTCGCCCAGAAGTCATCGCGCTCGATGATGTCCTTTTCGCTCGTCGTCTTGCCGTCGTCACCAACGATCATGGTGCTGCTCTTCTTGCCGAATGGCGGATTCGCCAAAACGATATCGAAGCGGTCGCCTGGATCGCTCGCCAGCGCATCAGAGACCGCCACCGGAACATTCGTATCCGAGCCGATACCGTGCAGCATCAAATTCATGGCGGCGAGGCGCGCGGTACTCTGCACAAGCTCCCATCCGCGCATGGCGTGTTCTTTCAGGTGTTTCTTTTCGGCTTTGGTGAGATTGCTATTGTTTGCCACCAAGAAATCATGCGCGGCCAATAAGAAACCCGCAGTGCCGCACGCCGGGTCACAGATCGTTTCGCCTGGCTTCGGCGCGACCGCATCAACCATCGCTTTGATCAAGGCGCGCGGCGTGAAGTACTGCCCCGCCCCGGATTTCGTGTCCTGAGCGTTCTTCTCTAGCAAGCCCTCATACGCATCACCCTTCACATCCGCGCCCATCGCGGACCAGTTCTCTCCGCCAATTAAGTCAACGATGAGGCGGCGCAACTTGGCGGGGTCTTGAAACTTATTTTGTGCCTTGGTGAAGATCAGCCCTAGCGTGCCCTTCTCTTTGCCCAGCTCTTCGAGCGCATGGCGATAGTGCTCAAAGAGTTCGTCGCCATCCTTCTCAAGCAATGTCGGCCAAGCGTACTTCTTCGGAATCATGCTAGGTTGGCTGTACGGTGGCTGGCTGCGCTCATCCGCCATCTTTAGGAACAGCAAGTACGTCAGTTGTTCAACGTAGTCGCCATAGCTCATGCCGTCATCACGCAAGACGTTGCAGTAGTTCCAGAGTTTTTGAACGATGGTTGCAGAATTCATTTCGTTTTACTTTCTAAGAGCCCTGCCCGTATAGCGCGCAAACTTTCCATGGCACGTTCTGGGTCGTTGCGATTCATTTCCAGTGCGAGCACCCCATTGGTGTCTTCGCTGGTCTGGCTCAATAACAATGCTGCGATTCTGTCACGGCCCACCCCATCCAGCAGCGCACCAATGTCATTGCCCAGCATTCGAGCGCCGGCAATTTCGTAATCATCTTCTGCATCTGCCCAACTGGAAAATTGTTCCCATAGCCGGTCACGATTCCCGGCATCAAGATAGTGCTTGGCGATGAACTGCAAGTCGTAGGCGTCTTTTCGCGGCGCGGCGTAGTGACGCGCCTGCCACGCCGTTAGCTTCAGAACAGCCAGCGCCGCGAGTGACACAACGTTAACGGTGACATCCTCGGGCAACGTCATCATGATGGCGTTCGAACGCGCCTCGCGAAAGCCGAACACATCCATGACCTCGTCACCAGCGGGCGGCCACGCAATAGTCCGGTCTGGCCGCTCCAGTCCGCCAAACGGAACGATATCAATAGGCAACTTAAAGTCGCCTTGTGCGAATCGCAACTGATGTTGGATCCCCGGGACCTCTGCGAATCCAAAGTCGTTTACCAGTCGTTCTCGTAGTGCTGCAAACGCCTCCCAGCTTGGGACTGCTAGTGCGATATCGATGTCTTCTGTTTGACGGAGTGGCACCAAGTCATACCCGTATCGCAGATGCAAATCGCGCGCAAAGGCGCCGACGATGAGCAATTCGACGTCTAGCCCTTCAGCCGCGCGCTGGACGCCAGCGATCGCTTTTGCGTGCAGCGCAAGGTCTGCGAGCTCAGCGAGGCGTGTGTATGGGAGCGATGGTTTTGGCATACAAAATTTCTGCTGTTTCAATGCATCGCGCATCGCCCGTGGCGAGCAGGTCTGCGTACACCAATACCGGCGGCACGGTCACGGCTGGCCCGGCCATGATGTCGTGCTGCTGTTGAAGGGGAGTACCCCAGAATGGTTTTCTGATTTCAACCATCGCTTCCACCCTCCCGCGGTGATCGTTTGGTGCCTTGGTCAATCGGTGTTCATGGATGAACTTTGCGGGCAGCTTTTCGGTATAGATGGTCAGCACGCCTGGCCGAAGGTAATTGGTCATGATTGCCGCAGCGGGCTCACCGCCCCACCACATTCCGTCCGGATCCATTGCCCACGCTTTCCAGTCGGCAATGGTTGGCGCGTTATAGGCTGCCGCCAGAGTCTTGGGCCGCATGATTCTTGCGTAGGCCATGGCCCACTCATCGAGCAATCGCTTGGTGACATTTAGCCGCCGAGTTCCGGGCATGACCAACACATGGCCTTGGTCGCGCAGATCATTTAGCACGCTGGGTATCGCACCCAGAGCAACATTCGCTTCTAACGCAATGTCACGTTGCGGCCGATCAATCAACTCTGGGTCGCACAGCAGGGCGAACAAAACCTTTAGTCCCGCAGGCGTACCGGCTTTCGCCGCGTGCGCGGGCGCACCGGTCGGCACTGCTTTACGGCCGACCACATAGACCAGCCATCCCGGCGCTTCCAGATATGCATTGCCCGCGATATCAATAAATTGCTGACCAGCCTCGCGAAGCCGCTCTGCCATTGGCGGCGTGACGTAGTCAGTCACCAAAACGACAGGCTTGCCGTGCGCGGTGGTCTGTGCTTTGGTCTGCGCGAGGATTGCACCGAGCGTCGCGGGCGTGACGGTGCGTTTGGCTTCGATCGCAATATCGATTTGCGTCTTGCCTTTCGCAATGCGTGCAAACGCATCCACCTCCCGTGCTTTCGCGCGGAGGTTTCCCTTTTGCACGGTCGCCTTTAAGCCAAGTGGCGTTAGAACGGCCATCGCGTCAGCGATTAAGTTAGTTTCGTTCATTTGTTCATATTCCTCGCTTGTTCACTTTTTGTGAACAGGCGTTTATTATGAACAAACACATCAAAATGTTCAAGTTTTACTTGTGTTCACGAAAGTTGAACATATCGAAAAAATGAACAGCTGCAGCCGTGGAGCATTAGCTGGCAATCAAAAATCCTTTATTGACGGGCGTTTCGGGGCGAAAGTGGCTGGAACGGCCCGCTAGATGCGGACTTTTGAAAAGACGAACCTGACCCGTTCTATAGGCCGCCTCCGTACAAAGGCCGCTATTGGATGCGCGACGTGTGTCGCGACAAAAGCTGTTCCGGAGTCAAGCCGAAAGCCGTCATTTCGCTGAGCACATTCGCCGGAGTGAGAAACACTGGACCTTGCATCGCCATCTTTTGGCAGAGCTGGTGCAGGGCAGTACCTAACGCCCTGCACCCCTCAACCCCCAACACTCTCACATCATCTGGGTAGTGCGCATCGTTATCTGCGATCTGCACTTTGGCAACTGTGATTGGAGAAATTCGATCCGCCCATTCGGGATAATTTTCTCGTGCCCACTGGAGGCTATCGTGCAACTGGCCCGAATCAGTCTTGTGAAGAGTATTTTGGTTTTCATTCTTTACCTCAATAACAAAGCAACGGGCGCCCCAAAACCATAAATTGTCGGGACCAGCACTGAACTCCTGCTCCGGCATTGACGAGTCTGCTCCCAGTGCCTCACCTAAACTCCGAATTGCTCGTTCAACCGTACGCGGTTTGCCATCAAGATCAATGCTGTCCGCAATTTTCTTCGCTTCTATAACCGCCGCGTTCGCTGTGGAAAACCTTCCAAACCAGGCGCAGAATTTTTCTGCGACAGTTTTCGCGCCAGGTGATGATGGCTTACGAGGCGCATCAGGAGGTATGGCGGCGCTGCTGCAGTCAGCACGCGCCGCCTGTTGTATACGCAGTGCTTCGCCTGGATCCGTCTGGTAAGCGATTCGCGAAAGACGCTGCAGCACGACGCCGCGTTCTTCACCGGAAATGCCCGCTGCATTAATAGCTGCTCGTAGCTGTTGCACAGCGTCCATGGCATTGTTGTTCATCGCAAGCACGTAGGACGCTCTCTCCTCGTTGGCAAAGTTGATGCGTGCGGAGTCCACTGTCTTAATTGGCCTTGCAACATCGCGCACTTTCTTTGCGTAGAAATCCTTCCAGCCTGCGTCACGGCCTAGACACTGTTCCACGACGTGTCTAACCGCAAGCTCTGGGTTCTCTGGGTTTGAGCGGCGGACCAACTCAGCCAGCTCAATGGATAGCTCAATCTGATTCTTAGTGTCTGCGGTCATAGCACTAAGCACGTCATTCCGCCCGACGTATGAAGTTATATCGGCGCCGACCAACAAAACGACCGCGTAATCTGCGTGAGAGCGGACGGGGCGGCCCATACCCTGCTCGATACGAAACACGGTGCGATTTCGAACGCCCCCTGGCGTAAACACCATTTGAGCATCAGCGCGATCAATTAGGCTTTCGCCGTGTGGAATACCATCAATCACCAGGATGCGACATGCATCATCCGGAAGATCAACACCATCATACCGCTGAGCAAAAACTGCGAAATTGACTCCGGAGCTCGAATCACGAAGTTTTTGCACGCCTTCAGAAAAAGTATCGCCGACATAAAACTTCGCGCCTGCGTCGACCCAGTCGGTTGCGAGAAGTTCGCTAGAAGTTAGCACCACAACCTTATAAGTCTTTGCTAACTCAGTGCACAGCCGGATTACAAATCCGCGATCTAGATCGGGATCTATCAAGGACGGCGCTAGGATCATGCGCTCGCCCAGCCCTTTATCCGACGGAGGAAGGATCGGATTTGTTGTGGCACTTGCGTCTACCCCCAATTCTCTGGTGAGTAGCGAGTCGTCAGCAAGAGTGGCGGACATAAACAGACGATGTTTAGCTTGGTGAAACGGACGAACAAGCGACGTTGGCAGTATTTCAGGGGCTATCTCCGCGACGGAGCCGCTGACGACACAACGGCAAAGGGGAAGAATTGACTCTAAATAGGGCCAAACAAACAGAAAGTCCCTTTCTTCTGAAAACTCGTGTAGGGCCAAGCGAATGTCAGAAGCCAAATCAGACCATATCCAGTGAGGCACCTCGAGCGTAGTCAATGGATCAGCAAACTCCACATCAGACCACTTGGTTGGGTGATACGCTTTACATCTTGCTGCCAGTACTTCCTTCAACGCGGTAAACGCGTCACCACTAATTCGCAGGGTGAACTGCTTACGGACATTTTCCGCCCCGGCATGGGCGTCATCTAGTACCAGCGCGCATGGCAAAAGCTGAACGTCACTACGATTAAATGTCGACTTTGCGTTGAACATCTTCTCGTAGGTGCACACAAGAATGGCTCGGCCTCGCATTGCGGACGCGTCTGGATAGGTTTCTCCAGCAGGATAGGCGACCGCCAGAATGCCGAGCCGACCGGCTTCTTCTAAAACTTGCTCCACCAATTGAGTGGTTGGACACAGGTATACAACAGGCTCTTTGAATTTCTTGGCGTATCCCAGCAAGTAGAGCAAGCCAACAGTAGTTTTGCCCGCCCCGGTGCTTATCTTGAGCACAAGGTCGCGCTCTTCATTCCGCGCCGTGATTTGCTGCATTGCCTCTCGTTGCGCCAAACGCGGTTCCGTATGGGTGCTCTTAACGTCTAGCGTTGCAAAAAGCTTTTCAAGGTCATATACCGTCACATCACCACTCGTACCAACCAAGCTACCAAAATCGACCATCTTCACCCCCAAGATCTTGAAACCAAAGTCCTAAGCGCATTCTCTTCTGGCCAAGTCCTCGCGTTCAGAAAACACTATCTCGCCGCAACCGAGCTGAACGCACGTCCTAGGACGGCACTGTGAAGTACATTAGTTCTGGCTAAATTCGCGTCCACCAGTCGCTCGCTGAACTGAGCAATCGAAAACAAACGCTCTACCTCCGAAACCATTCGCCTCTGCTCAGCAAGGGGCGGAAGCGGCAACGGAATTCTCTCGACTAGCTGTTTGTTCAGGGCTTGCTGGTTGTTACCAGAACCCTCCCCGCGAGTTTCTGAATAACGATGCCATAGCCAATAGAAAACATACTCTGGCAAAACCCGCGTTTTGGAAACCCAAATTGCCGCGCAGTTTTGGTTGTTGGTTGCGTCGATCTCCAAGATGGCGGACTGACCTCTCGTACGACCTTGCCCAATCATTCCAATCAATACGCTTCCCGCGGGATTCAATTGCGTGCTGCTATTTTCGTGGCCAAGGCGGGAGATTTTCTCTCTAGTGTCCTTGACACGGCCGAACTGAACTTCACTAGAACTGACCCACGGGATATCCCCACCCCAGTACGCTGGTTCCTTCCTGCTCGGCGTCGCACCAACAGCGACGTGAAAACACTCGCCGATGGTTGCTACGGCCCAGCCCGTCGGGAGCGGATCATGTTGCGCAACCTGGCTCGCTGCAGATTCTGTGTACTTGCTTTTTCCTTTCGACTCTTTGCGCCGTGTTTTTAGGATGCTTTGGAGCAACTGCTCGCCCGTCTCGTAGTCGCGTCCTTCTTTGCGGGCGAGTTCAGCTTCTGTGGGAACCAAGCGGCCTTCGACGGCGGCTTTGAGGACGGCGGCTTTGTAACGTTTGAGGTTGGCCTTGACGCGCTTTAGGTTGGCGACGGCTTCATCGAGGCGGGAGAATTGCTTGTCGATTTCAGCAGCAATTTCTTGCTGCGCTTGAAGAGGAGGGAGCGGGACGTCGAGCGCCTCCAAGTCTCCGCGTCGAAGATTATTGATGTTTACGCCAAGCGCTTTCTCGCGAATAACTCTCCAATAGCCGGGGGATTGCAGGTAAGCAGCTAGATACCTAGCATCAATGGAAACCCTCGGCCTAATCGCCGCACAGAATGCGCCAAAAGAACCGTTCCATGAACGCAGGACGATCGCTGACTTTCCAACCAGGTGCTTGCTTCCACTTGACATCGCAACCACGATGTCCCCAGCTCGAAGGCGTTGCGCACTGCCTACGTTATCTTCAGGCACATAGACCAGCTCCGATTCGACATTCAGCGTCGAGTCTTGAATGTTGTTCGCACGCAAGACTGGCAGATAACCTGGTCCAGGAGTCTCGCGTGCTTGCTCTTTCTTATACGTTACGCCGCGAATCAGTTCAGCGACGTCGGATAACTTTACAAAAATGTTCGGCGTAGTTGCTGCGTTTGAAAGGGTGGTCACGCCGCTAGCTCCCTATTCAATTCCTCAAGCACCTTCGGCAAATCGTTCCCAAACAACTGGTACACCTTGCCCATGCCTCCGTGCTGCGCGAAAGGTGCGTATTCAAAATCTTCCTTTTCAATACCGAGGTTTGCGGCGATGTGGTCGCGGATCATTTCTAGCCAGTGGGTTTGTTCGGGGGTGAAGCGTTGAGAGACAGATGAAGACGAACTTGGACCCCGGCCTTCGCCGGGGGGACTACCTATTTTTGGTGGTGACTGATTCTGTTGCGCCATCCACGCGTTGAAGTTGGCGTGTACACGCTCTGGGTAAGGAACGAGTTCATTCTCTTGGTGCATGGCGTAGCGCACGAGTGAAACAAGGTCGGTGAGGATGCGTTTTGCGCTGGCACCTTTGACTTTGGTTTTGTCGAGCGCCGCATAGGCTTGCCATAGTTGGCTCTCGCTCCACAGGCGCGGCGGCGCGTGTACGGCATCGGCTAGGGCTTTGAGGTCTTCAAATCGTAGTGGGGCTTTGGTGGGGCGGTTATACAAAATCTGTAAAGCGATGATTTCGTCTTTGTGATCTTGGATGAATTGCTCAAATGAAGTCACGATGCCTTTGGCGCGCTCGCGTGCAGCTTCGGAAAAGCCTGCTTCGAGGAGTTGGTCTTGGGTGACTTCGTCGATGACTTGTTCGTTTTGTTTTTTGAGTTCGAGGATGAGGTTGCGGAGGGTGGGGTCGAAGAGGGGTTTGACCGCCTCCGTTGCGATGCTTGCGTATGGCGAAAAAACTTGGGCACCGACCTGCGTCGGTGCGACAGGCTCACCGTTTTCGCTCACATCCGCGTTTGAGTCCTGAGACGGAAATTGGGCCCCGGCCTCCGCCGGGGCGACAGTTTCACTATTTTCACCTGAGCGGAATGCGGGCAGAAATAATGCAGATTCGCGGTCGGGGTTGAGGGCGTCGACGATGCGGCGGCTGAGGTCGTTGAGTGTGTAGCCGCCGGAGGCATTGATGATCTTGCTCTTCGCGGCGTCATCGAGGTCGCGGTCGAGCCGTGAAAGTCTGGCGGCAACACTTGAAAGCACATCAGGCTCGGTGTTGCCGAGCGCTACCGCTTGCAAGAGCTTATCGAACGGTACCGACTTCTTTTGGTCCATCGGCCGCGAATCGGTCATGTCGCGTTCGCACACACCTACGCAGTCCACAATCACAAAGTGGTCTTTGGCTTTGGCGTCGGGTGTCACGGCGCGTAGATCATCCGGGTTAATAACGCGCACGCCTCGGCCTTTCATTTGCTCGAAGAAGTTGCGCGATTTCACCGAGCGCATGAACACCACAATCTCCACGGGCTTGATGTCTGTACCCGTGGCGATCATGTCCACCGTTACCGCTACACGGGGGAAGTAGCTATTGCGGAATGCTTTGATGAGCGCCTCGGGGTCACCCTGTGTGCGATAGGTGATCTTTTGCGCGAAGTCATTTCCCTTACCGAATTCTTCGCGCAGGATTTCGACAATCTTCTCGGCGTGGTTATCGTCTTTAGCAAAGAAGAGCGTCTTGGGCACATCCGTGCGGCCGGCGAAGATCTCGGTAAACAGTTTGTCGCGGAAGGTGCGGATGACGGTACGGATTTGGTCCGGCGTTTGCACCGCGCGGTCGAGTTCGTTTGGCTCGTACTCAAAGTCTTCGTCGAGTTGCTCCCAGCGCGTTTTGCGCGTGGCGCGGTCGCGATAGCCCACTGAGTAGCCCGCCTGCACCTTGCTGCCCGCCTCGGTCACTTCGGTTTTGATGCGATACACGTCGTAGTTCACGTTCACGCCATCGGCCACCGCCTGCTCGTGGCCGTATTCCATCACGAGGTTTTTGTTAAAGAAGCCGAAGGTTTGTTTGCTCGGCGTGGCGGTTAAGCCGATCAAGTAGGCATCGAAATACTCAAGCACTTGCCGCCACAGGTTGTAGATCGAGCGGTGCGCTTCGTCGGTAATGATGATGTCGAAAGACTCAATCGGCACGCGCGGGTTGTATTCGATTGGGTCAGGCTCCTTGAAAAGCTGCGCTACGCCATCAGCCGAGACTTCGTCATCCTCAGCCGCCAGCTCACGGCCTTTGAGCATGGAGTACATGCGCTGGATGGTGCAGATCGTCACGCGCGCAGTGGTGTCGAGGTTGTTCGACGACAAATGCTGGACGATGTATTCCTCACCGAACTTGTAGTTGTTGTACGGCGATTCGTATTGGTCAAACTCTTTCTTGGTCTGGCGGCCGAGGTTGCCACGATCGACGAGAAACAAGATGCGCTTGGCACCAGCGAACTTAATCAGGCGGTAGATGAAGCTGATGGCGGTGTAGGTCTTGCCACTGCCAGTAGCCATTTGGATGAGCGCACGCGGCTTGTTCTCCGCAAGAGACTTTTCAAGATTGGTAATGGCCGTGATTTGCGCGGGCCACAGATCGGCAAGTTGCCTCGGTGGTAACGGCGGCATGTGTTGCATGCGCGCGAGGAAGGTGGCGTCGGGGGCGTTTGCAGCGGGCGCAGCGCCGTCGCCAGTAGAGATTGCGGTACCGGTGTGGACGTGCGCAAGCCACTCAGCCAGGGTTTCTGGCTGGTGAAACGCAAATACGTTGCGCGCACGCGGCACGGGGTCGAAGCCGTTTGTGAAGTGGGTTTCCACGCCAGTTGTTTCGTACAGAAACGGGAGTGGACGCCGCCACGCGGGGAGTGAAGGCGGCAGGCCTTGCGCGTACTTGCCGCTTTGCAATTCGACGCCAGTCAGTGTTGCGCCCTGCTTTTTCGCCTCGATCACGCCTGCGGCTTTGCCATCGATATAAAGCAGATAGTCGGCAAAGCCGAAGCCTGCGTTCAACGGGAATTCGCGAATCGCCACGCCGCGCGAGGCGTGGATGTTTGCATCTTTCAAATCGAACACTTGCCAACCCGCGGCGATCAGCAGTTTGTCGATGTCGATACGAGCGAGTTGTTCGGGCTGCGGAGGCATCGCGCCACTTTACAGAAGTTAGTTATTTCAGCAACTATGCCGACAAGGTGCGACCTTGCACTCGTTCTGCTCCCTTTCTGCGCCGGAATCTCCGTACGGGCGTCATTCGCTGGGGGGCGGAATGTGCTCGACTAGTTGATCTATGCGACAACTGAAGTACGCGCAGAGTTTGTCCAGCACGTCGGCTGTTGGATTGTAGCCGCGATGATTCGCTAGCTTGGAGAGCGTCATGCGGTGGATCCCGGTCACCTCAGCAATTTCGACAAGCGTAATGACGCGACCCTGAGCGAACTCTCGTTCGGCAATTAGTTCTTTCAGCCGGAATCGAAGCACGCTGAGGTTCCTCCAATCAAATGAAGCATAAACATATCAAATGCACTTTACAAGCTTCAAGTGATATGCAGAGTGGGCTCTGTGTGATAACTTTTGGCATCACGCAAAGCCTATCAACATCACGGCGAGTAAGACGGACCTGACTGTCATGGTACTACCTTAAGAAAAATTCCCTCTTGTTGACAAACTAATTGGCGAATTGAGCGGCAATCCGGAAAGTGTCTCCCCGGCGAAGGCCGGGGCCCAAGTTCGCGCAGCTACTCGAAAAATCCAACTGGGTCCCGGCCTTCGCCGGCATGACATGCTTAAAGTACGGGTACGGATTTATTCGAGGGCGTTCACTACTCCGACCGTTTGGCGCACAGAAGATTTTGTTCGGCTGGGAAGTGATCGAGCGGGATATTGGAAAGCAGTCAGCTAGCGCGGCAGCGCTCCTGCCCCAATCGGTGCGTGGTGGGTCGTTGGATCCCCCCGGCTTCGCGCGGGCCGACGACAACTGCAACTTGTGGCGCAAACCGAGGCGCAACGGCACACCCTGCGTAGCGCAAATGGTTTGAACTGGGTCAGCAGCGTTGTATCGGTTTCAGTTCGGGCACAACGTCCGTGTTGTTGCGCAACGGATTTATGTGAGAAAAAGTATGTAAACTCAAGCAGTTACAGCGTATTGGAGCTGGCGACTATTGCTTCCTGGGACAATTCGTATAAGTTCATGTCACCCCCAAAAACGCTTTCGTGATGCGAAGTTATCTATTCATGCAACCTCGCGGCTTTACACTCTTGGAAATGCTGGTTGTGCTGGCGCTCATCGGTGTCATGGCAGGCATCGCATTGCCGAATTTTTCTCGTTTCTTGGAAAGTTTTTCCGTCAGGAACCAGTGGGCTGGGGTTGAGCGCGAGTTGGCGGATTTACCTTATCAAGTCTTTGTGTCGGGATCGCCCTTCCAACTCGACAGTGGTTCGGCTGAAAAGCGGCTTACAACCCTTCCCGAGGGGTGGCGGGTTGAGGTCGCTAACCCGATCTTGTATCGCTTCAGCGGCTGGTGCGAAGGCGGACGTCTCACTGTAGTATCTGCCGGCGGTGAACGCCGCAATTACCAGTTAGCTGCGCCGACGTGTCGCCCGACGGTGACGACAGGATGAGTTCGGACCCCGCAAATCGGCTACCACGGTCTGATGCCAGCGGCTTCACATTGCTTGAGGCTATTGTGGCGCTTGTGTTGTTGAGCACCGCAGGGCTGGTCTTGTTTTCGTGGATCAACGCTAGTTTCGATGGGCTGGTGCGGATTGAGCAAAGCAATGCGCGGGCCGCCGCAGAACTCAACGCGATGGAGTTTATGAAAACCGTCAACCCCATGCAGCAACCCGAAGGCCAGACACAGCTCGGTGACGTGCAAGTGAAATGGCGCGCCAAACCGATAACAGAATTAGTGGCGAATCGTACGGATAACCGGGACCCTGGCCCGTTCACCGTCGCACTTTATGAGACCGAAGTGTCTCTGGATGGACGCCCAAGCATGCAACCCTACACGATCAAGCTTCGACAGATGGGCTATGTGCGTTCGATGGCTGATCTGGAAGATTCGCCAAACGCAGGTTTGCCATCGGGTATCGGGAAACCGGTAAAATAACGGTTTTTCGGCCCGCATAGCTCAGGGGTAGAGCAACCGCCTTGTAAGCGGTAGGTCGTCTGTTCAAATCAGACTGTGGGCACCATCTTTACGCGCATTGCCGCGAACGCGTGGGGAAAGACGGCGAGAAACCGGCGAGAAACCCGGCCTCATCCGCCTTATCCGCCCACCCCATTTCTGTACTAGCGGCTGTGGCCGTGCCCCCATACCCATCAAACGTGGCTGCGATGGGGACAAGTTTCCCCACCGTGGTAATTCTTCGGCACATGAACGATGTAGTGTCGGTTTACATCGCCGACAGTTCGGCGACGATGCCGATTGGTCAGCCGTCGCAGCTCGACCTAGGCCGAGCGTCTTCCTTCCGAGACTGACCGCCGCCAACCTTGGTGGACGCATTGGTAATCGCAACGTCAGCGCGGCCACGCGTTAGCTTGGCCACGATCCGCGTCGGCTGACAGTCAACTCGAAGGACATCTCGGACTTGAAACTCCTCCGTTGACACCAGACCGACCGGTCTATAGACTTGCAAGTTATGACCCGCGAAACTTCTCTTCCCGGTACACGCGAGCGGCTTATCGCCGCGATGCTTGAGGTGCTACGTACGCGCGGCTACCATGGTGCCGGCCTGTCCGACGTGCTGGTCGCCGCGGGCGCGCCAAAGGGTGTGCTGTACCACCACTTCCCGGGGGGCAAGTCCGAACTGGCGGTGAGCGCCATCGATGTCGTCGTCGGCCAGATCTGCGTTGAACTTGACAATATGTTCCAGCGCACGCGTGACCCGGTGCAAGCGCTGGGGGTTTGGCTGGGGGGCGCACAACGAAGTCTAGAGAAGAGCGGCTTCGAGCGCGGCTGCCCGCTGGCCACTATTGCACTGGAATCCAGCGCCGACGACGGAGAGATACGGAATGCACTGGCGCAGGGCTTCGCTGCCATTCGTTCCCGGCTGGTTAGTGTTCTGGTCGGCTCAGGGTTG
This sequence comes from Rhodocyclaceae bacterium, assembly GCA_020247395.1. GTDB lineage: Bacteria > Pseudomonadota > Gammaproteobacteria > Burkholderiales > Usitatibacteraceae > UKL13-2. The sequence goes on from JADCJC010000031.1 coordinate 113,053, forward strand.
TCGGAAGCAAAATCGCGAAGCTTGGCGGCTCTGATCGTCTCGGCCTATGAAGGCGCGCTGCTGCAGGCTCGCGTGGCGGGCAGCGTGCGGCCGATGCGCGATACCGCCGAGGCCTTGATCGGCCTAGTGCAACTCAACCTAGACGTGCGCCCGTCTGCGCGTACCTGA
>JADCJC010000032.1 GCA_020247395.1 Rhodocyclaceae bacterium
CAGGGATATTGCGGAGCAGTTGCCTTTTACGGATCGATGGAAGACATTTCTGGAATACGTGGTGGCCAAAATCACGCGCCCACTGCCACCTTGGCTACCGTCAGCCCAACTTACAGCGGCAGGGTAACTGCCGGATTTAGGATAAACACTCTTCGTATTGGTTCCGGTCGATAGCGCTCCTCCCGGAGGGCCTGCGCCAGTTCCGCCAACCATCGCTCGACGCCATACGCTTCGACATCCGCAAAGTCCTGTCCATCCAAACCCGGTGCACCCTTGTTCGAGCGGCACTGGGCGTAGGCATGAGCCAGAATGTCCTTGCGGTAAATCTTGTCGTACAGCGCGTAGAAACGATAGTCGGCTTCTGACTTCGCTTTCGCGTGTAACGCCATCTGCAGTTTCTGAACACCAATCGGAGTTGATAGGTTACCCAATCTCCACGTCCTCGCTACGTCTTGCGTCTGTCTTGAACCAAGGCCCCTTCCCTCCACCGGTATTACTCGGCTTCAACGGTACTACGGGCCTCTCCGCCACCCCACCGCGCCCGAACCTGCTCTCACGAGCGTTCGGTTGGCCATCCCTGGCCACGACGTGGGGTTTCCCGTGTTGCGCGCGCTTTCCTTGTGTACATGCTGTTGCCACTACCCCGGCGCAGCGACTGGGCCTACTACCTTGCTCATTGACACCCACTCGTATCAGCCTTCCCCGAAAGGGTCGTCGGGTCGGCCTGCACATCGTCCTTTTCGAGGCTTGCTCAGCATTCACTCGCGTTACGGCCTGCACACTCGCGCTGTCACCAATTCGTGACACTCTTTACCCGAAGGCTTCAGCCATTTTGTTACCTCCATGACTGCTCCGGTTGCTTCCGGCTGGAGCATTTCGCCGGGTGGGGCTTACACCCACAAGAAAGCGCCGCCTTTGCACGGCGCACACCCAAAGCCGTCCTACGATTTGCCCAATAGCGATCGTTCAATTGAACAAATAGATAGTCCGCTGATGGCGTCGCGAGTTGAGTGCCATCTAGGGTTGAACCGGCACAAACCCCTGTGGACTCGAACCTGCATTTGCAATCACAGTAGGTGATGCGCCGTTGGCGTTCATCAACCAAAGAGTAAGCGTCCCATCCGGCCGCCTCCAAACGACATCGAAAATGCCGTCCCCGTTGAAGTCGCCAGAATCATAGAACTGCCATGATGGGTCGGTAGCGATGAGGGATAGTGTTGTCGATTTAATTTGAACCGAGCTACTAGAACACGAGGCATTCGGGTCATCTGGTGCTCCCGTGAATGGCGGCAGGGTCAAACCCACGGCGTCAAGGATTATCACCGAAACGAAGCCCGTAGAACTGTCACGCACCAAGATGTCCCCGCGTCCGTTTCCGGTAAAGTCTTCCAACTTCAGTGCAGATTGATTCGTCGGGATGTCACCAATCAAAAGATTTGCACAAGTCCGGCTTCACAGTCTTCAGTTGCCCCTGCGTCGTGCCCCAATTGTCACATCGCGCTAATAGATTTGACATCTATCGCGTCAGTCACACCGTAGTACTGAGTAATATTGTCAGTACTCAAATTACCCGTGACAGTAACGTTCTGCGAAACATATTTCGCTATCGTTTTCGACATTGCAGTGTTGTTGAAGCCGACCAGCTGGAATCTTGTACGCATCACATTTTTTGCTCCGCCCTTGTCGGTGGGTTCAAGTGGCTCAATCGAGAGGCAAATGGGGTTGGCCGTAACTAGTAGATAAACGGTACTTTTGCGACCGTCCGGTTCTAGTGCTAGCGTTTGAGGAACAACTAAGCCTGTTGCTGTAACCGGACCGTTACCTTGGCATTTGTTCGCTGCGTTCGAACCGGCGAGCCGTAGCAGGGTCAGTTTTCTTTGCGCGTACCAATTCGCGAGACATTCCCGAGTCTGGCAGTTGTTCTCTCTCCATTTCCATGCTGCCTGCGTCTGCTGTTGGAACGCCCGCTGATCGGTGGCTTTAGCCTTCGCTTGCTTATAGATTTCGCTAAGCTCATCGTCCAACTTTGAAAGCGCCGGATCATTGCAAATGGTCATCTCGGGCAGTGATGCGGCCTTGGCGCAGTCAAAGCTCGCGGCACCGCACTGCAGCGTGAGTAATGAGCACAGAAGCACAAGCGGAATTTTGTTTACCATTGCTACCCCAGCCCAAAAGTTTGGTCAGACTGCATCTACGACATCAGCGAATTTCGTCGTATGTGCTTCCGCGTTCGTTCAAGGGCGTCGTTAGCCATCCTGCTTACGCGGGCTACACGCCTCGGCACCAAACGACCCGCGATAGGCATCATCGAACATCGATTGAGGTCGCAACGTGAGTAAGGCCGATAATCCGCCAATTTCACGTGTATTTTCGATGGCTCCGGCGGTGAGGCGGCTTCTAGAATGACAACAACTCATTCAACCAAGGCCAGCATCAACACATGAAGTCAAAGCTTCCGGCATCGATCAAAATCGGCTTCCTCTCGTTAACGTTCGCCACCGCGACCGGCATTGGTATTACGGGTATATCGCCGACTCCAGCGTCGGCAAATGGCGAACGATCCAAAGTGCAAGTGACGACGATTCAATTGATTTCTGAGACGACGGCAAACCCCAGCATTACCAGGTTTGTAGATGGTAAGCGCGTCTGTTATCTGACTGATCGGGGAGGCATTAGCTGTGCAAAATCTGGCTCCTAATTCCACAGACGCGCGCCAAGTCCTTTCGTCACTTCAGTTGGACGACGACCATTGCATTGTAGCGCTCAATCCCGCCCAGTCGGACGCTATCCTCGGCGCGTTAGGCTACATGCCGGAGAACCGCCCGGCGATGCTCCAGTTCATTGAAGATGCTCTTGAAAATGGTTCTCGCGTGGTGCGTATGCGGCGCGACGATCTCCTTAAACGTGAGAGACAACGCCTGCAGTCGATGGTATTTGACCGACCGTATGCCGACGTATCGAGCAGAATTTGACATCCTCGAACCATACTTCGTCAGCGCAGTTACTTAAGCATGATTATGAACATCGACCTGCCAGCATCCTTCGCCGACTTTGCGTGTCCGGTTTGGCGAGGCGCTTCGCGTTCATGCTGCCAACGAAGACGGCACCATGCTTGCGAACAAGCCTGTTGCTGAATTTATGCAAAAGTCCTTTCTACGATTTCTCATCTTGGCGTCGATGGCGTTCGCGCCCGCTGGTCGATGCCCAGCTAAAAACGGGCACCGCCCGTGAGTTCAAGCAAGGAGACACAAATGATTAAGCTTCTCAACAACAAAACTGTACTTTCTGCCGCCGCAGTTCTGGCAGTTCTGGCCGCAAGCCAAAGCGCACAAGCGCAAACTACGCTGAGCGTTTCTGCCAGCATTGGTGCCACATGTATTGTGACCGCGACTAACATGACATTCGGCCTGTACGATCCAACAGCTGCGACCGACCTAAACGCGTCTACCCCTGGCCAAGTCCAGCTTTCCTGCACCACAGGCGCGGTTCCAAAAATCGATATCAACAACGGCTCAAATTTTTCGGGTGGTACCCGTCGCTTAGCGTCTGGGGGTAACTTTTTGAACTACAGCGTATTGCAGCCTACCAGCAACGCAGCCTTTGCGGGGTGTCCGGCGGTTGGAGCCGGAACGGCTTGGGTATCCGGATCACCATTCGTTGTCACCGCGGCACCTAACACGACGGCGCGCGGCTACAACGTTTGCGGTCGAATTCCCGCCGGCCAGTCGTCACCAGTCGGCAGCTACGCTGACGGATTGACCGCCACCGTTACGTTCTAGATTAAGCTCGCGGCATTGTGAACGGCCACAAACGCCGTCAGCAATGCCCGCAGCCGTTGTCGAAACGCCGCATCACCAAACGAGATTTCATGGAGAGACCTATCACGCAAGCGCCGTTTATAGACAGCCGTGACACTGATCAATCCAAGCACGACCTATACAGGTTCTATCGGCGGCAGAACATCGACAACGCTTATCGAATGATTGACCAGATCGCGTCCCAGTACACAGTGGATGAGGCCGCGTCACTGAATGCGGAGACCGTAGAAGCAATCGAAATCATGGCGCTTATCGGTGAGTTGCATGATGACGATACAGGCGCGCACGTCTATCGTGTAGGTGCAATGACGCGATTGATTGCGCTAGAACTCGGCCACGATGAGCAAACTGCGGCGCATCTGGATATCGCCGCGCGTCTTCACGACATCGGCAAGGTAGGCATTCATCCCGACATCATGCAAAAGCCGGGCAGCCTGACGTTCGCAGAGCGAACCATCATGATGGAACACGCGGCGATCGGCGCGGACATCCTGATGCGGATGTCTCACCCATTAATGGTTATTGCCGCGCAAATCGCGGGTAACCACCATGAGCGCTGGGATGGCGAAGGTTATCCGGCCGGCAGAACCGGTGAAGGCATTCCTTTGGCTGCACGCATCACCTCAGTCGCTGACGTGTTTGATGCACTCACTCACGCGCGCGCCTACAAATACGCCTGGCGTACCGACGAGGCAGTTGCGGAAATCAAGCGCGGTCGCGGCAGCGCGTTTGACCCTGCTGTGGTTGATGCGTTTTTGGTCGTCGTTGAGCGGCTTGTCGCCGCGCGCGGCGAGGGTAACGATGCTCGCGAATACTCGGCAGAGGAGTACGGCACCTTTCCGCTTGGACTCAAACAACCAGTCGTAGGCGCACCGCAAGCCATGCCAAGGAATCTGAAGGCTCGCATTCCGATTGTCGAGTGGGCCGGTCTCGACCGTTTGTCGCACAAAGTGGTGTTGTGCGAGATCGATAAGAACATTCGATTCGACGACTTCGGATTAGTAGCATTTATGATTGGCGGTAGAGTCTGCTTCAGCACAAATTGTGAAGTCATGGATCGTTTCTTCGCGGCGAATGTAACAATCACCGGCCCCGCTTTGTCGGATGGTGATCGCGTTCTTGTCGAACGCGAGTGTCTCATCAATAAGGATTTCCAGCACTACGTGCTATTAGGTGTGTATCTTGTGCTTAAAGCCCAATTTGGAGTGACCAATACTACGGCAGAAGAGGCAATCGCTATTTCAGGCTATCCACACACCGAAGTAGCGAGGCGTATTGCGTCGGAATTGCTCTGAGCACGATGTCATAGCACTATGCCGATCCATAGACGACCAATCTGGAGTGACGTATGAACCGAGCACAAGCAGAGCAGTTGGATGTTCGCGCTTACGTAGGAATAGCATTAAAGGTTGGCGCGGCAGTTCTTCTCGTGGCCATCACGGTTTGTGGTTTTGTGACCTACGAATACGCACCGGTAGAGGCGGAAGACATCGCCGTGGCGTCACGAGATGCGTGCGTGAAAGCACAGCTAACCCGCCGACTCGAGGCGAACGAATGGATTGATAGATCCACCCTGCGTGATACCAAGAGCCTTTGCGCGCGGGAGGCGCTTTCGTTCGCCCTTGATGACAGCCTGCGGAAAGTCATTGGTCGCCAGAGGGCGGCGATTCAATAAATCGCTCGCGCAGATTTAGTAAACCAAAGCGTGCTGACGCGCTTCATTCAAGTGAGCCCGTGCACAACTTGCTCTGAACCGATGTGGGAATATTTGTGCCACACGACCAGCTACTCGTGGTGGCGTCGTACATCATCCGCACGCTGCGCCCAGCAAGCTTTGTGTGAACGCCTGTGTCGCGAAACCGCGCCTCAAAAGCGCACCCATCGCCGTAGCCTTGACCCGGAACAAACATCGTCACCGCACGCACGTACTTGCCCGACTTCTCCGCTGCGGGGTACAAACTGATCGAACAGCTGGCAGCAACAGTTGACCGTGACCCAGCGGTATCGATGAATTGGCTTCGTAACGCACCTAGCAGCGTATAGGCCTCGGATGCCTGCGCCTTTGCGGTGTAGTCATGATATGCGGGGATTGCCACGGCAGCGAGAATGCCCAGAACCGGCACTGATGTGCAAGCAAGAATCAACACGGTGAGTGTACCGCCGCCCATGGCTTTTGGCGCATCGAGCTGGCGAACTGACTCAGGCGTCGCGTCCCTCGTGACGACCAAACACGAGGCCATCTTATCGTGCAAAGTTTGCTTTGTTGAGGTGAATGCGGCCATCAAGTAGCCGATACCCAGGGTCAACCCCGAGATGATTTTGCCGAAGTAGCGTCCGCTAGCGCGCCCGAACGTTATTTTATTGCCCGATAGATCGACAACTTTTATTCCCAACAATATCTTGCCGAGAGTGCCGCCTTTGTCTGAACTCTCCATACCGGCGAAATAGGCCCATTGGGCGAAGAAACCAAGGAACGTGACCAGCGATTCATGCGCATTCTTGTCATTGCTGTTATTCATCGCCAGCACTACACCAAGCGCGAAATAGCCGATGAATAGAACTATGAAGTCGACCAACATCGCCGCAAATCGTCGCCAGAATCCTGCGTAGGCCGCGTGTGCAGTGTATGTACCCCGCGGTGCCGACATCGGCGGCTCGTACGGATTGATCGTTGCGCGCGGGTTTGGTAGCGGTGGCGGCTCGACCATTGGTCGTGGGCTTGAAGGTAGCGGCGGCGGCGTCACCGGTTGAGGCGCGGGTTGAGACGGTGCGGCAGCAACGCCTGCCACAGCGATCCGCGCGCCACAACTCGTGCAGAATACGGCTTCATCAACATTCTTGTGTCCGCATTTATGACAAAACATAGGCGCCCCCGTAATTTTTATCAGCGGTGATTTTCCGCGAAATCACCAATTCAGTGGGAGTTATTTACAAACGTCAAGACACAAAGTCGTATTTAGAATCGGGCTTACACAAAAACTGAGGCAATCATGGTGCTGAATCCGACAACGCAGATTGTTTACAGCGCCGCGGGTACACGCCGCGGCCCCATCAGCTACGCAGAATTTATCACAAACGTCGAGGCGAATCTCATCCATTCGGATGACCTAGTCTGGCATGAGGGCTTGCCTGACTGGGTGCGGGCAGACACTATTGTTGAGTTCCCCGACCGCAGCGTGGCACAGCCAGCCGCAGCACCAGCCTTCGAGCGCCCGAGTATCGGCAAGGCTTCGCTAAGTGCGCCCAAGGCGAACTACCTGGTTCGGCACTGGCGCGGAGAGTTATCGCTGCCGGTCAGCTATTGGCTGAACAACATTTTGGCGTCCGTTATTTTGTTTACAACGATATTCGCATTAGGGGCGATGCTCGATGACTACGACCCGAAATCGGCAATTGTGCTCTGGTCGATCGCGATATTAATCTATGTTGCCATCGTCGGCAGACCTGTCGCGCGTAAGCTCGACGACGGAAAGACGTTTGAAATCACCAGGCTCGCAAGTGCTGGCATGCCGAATGCCTGTTCGATGCTCTTAGGCGCGTGTCGGCGAGAGGCATTAAAACGCGGCTATCGCCAGCTCGTAACCTACACATTGGCCGAAGAAAATGGCGTAAGTCTGCGCGCGGCCGGATATCGCGAAGCCAGCCGGTCAAAGGGCGGTAGATGGGCTCGCACATTCAGACCCCCGCGCTGAAGAGAAAAACATCGGCGCAAAGCGGCGGTGGATTGCGATGGACGCGACTTTGGCAACCTAGAGAAGTTAGCTCCTATTGACACGAATGCATTAGGTGAGATGCTTAAAGCGTCATTTTCAACAATCAACCACAGACGAAAACATGAAGAATTACCACAACTTGCTTAATGAAGTTCTTGAAACCGGTACACGTCAAGCCAACCGCACGGGCATTGATGCGATATCCATTCCTGGCGCGATGCTGAAATTTGACCTTACCCAAGGATTTCCCGCCATCACCACAAAAAAACTGGCCTTCAAAAGCATGTGCGGCGAATTGGTAGGTTTTCTGCGCGGCGCTGATTCGGCCGCACAGTTCCGCGAGCTCGGGTGCGGCTTCTGGGACCAGAACGCCAACGAAAACCAAGCGTGGCTGGCCAACCCAAACCGCGAGGGCGTCGACGATCTCGGACGCGTCTATGGCGTCCAGTGGCGCGACTGGAAATGTGCCGATGGCTCGTCCATCGACCAAGTGATGAATGCGCTACTCACCATCCATAAGCGGCCCACCGATCGTCGCATCATCATCAACGCTTGGCGCCCCGACGAATTCGACCAGATGGCGTTACCGCCTTGCCATGTGATGTACCAGTTCCTTGTCAATGTGGAAAAGAAGGAACTCAACCTGTGTATGTACCAGCGCAGCTGCGACCTCTTTCTAGGGGTTCCGATGAACATCGCAAGCGCCTCGTTGTTCTTGGAAATCATGGCTCACTTGACCGGCTACACCGCTCGCCACTTCACGCACTTCATGGCTGACGCTCACATCTACGTCAATCACATTGATCAAGTACGCGAGCAACTATATCGCTTAGAGTACCAGCCGCCACGTTTGGCGATTAATCCGCGCATACCGCGATACGACGGGCGCGACTTCGATCCGACATGGATTGACCGCATCGAGCCGTCGGACTTCACCCTAGTCGGCTATCAACACCATTACGCCATCAAAGCGCCGATGGCTGTCTGAGGTATGGGTGCATATACATCGGACGGCAAACGAAGGTCCAGCATGAAACACGCCACGAAAACGCACATTTGTGTATGTGGCAAAGCCGTTAGAGGTAACACCTTTCGTAATCACACGAAGGCCTGTCCCGATTGGCAAGCCGCCAAGTCCAACAGATTAGCCGCCGAAGGGCGAGGTAAAACATGAATTTCGCAGACGCAACATCCAGACTTAAAGCTATCCTCAAAAACGGCGAGACTGACGCCCCTGAACTTGGGTGCGTTTTCTATTTAGTAGGCGACGCAATTATGTCGGCTAGCCGTGAGATTGATGGCACGATCGACTATGACAACGCAACCGAACTCGACTCAAGCGCATGGGAACCGAGCCTTGAGGAGCCCATGCTTGCGTTTATCAGTAGGGTGGAGGGCGGCGCAGCATGAGCGCGATTAGCGCCGACCGCAGTAAGCGGCAAGACGTACGAAACCCGCTTATCGCCCTACCGAGCGCCGAGGCCATCAGCAAGTTACCAGAAGACTCGCGCGCCGCGCTCAGAGCGCTTCTCTTAGATATCCGCGCAGATGCGAGATCCCGTGCAGAAAAGTGCTGGCGCACACACAAAGCGCCAATGGCGGTGTATTGGAAGTCTGTTGCGGTACACGCCGGACATATAGCGAGGTTAGCCAAGGCGCGGGAGAAGCATGGACAAACTGCTTGAGTGGTATTGCGCAGAGTACGAACGACGCACGAAAGCTGTTGACGAAGGTACGGCTGACATCGACTGGCTTATCCCAGAGTACCGAGTATCTTGGACAGAAGTTGTCACAAAGGCCGAACAACTTGGCATAAAGTTCAATCCAGTAGACCGTCGGCTTGATTTTGCTGCAGAACTCACCAAGGCGCGAGCCCAATTGCCGGCAGACGGTACGACGCGAGCCTCACCAATCACGCCTAACCCAAACAACTAAGCAATCAAGGAGACAGCGGTGGCGACCAGAAAAAAAGTAGAGACAATTCATGACTTGAAGCCCACTGAGGTCGCGATGTTGGAACTGTTGTCTCGCGGCACAAGAGGACGCGAGGTCGCTGCGAGCCTCGGATACAAGGAAGGAACGGCTCGCGTCTATCTGCACGCGATGTACAAGCGGATCGGAGTCAACAATAAGACAGCCGCAGCGACTTGGTATTCCGACCGACGTGACGGCCGCACTCAGAGAGAAACGATACCTATCGTTCCCGCAACAATGGCAGCCTTTGCTTTACAACACGGACTACACCAGGCACTAGGCGCCACGTCGGTATTCCTCGGGCCGCACTCACTAGGGGAAACAGCCGCGCCGACGAAGCCCACGCTCGTGGGGCAGCCCCAGAACGCCAAAATGATGCAGAAAACGCGCGAGCTCTGGAATAGCTTTGTTGCCGGACGGTTCGAGGTCGGCAAGAGCGCCTTCGACCAAGCCATCATGGCACAATTGTTTGTATCTGAGCCAGAGGGCGTAATCCTGCTCGCGGCGCACCTAGCGAGTGGCGGGTACTCTGTCAGCGCACAGCTTGCCCGGAAAGAGATCCGGCTCAAGCGTAGCGCGAAGATCTGTGCCAGCGATCTGGAGATTGAAGCGCTTACGGCAATGTCGGCCGCGGCTGATGGAAAGAAAAGAGGGGCCTGCGACCGACTCGTCGAGATCGGCGATGCCGCACGGAAAAAAAGGAACGGACACCTTGAACAACTGGTGCTAGTTGCGCTGTTCCATCTATATCGCGCGCAGGGCGCGAACGACAAGGCGGAAGCGGTCATCAGCACCCTGTTCAACTTGGCAAAGCAGGCAGCGAAGAAGTGGAGCGATGCTGGTAACGCGTACATGCCGACGTAGCGCATGGAAAAGCATTACCTAGGAGCGTTTTATCCACAAAATCTCTGGATAACTGTGTCGATATAACGAGCAGACGCGAGGCGGGGCGTCGTATGGAGACGACTTTTCGCGATTGCCTAAAAAATGAGCAGCTCAACGCCGTACCACTTACGCAGCGGTCAATCTAAGTCGACAAAAGTATGCAGTTAAGTGCGATCGCAATTGTTAGGGGGTGGTGAATGAAGCTTACGCCAGAGTTCTTGAAGTCAAGACGCAGGCTGTTACAGCGAAGCATCGCCGCGCGAGGCGGACGCTTGCTGTCCAAAGAGTACAAAGGCGTGAACGAGGACCTCAACGTCGAGTGCATGCGGGGGCATCGAGTTGTAATGACCTCGCGGAACTTGCTTCGTGGGCTTTGGTGTCCTGATTGCTTGGCGATTGAGCTTGACGAAACGAAACGACACATGCTTGCGCGATGCAAAGATGTGGCAGCGGAGCGGGGCGGTAACCTGCTGTCACCCGCGGAAAGTCGTTTTGCGGTACACGTCGGACACTTGCAACGCATAACTGGACGGTTTCAGGAAATTAGTGCAACACCTGCTCAACTATGGCTGCCCACGCCTCGTTTGGTGTTTTCCAGCCCAGGCACTCTCGCGGTCGATTGTTGAGTTTCTCAGCAATCTCATCGAGCTGCGCTTGCGTGTACTTTGCCAGACTCGTTCCCTTCGGCAAGTATTGCCGAAGTAGGCCGTTCGCGTTCTCAATGGCACCCTTTTGCCAAGGACTATGCGCATCCGCAAAATAGACCTGAATGTTGATATTTGCTGCAAGGCGCGCATGCTCCGCCATTTCTGAACCTTGATCGTAGGTCAAGGTCTTCCGCAACGCCGGAGGCGTCATGCGAAATGCTTTTTCGAAGGCTTCGCGGACGGTGACCGCCTTGGCGTCTGCAAGCTGCGCCAGCACGACCCGCCGGGTTTGTCGTTCCAGCAGTACACCAACCTCGCTGCGGTTCTTCTCGCCTTTGATCAAATCACCTTCCCAGTGACCCGGTACTTCACGGGTATCAACTTCAGCGGGGCGCTCATCAATGGACACCCCACCGACAAGACGCACCTTGGACGCAGGCACAGTCAGCTTGCTGTGTGGACGCCGCCTCTCGTGATGCTGCCGTAACCCCTCCTGCACCAACACGGCTTTGAGTGCGTTGCGGGGCAGTACGTAAAGCGCCTGATAGATTGTTTCGTGGCTGACTTGCATGTCCCGATTATCGGCAAACTCGCGCTTTAGTGTTTGCGATACTTGCTGAGGGGATAGCCCGGCTTGCAAGTAGCGACAAACTTGCTCCCACAACGGGCCTTCGACTAATTTGCGAGGGCGTCCCCGCCGCTTACCCGCTGCATCGGCTTGCGATTGTGCCCAGTACGCACGATAGTCCACGCCCGCCACGTCATGTCGTCGACGCTCGCGGCTGATCGAACAGCGCCCAAAGCCGACCAAACGCCCAATCTGGGCCTGATCCAACCCCTTCGCCAACCCCCGACTGATCTCTTCTCGAACCGATAGGTTCATCGTCTTGTAACAACCCGACTTGCTTTCCATCGCAACATTCCTTTGTAGACTTCACAATATTGTGTTGCACTAATTATTTGAAACCGCCCTGCCGATCTAGCGTTTGAATACTCCGGGAACTCATCCTCATGCTTGCAATGCGGGCAAAACAACTTGAAGTCCACTCTGTTGTCGATATCCATGGACAGCGCGGCAGCTGAGGTGTTGGCCGGCTGTCCGCAAGCTATGCACGGATATGTGAACTGGATTTCCTCAATATCGCATTGAAACGGCTCGCCAAACTGTCGATCAATGGAAGAACCGGAAACGCCATTTCCCCGGCCTAAAAAATCGTTCGAGTACGACCAATAGACATACGCGCGTGACAGCTTCCGTGCCGGCTCAGTATCAGCGGAGGCGACTTGCACCCACGGCGGGTCTACGAGTCTTCTTGTGGATTTGCGGATATCCGGTACGAGTGCGTCGATTTCTTCTGCCAGCCCGGCTTTTTTGTCTTCTAATTGGTCGCGAACGCTCGCGATCATGGACTCGCGGCATTCGCGAATGCCAGCCTCACGAATACTGTGCCAGTGGTTTAAGTTTGTCTTTCTGTACAACGAATTCAGAACCGCCTGCAATTCCGCACAAGCAGGGATATCCGAAAAGGGGTAGACCGGTGGAATGTTCATTTCTTGAAGGCCTCACTGTTCATCAGCGTGATGTTTATCGCAATGGCATATGTGAGAGTAACTTTCGAAGTGGTCAAGATCTTCTCCTGTCTATTTGGCGTCGTTCATGCTTTTGGCCCATTCATGCCCAAGCGGTGTAACAACCGGATGACCGCCAATATATTCGATAAATCCCGCATCATCTGCGGCTTGTTGCAGCCGCTCGCGAGGCCATTTGTCCATATTGGTGCTACGGAGATATTCGTACCAGCCTATGGGAAGGCGCGTGCCTGCTGGCAGATTCAGATACGACACTAAAACGCGTTTTGCTCGCGGTGGTAGAGCTTTAATAGTTTGGCGCTGCGTTGTATCGGCCATTCAAGATCTCCTCGTTTCGACCAAACCAAATTAGCACGGTACGGAAAAACCGTAAGTCCTCTTGACTCGGACGTGAGTTGTTCGATCTTGGAAGTCCAAACAACGGACTTTTACAAAATATGGCCACAGAGAAAACACACGACGAAATCATCGAAGACACCACCACAGCCGAAGAAATGACGTTGAACGAGCTTTCCTATGTCGGCGGTGGCGCAGGCAGCGATACTTTTCAGTAGTCGTCGGGCCACTATTGCATCGTGCCATCCTGCCGCGATCGGCTGCGGGATAGAACGCGCGCGGCAACTTAATCCGATTGTTTTGCATCGATTTCTGAAGAGGAATTTCGCGGCAAATGCGTAAGATGGTTTCCAATCAAAGGAGACCACATATGTATCGAGCAAAAGCAGGATTGTGCTTATTCTTGTCGATGGCAACCTTATCGGCAAACGCAGCACAACTCGTTGGGCAGACTAAAGTCATCGAGGTTAAAAGCGATCTCACCATTAGTCTGTTTATGAAGAACAGCCCTCCCGTTACTGTGCGACTCGCGGGCGTGGCAATGCCCGACGAGGTCTGCGACTCGCAAGACTGTATTCCGGCGCTGACCGCGAGTGCACATCTTGACAAGATTCGCCCATCCCTCGAAAAGCAGCTTGCTGGTAAGGAGGTTCGCTTCGAGTCGAACGGACGGACAAGCCGCCTCAAGCCCCAAGTTACCACATACGATGCCGGCGCAGATGTTGCAATGGCCATGCTGGCCAACGGCCACACAATGTGGTGCCCGGGAATCGGCAGCCCTGCCGGCAAGTCAAAGGAAGTCGATTATCTGCGTGCTGAATGGGAGGCCATTGCAGCCAAGCGTGGAATTTGGTCGGCCGGCCAGTCTTTCACCAATCCGTCGCATTGCAAACCAATCATCGCTGGGGATGCAAAGCAGTAGCAGCCGGTATGAATTGATCGCCTTGATCACAATCAACGACAATCTTGAGGACGCCTCAGAGCTGCTTCGTGAGTGCGTTGAGAATGGAATCATCGGCGTATTCATTCAGCATCCGGAAAACGACGATGACGAGGCGGAAAAGGCCGCGCGGCGACTGGCAAAAGATTTTCCGTTCTATCCAATCGGCATACCGCGCAGTGGTAGCGCAACAAGCGCGCTGCTTCGAGATGTTGAGTGTAACTTCTCAATGACGTGGTGCCTGTTTCAAGACTTCGGCCTCGACCAAGTTGATATTGAGCTACAGGCTGCAGAGAAAACGCGCGTGAAGGTAATGCGCGAGAACCGCCATCAATTGTTGTTCGCCAGCA
>JADCJC010000033.1 GCA_020247395.1 Rhodocyclaceae bacterium
CAATTCGCCGGTAACGGCTTGGACGCGCGAACCGCGCATACCAACACAGGTGCCGATTGGATCTACCCGCGGATCATTCGACTTCACGGCGATTTTCGCCCGCAGCCCGGGATCGCGCGCCGCGCCTTTGATTTCCAGCAGTCCTTCCTCGATCTCAGGCACTTCGAGCTCGAACAGCAGCTTGATGAATTCCGGCGAGATGCGCGAGAGCACTAATTGCGGCCCGCGCAAATTGCGGTCGATCTTGAGGAGAAAAGCCCGCACACGGTCGCCAACACGCAAATTCTCTTTGGGGATCAGCTCAGATTTTGGCAGCAAAGCTTCGATACGTCCGGATTCAACAATCACGTTGCCGCGCTCCATCCGCTTGATCGTGCCGGTTACCAGTTGCTCGTCTCGCGCCAAGAAATCCTGAAGGATCTGTTCGCGCTCGGCATCGCGGATTTTTTGCAGGATTACCTGTTTCGCCGTTTGTGCGCCGATACGACCAAAATCAACCGCCTCCAACGGCTCTTCGATTACGTCGCCGATTTGTAGGTTTTCACCGCGCTCAGGGGCGTCTGTAATGGCGATTTGACGAGCTGGTTCCTCGTGCTCTTCGTCGGGCACCACGGTCCAGCGGCGAAACGCCTCGTACTCGCCGGTGAGCCGATCAATTTGAACCCGAACGTCGGCTTCTTCTTGAAGCACCTTATCGGCAAATTTTCGTTTGGTTGCTGATGCCAGCGCCATTTCCAGCGCAATAAAGACGGTCTCTCTTGGGACACTTTTCTCTCTCGCGAGGGCATCGACCAGCAACAAAATTTCTCGACTCATTTTCTTACATCTCCATCGTATCCGCCAGTCCGCTAGCGGACAGTCGCAGTTGTTTACTTTTTTTCTATATCTGTGGGATCAATCGCGCTTTTTCGATCTGGCCAAGTTTCACACACACGGTCTTTCCGCCGTCGCTCGCGACCGACACTGTTTTGCCCGTCACTTTGTTGGATTTTCCCGACTTGCCGATCGGCTTCGCCAACTCTTCTCCATCAGAAATCAGAAACGTCACGGAATCTTCTTCGACAGCGGAAATCACGCCGTCAAAGCGCTTGCGGTTCTCAACCATCGTATTCAACCGCACCCGCACCGGTTGGCCGCGAAATCGCGAAAAATCCTTGCACGTCTTCAACACTCGATCAAGCCCCGGCGAAGACACTTCAAGTCGTTCGTAATCTACGTTTTCGACCGTTAACGCATGGGATAGCTGATTGCTTACCTTGCTACAGTCCTCAACCGTGACGAAGCCCTTGCCTTCCGGCCGGTCAATAAAAACTCTGAGCAGCCCGCGAGGAGCCCTCTCGATCTCGACTAGCTCTAGTGAGAAGCTCTTCAATGCGTCATCGATGATTTTTTCTAGGTTTGCCAATCTACAAGTCCTCTGCGCGTGCCCCTTGCGCCAAGGTTGTACATCGGCGGTGTTTGGAAAAAAGAAGGCGCGCAAGACAGCGGCCTTCCGGTCAACGCGAAGCCCACCGCTTCGGCTGAAGCAACACCCATAAACGCAAGAAACAAAAAATGGGCCGAAGCCCACTTGAAAAGTATACCACCGGGGGACTTTAAAGATGACGGATTTTTGGCGCATTCTGTGACAAGGGGGCGAGAAACAGTCGGCACAACCAGTCGCAAACAAGCCATGGGCACGCCACTATTGTCGCGAAATTGCAACAATGTGCCGCTAATCGGATGCTCACGCGCAACGGACGGCCACTCTTTGTGCCGAGGCGATTACACTCTTAGCATCGTAGCAACGCCTCTCGCCGTTCTTGCAAAGCCAAGAGCGGCTATTTCCTATTTCGATCATCGGTTCATTGTCCCCAGCATTTATTCCAAAGCTTTTCCCTTAGTCGCTTCTTCCATAAAGGAAACCCATGAAAAACAATACGTTACGCATCATGTGCGTCGCGCTTGGTTCGGTTGGGCTGTTAACCCAGCTCGGCGTTAACGCCCAAACCGCCCCTGCGCCCGCCAAGCCTGAAAAAATCGAAGTAACAGGGTCTAACATCAAACGTGTTGATGCTGAGACGCCGGCGGTGGTGCAAATCCTTACAAAAGAGGACATCGAGCGTAGCGGCGTCGCCACAGTCGCCGAATTGTTGCGCGCCGTCCCAGCCATGGGCGGTGGCGATTTGCAGGACTATAACGGCGG
This sequence comes from Rhodocyclaceae bacterium, assembly GCA_020247395.1. Lineage (GTDB taxonomy): Bacteria > Pseudomonadota > Gammaproteobacteria > Burkholderiales > Usitatibacteraceae > UKL13-2. The sequence continues at coordinate 2,186 of JADCJC010000033.1, forward strand.
TTCCGGCTTTTCGCGTTCAACCCAGTCCGCATCTCTGCGTGGCCTCGGTTCCATCGGTACATTGGTGTTGCTGAACGGACGTCGTGTTGCACCAGCGGCTAACGCGGACCCCAACACCGGCCAGGGCCAAGCGTACAACCTGAATACGATCCCCCTCTCGGCCATTGAACGCATTGAGATCCTGAAGGACGGCGCGTCTGCAATTTACGGCTCGGATGCCATTGCCGGTGTGATCAACTTCATTCTGCGTAAGGACTATCAAGGTGCTGAGATCAGCGTTTCCGGCGGCAGCACGCTCGAAAACGTTTTCCGTAACTACACCGTAAACGCAACGGCGGGATTCGGCGACCTCGCAAAAAACCGTTACAACGTCTTGCTTTCCGGTGAGTATTTCTCCCGCACACCAGTTGACTATCGTCAACCAAATGCGGTCGAAAACAACGACTATCGTCGCCTCGCCAGCCGCGACGCGCTGACTTCTACCCTGTCGATCATCCCCAACTACTACCGCGAATCCGTTCGCGGCAATGGCGTGTTCAACGTTGGTCTTCCGACCGACCCGCGCTGCCCGGCGGCATTGACCGTATCGGCCACCGCTGGTTGTCGTGCAAACGCCTTTGATTACATCCAGATTCAGTCTGGCGCTGAGCGTGGCGGCATGTTGGTCAAAGGCACCATGGACTTTTCAGCGACCTTGCAAGGCACCGCCGAGCTAAGCTTTACGCGCGCCATCAACAAATTTGTCGATAGCCCGCCGACCCTAGACGGGACAGGCGTCGGGTCGATCTGGTTTAACCGCGCCGGCCAGCGCTTTAGCTTTTTGATGACGCTACCCGTCGGCCACCCCGACAATCCCTACGCATTCCCCGTCGGCCTGCGCTATCGCTTCGCCGATTTGGGCACGACCTACACCAAGACCGTCAATGACGCGTCGCGTGTTTTGGTCGGCCTGACGGGTACTTGGGGCGGATGGGATTTCGAAACCGCATACTTGTTTAGTCAAACGAAACGCACCGAAACGGCCAACGGTCGCTTGTACTATCCGGCGCTCGTCGCAGCGGTTAACAACCGCACCTATCGGTTTGGCGGTGTAAACAGCGCAGCTGTCATTTCCGCATTGAATCCATACCGCACAGGTACCGGCAAGACCGAAATTTCAAGCGTCGATTTGAAGGGTTCGCGTGAGCTGTTCTCATTGCCGGGCGGCATGGCAGCACTGGCGGCTGGTGTCGAATTCCGCCGCGAATCGTTTGACATCGTCTCCGATCCAGAGCAAGTCGCTGGCAACTACGTCGGTATCGCATCGACCACCGTTGGCGCTTCACGCACCGTCAACTCGTTCTTCGCCGAGTTGTCGGCACCTGTGCTGAAGAACGTTGAGACCCAACTGGCCGTTCGCCACGACCGTTATAGCGATTACGAAAGCTCAACCACACCGAAGTTTGGACTGAAGTGGAAAGCACTCGATACCTTGGCAGTTCGTGCAAACTACGGCGAGGCATTCCGCGCACCGTCGTTGACACAAACGTCTAACTCGCGCGTCCAATCATTTAGCACCGTGACCGATCCGGTCCGCTGCCCGAACGGTTCAACACCACTCCCAGGCGGTGACGCAACCGACTGTACCGGTCGTACAGTGGCGAGCATCTTCTTGCCAACCACCGGATTGGAACCAGAGCGTTCGAAGAGCTTCTCGTACGGCTTCATTTTTTCGCCGTCGGATCGCACATCGTTGCAAGCTGACCTTTGGGAAATTCGGCGTCGTAACCAGATCGACCGCTTTAGCGCCCAGCAGGTGATCAATAACGAATTTACACCCGGCTATATTGGTGGACAAGTTCAGCGCAACACCAATCCAGCTTCGTTCCTGACCACCGCAGCAGGCGTGCCTATCCCCGGTACAGGCCCGGTTGAGACCACGGTTCGTCGCTTCTTGAACCTCGGTGAAACCCGCGTCAAGGGTGTTGATTTGGACGTACGTCACCGCTTTAGCTTGGGTGGTGGTCGCGTCACGCTAAACGCGCTGGCAACTTGGATGATCCGTTACGATTACCAGTTGACCAAGGGCGGCGCGTATGTGAACGGTGCGGGCAACTTCTACCTGTTTGAGACGCCGAAGCTGCGTGGTACGGCAACCGCTTCGTACGCCAAGGGCGACTGGTCAAGTTTTGTGCGTTACAACTACACCGGCGGCTGGGATTACAACGATCCGACCGTCGCCTCTGGCTGTTACCTCGGGTCGACCTCGCTGACATTGGCCTACTTGGGCCGCTGCCAAGTCCGTTCATGGACAACCATCGACATCGGCACCAGCTACGCGGGCTTTAAGGGCTTTACGTTGGCGGCGGTGATTCGCAACGTCGAAAACCGCCGTGCACCGTATGACCCGAACCAAACAACGCTTGGATTTAACCCGTCGTATCACAACCCGCTTGGCGCAAATGCCAACGTGTCGGTGACATACAGCTTCAAGTAAGCTGAGCTTCACCTCAAGATAAAAGCGGGGGCTTCGGCCCCCGTTTTCTTTTGTCGGTTAGGTCATCTCAACCCACGACACTGAAACAGCTATGTTGTAAGTTCGCAACAATCCAGCAGGTTGCCGCTGACTTGCAACCGCAATTTTTGGCAAAAAGCTACAATCTCGGGTCTCTTTTTTAGAATCTTTCAAGAACTGTCACATTCCGTTTCGTGGCCCTATAGCTCCACTGCAGCGAATCGGGGAAGTAATTTGTAATCCGCATCAACTAACGTCATACCATCATCTCCACTCAAGAGGTAATTTATGCAGAACTTCAAACCCCGCGCACTGATATGTGCACTGACTGCGGCTGGTGCCTTTGGCGCACTTTCCATCGGCAGCGTATTCGCACAGGCCGCCCCTGAAAAGAAAACCGAAAAAATCGAAGTGACCGGCTCAAACATCAAACGTGTTGAGGCCGAGTCGTCGGCACCTATTCAGGTCATCACTCAAGAAGAGATCCGCCGTTCTGGCAAACAGACCGTGACCGAGTTGTTGCGCGAGTTGCCCGTCAACGCCGCAAACGGCTTGACCGAACTCACCGGTTCCGGCAGCTTCTCCTCGGGTGCCGCTTCTGTGTCATTGCGCGGGTTGGGTTCTACCGCGACCTTGGTTCTACTGAATGGTCGGCGTATTGCGCCATACGGCTTGGCTGACCCGAACTTTGGCCAATCCGGCATTACCAATTTGAACGCAATCCCGGTTGACGTCATCGAGCGTATTGAGATCCTCAAGGACGGCGCATCGGCAATTTATGGTTCTGAAGCAATCGCGGGTGTGATCAACATCATTCTGCGTAAAGACTACAGAGGCGGTCAGGTCGGTGGTAATGCAACCACCAACAACAAAGGCAAGTACAACACGCAGTCCGCCGTGGCATCCATCGGTTTTGGCGACCTCGCCAAAGACCGCTACAACGTGTTTGCCAACTTTGAAGCTTACAAACAAAAGTCCGTTCGTTTCGTTGAAGTGGAAGACTTCCTCAACCGCCAAGAATTCCGTGACATTTATCTGACGGGCGTCCAGAACTCCGCCTACAGCCCATTCCTGACCTACATCACTAACGCGGCAGGCGCGACCGGTCCTTCCGCAGGTGCAGCTTGCCCGGCGTCAAACGTGATCGATGCTCGTACATTTTTGGGCGTACCGGGCACCCAGTGTCTTTACGACAACGTTTCTCGCTCGGAAATCGTACCAAAAGTTGAGCGCTCGAGCGTATTTGCACGCGGCACGTTCGACGTCTCTGGCACCACCCAGTTGTATGCAGAGGGTAGCTACGTTAAGAACTCGGTTTACTTTTTGGGTTTCCCACAGGCCGTCGGACAAGGTACTGGTGCCACATTTAATCCGAGCACCGGTCGTTTGAATCCCGCCCCAACCCAGTTGGCAATCGGTCATCCAAATAACCCGTTTGCGCGCTTGACGTCGGTACGTGCTCGCATGGACGCAATTGGCCCGCAAGATAACGAAGTTGAAAGCAAGACCTCACGTGTGGTGGCGGGCATCAAGACCGTGCTTGGAAGGTTCGATTTTGAATCCGGCTTAATGTACAACCGTAACCAGCAGGACACCACCAACTACAACGCTTTACGTTATGACCGACTGGTTCAAGCCTTTGGCTTTACCGTCGTGCCAAACGCAGTTGGCAACCCAACCCTAGTGGCAAATCCAGCAGGCGGCTTCTACAACTGGGCTGCGCCAAACTCTGGCACCATTACTGCCGACTCCATCCGCATCAATGCCAAGGATAAGGCTGACTCGAAGTTCACCGTTTGGGACGCTAAGTTGTCTGGTGAAATCGGCCAGATGGCAGGCGGCGCGGCCGTATTTGCATCGGGTGTGGAATATCGTAAAGAAACACGTGTTGTAACCCCAGACGCTGAGAAGATCCGCGGAAACATTTTTGGTCGCGGTGTCGCCTCAGTCGACGGTAGCCGTACGGTATCCACTGTTTTCGGCGAGTTGATTTTGCCGGTGTTGAAGAACGTTGAGCTTCAAACGGCTGTGCGCTACGACCGTTACTCTGACTACGGCAGCTCGCTGACCCCTAAAGTGGCGGCTTCGTGGGCACCAATGTCCAACCTGAAATTGCGCGGTAGCTTCGCCCGCGGCTTCCGTGCACCGGCGCTGACGGAAATCACCCGTTCGTCCACTTCAGGATTCTTCAACGGCGTGGACGACCCACGTCGTTGTAATCGCGGTGCCGGCATAACGGTTGGCTGCAGTCTATCGATCCCTGGTCTGATCGTAGCGTTCCCTGGGGTACAACCAGAGAAAGCGGAAACCTACTCTGCCGGTTTTGTTTGGGAAGTCAACACCAACACAAACGTGAGCGTGGACTACTTCAATATCGCCCGTCGTAACGAAATTTCGTTCCTGTCGCTGAACGAAATCTTGTTAAACGAAGGCTCGACCAACCCACTTTACGCAAACCGCGTGGTACGTGATCCGGCCAATACCAACCCTACAGTGCCAAACGACCCGGGTGCCATCTTGTTTGTCAGTACCTCGTTCGCAAACTTGGGTGAAACTCGCGTTCGCGGTGTCGACTTCGACATCCGTCACCGTATCTCCCTCGGCAGCTACGGCCGCCTGACACTGAACGGTGTCGCGACGATGTATACGGACCAACGCGGTTCCGGTGCGGCGGGCCAGCCATTGACCAGCTACAGCGGCTTCCGCAATGCCCCCGAGTGGCGTGGTCAGCTTCGTGCGAACTGGGAAGTTGGCGACTGGACCAGCACCGGTGTAATGAACTTTGTGGGTCCGTTCAAATCCTTCAGCAACCCTGAAACACAAAGTGCAGGAAGCCAAGCGGTGATTCGTGACTGTAACAATAAAGCGAATACCTATCTGGGTATTTGTACGGTTTCCGCGTACGTTACATTTGATGCTGGCACGGAATATCGTGGCTTCAAAAATTGGCGTTTGAACTTCACTGTTCGCAACATCGCCAACACCAAGCCCTCGATGGACCCACTGGCACGTCCGTTTAACCTCAACTGGTATCAGCCACAGGGTATGAACTTTGTGGCCGGTGTACGTTACAGCTGGAACTAAGCGAAACAGGCAGCAAAGCCGTTCAAAAAAGAGGGGGCTTCGGCCCCCTTTTTTATTGCCCCGCAAAAGAGCGCAGCTTCGCGGAACTGTCACAACCTGCATGGCAATGTTGCTTTTTAGCAACAAAAGCATTATGGCCGTGGCTTGACCCTGCTACGCCCGTTATCCTAGCAATGTTTTCCATTTCGTGACCGTTTGTTGAAGTTCGCGTGACGTGTTCATGTTCATACAGGCGGTTAGTTGATTGTTGGTTTTTCATTAGGGAGGTTACGCAATGAAATTAAGGGTAAAAATCTTGCCGGCCGCTGTTGCAGGGGCGCTGGCAGCAAGCATGTACGGTCCGGTCTTTGCGCAGGCACCTGCTGCGGCTAAAGCGGACGAAAAGGTCGACCGCATTGAGGTCACCGGTTCGCGTATTCCATCGGCAAACTTAGAGAGCACCAGCCCGATCACGACGATCGACGCGGCATCTATCAAAGTCGACGGTGTTCGGTCAGCCGAAAACCTCCTAAATAACCTCCCGCAAGTATTCGCAGCACAAGGCGCGACAATTTCGAACGGTGCAACGGGTACCGCAACGGTTAACCTCCGCGGCCTCGGCGCAACTCGCACTCTAGTGCTGGTAAATGGCCGCCGCTTGCCAGCGGGTAGCCCGCGCTTTTTTGCGGCAGACTTGAACCAGATTCCAGCGCCGCTCATCAAGCGCGTTGAAATCCTCACCGGTGGCGCTGGTGCGGTTTACGGTTCCGACGCGGTATCTGGCGTTGTTAACTTCATCATGAACGACAAGTTTGAAGGCGTTCAGTTTGAAGCCAACACCAGCTTCTACAACCACAAACAAGATGATGGCTCCGGTGTCGCCGCGATGATTCGCGCCCGATCCATTACCAATCAGGCTCAGTTCAAAATCCCGGGCAACATCAACTCCGACGGCAAAATCAACGACTTCAACTTGTTGATGGGTTCAAACTTCGCCAACGGCAAGGGCAACGCCACTGTCTTCTTCAACTATAAAAAAGAAGACGCGCTGCTGCAATCCGAGCGCGATTTCTCCGCTTGTTCCATCGGCAATGCGACCTCGGCGGCGGCGGCCACCATCAACGGCGTGGCATTTGGTCCCGGCTTCCGTTGCGGTGGTTCCGGCACCAGCTTCCCTGGTCGCTTTATCGTTGCCGCTGGCAACCGCACGGTCGCAGACGCCGCAGGCAACACGCGTGCGTGGGTTGCGGCAAACGACCAATACAACTTCGGCCCGTTGAACTACTTCCAACGTCCTTCTGAGCGTTACGGCTTTAATGCCTTCGCCAACTATGAATTCGACGCTGGCAAGCTGTATACGGAATTCTCGATGCACGACGACAAGACGGTGGCGCAGATCGCTCCGTCGGGTTTCTTCGGTTTTGACGCGTCGGGTGCGAACGCCATTCGATGCGACAACCCACTTTTGTCAGCCGCTTGGCGCGCTGACTTGGGTTGCGTAGGCACCACCGGAACCGCCGATGCACTCATCTTCCGCCGCAACGTTGAAGGCGGTGGCCGTCAAGACGACATTCGGCACAACTCCTATCGTATGGTCGTTGGCTTCAAGGGTGAGTTCGCCAAGGTTTGGAACTACGATGTCTTTGCACAGGACGCCAAGGTTGTCTACCAAGAGACTTACCTCAACGACATGTCGATTGCCCGCCAAGCATTGGCACTTGACGCAGTACGTGATTCGTCCGGCGCCATCGTCTGTCGTTCCGGTCCACCTTGCGTGCCCTACAACATTTGGGCACTCGGTGGGCCTACCCCGGCAGCGATCTCGTATCTCTCGACCCCCGGCTTCCAAAAGGGTTACACCGAGCAGAAAGTACAAGGCGCAAACATCAGTGCTGACCTCGGCGAATACGGATGGAAAATGCCGTCCGCCAAGAGTGGTATCGGTGTCGCGTTTGGCTTGGAGCACCGTCAGGAACGTTTGAGCCTGAATACCGACAGCGCCTTCACCACCGGTGATTTGGCTGGTCAGGGTGGGCCAACCATTGGTCTGGGTGGCGGGTACAACATCAAAGAGGCTTATGGAGAATTCCGCGCACCGCTGATTGAAGGCAAACAATTCGCCGAATTGTTGGCGCTGAACGGCTCAGTGCGCCGTTCCGAGTACAGCAACGGGCCAAAGACCACATCGTTTGGCATCGGCGCTGAATGGTCTCCTGTGAAGGAAATCCGTACCCGCGCCAGCTACCAAGAAGCCGTTCGTGCAGGTAACGTGATCGACTTATTCACCGCGCAAGGTGTTGCGTTGTTTGATTTAGCCGCAGATCCTTGCGGCCCGTCACGCACCGCAAGCCTGGCAGCGTGCCAACGCACTGGTGTTACCGCTGCACAGTACGGCAGCGCCATTCTGGACAGCCCAGCCGGACAGTACAACTATCTGCAAGGTGGCAACCCCAAGCTGAAACCTGAAGAAGCCAAGAGCTCGACTGCCGGTATCGTCTTCACCGTTGGTCGCAACTTTACGGCATCGGTTGATTACTTCGATATCAAGGTTGAGAAGGTGATCGATAACGCGCCTCCAGGAACCATCCTCGCGCAGTGTTTGGCGACCGGCTCTGCGGCCTTCTGTGGTCTCATTACTCGCGATCGGCTTGGTACCTTATGGGCACTGCCTTCCGGGCAAATTCAGGCAACCAACCAAAACTTGGGTAGCCGGAAGACCTCCGGTTACGATTTCAGTGCCGATTACTTCTATAAGTTGCCTGCCTACGGCAACTTGAAGTTCAGCTTTACCGGCACGTTGCTCAAGTCGTTCACGCAAGAGCCAATTCCTGGCTTGGGTGAATTCGAGTGTAAGGGTCTGCACGGCGCGACGTGCGGTGTGCCTTCGCCAGAATGGCGTCATAAGCTCCGCACCACATGGGAAACACCGTGGAACCTCGACCTAGCGCTCACGTGGCGTCATATCGGCAAGGTTGATCAGCAAGGCACCAGCAGCAACCCGCAATTGCGGAACGCGGCCATTGCCCCAGCGGACCGTACCTTGGCCGAGCGCAACTACTTTGACATCGCTGCTTCTTATGCGGTGACGAAGAAAATCATGCTGCGCGCTGGTATCAACAACCTGCTCGACAAAGACCCGCCTCTGAGCGGTCTGGTTGGCGCAGGCTTTGGTAACGGCAACACCTACCCACAAGTGTATGACGCGCTTGGCCGTCGTGTGTTCTTGAACGCAACGGTTAAGTTCTAAAGCTAGGAAGCAACAACAAAAAACGGCGAGCTTCGGCTCGCCGTTTTTGTTTTTGGGCCACCATATTCGTCAGCCCACTGAGAGTCGCCCCAGGTTAGCGGACACTGGCTAGATCATGCGTCGTACCCGCCCGCCTCCCCGGTGAATGCGGTGACGGCACCCGCAAATGCCGTAATCATATTTCGTTCCGCCTGACTCAAATGCGGATGCCAGATGTCAAAGATCAACACTACACGGAGTTGGTCGCTGCGGTTCCAGGCTTCGTGCTCAATCGTGTCGTCGAACACCCAAGCTTTGCCGGGCACCCATTCGCGGGTTTCGTTACCCACCCGAAAGCCGCAACCCGATGGCACGATTAGCGGCAAGTGCGTCACCAAGCGAACATTAGACACACCGGTGTGCGGTGGAATCGATGTCTTGGGCTTCAGCAACGAGAACATCGCAGCCGGAGTACGACCCGGCTGGTTCGGTTGGGGTGCCGTCGCCAGCAGGCTCATGGTCGCCGGACACTTTTCGGCATGGGCATCAATGCGCACGCCCTGCTTAATCAGATGGTAGGCGCTCCAATCCGGTGAATTGTTCAACTGCGCCCATTGGTTGAGCGGTACGTCATCCGGATAGGTGATGTATGGGACAAAGCCCTTTTCGTCCGCCAGCACGTCCAAGAACTCGTCACGAATTGTGTCGGTTGCGGCCTCAAAAGCATCCAGCCATGGGAAGTCGTTTCTTTCAAAGAACGCAATCGGCGCTAATCCCGGGTAGTGGTGCATCATCGATTGCGAATCGAAGCGTCGTTTGCGCCCCACCATGATGTCAACCGAATCGCGGAAGCGTTTGAGGTTTTCGCCTTGATGCGCATCCAAGTGGGGGGCGAGATATGCATCCAGAAATTTGCCAAACTCGGCATCATATTCGCGCTTAAACTGGGAGGCGTACTGTACCGCGGGCAGCAAATCAGGATGGAGGCGGTCGGCCGGCGGAGAGACTGCAACCGCAGCACCGAACGCGACGGCCGCCTTTTGCTTCTTGCCCTGCTGTTCCAGCAGCGTTCCACGCATCAACAGCGCAAGCAAATCCATCGGGTCGACTGTCAGCGCGCCCTTGATAGCGGCTTCCTCGCCTGCCTCGTCTTTCAAGCCTTTGCACGCGAGCGCCAAATTGACCCACTGCTGTGCATCGCTACCGTCCAGATCGACCACCCGTTGGAATGCACGTTTGGCATAAACGAGGTCACCGCCGCGCAGAGAAAACCTACCCAAGTTGGTGAGCGTGGCGATATGGCCGGGATCAATATCCAGAATCCTCTCCCAGGCTTTGAACGCCGCCTCTCGCTGGCCTGCTGCAGCGGCTCGTTCGGCCTGTCGTTCCAAGGATGCGATTTCGTTGCTCATATTTGTCTTTGCTTACAGGGTTTGTTGACGATAGTAGCGGTGAAAGCGATGCCGAGCGGACCCTTCAGATTTCCCATTCGGGTGTTTGCCCTGAATGGGCGTCGAGCGCTTCGAAAACACCAGCGATCTGTTGATGCTCGGCTTCCGTCACATCCGGTCTGCCGACTTCAAAGATCAAAATCACCCGGATCTGGTCTGAGTCATTCCACGCTTCGTGCTCGATGGTGTCGTCGAACAGCCAGACTTTTCCCTCCTGCCATTCGCGCGTCTCATTGCCAACACGCAGACGGCACCTGCCTGGCACGATCAGCGGCAAGTGAACGATCAGGCGGGTATTGATCAGGCCATTGTGCGGCGGAATGTGCGCGCCCGGACGCAACAAGGAAAAGAGCACAGATGGCGAACGGTTGGGGATACGCGTTAGCGGCACCGCTTCGAGTGCCTTCACCGTATTCGGACAGCGGGCGGCATTTTCTGCGACGAGTTTGCCTGCTTTCCAAAGGTAAAACGCGCTCCAATCGGGATTGTTCAGCATGCCGTTTTGGCTGTTTTGCGCCACATTGGGGCGGTTCGGGTTGCCCTCAACATAGGGCTTAAAAGCCGCCTGATCGCGCATTACGACTTCCAATTCAGCCCTGATACTCGCAGTGTGTGACTCCAGTTGCGACACCCAAGCAAACGCTGCCGGATCGAAAAATGGAACTGCGGTAAGACCGGGTAAATGGAAATACCTTGGTTGCTGTGGGTACACTTTTTTGTGACCGAACAGGATATCGATTGCATCCGAGAGACGGCTCGTTGTTGTCGACGCACTTGCGGCCGAGGTAGCAAGGCGTTTGCGGATGCTCGCCTCCCACTCTTCTGCATAGGCATCACAACATCGCTTCGCCCGCTCGAACTCCGTCAACAACGCTGGCGAGAGTTGCTCATCAGCGGGTATGGAGCGAACCGCCGCCAAGTAATTGCCGGACGCTTCTCGATGCGCGCCTTGTTCGGCAAGCAGATCCGCCTTCAACAACAACATCTGAAAGTTGGCACCCGACAGGATTAACGCATGATCGATCGCCTTCAGTGCATTGGCGACGCTGTTCATGCGCTGGTGGGCAATGGCCATCGCAAAATACACTGACGCGTCGGCAACGCCAACGCCGACCAACTGGTCGAAATGCCGCAACGCCTCGCCCGGCCGCGCCTGACGTAATGCCTCAAACCCCGCTTGTGCGGTCGCCTTGGGATCGAGCAATGTTTTATTGTTTGAGTTCACCGTAAGCACTTTCGCTTGGCTGTCCGCCGCAATATTCCGCCAGCCAACATGTTACCGCCAGCCGGGCCAAACACGGGCCACTGTCAAATATCGAGCCGAGTTGGCGCAAGTCTTGCTGCGCAAAGAAAGCCTGAGCGCTTACGCGGCGGTCTCAGGCGAACACGGCACCGTGTGCAGGGTTGCTTTCGCAACGCTGACGTCGCAGACGGCATAAGTTGTCTGGTGCCTTCCGAACGAATTCACAGGCTAGCGTGAAGGGTTGGTGCAAATACTGTTTGTCTGCGCTTGCTGCCAAGTTGACTGCGGAGGCGAAATGTATTTGGTTTGAGTCGCGTTAATCGCAGCGAGGTTAGCAATCGTCGGCAGATTGGTTTAGAATCATTTTCCGTTTCCATAGGTGGGCCTCGTCGGCCATTCTCTTTAATTCTTTGTTCTATTGCTTGTAGCCGCACAGGTACGGCTAAACTGGAGATTCCATGCACATGATTCTTGCTCGATTGATGGTCTGCGCGGCGCTTGTTGGCTTTGCCGGCGCAAGTGTTGAAAGTTACGCACAGGCTCCAGCCACCCCCGCTGCAGAGTCAGCCGCCGCACCCGCTGCTGCCCCAGCCGCCGCACCCGCAGCCAAACCAAAATCCGCCGCCGAAGAAAACCCGTTTGGTTTTGCCGCCATGCTCGAGCACGGCGATGCCGTTGCCAAGATCACACTCGCTATTATGGTGATCATGTCAGTCGGTAGCTGGTACATCATTTTCACCAAGCTCTACGAAGCGGCGAAAATCGTCAAGCAGGCCAAAGAAGCCGAAGCAACCTTTTGGCAAGCTGGCTCGGTTCGCGCTGGTGCAGAGACGCTTAAGGAAGACAGTCCGTTCAGATTCATCGCGGAGAAGGGACTCGAGGCGACACAAAAGCACACGGGATTATTGGGTCAAATCGACCTCTCCGAGTGGATCACGATGGGGATCAGCCGTGCGATTGATAACGTACAAAGCCGCATGGGTGACGGGCTCGCGTTCTTGGCGACGGTCGGTTCAACCGCACCATTTGTGGGCTTGTTCGGTACGGTTTGGGGCATCTATAACGCGCTGGTTAAGATTGGTATCACCGGCCAGGCCTCGATCGACAAAGTTGCAGGGCCAGTGGGTGAGGCATTGATCATGACCGCAATCGGCCTGGCGGTTGCCGTGCCGGCGGTGCTGGGCTACAACTTCATCGTGCGCAAGAATAAAACCAGCATGGATCAAGTGCGTGCATTCGGTTCCGACGTGCACTCAGTGTTGCTCGCATCCGCCAACGTCAAGAAGTAAGCCGCCGCCATGGGCATGCAAATTGGTGGGTCGCAGGATGATGAATCGCTGAACTCAACCATCAACACCACGCCGCTAGTCGATGTGATGTTGGTGTTGCTGATCATCTTCCTGATCACAATTCCGGTGGTGACGACCTCTGTCAAGGTCAAGTTGCCGCTGGAACCTAACGCGCCGCAAGAAGCGAAGCCGGAAAACATCATCTTGTCGTTCAATCAAAAAGGTGAGTTGTTCTTCTACGATTCGCCAATCAAGAACTCTGAGGACCTCAAGGACAAGCTCCGTCGCGCTCGTGACGCTGCCAAACGGGCCGACAAGCCTCAACCGGAAGTTCACATCCGCGGTGACATGAACTCTGTTTACGAGCCGATGGGGCGTGCGATTTTGGCCATTCAAGAAATCGGGCTGACAAAAGTCTCGTTTGTAACAGACCCCACGCCCCCTTAGTACCAGCTGAGATGGCCTAGGCGGCCAGGCTGTCTCATTCAGCAATTCGGAGAAACATTATGGGTATGAACGTAGGATCAGGTGGCGGCGGTTCCGATATGGAACCGATGATGGACATCAACACCACACCGCTCATCGACGTGATGCTGGTGTTGATCATCATGCTTATCATCACGATTCCGATTCAGCTACATTCGGTAAACATGGAAATGCCGGTTGGCAACCCGCCCAATCGCGAAAAGCCGTTGGAGGTTCGCATCGATATCGACCGCACCGGCCAGATTTTCTGGAATGGCTCGCCAATTGATCGCCCCACACTGGACGCGAACATGATTGAAACGGCCAAAATTTCACCGCAGCCGAACATCATGGTGCGTCCGGACAGAGCCGCGCGGTATGAAGGCGTCGCATTTGTATTGGCGAACTCGCAGCGGCGTGGTTTGCAGAAACTCGCCATCATCGGCGGTGAGCAGTTCCGCTGATGCGTAGTTAGTCAATCAAGCAGACGCAAACCCGAGTGCAGGCAACACAGGTTGGAGAAGATTTAATGAACGCGGTCAAGTCGGAAACAGAAGGAATGATTGTCGTGTCTGGGTGGGCGCAGCGTCAGCGCGACCCAAAGAAACACATGGCTGGCATTATCTTTGTGGTGGGATTTCATCTTTTCTTGGGATGGATGATCTTCACCGGTGCAGGGCAGAAGTTCATGAAGGCCGTCGCCCCCGCGAGTATCGTCGAAGTTGTGCTGCCACCAGAGCCGCCGCCTCCCCCACCGCCGGAACCGGTTAAGCCGCAACCCAAACAGGATATTCCGCCTCCGCCTAACTACGTGCCACCGCCCGAAGTTGCGCCCACCACGACCTCTACCGCACCCGTGGTCGAGTCCGTGCCGACACCACCGCCGGTACAGGCCTATGTTCCCGCCCCGCCGGCACCGCCTGTGGTGCAACGCCCCGTGGGGCCGCGTGGGTTTGGCTCGATTACCAACCGCCGCGAATGTGCAGCCGCTTTCCAAGCCTCCTTCCCACGGGAAGCGCGCCGTGCAGGCACAGAAGGCGTGGTGACGCTGGCAATTCAGGTCGGGCCGGATGGCAAGGCGATTAGTGTGGAAGTTGCCAACGCCAATCCACGCCGCGTGTTCGACCGCGCCGCCATGGGTGTGATCAACTCGGGTGCCTGTCGTTTTGAACCCGATACTGCGGGTTATGTCGCGCAGCTAGCGATCACCTACAAGTTGTCGGGCGAAGAGGCGGAATAAATCTTCTTGGTCTCGGGCAAACGCCCCGCGCTGCGGGGCGTTTTTGTTTTGCAGCCCCGTCGCGCGGCACGTTTGTTTTAGTAGCCCTGCCCCGGCAATAAACAGCGAAAGCCCTAAAATGAGAGCATGCGTATGACAAGCTCAGCTACCGGCGTTTGTATCTTCCTGACGGGGCTATCCGGAGCGGGCAAGTCGACCATCGCGACTGCACTCGACAACGCGATCCGGACAAAGCTCAAGCGCACAGTCACACTGCTCGACGGTGATGTGGTGAGGACACATCTTTCCAAGGAGTTAGGCTACTCACGCGCGGACCGCGACACCAACATCGAGCGCATCGCCTATGTCGCCTCCGAGGTGGTAAAACATGGTGGTATCGTCATCTCTGCTGCGATCGCGCCTTACGAAGCGGCGCGAGCCGCCGCCCGTCGGCGCATCGAAGCCAACGGACGTTTTGTATTGGTGCATCTTTCGACACCGCTAGCGGTTTGTGAAGCGCGTGATACCAAGGGGCTGTACGCCAAGGCGCGCCGTGGCGAGATTGACATGTTCACCGGCGTGACGGATGCGTACGAACTACCGACCCAAGCCGAGTTGACTATCGACACATCAACCAGCAGCATCGACGACGCGGTAGCAACGCTACTGGCCGCGATTACTAGGGATCACGCATGACTGCCGTCGACAACACCTACCTCACGCTTGTAAGCCACGTTCTGCAACACGGCGTAATCAAGTCCGACCGCACCGGCACCGGCACACGCTCGGTATTTGGTTATCAGATGCGTTTCCCGCTGTCTGAATCGTTTCCGTTGCTCACCACAAAAAAGTTGCATCTGCGCTCGATCATTCACGAGTTGTTGTGGTTCTTGAAGGGTGATACCAACATCGCCTACTTGCGTGAAAATAAGGTGACGATCTGGGACGAATGGGCCGATGCCAATGGCGACCTGGGCCCTGTCTACGGCTACCAGTGGCGTTCGTGGCCGACACCGGATGGCAAGCACATTGACCAAATTGCCGAGGTCATCAGGCAAATTAAGACCAACCCAGATTCGCGGCGCATGATCGTCTCGGCATGGAACGTCGCCGATATTCCGCAGATGGCGTTAGCTCCCTGCCATGCGTTCTTTCAGTTCTACGTGGCGGACGGAAAGTTATCCTGCCAGTTGTATCAACGCAGTGCCGATATCTTCCTCGGTGTGCCATTCAATATCGCCTCCTACGCGCTCCTGACCATGATGGTGGCACAGGTTTGTGGCCTCAAACCAGGCGAGTTTGTGCACACGCTTGGGGATGCACATCTTTATGCAAATCATCTCGAGCAAGCGCGCGAGCAACTGCAACGCGCGCCGCGCGCCGCACCGGTGATGCGCCTGAACCCGGCGGTGGACGACATCCTTGGCTTCACGTTTGAAGACTTCACCCTCGAAGGCTACGACCCGCATCCTGCCATCAAAGCGCCCATCGCGGTGTAATGGTAGCGGCAGAGGCAGAGGCAATGCTCAACCTAATCGTCGCTGTTGCGAAAGGAAACGTCATCGGGCTCGGCGGCAAAATGCCGTGGCATTTGCCTGCTGAGTTGGCGTACTTCAAACAAATCACGATGGGACACCCAATCATCATGGGACGCAAGACCTTTGACTCGATCGGCCGTCCTCTGCCCGGCAGGCAGAACATCGTCGTTACAAGCAATCCGCAGTGGTCGCACGCGGGCGTAGACGTCCACGCGTCGATCGAATCCGCGCTCAGCGCGGTCGACGGGCGAGACGCTTTCGTGATTGGCGGTACTACGCTCTATCAAGCCGCCCTACCACTCGCCCAGCGGATTTACCTAACGGCGATTGACGCGACCGTCGAAGGCGACACTTTTTTTCCAGAACTTTCGCCACTCGATTGGCGCGAGATTTCGCGCCAGCATCGCGCCCACGACGACAAAAACGCATTCGCCGTTGACTTCATCGTGCTGGAGCGCAGGATTACCTAATTCCACAGTACTCGAATTGACTCGCGCGCATGCCGTTAAGTGAACTGAGGACGCGCAAAGCATTTTCAAGGCACGCGTCTTTCAGCTTAACCAACGCCGAAGTTCTCGGCTAGGCCAATACGGTGCGGTTCCTGAAGCACCAAAGATAAAGCAAATAAATGCACACGGCTGTAACGTTGCCCATGAAAAAGCCAAGCGCACCAGAAGGCGCTATGGGCATCGACCCAGCATATTTGATTGGCGTAAAAGTAGCGGCTGAAATTCTTATCGTAACGGCATAACAGCCGTACACAAGTGCGATGGCCAATGGCAAGGGCGCGAGCAGCCAGTTATACGGACGGCTGAATCTGACGTACACAAATGTCATCATGCGAATGCCCACTGCGAGGCCAATGCCGAAAACAATACAAACGACATACTTTGAATCAAACGGCGGAACGAAAAACCCCTGTTCATCGCGAGGCAACCACAACTGAGAGTCTGCCCACGATGGCTTCCAGCGGGCGTCGATAGCAGCTACCAACGCGCTGAGGATTATGGCGATTATTGCTACCGAAGCTAGCAACGACACAACTTCTCTCATTGGCTTTGAGCAACCCAACCCGAAATTCGGATACAGCAATTGAACGAAGTGCCCACCATCGGACACCAAGAAGGAATTCAACCCGTTTTTCATCAATACCTCCAACGCATATCGCAGCCAGATGCCAACGTAGAGCGGCTCCAATGAGCGGCATGCCCTAACATACTGCTCATTGCCGCTTGACTAAACAGCCTTACGTGCAGCTTTGACGACACGAAGTATATCTATCGCCAGCGCGGTTCAAACACTCTTGGTACCATGTCCAGATGGCGGCCAATCCAACTATACCGAGGGTGGCGCCTCCGGCGCAACCCTTGTGGTTGTGCGCGGGGACGGGGCTTGCCGAAAAGGTTTCATGTTTAATTACCGGATCAATAGAATCTGGAACGCTAAACTGCTTTATCCACGGGCGTTTTCAGACATTTTTGCTTGGAAACGCCCGCCAATCGGCGAGTTTTAATCTTTGGGGGCGGCGGAGCTGACAGATTCGCCCGCGCAGTAGGTTTTTAGAAGTTCCCTCTTCTACTAGTACTCGCCGCTACCTGAGAACGCAGGCTGGTAGTTGTCGCGCCAGCCGCGCGGTGCCGGTGGCGGCATCATGTTTGAGGCATCGTATTCGAGCACGATGTTGTCCGGCGTCAACCACTCGGCAAGCGCCGTCACCAACGGCTCGGTAACGGCAACGCGCCATTGGTCGGGCAGCACCACCGGCACCTCGGCCTCACCGTTGTTGTAGACAATCTTCACCTGCACAGCATCACGCGCATCGGGCGCGAGGTGCGGCGACAACAAACGCCGTAACTTGGCGCCATCGGCTTGCCCGTTCATCGATAACGTCATTTGTCGTACAAATCTACGCGCCTCGTCCATGCCGATCACATCGTCCGCAACCACCCGCAGTCCACCGGAAAATTCGTCGGGCGAAACCCGTCCGCGCACAATCAATGGCTGATCGTCGCGGATCAACTGGCGGCGCTTGTCAAATACATCGCTGTAGGCCACCACATCCACACGCGCACTGCCGTCGTCGAGTGTCATGACACACATCCGGCCGCGCTTGCCGTTACGCACGCGTTGCTCGTAAAGAATACCCGCCATCAGGATCGAATCATTCCTCGGCTGCAAATCCGACAACAAGGTCTTGGCAAATTGACGTATCTCACGCGCGTAGCTGGCAAACGGATGGCCGGACAGATAAAAGCCGAGCGCCGTCTTTTCGTTTATCAGTCGGTCACGGTCCGACCACATCGGCACCGCCACCAGCGCCAAACTTCCACCCGCCTCCGGCGAACTATCGCCAAACAAATTCACCTGCTGCGCATCCCGTAATGCCTTATCGGCAAGCTCAATGGCTTGCGGCAGTGTGGCAATTAATGCGGCACGATTGGCCTCAATACTGTCGAATGCGCCCGCCTTAATCAGTGCTTCCATTGCCCGGCGATTCACGTGCCCGCGATCAACTCGCTTGACAAAATCGAGCAAGTCAGCGAACGGCCCACCGGCCTCGCGGGCGGCTACGATGGCCTCAATGGCGCTCCGGCCAGTACCCTTCACCGCACCTAAGCCATAGCGAATCGTGCGTTCATCGGTCGGCAGAAAACGATATGTGCCAAGGTTGATATCCGGCGGCAGGAGGGTCAGGCCAATCGCGCGTGCGTCGTCGGCAATGAGTTGAACCTTGTCGGTGAAATCCATGATGCAGCTCATATTGGCCGCCATGAATTCCGCCGGAAAATGTGCCTTCAAATACGCGGTGTGATACGCCACCAGCGAATAGGCGGCCGAGTGTGACTTGTTGAAACCATACCCGGCAAACTTCTCCATAAAGTCGAACAGTTCGTCGGCAACGCGCTGGGCAATGCCCTTCTTCACTGCACCTTCGACAAAGATGCCGCGATGTTTCGCCATCTCTTCCGGCTTCTTTTTACCCATTGCACGGCGCAATAAATCCGCACCGCCGAGCGAATAGCCGCCCACCACCTGTGCGATCTGCATCACCTGTTCTTGATAGACCATGATGCCGTAGGTCGGCGAGAGAATCGGCTCAACCCGGGCATCAAGGTAGGTCACCTTCTCCGCGCCCGTCTTGCGCCGTATGTAGTCAGGAATCAGCTCCATCGGGCCGGGACGATACAGCGCGTTTAGCGCCGTCAGGTCTTCCACCGAGCCGGGGCGCGCCTTCACGATCAAGTCGCGCATGCCGCTACTTTCAAACTGGAAGATGGCAACCGTGCTGCCGCGCGCGAAGACGTTGTAGGCCGCCTGATCGTCGAGCGGGATATGTTGAAGGTCGAAGTCGGCCGAAGGATCGCCATACCGGCGCGCACGAATCAGTTCAACGGCTTCCTCGATAATTGTGAGCGTGGTCAGGCCAAGGAAGTCGAATTTCACCAGACCAACCGCCTCGACGTCATCCTTGTCGTACTGGCTGACAAACGAATCCGAGCCATCCGCAACATATAGCGGCGTGAAGTCTGTCAGCGGTCCGGGCGCAATCAGCACACCACCGGCGTGCATACCAACATTACGCGTGATGCCTTCGAGCTTAAGTGCCAGTTCCATCAACTCGGCGACTTCTTCCTCGTTCTTAATACGATCATTGAATTGCGGCTCTTGCTTGATCGCCTCGGCCAGCGTAATACCAAGCTGATTGGGGATCAGTTTGGCGATACCGTCAACGTGGTTGTATCCCATACCGAGAACACGCCCCACATCACGAATCACGGCCTTGGCGGCCATCGTACCGAAGGTGGCGATCTGCGAAACCGAATCATGCCCGTATTTGTTTTTGACGTAGTCGATGACGCGATCACGCCCTTCTTGGCAAAAATCTATGTCGAAATCGGGCATCGAAACACGTTCGGGATTGAGAAAACGCTCGAACAGCAAGTCATAGTGCAGCGGATCAAGGTCGGTAATACCCAGTGAATAGGCCACCAGTGAGCCCGCACCAGAACCACGACCGGGGCCGACCGGCACACCATTTTTTTTTGCCCAACCGATAAAGTCCGCGACGATGAGAAAGTAACCCGGAAAGCCCATCTCGACGATGGTCTTCACTTCAAACTCGAGGCGCGCCGTGTATTTCGGTCTTGCCGCTTGACGCTCTGAGGCGTGCGGGTACAACGCCAGCAACCGTTGTTCAAGGCCCGCCATGGCTGACGCTAACAGGAACTCGTCAATCGATTCACCATTCGGCGTTGGAAAATTCGGCAGCCGTGACTTGCCCAGCGCGAATTCAAAATGGCAGCGCTTGGCGATCTCGACGCTATTCTCAATTGCCTCGGGAAGGTCGGCGAACAGCTCCGCCATCTCCGCTGAGCTCTTGAAGTACTGACCGGTCGTGAACTCCTGCACACGCCGCTTGTCCCCCAACACCTCGCCACGGGCAATACACACCCGCGCTTCGTGCGCCTTATAGTCTTCCGCTGCCATAAACTGAATGGGGTGTGTGGCCACGACCGGCAGATTGGCCACGCCCGCCAGATTCAGCGCGGCCGCATTGTACGACTCGTCGTTTTCCCTGCCCGCCCGCTGTACTTCGATGTAGAAGGCGTCTGCGAAATCCTTCGCCCAGCCATTCACCAGGCCGATGGCGCGCTTCGTGTCCCCTTGCACCAGCGCCTGACCGACATCACCTGCTGCGGCACCCGATAGGGCGATTAGGCCGTTGGTCGCCGACCCCACCAGCCACTCGCGGCGCAATTCGGCGCGACCGCGCCACATGTTTTCGCGAAAGGCGCGTGTTAGCAGATGGCATAGATTTAGGTACCCTGCCTGGTTGCGGCACAACAGCACAATACGCGAGGCATGCTCACGCGAGTTGGTATTTTCGATGGCGACTTCACAGCCGATGATTGGCTGCACACCGCGGCCACGCGCGCGTTGGAAAAACTTCACCGCACCAAATAGATTTGCCGCGTCCGTAATCGCCAATGCTGGCATCGCGTCTTCTGCCGCCTTGCTGACGGCTTCGTCAATACGAACAATCCCATCCGTAATCGAAAATTCGGTATGCAGCCGAAGATGAACGAATGGGACGGCAGGGGAGGAAGGGACGGAAGGGGCGGGCGAGGACATTGCAGAACCTGAGGTCACAGGCATAAATTTTACCCCTGCGCCCTCGCTTCGGGCAGGCAGAATTCCGGCGAATTCACGTTTCTTTTTTCGCTCCGGTGCCCTCGGCAGCTTGACAATGTTGGGCAATTTCATCCGCTAGTCGCGCCCACAGCGGCTCCGGCAGGTCGTGCCCCATCCCTTCAATAATCACTGAGCGCGCCTCGCCGCCGCCCTCGCGAATTGCGCGCGCGGTTTCGAGTCCGGCCGGATACGGAATCAACTCGTCTTGGTCGCCGTGCAAGACGAGTGTCGGCACCTTGATCTGCCGTACGATTTTGGTGCGGTCGTCACTCGCCGCAATCGCCGCAATTTGCCGCGCACCGCCGGCAGGGTTGTTGCGCCGCGCGACGTGCTGCTCACACAGGGCCCGCAAACGCGCTTGATCGGGCCGCAAGGTCCGGCTACTGACGGTATTGAGCACATACATCATGCGCTCTATCGCCGCCTTGGTATCGTTGGGCTTTGCTGGTCGGCTCAAAATTGCCCGCATGGTTCGCCAGCTGGCCTTGGGCAAACTGCGCCGCCCGGTGGTCGACATGATCGAGGTCAAACTCGCAACGCGCGACGGCAGCGAGGCGGCGAGGTTCTGCGCAATCATGCCGCCCATACTGGCGCCGACCAGATGTACGCGCGGCAAACCAAGTGCGCCAATCAACGCTGACGTATCCATCGCCATATCATCGAGGCTGTAGGCTGCCTTGACACTCAAGCCCATCATGTAACGCATGTATTGCAGGGGAATGTTGGGCGTACCGAGTTCGTTGAGTTGTGTTGAGAGCCCGGCATCACGATTGTCAAACCGCACGACATAGAAACCACGATCAGCCAACATCTCACAAAACGGCTCAGGCCACAAAATCATTTGCACGCCGAGCCCCATCACCAGCACGATGGGTGGATGCGCGGGGTTGCCGCGCCCCTCGTAATGCAGACTGATACCGTTGGCTTCGATATTCGGCACGTCGAAAATCGCCCTACGTCATTCGCCGCGAGTCGTATCGCGATAAAAGTATTGCTTCCAACCGGTACGGTCAAAAGGTTGCCACTGCCTTTCCGGCTGCGCAAGCCGGTCAGCGACCGCATACAGCGCAGTGGGATTCAGCCCAAGACCGACATGGCTCGCAACAACTTCAATATTCTCGGCAAATTTGCCCGGCGTTTGGTGCGACAACTGCCAAGCGACCACACCATCAGTCCGCGAATAAATGGATGTCGTCGGCACCGGCGGCGGCTTCTTCAGCTGCGCCAACAGCTGCGGATTGTTTAACTTGTGACCACTTGCAAACTCGTAATACCACCACGCGTTGGTGGCTTTGGGGTCACCTGAGAAAGGTGTTCCCAGCGTAACCACACTGCGCACAAAGTCGGGCAGCGCCTTGGCGAATTCGCGCGCATAGATGCCGCCCAAACTCCAGCCGATCAAGGTCACGTTGCGGCCGGTCGACTTAACAATTTCGCCGATACGTTCAACACTTTTTTGCAGCACGCCTTCGCGTGGCCCAAGATTGCGCCCCAAATCCCAACCGTAGGTGTCATAACCTTGGCCGGACAAGAAATTTCGCAGCGGTGCGGTGGACAAATCACCCGCACCTAGACCGGGGAATACGATGACGGGGTGGCCATCACCTTCCGGCGCGTTTCTTAATAGCGGCCACGCGGCGAGGGTGGCACCAAACTCCCAGGGGGCGCGTGTTTCCAGCGCCAGCAGCAAGGCATTGGGCGCCTTGAGTTGCCGCTCCATGAGTTCGAACTCTGCCGCCCATAGCGGCTGGTCATTGGCAGGTTCGCTCGACTTGCGGGAATGCGATTTCTTACGATTGGCCATGTCAAATGTTTTGTTTTAAGTTGGGTCAGCGTGATTTTCGCTTCGCCGTGGCTGCCCTTGCCAATGCCGGTTTTGTTCTCTTTCGGGTCGACTTGGACGTTGGCTTTGGCGCGGACTTGGCTAGCGCTTTAGGTGCTGCCTTCGACGACGCTTTGGGTCGCACGTTGGGTCGCACGTTGGATCTCGCTTTGGGTCGCTGGATTTTTACCGCAGTTTCGATCCGCGCAGGCGGCACGGCCAGCGCCAGCAATTCTTCATGTGCGGCGCGCAGCATGCCGACGAGCTTATCTAACTTCGGCACTTCGTCTTTGGCGGCGATAAAACCGTAGTCGAGCATGCCGGCGTAACTATGAATCGTGATGTTCAAGGCAAGACCGTGCGTAACGATCGAAACCGGATAGTAGGAGGTCATCTTTGCGCCCGCCATGTACAGCGGCATTGGCGGCCCTGGTACATTAGAAATCACGACGTTTGCCACAACCGGAATGCGATTGGTGGCCACTGCCGTTTTGTATAGTGGCGTGAGGATGGACATCAACCAAGGAATGCCAAGGGTCGGTAAATCGGAGGTTGCCGTCGACATCACCCCCTTCATCGCGCCGGTCATCATTTTTGCGTTTTGGCTGGATGCCTTGATCGCGTCCATGCGCTTGATCGGATCCGCGATGTTGGTCGCCAGATTGATCAACATCATCGTCACTTGATTGTTTTGAGACGTGTCACCCGCCGCACGCAGGCTGGCCGGTACCGCACTGACCATCGCCTTGGCAAGCTCAGCCTTGTCGTTGGCAAAGTAACGGCGCAGCGCCCCCGCGCAGGTCGCCAATACCACGTCATTGAGCTTGACCTCAAAGTGTCGGGCGATGGCTTTAGTTTCATCGAGCGGCAGTCGAGCGGTTGCGAAAGCACGTTTGCCGCCGATGGCGACATTGAGTGGCGTACGCGGGCCTAATTTGATGCCCGTTTTTTCATACCCGCGCAACAACTTCTTCGCCGCCTGAAGCGGTGTGTCCGTCGCTTTCAGCGTCGCCACACTCGCGGCCATGTTGGCGAGGTTCGCCGCCGAGTCGATCACGCCGGTAAGCTGCTCAGATGGCGCGCCCAATTTCTTCGCTTGAGAGGCCGACAGTGCCGACACGGTCAATCCACCGACCATCTTTACCGCACCGGGTACAGCTTTAAGTATCTTGCCGTACTGCGCCACGCTGGTGCGGAAGGCGGCAGAAATCATGCGTGCAGCCGACGGCGTCAGCGACGACCGCGAGGCCGACTTTTCTGCTGTCGATTTTTCCCTCGCCGCAGGTTTGGGCTCGATATCGAGCACGGCGTGGGCTAACGCGACCCCACCCTGCCCATCCAACCCAGCGTGATGTATCTTGGCGTAAAACGCGACCTCACCAGACTCAAGACCTTCAATGACGGTGAACTGCCACAGCGGGCGATCACGGTCGAGCATGCCTTCATGTCGCTTTGCCACAGCCGCTTCAAGTTGCACCCGCGTACCGGGCTTGGGTAACTCCAACCATTGAATGTGCCAATCAAGGTCGATGGTATCCGCATCCACCCAGATTGGATTCGCCAAATCAAAGGGCATAAAGGCCAGCTTGCGCGAAAACAGCGGTGCTAAATGCATACGCGAGGCGACGTGATGGCGAATGTTCTTGTAGAAGCTCAGTTGATGGCCGCGTGGCTTTTCCATCAGGATTAAGCTACCGACGTGCATGGGTGTTTGCGGCGTTTCCAAATACAGGAACAACGCATCAAGCGCGGACAGGTGGTTGAGCATTACTGTTTCTCTTGTTTATCTTCTCTGACGGAAGAATGATCTGAGTATCTCACCACTTGCTTCTGCCAGCACGCCGCCGACGAAAGTCGCATGGTGATTGAGCTTCGGCTCCGCAGCCAAATTGATGACCGATCCGCAAGCACCACTTTTCGGCTCTGCCGCGCCCCAAACGATACGCGCCACGCGGGAATGCAAGATTGCCCCCACACACATCGCACAGGGCTCCAAGGTGACATACAACGTGCAGTTTGTCAGACGATAGTTGTCGAGACGTTTGGCGGCGTCGCGTAACGCGACAATTTCGGCGTGCGCAGTGGGGTCACTTGAAGAAATTGGGTGATTGAACCCTTCACCGACGACCTCGCCATCTTTGACCAATACCGCACCGACCGGCACTTCACCCAAAGCGGCGGCCTCGCCAGCCAGCGAGAGCGCGTGTCGCATGAATATTTCGTCTGCGGTCGGCAGATCGGGGCTCATAGGCACCACCCGCATTCTTGGGACAAACACGAGAATTGGCGGCCATTTTCAGCCAAAAATGCTCGGAAACGCCCGTCCTTCCTAGCGTTTTTATTTCCTATCACGTGCCATCTTTTCGCGCTGATCGCCCTCATCAGCATGCAGTTTATGCAAAAAACGATGCGCCAACGGCGCAAACACGACACCCGCACTCATCACCAGCATGAGACCCGAATAAATCGCATACACGCCCGAAAAGATCTTGGCCGTCGTCGTCTCCGGTACCGCTAACGGCCCATCCCCGAGAGGATCATCGCAGCGTTGACAAACGCGTCGGCCCAATCGAGCTTGGGAAAAAACATCGGTAACCGATCATGCCGATGGCAAGCGAGACGCTGAGCAGTGCTACGCCAAGCAGCAGCGCCCGCCATTGACGAGAGATGATTTTGCCCGCGGTAGAACCGGTTTGGAGACGTGCTCGAACGTACTGCGCAACCCAGCGGCGCTATTGGCTGAGATCTGCACCAACGAAGGCATCGACTTCGATTTCTACCAAGTGCTGTGGGTCGACCAATTTGGCGACTTCCACCATGGTAGAAGCCGGGCAGATGTCGCCGAAGAACTCGCCGTGCACACTACCCACGGCCTGCCAGTCGGCGATGTTGGTCACATACAAGCGGCTACGAACCACATCGCGCAGTGATGCACCGGCCTCAGCCAAGGCACGTTCGATTTTTTGCAGAATGTATCGCGTCTGCTCGCCGGCGTTGCCGACCGCAACTACCATCCCGCTTGCATCCGACGCCGTGGTTCCGGCTACCCATACGTGATTGCGCACTCGAACTGCGCGCGAGTAACCCACCTTGGATTCCCAAGGCGTGCCGGATGAAATGTTTTGTCTCGGGCTCACAACATGACTCCCACTCAAAAATCGGCGGCTGTTTGCCGCTGACGACGTAAAACAAGGTTGAATCAACGCAATTCATTGATGATGCTAGTCGATATCTCGCCACGCGGGCAACTACCAATGGTCCGCCCAGGGCGCTATCGAGCTTGGCCGTGGAAAATCGCAGCTGATCGAGCCGGATCGGTCGCACCGGCGCGCCTGAGTCGCCGAATTGCACTCCTGCAACCGGCCTGTCTGCGGTGTTCAGGAGCGGGGCAGAAACGCGCGCGCCGTGACATCTTGCAGCACGGTCGCCGGTGCCCAGTTTCGCAACCCGTAAAGAAACCTCGCGAGCACACCGAAGCGGTAACTCGGTGCCAACCGCGCCTGCGACATCAGCCGGGCGATGCGCTGCGCGAGCCAGAGCGGATCGTGACCGCTACCCGCCCCGGCGCGAAACGCTTCGATCGCGTGGCTGCGCGCCGGCGCATAGTCGGCGACAGCGCGTGGTGCCAATTGCACATGCGCAACCGCGCCGGTAGCCACCGAGGTCGTCTGCACGATGGTCACCTGGATTCCTAGCGGTGCGAGCTCGAAGCGCAGTGCCTCGGAC
Source organism: Rhodocyclaceae bacterium (assembly GCA_020247395.1). Classification (GTDB taxonomy): domain Bacteria; phylum Pseudomonadota; class Gammaproteobacteria; order Burkholderiales; family Usitatibacteraceae; genus UKL13-2. Next base: position 28,915 of record JADCJC010000033.1, read on the forward strand.
AGACCCTGGAGCGCGAACTTCGAGGCGGTGTAGATCGAGTGAAACGGGATCGGCGCAAAGCAGGCGGTCGATCCGATGTTAATGATACGGCCTGAGTGCTGCGCACGCAGCAGCGGCAACGCGGCGCGGATCGTGCGTACCACACTGAAGAAGTAGGCATCGAACTGCGCCTGCACCTGCTCCATCGAGTGCTCTTCAAGCGCACCGGCGTAATACTGCCCGGCGCTATTAATCAGGCCGTCGAGCCGACCGTGCGTGCGCTCGACCGCAGAGAAGGCAGCGCCCACCGCCGCGTCGTCGTTCAGATCGGTTTCGATCCACTGGAAACGTGGATGCGTGAAGTCCGGTCGCGAACGGCTGGCTCCAACGACTTGGAAGTCGCGCGCAAGCAGCGTCTGCGCGGTCGCCGCGCCGATGCCGCGCGAGACCCCCGCTACGAAGACCACCGGTATGGGCTGCGCCGTCATCTCACTTGGCCCGATCCCCAGGCTCGGCCCGCTCGTGAGACATCAGCAGATCAAAACCCGTGTAGGGGATGAGCGGATATGTCTTGCAACTGACTAGTCCCGCCGCAACCAGCGGCAGGGTTTGGACGAAGGCTTGGGCCTCGGCGGCGTCGGCGGTTTCAAGTTCGAGCACACCGCCGCCGGGCTCGATGTAATGTAGCGCGCGCACGATGCCGGACTTCATCCCGCCCCAGGCTACTCGCACTTCGCCGGGCAGGAGGGCCTGAATGCGCGACGGTGGCGCGCCCTCGATGAGGTGAAGGATGGCGATCGTTTTCATGCGTCCTCCAAGGCAAGCCTTTGCGCTGGGCTATGCGATGCGCGAATCTGCATCAAGCGTTGTTCGAGCGAGTGTTGGATCCATGGCAGCGCATCGGAGCCGACGGCGGTTCGTAACGGCGGATCATCAGCATCCACCAGCGCGAGGATGCTCTGAACGACTTCTCCCGGATCACCCGGCACCATACTCGTGAACTGGGACATGACAGCGGAGCGCACGCTATCGTAGACCGCCATGGGCGCGCTGAATTCCATTGATGCGGCGAAGTTGGTCGCGAAGTATCCGGGCTCCATGATCGCGACCTTGATGCCGGTTGATGCCAATTCCCCGGCAAGCGATTCAGACAGTGCCTCTACCGCGTGCTTGGTGGCTGCATACACGCCAGCCATCGGCATAGTCGCGTGACCAACGGCCGAAGACATCTGGATGATGCGACCGCGCCTGCTTTGGCGCAGGTGGGGCAGCGCCGCCCTCACTAGGCGAACCACACCGAACACGTTGGTCTCGAAGACATCCCGCAGCGTCGCCTCGCTGGCTTCTTCCAGCGCGCAGAATAGCCCGCGACCAGCGTTGTTTATGAGGATGTCGATCGCTCCAAACGCCGCGACAACGGCGGCCACACCGGCGTTAACCGACGCCTCGTCCCTGACGTCAACTGACAGGCACTTGAGGTGCTCTGGGTAGCGCTGCGCAAGTTCACGTAGTGGCTCGACGGTTCGGGCCAGCGCCGCAACGCGCGCACCGCGTGCGAGTGCGCGTTCGGCGAGAAGACGCCCGAATCCGCTGGACGCCCCAGTGATCAACCAGACGTTAGTATCGATTGAATTCATTTGCATTCCTTTTTTCCTTTACAAGTTGGGGGGGTCGAGATGTTGTTGCGGCGATGAGCGCACGCGTTCCGCGCATCGACTGATCTGGTGGTCGAGTCGCCGCGCGTGATACGCACTGTCATGGCTTCACCGACCGATCAGCGGTAAGCTGATTAACGAAGTCGCGCAATGCCTCGCCAATCGCCTCAGGGTTGTCTTCCTGCAGATAGTGCACGCCGGGGCCGAGATCGACCGTCATGCAGTTCTTCAGACGACTTTGGTACCAGCGGGCCCGCTCCTCCGAGATCAAGGCACCCGGGCTCGCTTTGAACATCAGCTTCGGCAACTCGGTCTGAAGCAGCCAGTCGTGGTACGCGCACACCATCGCGTAGACGTCGATCGGCTCGCCAGCAATCGGGATCTCGCTCGGGAAACGCAACATCGGTTCGCGCGCTGCCGGCTCCAGGAAGGGCGCTCGGTAGTGCGTCATCGTCGCCTCCGGCACACCGCGCACCACCGAACCCGGCAAAACGCGTTCGATGAATGCGTTCTGATCAACGATCAGTTCTCGCCCAACCCCAGGCGTGCGGAAGGCCCTGAACACATCGCGCGCCCGCGCCGGAAAATCCAGCCAAGTGGGAAACGGCGCAATGAACTCCATGAACGCCATCCCACAGACGGCACCCTCGTGCCGTCGCGCGTAGTCGAATCCCAGTGCCGAACCCCAATCGTGCAAGACCAGTACCATGTCGCGCAGACCAAGGGTCGCGATGAATGCTTCGACGAAGCGCGCGTGATCGGCGACCCGGTACTCAATGTCTGGCTTATCTGATCGTCCGAAGCCGGGTAGATCGGGGGCAATGCAGCGGGCAACCGGCACGACGTGCGGCACGACGTTGCGCCACAGGTAAGACGAGGTTGGATTTCCGTGCAGAAACAGCAGCACCGGACCCCGCCCCTCGTCCAGATAGGCGAGCTTCACACCGTCGATCTCGACAAAACGCCGTTCAAACGGATCGACCGAACTTGGGCTATCGCTCAAGATATCGTCGCCTGATGAAGACCGTCAGCCACGTTCAACGCAACACGCCGTACTGAACAGGCACCCAGCGATAGGCTGCACCATCGGGCCGAACACGGCCTAACCCCGGAAAAGAAATGTGTGCCGCACCGATCAAGTAGCCCTCCCGGGCAGCTTCGGCAAACGCTTTCCAGCGCTGCGTTGCCGCTGCTTGGGGATCGCCGTCGAAGGCAATGGTCACCTCCGGGTGCGGAAACTGCACCGCCGCGGCGTGAATCAAATCCCCCCACAACACCAGTTTCTGCGCATCACTCTCAACAACCACGAAGCTGTGGCCCGCGGTATGGCCTGGTGCGGGCTGCACGCGAATACCGGGCACCAGTTCACTGGCTCCGTCGAAAGGCTTGAATTTTCCGGCTTGGACGTACGGGTTCACCGAGGCCATCGCACCTTTGAAGAAGTCTTTGTTCGCCTCCGGCGCCGCGTCCAAATTGGCCTGGCTCAGCCAGAACGCTGCCTCGCGTCGATCAGCGTGGATTGTGGCGTTCGGGAAGGCCATGCGCCCGGCGGCCATCAAGCCCCCCACGTGATCAGGGTGCATATGCGTGATGATCACCGCGTCTACTTGCTCCGGCCGGTAGCCCGAAGCACGCAGGTTCTCCGGCAGCCGCCCCAGCGTGGGGCCGAATAACCCAGCTGCGCCTGTATCGATCAATACCAGCTTGGAGCCGGTATTGATGAGGTAGGCGTTGGACGAGCCCTCAACTTTACCGGTTAAGAATTCGCGCTCTAACGCGAGTCCAGTGGCTTCGACCGATTTATTGGTCAGGAGCTTTTGAACATCGAAGCCCGGCATCGTGCCATCCGAAAGCGCCGTAACTTCGAAGCGACCCAGCATGACGCGATAGAAACCGGGTGGGTTAGTCAGGGCCATCGGTGCTGCGGCATGGGCTGCACAGGTTGCCAAGAGCGCGAAGCTGGCGAGCATGCCCTTTACGAATCGACCCGCTCGCCGGGCTGGATTGAAGCGCCGGCTTTGCAATCGGGCGGCACTGATGGAATGATTTGACAAGTTAGGGATCATGGCTTGCGGCCCTCCGCTGTTGGCTAGGAAAAGTTCGGGTGAAGAAACCAGTGTGAAACTCACTTCGACGGCGTTTGTTGTATGTCAGCCACGGCGCGCGTCGTCCGTGCAGGGTAAGCAAGCCGCCGGTCAAAGCGACGAGCCCCAGAATAGTTAGGTCGATCACGCCGGTGAGAATCTGGTCGTGAAACAAGTTCTTTGCGGAGAAAAACCCCAGCATTAGCACTAGCATTGCGCAACCCAGATGCTGTGTGCATGGGGGTCAGCAGGCCAGCGACCCCAGACATTGGGCGAGACCGATAGCAATACGCGGTAAGGGCGCGCCGGGATAGCACCGCTAGTCCGGCGTGCGGTCGCGGATGGCCTCGTTTCCTGCAGTCCCAGCCGTGCGGTGCGAAATCCATTGCCTTCATCGGCCAGCGGTGTGTCGATCGAGAAATTCCACCAGACCATCGAACGACGCCGTGGCGCGTTCGCTACCAAGATGGGCGATCGCCGTCGCATGCCGAGACGCGGGCACGACGACGTGCCGACATGCGACCCCAGCGCGCTGTAGCTGGGTGCATAGTGCACTAGATTGCGGACTGGCCGAGCGGTCGCGCGCCGCGCTCAGCAGCAGGGTGGGCGGCCAGTGTGCGTCGGCGTAAGTAGAAGGCGATGCTGTCTCCCACGCGGCACGGTCTGTGCCAAACGCTGGCTCGACGATAAATTTTTTCACCAAGAACGATTGGGACAGATCTTTCAGGTCGAAAAAACCCGATATTGCAAACACCGCACGAATCCGCGTCGGCGTGACGCCTGCGGCTTGCACGTAACGTGGATCGCCCGCCAGCAACGCAGCTAAGTATCCTCCGGAAGAAAACCCGCCGAGCACGATCCGTTGAGGATCGCCGCCGTAGGCAGCGCCTTGATCCATCGCCCAGCGCACGGCAGCGGCCATATCCTGCGCTTGGGCGGGATGGGGTGCCTCCGCCGCCAACCGGTGGTTGATATTCAGCACCAAGTAGCCGCGCTGCGCTAGGGCGATCGCCAGGTTCGCGTTGACGTGGGTCTCGTCGTCCTTCGCACCGGCATTCAGCCCTCCGCCGTGTGCAAAAACAACAATTGGGCGCGGCGATTGGCTTTCCGCCGTAGGTGCCACGACGTCCAGCATAAAGGCGCGCTGGTCTTTTGAAGTACCGGCATTCCAGTACGTAACATCGCGACTTACCCGCACTCCGTCAGACGCACGTCGTGCCGGGTACCCTTCGTCGGCTGCCATTTCCGCAAAATAGCCGCGTTCAAACAGACTACGGGGTGTCTGCGCTCGAACAAAACCTGAGACATATGAGCACCCGCCAAGCAGGGAAAACAACGGCAAGAAGATGAGCCACTTCATCCCCCGATCTTCATTCGGCGGGGAGACGGAGACATCAGCGGTGCTGTCCAAGAAACTCTCCAAGCAGGGCATTGACTAGTTCAGGCTGGTCCATCGCCGAGATGTGGCCACTGGCGGGAATCTCGACAAAGCTCGCACCGATGACGCGTTCAGCGGCCGCCTTAAGCGTCGGTACCGGGTAGAGCTGGTCGGCGGCACCGGCGACGACCACTGTCGGCACCTTGATCTGTGGCAGCAGCGGCAGCACAGAGGTCCGCTCAAGCAATACCGAGCGACCGGCGATGGCCATGCCTTCGCGGTCGGGCGTCTTGAACGCGGCGACGAACGTGGCAAGTTCGTCGGGGTGGGAGTCGCGCCATGCCGCCGGAAAGAACGACCGGGCCACGCCGTTCGCGTACGTATCGCTGTGGCCGATCCAGCGCGCGCCCCAGACCACCATGCGCTCAGAGAAACCCGGCCCGTCGGCTCGCGTTTCGAACGGCGTGTTCATCAGCGCCAGAGCGCGCAGCTTTTGTGGGTGCCGTACAGCAAAGTGCACACCGACGATGCCGCCCCAAGAGGTACCGACCCATGCTACGTTTTGCACACCCAGTTGTTGCAGCACTTCGGCTGCCGCGTCGGCACAAGCCTCCATCGTGAACGGTCGTGTCGGTGCCTCGCTGCGACCGAAACCTGGCCCGTCAATCAGGATCAGTCGGTAGCGCCCGCGCAGCGCCTCCACCTGCGCGCGGTAAATCGACGAGTCAGCGAACACCGACGGCCAGAAAACCACGGCCGCGCCTGATTCGCCCGCCGTATGGACGGCAAGTCGACCGACTTGCGTGGGTACGAGTTGGGTCGTCATCGCTGTCGCCTCAATACTCGCCGCCGGCGCGGTAACCACGGCGGACTGCTGGGCCATCGCAGCACCTTGTGTCAGCATGGCGGCCAAGCCCAGCGCGGCTAGGCGGCGCAAATTGATCAGTTGAAGTGTTCTCATCCATGGTGCTCCTCGAAGTCATGAGCCTTGATTTAATAGGTTCTCGGGGGGACAATAAAGACGCCGTAAATAACATCTTTGGTAACGAAAAGAATACAATCGCCGTTGCCGCGTGGACCGAACCAGTCTCGCTTTGACCGGGTGTTCCCCGGCAACAACACATCGGAGGAGCCAGTCACATGCCCCGCCTCGAACACCTCGCCGCGTTTGCCGAAGTCGCCCGCTCGCTCAGTTTCACTCGTGCCGCTGACGCGCTGTCGCTATCGCGACCGGCAGTCAGCAAGCGGATCAATGCGCTCGAGCTGGAGATTGGCACCGCCTTGTTGAAGCGCTCAACGCGACGCGTGGAATTGACCGACGCCGGAACCGCATTACTGTCGCACGTCGATCAGGCGGCCACCGAGATTGCGGCTGGCGTAGATGCCGCGCGTGCCGCCGTCGGCAGGCTCGCCGGACTGGTACGCATCAGTGTGCCGCCCTCGTACGGCAACACGGTCGTTCTGCCGAAGCTATTGGTTTTTCTGCGCCGCTATCCTGCGGTGCAGGTAGACGTAGAGCTGTCGGAACGTCCGATTGACCTGATTGCGGAGCGGTTCGACTTTGCGCTACGCATCACTGCGGCACCTCCGCCGCAGGCCAGCATGCGCCGGATCGCAGCGATCGGCTGGCGATTGGTTGCATCGCGCCGCTACCTGCAGTCGCATGGAACACCGCGCAGGCCCGCAGACCTGCGCGATCACCAAGTGCTGCTGCCCAGCGCCTATCGCGGACGCAGCGACTTTACGTTCAGCAATGGCCGAACCAGCGAGACCGTGCGCATCAATGCTGCCCTTTCCACGACATGGACTGATTCCATCGCCCGCTTAGTCGCAGCCGATGCCGGCATCGCGCTTCTGCCCGACTTTCTGCTGGCGACCGGCGCACTGCCGGTTGCGATCGATGCCGTGTTGCCCGATTGGCACCTTGAACGCGGCCCGGCCGACGAGTTGGTCGCACTGTTTCTGCCGGGCGGGCGTCTGCGCGTTGCCGCACGAGTGTTGCTGGATTTCCTGACCCCCTCGAGCGCAGCCCCGAGCCGCGCGAGCCGCAGGCCGCTATCGTCCGGCCATGGCTCACCGCAAGATATGCAAACCACGCGCAGCGAACCGCCAGATGCGACGCAACGTACGGCATCGAGTCAGTAAAGTACCAATCCTGCCAAACCAACTTTATAGCGTGCACGTCTGGCACTTGGCGACACACTGCCGCTCGCCTATTCGCGTTGCGTCAATACACGCTCTGGGCAGGCAAGCGAAGTTGCTGCCTTCAAAAAGCGTCGCCATGCCAATGCGGCGCTTCCAGCGAGGCCAGACGTCGCGGCGATGAGCGGGTCCCCGCAACCTTCGAGGAAAGCGGTGCCCATCGGCATCCCCCGAGTCTTGTCGGGACATCGCATGCCGACCGACTGGAAAGGATTCGACCGCGTAGCCACGCCGTGCCCGCGCAGGCTCGAACAGCCGCAGATCCTCGAACGCCACGGGACACACGGCAACTCGTCGCAGGTCATGCGCCCACCGAGCACGCGCCGTCAGCGCAGGTGGTTGTGCCAGTCCGGTCGGCCGACGTCGACGAGTCATCTGACTTCGTGGCCGAAGGCGCTTCGGCCAGCAGCTGCCCGATAACCGCGCCCAGTTGAAGATCGTCAATCTGGCCGAAGTGGCTGAGTCGAACGCGACCCATTCGGTCGAAGACCACCACGCTGGGCGTACCGCGCAGTTCGTAGGCACGCATGGTCAGCGGTATGGGGCTCGCTGAGTCGGCCTGGTCGATGCCGACGGGAAACGGAATCCGATACTCGTCCAGGAACACGCGCAGTGCCTGGGGGCCCATCACCTCGTGGTGCTCGAAGACGGTGTGTAGGCCGATCACCGCTACCCTGTCCTGCGGGAAGAGGCGGTGAATGCGTAGGGCCTGTGGCAAGCCGTGCGAAACGCAGCCCGGGCAGAGCATCTGAAAGGCGTGCAGCACCAAGACCCGGCCGTGAAGGCCCTCCAAGGTGACCGGCTTTGGCGAATTGAGCCACTGGCTGGCCTGCAGTGGCGGGGAGATTCTGGTGGAAGTGTTCATGATTCAGCTCGATGTTGGTAGCGCCCGGCGCGAGTGTGCGCCGGGCGGGTGGTGTTGCCTCTTCGATTGTTGTTCAGACGGCGCGGCGCAGCTTGACTGCGGGAAAGTCGACCGGCACGGCAAAAGCTACGTTGATGTAGTTTGTGAACAGATTCAAGGCCACATGAGCGAGTATCTCGACGATCTCTTCGTCGCCGTAACCGACCGCGCGCAACGCTTGTACGTCGGCATCGCTTAGCTGGCCGCGATCGTCGACGAGCTTGAGCGCGAAGCGCAGTGCGGCCTGCGTCTTGGTATCCGCCGACTCGCCGGCTTGCGCGTTGCGCATCTCTTCTGCGCTGGCACCGGCCTTGCGGCCCAGTGCGGTGTGAGCCGACAAGCAGTACTCGCAGGCATTGCGATCAGCCACCGCCACGGCGATCTGTTCGCCGAGCTTCGGCGCGATGACGCCGCTGCCCAAGGCACCAAAGGCCGACCACATGCTTTTCAGCGCGGCTGGCGAATTGGCCACGGCGCGGAACATGTTGGGCGTGGTGCCGAAGGCAGCATGGATGGAGTCGAGCAGCGCCTTACGGTCGGCAGTGGTGGCGTTGTGATCGATGAGGGGAATGCGGTTCATAGCGATTCTTTCACGTTTAGTTAAATGAAAAAATAATGAGTGAGGACGGTCGAAATCGAAGGCTCAAAACTCGCCGTCTTTGACGTACGGATGGCTCCATAGAATGGTCTGCATCAATACCGACTTGACCCAAGCAGCGTGCATCTTTTCAACGTCGGCGGCCGAAGCACCCTTCTTGGCTAGGAACGGCTTGAGCGTAGTTGTCACAGGGATGGTCAGGGCCGAGAGGTAGCGGAAATTCACCAGCGGCACACTGTCTGCCTTGTCGGTCTTGTTCTTCTTGGGTTTGGTGTGGCGCAGCCCGATTTCGTATTGGTAGTTCAGCCAGGCCTGGTCATAGTTCGCATCGGCCGTGTCGACGATCCACTGGCCGAAGCGCTTGCGTACTGCGTCCAAATAGGCACCATCCGGTGCCCCGGTCTTGTTGTTCTTGAAGTACACGACCAACTCGGGGGTGGAGGCGACGAAACCGTACCAGACATCGAGTATGGCTTCGGTCTGGTCAGCCAGTATCGGTTTGCTCATGCGCAGGTAGCGGATGTCTTCGTCGCTCAGTAGCAGGGTCTTCTTCAGCGACTCCAGATCAGCCAGCGTGTATGGTGCCTTGGCCAGCGACTTCTGGCCCATCGTGTAGCCCGGAATGGCCGGTGCCGATTGCGCATTGACGTTCGGCACCACGACTGCAGCCAGCGCAGCGATTACGGTATTGGCGACAATTAAATTGTTGGGTTTCATGACTTCTCCTCAAGATGGTGGGTTGGCCCGGCACGCATGTGCCTCGGCTCGGGGAGAGAGTGTGCGACAAAAAGATGTATGATTGGAAACATATAGTCCATAAAATAATCCATTTCGTCCAGACGGATTCAATCATGCCGCTTATTCCTACAGATCCAGTGGATCGCCTTACGGGACTACTCGAACGATTCCGCGTACAAGCTGATCTTTTCCATGCCGGCCCCCTGTGCGGCCTCACACACTTCGACGCTAAAGTTGGACGCGGCTTCCTGCATGTGTTGCGCCGAGGCGAGCTGGTGGTGACGCACCCGCCACACAGCGGTGCTCCTCGCAAGATCAAGGTCACAGAGCCCACGCTGTTGCTTTACCCGCGACCGCTGGAACACCAGTTTCACAACGCACCCGATGAAGGGTCGGACTTCGTGTGCGCCAGCGTTGACTTTGAAGGGGGCGTCCGACACCCAGTGGTAGCGGCGCTGCCGCCGGTGCTGGTGGTGCCATTACACGCGGTAGACGGCTTGGAACAAACACTGGCGCTCCTGTTCACAGAGACAGAGCGTGTGCGCTGCGGTCAACGCCTGTTGGCCAATCGCTTGTTCGAGGTGCTGCTACTACAGTTGCTGCGCTGGCTTCTAGACCACCCCGGTGCCGCCGGGATGACCAAGGGCCTCATCTACGGTCTGGCACATCCCAAGCTTGCCCGCGCACTGACGGCGATGCACGACAGGCCCGGGGCCGCATGGGCGCTCGAGCAAATGGCCCAGACCGCAGGGATGTCTCGCAGCGCCTTCGCAGCCGAATTCAAGTTGCAGCTTGGCATTAGTCCCGCCGAGTACCTGCTACGCTGGCGGGTGTCACTCGCGCAGTCAATGCTGCTGGCGGGAAGTTCGATCAAGCTGGTAAGCGAAAAACTCGGCTATGCTAGTGCCGCGTCGTTCTCTCGGGCATTTGTTCAATCAGTTGGCGTATCACCAAGAGGATGGCTACAAAGTCGCCGACTATAGGCTACTGTGTGTTTGTCTGTAACGTCTTGCCCTGGGGTTGTAAACCAAGTCGAGGGCAGATATAGCAATACGCAAGTCCGATGGCTCGGCCGTTGGGGGTTCAGAAAACCAAACTTCAGCAAGTGGGCCCTCTACAGGGCAGTCCGTGAAATGCAGGCTGGATTGTCTGGGGCCAGCTAGACGGCGGGCTACTGACAAGTCGAATTGCCCGCCCAGATCTGGGCCAGAGGTGCGAGGGAGTCGTTCGCAGCTTGACTGTTGCGGTTCCTGACGTCAGCCCCTACTCCACCCAGATCAGCCGCTGGACGGTAAAGCGCGATAATCGCCTTGGCTAATAGCGCAATTACTATCCTGACGCGACCCAAATTTAGCCTAAACATTCGATAGATCACGCGCTGCGTCGAAGAAGGTTGCTTTGGAGCAATCGGAAAACCAATTTGGCTCCCTCCTCGTTCGCAGTGGATACGGCCCGAATGCTCACTTTCCGGCGACTGCAGGGTGCCATGTTTATTGATCCGGCAATTAAATATGGTGAAAAAGTCCCCTGCTACCGCGCAGGCGGGAGCC
>JADCJC010000034.1 GCA_020247395.1 Rhodocyclaceae bacterium
CCTTTACCGTCACGCCATCAGTTGTGGCCATCGGCGGAATGTTGTTGGTGGCAAGTACGGCGACGATCATCACTGCCACAACAGAACGATAACAATCTCTAATAGGGTCGGCGCTTTCCAAGCAAAATGAGCTGAAAACCTCCGTCTTTATTAGACTTTTGGCAAACATGCCAGCGCACCGTGGCTTTATAGCTATCGGGAATATCGTGTGGAATTCCCTCGCCCGGGCAAACAGACGTTTTGTCCCGGCCACTTGGTTTTCACCCCCGTCGCGCGGAGACTAATTTCGCAGGTCAGTGCGAAATTACAGCGCAGAAACAACCGATTTTCTTTTGGAGCCGCCAAGTTTGATCCAAACCCGACGCGGCCATTTTGCGAAAGCAGTCATTTAACGATCACGGTGAGCCGCGCAGGCGAGGGCGGGCGAAGCCCAGTGAAGCTTGTCGGCTCCACCTTGTTGTTGGGCGTCAGCGATGGAGCCACTGTTTCAGTATCCGCATAGGGACGCCTTACGGCCCTGTCACATACACTTCACGCTGATACCAGGGAAGCGAGGTGAGACTGATCAATTGCTCGGTGCCATCGAACAGCGCCGAGAATTTCTCGCCGGATGCCTTGAAGGTGTATTTTTTCAGTCGCTCGGTCCCGCTGTCGGCCCCGCGCACCACATCGACACCCTGCTCTGAGCGGTAGATGCGGAAGAACTCAGGCTTAGGCTGCGCGTAATTGCGGATTTCCGATCTACTGCGGGTCGCGACGCCGCGTACGTAGTGGACATGCAGCGATGCCACGTGTCCATTTTCAGCCTTAAGCTCCCACGACTCTTCTACGGTCGTGGGGCCGCCCGGCTGGTGGCGTATTTTGCGCTCGACGACGTTGGTCGACTTCATGCTCGCACCATAAGTACCGCCATCGCCGGGAGATAGCACCGCGAAGAGCAGGAGTGCGCCCGGTACGCCGACTTTCTTTACCGGGATGCCGAAGATTAGGTTGCGAATCGGCGGCACCGGCTTACCGGTAGCATCATGCGCCGCCAGATTATCGACGAAGGCGACGCGTAGGTTGGCACCAGCGGACGGGCCGGAGGTAGCAGGGTCAATCTCCCAACCTGGCGGCAGCAGCTTCTGAACGGCGGCATCGGATACCTTGAAGTCAAGGATAGTCCGGACATCAATGTTGGTTCCGACCAATCTCTCCTGCGCGAGCGCGGGTGCGGTGCCAAGGATCAAGAAAGTCAATAGAAATGCTCGCATGTTTTGCTTCCTCACCAGTTATTGTCCGGGAACACATATGTGAGTGATGAGCGCGCGTTCCCCTTTCTTGACGCCCAACTTAACGCGTGGGAGCAGCTCGTGTCTCCAAAACATTTCGAGTCAACGCACAACATTTTGTGAAGGAAGCGGATAAGCATTTTCAAATCAATCACTTCAGCCAAAAAATATAGTTTCCTAAAGTCACAGCAGATTCAAGTTTTCCAGTACGAAAAGCGATAATGAGCGAATCGAATAACCAGCTGGAATCGCGGCTTGTAGCCGCTAGGCGGCAATCAACACGTCAGCTGAAATACCAAAATCATTGTGCAGTTTGCGAATCATCGCTAACGATAACGGGCGCTTGCGGCTTAGAACTTCATAGGCGCGGTTTGGTCGACCAAAAACCGGCGTCAAGTCGTGAATCGTCAGACCGCGTTGTTCCATGACAAATTTGATCGACTCGACAGGATCCGGCGGCAGCGTCGGGTGGTGCTTCTCTTCGTAGGCCTGTATCAACGTAACCAACACGTCGAGCGTATCGCCGTCCGCCGTGCCGACCTTGGCACCCATTAGACCTTCGACCGTCTTTAGCGCCTCGTTATAGTCGCGTTTTGAACGAATTGGCTTGATAGTCATGGAGTCTCCTTCATATCGTTTGCGCATCAATTTGGTCGTATTGTTTATGCGTGCCAATGAAACGAACATACACCACACGAAATGGGTAGTTGATCCAGACGACAAGACGAAACTTGCTGCCCGCTAAACCAAACACGACACGACCATCTTTCAGGATGCTGGCCGTCCCGAGATCCGTTTTTACGTCTGCTGGACTTCCCCAGTCTGCAGAAGACGCATGCTGAAACCAAGCATGCACAGGACCCACAACATCCCGGTAGGCAGGGCTTGAATCTCCGAAATCTCTCAGCGTTCGACGGGCGATCACTCGCATAGGCGGTAACTCGCATAGTTAGTATAGTCCCATAATGGGACTAGTTGCAACGGTCAATATTGCAAGGTTCGGTGAGGGACTAAAGCGGCCAGCTGCGATGCATTACCTTCGCTTACCAGCAGGAAGTTGAAGCACATCCCACCATTTAGAGGGTTTTCGTTCGTAATTGGATGATCGACGGGAACGACGTCCTTTGACCGGAACCGTCATCATGAATCCACCAGCAAACACGCAAGGTGCGCCTTGGCGGCCACCTCTGAAATTCACTTTGACACCTACCCATGCCTCTGGAGCGATTCCACACTAAACTCCAGATGCCCTTTTTCTTGAGGCTTAGTCCGCTTAAAGCAGATGAGCAACGCCGGCGCGCTCTTCCTCAAGCTCCTTCAGCGTGGCGTCCATTTTGCTGCGAGAGAAATCATCTATTGCCAAGCCGGTGACACGCGTGTATTTGCCATCCGCACAGGTTACCGGCACACCGTACATTACCCCATCGGGAATGCCATAACTACCATCCGACGGAATCCCCATCGTTACCCATTTGCCGTTGGTGCCGAGCACCCAATCGCGGACGTGGTCAATCGCGGCATTCGCAGCGGAAGCGGCTGAGGATAAACCGCGCGCTTCGATAATCGCCGCGCCGCGCTTGCCGACGGTCGGAATGAACGTATCTTTGTACCAAGTCTCGTCGTTGACGACCCGTGGTGCCGACACGCCATCGATGGTGGCAAAACGATAGTCGGGATACATGGTCGGGGAATGGTTGCCCCAGACGATCATTTTTTCAATCGAATCAACCGGCTTGCCCGTCTTGGTGGCCAACTGTGACAACGCACGGTTGTGGTCGAGCCGCAGCATCGCGGTGAAGTTTTCACGCGGCAGATTTGGCGCTGACTTCATTGCGATATAGGCATTGGTGTTCGCCGGGTTACCCACAACCAATACTTTGACGTTGCGCGACGCGACAGCGTCGAGTGCGCGGCCTTGCACGGTGAAAATTGCACCGTTGGCTTCGAGTAGATCCTTACGCTCCATACCGGGACCGCGTGGACGCGCACCCACCAACAAAGCCACATCGACGTCTTTAAAAGCCGTCATCGCATCCGAGTGGGCGCTCATGCCGGCAAGAAGTGGGAACGCACAGTCGTCCAACTCCATCATCACCCCCTTCAACGCCTTCTGTGCCTTTTCGTCGGCAATCTCAAGCAGTTGCAATACGACCGGCTGATCCTTGCCCAACATCTCGCCCGAAGCGATGCGAAACAACAACGAATATCCGATTTGACCGGCGGCACCAGTGACGGCGACGCGCATGGGCTTCTTCATTTGGAACTCCTGAGGGGTGGTAATGTGATAGAGGGGAGAAACTGAGGTTGAAGAACTGACGATGAGCCAGCAGCCAAGACGACCATCGCTCGGGCTGTAGCGCTGAAAACTAGCCTCAGATTATACAAAAGCCTTAGCCGAGAAGGCGAAGGAAACGTTCGCTGAGGGACTTGACACACTCACAGGTTATAATGCGCGTCGACGCGCTGAGCAAGCCTTTGAGGAGAGGTGGCAGAGTGGTCGAATGCACCGGACTCGAAATCCGGCATACCGGTCTCCGGTATCGTGGGTTCGAATCCCACCCTCTCCGCCAAACGAACAAACGCCCCTTGCGGGCGTTTTTTGTTGGGCGAGCGGCGTGGAGATAAGAAACCAACATCGGGTTCGACTAAGCGAAGTTCGGCGAACTTCGCTTGGACGCGCAAGCCTGCGAGCGCGGTCCCGCAGGGATGGCGGGATCGGCTTAAGCCAACACCGACACAATCCCACCCTCTCCACCACCGGGCAAGCCCAACGCCGAGCCTTCATTGCCGGACATGCGATCAAAGAAAGTGCGTAGAATCTGCGCCGAGCCCTCGTAGCTCAGTGGATAGAGCTACCCCCTCCTAAGGGGTAGGTCGCACGTTCGATTCGTGTCGAGGGCGCCAGCTTCCTTGCCACTGTCTGTTCGGCGCTAACGATCAGAGTTTGCGGTGCACAGCAGCGGAGCCACTTCTGTTTGATCATCAGTCCCGCCGAATCGGCTCTGGCAGGTGTCAGCAACAGGCGCATGTGATTGGTCATCAGCACGTAGGCGTGAATGGCGCAGCCGAATTTGTCAGAAAACTCGTTGAGGTAGTGCAGGTAGAGTTGGTAGTCTCCCCCGGAGTGGGAGCACACAGCGAGCACGCAGCGCGATTGTTGCCGCGCTCGATGATGTGCCAAGGGATGCCGGGGAGAGCAAGTCGCGGGCGACGGGGCATGGGACGTTCCTCAGGCTTGAGAGACGCCAGGACAGAAAAAATCGTGATCCCCAATTGTGCCCTCCGCAAGCAGTGGCCTTGGGGCCGTAGCCATATAAACTGCTAATACATCAAGCTCTTCGACGTAAAAACTAACTCGGTTTTAATCACTTGCCCTCCCAAAACTCAACCGCCATCGAAGCTCGTCTCCATCAACTCAAGCAAGAGCACCGTGACCTCGATCTTGCGATTGAAGCGCTATTAGGTACGCAGCTCCACGATGAATTGAGCGTAAAGCGCATGAAAAAACGCAAGCTTCTGCTGAAGGATCAAATTGCGTTTTTGCAAGCACAATTGCATCCGGACATACCAGCTTGACGCAGAATATCGGTGCAGGCCGTGTCGTTGCTTGATCTCTTGTGATGCATGAACAACATCGGGCACAAGTCAGTCGGTACAAGGGCTTTTCCGCGCCGAGAAATACGAATCGGTGGATAATGTTGATCCTTACGCAAAGCGGAGTTGTGTCTCATGAAGAAGGGTGTTTGGGTTGTGCTCGCCTTGCCAGCGGTGTTGGGTATTGCAGCGGCGTCTTTCTGGTTGGGCGGACAGTCACAAGTTTCAAACACGGGCGGCACGCAGGCGGGTTCGGCGCAATCCGCGGCAGCGCTGAAAGCGCCAGCCAATGCCGCCCCGCCAATTTCGGTGGATGCAGCACGGGTGAAGCAGACCACATTGGCGAAGGTAATCACGACGGTAGGTTCGTTACGCTCTGACGAAACGGTAATCGTTCGTCCAGAGGTGTCAGGCCGGATCGCCGAAATTGGGTTCCGCGAGGGCCAGCAGGTTGCCAAGGGCACAACACTGATTCGTCTAGACCAATCCGTACAGCGCGCTGAAATGCAACAGGCTGAGGCAAATCTCGCATTGGCCAAGAGTCGCATCGAACGTTCCCGCGATTTGCACGTTAAGGGATTCATCTCCAGTCAAGCCAGGGACGAGGCAGAGAGCAACTACAAAGTGGCGCAAGCAGCGTTTGAACTCGCGGCTGCGCGTCTGACCAAACTTGAAATCAAGGCGCCGTTCGCCGGCTTTGTCGGACTGAGAATGGTCAGCGTCGGGGACTATGTCCGCGAGGGCCAAGACATGGTCAATCTCGAGGCCATTGAACTACTGAAGGTGGACTTCCGTATTCCCGAGGTCTTCCTCAAGGAAGTAAAAGTGGGACAGGCGCTTAAGGTAACGCTGGACGCGATCCCGAACCAAACGTTTGATGCGTTGGTCCTCGCGATCAATCCTCTGCTCGACGCTAACGGTCGTGCGATCGTCGTCCGCGCCGGCCTAAAGAACGTCGGTGCCCGGCTCAGGCCCGGCATGTTTGCGCGCGTGAGTCTTGCCAGCAGTGAACAACAAACGAGTCTGACGGTTCCAGAGCAGTCGCTCATCCCGGTAGGTGATGATGTATTTGTTTTTAAGATAGTCGACAACAGGGCGCTACGTACAAAGGTTGAGGTCGGCCAGCGCCAGACAGGTATCGCTGAGATTACCCGCGGCCTGCGCGAAGGCGATGTCGTTGTTACCGCCGGTCAGCCAAAACTGCGCGATGGCACCACCGTTAAACTTGCTACAGTTGACGGGGCGACGGGAGGAGCTGTAGCGCCAACACCGGTTGCAACACCGACACCAACAGCAACGCCCAAAACGCCCCCCCCAGGTCCGATTGAAATGCCCCCCGCCCCATCGGGCGCTAAAAAGTCCTAGCGAGGCAATCACACGATGGTCTTGTCCGACATTTGCATCAAGCGCCCCGTATTCGCCGCAGTATTGTCACTCGCCATTCTGTTGGTGGGAATGATCTCGTATTCACGCCTCGCCGTACGTGAGTTACCGAAAATCGATCAACCCATTGTGACGGTAACCACCACCTACCGCGGCGCGTCTGCAGACGTGATGGAGAGTCAGGTTACCAAACCGCTTGAGGATTCTTTGTCTGGTATCGAAGGCGTAGACATTCTGACGTCGAGCTCACGCGCGGAGCAGAGCGACATTACGATAACTTTCAAGCTGTCGCGCGATCCCGATTCGGCAGCCGCTGACGTACGTGACAAAGTATCGCGAGTCCGCGGGCGGTTGCCGCAACTAATTGATGAGCCAGTGTTGGCAAAGACCGACGCAGATGCTTTTCCCATCTTGTTCATTGCGTTCTCCAGTGATCGGCACACACAGATGGAGCAATCGGACTACGCAAATTTGTACATTCGGCCAAGACTCGGCACCCTGCCGGGCGCAGCGGACGTACGCATCAACGGCGAGCGCAAATCTTCCATGCGCATCTGGCTGGATCGCGGCAAGCTCGCCGCCTACAAAATCACCACGGGCGATGTCGAAGATGCCATCCGCAGACAAAACGTTGAGATTCCTGCGGGACGCATCGAGAGCGCAAAACGTGAATTTAACGTGCTCTCACAAACCGATCTGGCGACGCCAGAGCAATTCGGCGCAGTCATCGTCAAGGACGCAGGCGGTTACCAAGTCCGCGTGCGCGATGTCGCCAAAGTGGAAGTCGCGCCGGTTAATGAACGTGTCATCACGCGCTTTCGCGGGATGCCGGCGATTTCACTGGGCGTGATCCGTCAATCGACAGCCAACACACTAGATCTCGCCGTCGCGGTGCGTCGCGAAATTACAGAAATCAACAAAACCCTGCCGCCGGGAATGAAGCTGTCCATGTCCTATGACTCGGCGGTGTTCATTGAAGAATCGACCAAGAACGTGTTCCGGACAATCATCGAAGCGATGGTGCTGGTTGCACTGGTGATTTTTATCTTTCTGCGCAACCTGCGGGCGACCTTGATTCCGCTGGTGACCATTCCGATTTCGCTTATTGGCACTTTCACACTTCTGTACGCGGCGGGATTTTCGATCAACGTGCTAACGCTACTGGCGATGGTGCTCGCCATTGGATTGGTGGTTGACGACGCCATTGTCGTTTTGGAAAACATCTATCGGAATATCGAAAAGGGGATGGAACCAGTTCAGGCAGCCTTGGTGGGCTCCAAGGAAATTGGCTTTGCCATTATCGCGATGACGCTGACACTGGCCGCGGTGTTCATCCCTCTCGCCTTTGGCCAGACCCGCACCGACCGACTATTCATTGAGTTCGCGCTCGCCCTCGCCGGCGCAGTAGTCGTGTCTGGATTCATCGCGCTGACTTTATCGCCGATGATGTGTTCGAAGTTACTACGTCATGAGCCCAAACACGGCAAGGTCTACAACACCATTGAGGCTTTTTTTGAATGGCAGACGGAGGCCTATAAACGTCTATTGGCAGCCTCACTTAACAGGCGATGGATCGGCGTAATTATTTGGGCGGTTTTCGCTGGCGTCTCCGCCCCGCTATTTCTAAATCTGAAGTCTGAACTCGCACCACTGGAGGATCGTGGAGTGATCTTTGGGCCGTTCTCCGCTCCGGAAGGGTCGACAATCGACTACACCGCTCAATACTCGCGGCAAATGGAAGCTGTGTATGCCAGCGTCAAGGATGGGACGCGCTATTTTGTCAATAGTGGCAATCCATCGCCAGACGCAGGCTTTTCGATTCTGATCCTGAAGCCGTGGGCGGAACGCACCAAAAGTTCTGCCGAAATCGCCAATGAAATTCGTCCAAAATTTAGGGCAATTCCGGGCATCAATGCCTTTCCGGTGACTCCACCTTCACTCGGCGGCGGCCGGGACAAACCGGTTCAGTTTGTCGTGATGACCCAAGCGCCCTACCCGGAGTTAGCGTTAATGGTTGCGCGCCTTCAAGATGAAGTGCGAAAAAGCCCCGTATTGCTAAACGTCGATTCTGACCTTCGGTTGAGCCAGCCGGAGTTGCGGGTAAATGTGAATCGCGAGAAGCTCGGCGATTTAGGCATCCCGGTTGACACGGTCGGTCGTACCTTGGAGACGATGCTGGGTGGCCGCGTTGTCACTCGATTCAAGCAGGACGGCGAGCAATATGACGTGATTGTGCAAGTCACGCCGGATGATCGGAATACGCCAACCGACATCTCCGATATTTTTGTTCGCTCGCGAAGCGGTGACATGGTACCTTTATCCAACGTAACAACGCTACGCGAGGGTGTTAGCCCGCGCAATCTGAACCACTTCAATCGTCTTCGTTCAGCCACGGTGAACGCCGAGATCGCCCCGGGTTACAGCTTGAAAGAGGCACTGGACGTCATGGACGCAGCCGCCGCCAAGGTGTTGCCACAAGTGCAGACGGACGTGTTAGGGCAGTCGCGTGAATTCAGGGAAGGGGCGGCAACCCTTTTTACTAGTTTTGCCCTTGCGCTCTGTTTTATCTACTTGGTGCTCGCCGCGCAATTTGAAAGTTTCGTTGACCCGTTCGTCATTTTGTTGACCGTGCCGCTGTCTATCACCGGCGCGTTGATGGCGCTATGGCTGACCAACAACTCGCTCAATGTGTTTTCAAAGATTGGCCTCATTACGCTGGTAGGGCTCATCACGAAGCACGGTATTTTGATTGTCGAATTCGCCAACCAGTTGCAGGAGCAAGGCAAAAGTGTACGCGAGGCGGTGATCGAAGCCGCAGTGCTCCGTTTGCGGCCGATCTTGATGACAACCGGTGCCACCGTATTGGGAGCGCTGCCGCTCGCAATCGCCTCTGGCGCAGGCGCAGAGTCGCGCCAACAAATCGGCTGGGTGATCGTCGGTGGAATGACCCTCGGCACCCTATTGACACTGTTCGTGGTGCCGACTTTCTACACCGTCTTTGCACGTGGCCATCAACGCGCAGCGCATCCGGTTGCGACTGCCCCAACAAAACCTGCCGCCTTGAACGCCAGCGCGCACGCCACCTCGCCGGTCGGCCAACAAGGCGATTAGCGCTTAGTCGCCTTGTGTTTGTGTAAACGCCGTCTCACCCGGCCGGGATTTCGACGAGGATAACGTATCGCCGCCCGCCAGCAGCAAGTCGGTGGGCATGGCCGCGTCATCCACCGCCACCACTGGAATCTCGACCAGTACGCTGCCGTTGCCGCTCGGACCGTTATCAGCAGGGTGACGGTCGCTGCGCGTTCGCGGACTGACACGGGGTGGACGATCAAGATAACGCACCAACTGGTGTAAGGCCTTGCGGTATACGTCCCGTTTGAACTCAATCACCGAGTCCAAAGGAACCCAGTAGTCGTGCCAGCGCCAGGCATCAAACTCGGGATGTTCTGAAGCACGCAAGCGAATATCGTTATCGCGCCCCGTCAAACGAAGCAAATACCAAATCTGCTTCTGCCCTTTGTAGGTTCCCCGCCATTCGCGCTTCACCCAATGGCTGGGCACGTTGTAGTGCAGCCAACTTTTGGTACGACCCAAAATTCTGACGTGCTCGCGCCTCAGTCCTGTCTCTTCTTCAAGCTCACGGTACATCGCGTCTTCAGGTGCTTCGCCATGTTTGATACCGCCTTGCGGAAACTGCCAGGAATGTTCGCGGATTCGCTTGCCCCAAAAGACCTCATTCTTCGCGTTACAAAGAATGATGGCGACATTTGGGCGATAACCATCTTTGTCAATCATGGCTCAAGCCCCTCTAATGCTAAGTTACGGCGATTGTTTCACAATTTACTTTAATTGAATAGCGGAACTCGGCACCGCTGCTTCCCCAACGTGTAAAATGACCTGCCATCCGACACTAACCCATTGAAAAGTAAAGATAATGCGCGCCTCAAGGTTTTTCATTTCCACCCTCAAGGAAGCCCCCGCTGATGCCGATGTCATCAGTCAAAAACTGATGTTGCGCGCCGGCATGATCAAAAAACTGGCGGCTGGCATCTACAACTACATGCCGATGGGACTGCGTGTGATCAAGAAGGTCGAACGGGTGGTGCGCGAAGAAATGGAGCGCGCCGGTGCCATCGAGCTGCTGACGCCCTTTGTCCAACCCGCTGAGTTGTGGATGGAATCGGGACGCTGGGACAAGATGGGGCCGGAAATGCTGCGTATCAAAGACCGGCACGAGCGTGACTTCATCCTGCAGCCAACCTCGGAAGAAGTACTCGCTGACATCTTCCGTCAGGACATCCGAAGCTACCGGCAGTTGCCGATCAATTTCTACCAAATTCAGACCAAATTTCGGGACGAACGCCGTCCGCGGTTTGGCGTAATGCGTGGCCGCGAATTCACCATGAAAGACGCCTATTCCTTCGACCGTGACGCCGAGGGTGCGCGCAAGAGTTATGACGCCATGTACGATGCTTACGTGCGCGTTTTCAATCGCCTTGGTTTGACCTTTCGGCCGGTCGAAGCCGATACCGGCAACATCGGCGGCGAACGTTCACACGAATTCCAAGTGATCGCTGACACCGGCGAGGATGCGCTGGTGTACTGCCCGACCTCCGACTACGCCGCAAACATGGAGAAGGCGGAGTGTGTTGCGCTCAATGTCACACGCGCAGAACCAACCCAGCCGATGGTAAAAACGCCGACACCGGGTAAAACCAAGTGCGAAGACGTTGCCACACTGCTCAATATTCCACTGGCTGACACCGTCAAGTCAATTGTGCTTGCGACCGAGAAACGCGATGAAAAAGGCAATGTGGTTGCCACCACAATCTGGCTGCTGCTGATTCGCGGCGACCACGAGCTAAACGAAGTCAAGGCCAACAAAATCAACGGCCTCAAAGCGGGATTTCGTTTTGCCAGTGAAGCCGAGATTGAATCGAGCTTCGGTTGCAAGCCCGGCTATCTTGGCCCGGTTGGCTTGTCTGGCGTCATCGTGGTTGCCGATCGTAGCGTCGCCAACATGAGCGATTTTGTGACTGGCGCGAATACGGCCGACCATCATTTCACCGGTGTCAACTGGGGGCGCGATCTACCAGAGCCCGCCGTGGTGGCCGATATTCGCAACGCGGTCGAAGGCGACCCGTCACCGGACGGCAAAGGGGTGTTGGCGATTCAGCGCGGCATTGAAGTCGGCCATGTGTTCTCCGGTCTACCCTATCCAGCAAAGATGGCGATTACTTTCCTTGGTGAGAATGGAAAGCCACAAACTCCGCTGATGGGTTCGTATGGCATCGGTATCACCCGCGTGGTGGCCGCCGCAATCGAACAAAATCATGATGCGCGCGGCATCATCTGGCCTGTGGCGATGGCACCGTTCTCCGTGGTGGTCGCGCCGATTGGTTACGGTAAATCCGAGACCGTGCGCGCAGCGGCCGATTCGATCTACAACCAGCTCTTGAGCCGCGGTATCGATGTGCTAATCGATGACCGGGACGAGCGTCCCGGCGTCATGTTGGCTGACCTTGAACTCATTGGCATTCCGCACCGTGTTGTCATCGGCGAACGCAGCCTCAAGGAAGGCAATGTTGAGTACCAAAAGCGTCGCGATGCCGAGCCAAGTGTGGTGAAGGTTGCCGAAGTTGTTGACCAACTGGCCGTCCAATTGAGGTCGCTCGAATCCTAAAGTCTAGCAAAGACGCGGGTTTTCAAGCATTTATGC
The DNA here is from genome assembly GCA_020247395.1 of Rhodocyclaceae bacterium. Taxonomy (GTDB): domain Bacteria; phylum Pseudomonadota; class Gammaproteobacteria; order Burkholderiales; family Usitatibacteraceae; genus UKL13-2. Next base: position 11,968 of record JADCJC010000034.1, read on the forward strand.
TTGAAGATAGCCGTCAATGCTATGAGTTTGATCGCGGCGTTCAGTTACGCATATCCGACGTTGACTTTGGTCGGCCACAAAACTCTTGTGACCCACCACCGCCCAAGTGCCCGACAATTTCAAATGCGGGACTGCTGCGCCTGCAAGCGTGCAACCTCCAACTCAAGCTGGCGAATCTGCTTAAGCAGCGACAGCGCCACCGCCACCGCGTGTGGGTCGAGCTCAAGCTCGTCGCGCAGCCGCGTTGCCCGTCGCACCGTCACGACACATTCGGCGCTGAATGTCCAAGGCACGTGGCTTGAATCGATCGGCTCTAGCGCGCCGCTTTCCACCAGTTCGCCGATTTCGTCGGCTTTCAGGCCGGAGAGTTCAACGAGGTCGTGGAGCGATACTTGTTGTGAGTCACTAAGCCATACGATGCCGGAAGGGTCAGTTTGCATGAGTGATCTCCTCGTTAAAGTGCCGACGCGGCTCAAACTTGCTGTTTTCTGCCAGCTCCTTGAATAACGCTGTCTCGCGCGCCGACAGCGTTGGCGGCATGACGACGCTAACAATGGCGAACAAATCGCCCTCGTTGCCCGCATCACCCGGCCTCGGCAGCCCGCGCTTGGCAAGGCGCAACTTTTGACCACTGCTGGTGTTGGGCGGCACCTTCAAATTGACCGGCCCGGCCAGCGTCGGCACGGTCACGGCGGCGCCGAGCGCAGCTTCCCACGGGGCAATCGGCAGGTCGAGATAAAGGTTGTGGCCATCGACCCGGTACAGCGCATGTCGAGTGAGACTGATGTTGAGATACAGGTCGCCATCGCGCCCGCCGTTGAGACCCTTGCCACCCTGCCCACGCAGGCGCAAGCGTTGTCCGTTAGTGGCACCTTTCGGAATCCTCGCTTCGAAGGCGCGCGCCTCGCGTCGTATCGGGCCAGTATCAAGCAGAAACTTGGGTTGCGAACCGGCGCAGCGGTAGGTATGGCCGCACTCGGTTTCGTGAGAGCCCAGAAAAACTCAAGTGCCGAACGGATCAAACCTGAGGCCGCCCCCGCACTCTCCCGCCAAGAGGTACAATCGTGTGACGTTACTTCGCGGTGCGATCAGAACCTGTTCAAATCGCGGCCACTCGGCTAACACATGCACATGCATCACCGCGTCCATGCCCCGAGCCCGTGTAGCGCACAAGGGGTCGTACATCAATCCGTGTTAAGTGAAGTTTTGTTCTAGTGTTCCCACTGACGGCTTCATCACTACGCTGCGAATATGCTAAAGCAAGAACTAGATCCGATTGCTGATCCCCAGCGTCCCGATCGTTTCCTGCACAGATTGTGCAGGGTTCCGTCGTGCCTTACATTTCCCTACTTCTCGTTCCCTATGAAAACACTACCAAGTTTCCTTCGTAGCGCGCAACTCACAATGTTGTCGCTGGTATTCGCATTGTTTAGCATGGTCGCTGCCGCTGCCCCAATCGATGAAGCCACTGCGCTTCGGGTGGCGCGAAACCAGATTACCCAGCACATTACTCTGCATGGGGATTGGGGCGGGGCTCCAACCGCACAGATTGCCGGTGTCCGAGTCGTCGAATACGCGGGAGCAAAGATTGGCTACTTGGTCAATGTATCCCCGGACGGTTTTCTGTTCGTCGCGCAAGACGATGACCTGCCCCCCATTCCGTACTACGCGCCCAAAGGCACCTTTAATTCAGAAGATGCCGCGAAGCCACAGTCATCAGAGTCGTGGATCATGCCGGAGGTCTTCGAGCGACAGGTCGCGACATCTGCCGGTCGCATAGCACTCGAACAAACGAGCGACGAATCTACCGTAGCGGCACTACGTGAAGATTCTGACATCGGCCGCGCTTGGCGCTTCCTTAATGTGGAACCAGACTCTTTTGTGCCGTTTCAGGCAAGCGGCAATCCATCAGGAGTGTTTCTCAAGGACTCACAGAGCGTTGCCAGCAAATTAGGGCCACTACTAGCTGGCGTAACTTGGAACCAAGGCGACCCCGATGATCCTACGCGAACCTACAATAAGTATTCACCAAGGCTCAGCAGCTGCACCCCGGTTACTGGTTGCGTATCAACTGCGATTTCCCAACTGCTGAAGTATTGGAAGTGGCCGGTCCGTGCCGCGGGTAGCTCGTCCCTCACGACGGTTGAGGGCAGGGTTGAAACCGTCAATCATGATGCTTATGCGTTCGACTGGGACAACATGCCGCCCAGCCTCGAAAGTGGCGGCAGACCGACGGCCCAGACGAATCAGGTGGATGCGGTGGCCAAGCTGATGCAACACGTAGGTTATGCCATGAACATGAACTACACGTGTACAAGTGCTGGATCGAGCGCCAGCACGAGAAATGCCAGAATGGTACTCCCGGCAAAGTTTGGCTATCGGGACACTATTCGGGTGATCGAAATGAAGGAAACCAGCGGATATGACAGTTTTTTCAGCAGCATTCGCGCTGAGCTTGACGCATCGCCACCCCGACCGTTGCTGATGTCTATCCGCGGCGACGCTGGTGGACACGCCATCGTCGTCGACGGCTATCAAATTGTGGGCTCTACCAAGCAAGTAATGGTGAACATGGGATGGGGCGGACAATCTAATGGCTTCTACAACATGTCCAAAAGCTGGACGACGGGTTCATTCACATGGATACCAATCGAGACTGGAATTATTGTTGGCATTCAGCCCGACAATGCTTGCTCATTCACGCTGGCCAGCTCCTCCATCAGCGCACCGTCATCAGGGACAAACTCGAGTGTGAGTTTGACGACGGGATCGACGTGCTCGTATTCAGCAACGAGCAACAATTCTTGGATCTCAGTTTCGCCTGCCAGCGGCACGGGACCGCGCGCAATTAACTTTACCGTCGCGCCGAATGCGAGCAGTGGCTCGAGAAGTGGCTCATTTACGGTTGGCGGCAAAATTTTCAGTGTGAACCAAGCTGGTACGGCCGCTTGTACCTATAGTGTCAACAACAACAATCTGTCCTACGACTCGGCAGGACGTTTTGGCGCCTTCACCATATCTACTTCATCAACCTGCGGCTGGAGCATCGCCGCCTCAGATGGATGGGTCGGCCCGAACGCTTGGATCACCTTTGTTTCGCCCACTACGGGCACGGGCTCCGCGACTGTTAGCTTCAGCATTGGCAGAAATTCCGGCGCTCAGCGGTCGACCCAACTGCTGGTCGGGGGCCAATCGGTGCGAGTTACACAAGGCGGATCTTGTGCGTACGAGCTCACCCCCGCGGTACAGTCCATCACCTCGAGCGCAAGAACCGGTTCGATCTCGATAGATGCCGGCGCTGGGTGCGCTTGGGCTGCAGTCAGTAGCGCCTCATGGCTAACAGTCACGCCTTCGACTGGAGCGGGATCAGCTACTGTCAACTATTCGGCGACGGCAAACACTTCATCCTCGTCTCGAACCGCGACGGTGACCATCGGCCGGGAGCTCTTTACGCTGACCCAAGCGGCAGCCGGCGTTGTTCCTACCGGTATCGTCAACGGCGGATTTGAGCAGGGGAACGCAAACTGGACAGAGCAAAGTTCGCGCGCGCTCATCTTCAACAATCTGCGTGACGCCCGCTCCGGCGCTTGGTACGCGCGGCTAGGCGGAACTAACAATGCTGCTGACGTACTGTCACAGACGTTTGTCGTGCCGACGAATGCCGCAACAGTGAACGCGAGCTTTTGGTACAAGATCCTGACAGACGAGACGACTACCAGCGGCACCTTCGACACTATGAAAGTCGAGATTTGGAATGCCGCTGGCACATCCAGATTGGCAAGCCTTGGAACTTTGTCAAACCTCGATGCAACAAGCTCGTGGAAACAGTCCCCGTCGGCTGACTTATCTTCCTTCAAGGGGCAAACCATTCGGTTGGTCTTCACATTGGCGACGGACGCCTCCAACATCACCAACTTCTATTTGGATGACGTGGCGATCGGGGTAGGAGGATCCACCTGTACTTACTCCGTCACGCCATCCAGCCGGAGCGTAACCAGTGGCGCTTCAGCCGCTTTGTTCACCGTGACGACGAACCCGCAATTTGGCTGTCCGTGGAACCCAACCACCAACACAACTTGGCTCGCAGTGGGAAATGTCTCCGGCGATTTGGGCAGCGGCTCGTTTATCGTATCCGTCGATGACAACGGTGGCGGTGCTGCCCGCACTGGCACGGTGACAGTCGCCGGACAGACAATTTCAATCAACCAGGCGGCGCCTGTAGTAACGCCCGCCATCAGCAACACCGCAGGCGTAATTCAAAACCCAGACTTTGAACAGGGGCCTGCGTTCTGGACGCAGTCATCAAGTGGCGGGTTCAACCTCATTGGGGCTGATCCTCTTGTTCCGGCTAAAAGCGGAAGCTCGTATGCCCGACTTGGTGGATATCGAAATGCCAACGACACGCTGAGTCAATTGGTGAACATTCCTGCTAATGCGACTGGCGCAGTGCTGAATTTTTGGTACCGAATTCGGACTGATAAGACGAGTAACACAGCGGTCGATTTTGCGACCGCTCGCATCGTCGATCCGGAGACGGGAAATTTCGAGGAGCTAGACTCAGTATCCAACTTAGACGCGACCAACGAATGGCTGAAGAGCCCGGACTACATCGCGACCCCCGATCAGGTCGCCTTCTTCAAAGGCAAAACGCTGCGATTTGAGGTGAGCGCCAGGACTGACGGTGGAGCGATCACAGCCTTCTATATTGATGACATCCGGGCCGAATTTACGCTGAGCAACTCAGCAGCTGCCTCGTCGTTACTAAAGCGTGGTGGCGTCGACATCGACGGCGATGGGCGTGGCGAAATTGTTGTCCGCTCATTGGAAGGTGGCCTCTGGGCCGCGAAGCTCAATGGTCAGCAAGTCAGCTGGACGCAAATGGCGGATCCCGGCCCGAACTATGCGGTCATGGGCGCGGTTGACCTGGACAGCAAAGGCCGGTCGGATCTGATCATGCTGAATACCGCACAAGGTGATGTTGGTGAGGCGCGAGTATGGAGCGCGTTTAACGCCGGCATTCCAAAAGTGCTGCGAAATGTGCGTACCGCGTGGCGCGTAGATGCTGTCGGCGATCTTGATGGCGACGGACGGGGTGACATTGTTTGGCGGTTTACGGGTATTGGCGCAAGCCCGAACGACACGGGTGTGTCCTACATTTGGTTTACCGACGGCAACGGTGTTACTCAGGTGCGCAAACGCGGCGGGGCGCCGCTGAGCTGGACCCTGCTTGGCGCGACCGATCTCAACGGTGACGGCGCTGCTGACATGATCTACGTCAGTCCAGATTTGCAGATTCGCGCCTTGATGGCTACTGCAAATCGAACCTGCGCCAACCTGTCAGGCGGCGCACTTGATGCCGGGTATATGGCATTAGCGCTTGGTAGCTTTTCTGGCGTTGGCAAGGGCGAAATTCTGGCCAGAAATACCTCTGGGCAGGTACAACTGGTACAACTCGATGCGAGAGGCGTTTCTCTTCCCGCGTATACCGGTGCCCCTGACGACCCCAATGCGTCGTGCACGTCCAGCTCGATTGTGCTGCCGAGAACTGTGACCCGTTTGTCGCAGACGATGGATTCTGCCTGGGAGTTCTTATCGTCGGTCGATATGAACGGCGACGGTATCAATGACATTGCTTGGCGTCGTATTTCGGATGGCGTCGTGACAATTTGGTTGATGGGTGCGGGCGGACAAGTCACATCGACTATCAATGGTGGAACCAGTCCTGCTAGCTACATACCTATACAGCGGTAGGACTGCGCAAGATCCGCAACGAACAGGGGCGCCATCGGCGCCCCTGTTCGTTTATACAATTGACTTACACTTTTTTGCTGTAGCAAGCTCTTTCAGCAATTCTTGACGCTTCTTTGCCGCATTGATCGCTTCTTCCGTATTTGCGTAAGTTCCGACCAATCCCGGCCAAAACAGCAAGGCAGCGGCTACGTTTGTACCGGTGACAGTACGTTCTTTACGCGCTTTCGCTTCAAAATCGAGTGCATCCGCATACTCGTTCTTGAGCTGCGCGCAGTTTAGGTCTGCGTCACCAGGTTTACGTACGGACACCACCTGCGGCGATGCACACCCCGCCAGTGTAGCCACTATCAAGGCCCCAAAAATCCACTTCAAATTGCTCTCCCGGTTAGTTAGATTGAGTTGCGCCACGACGTCGAGTTGAGATTCAGTTTTATGCGAAAACAAAGCGCTCTCTGACTTTATCAGCTTAATCGGCAAAGAACTATCCGTAGTCCCCGCACGTTGTGATTGCGGGGACCCCTAATGGATGCCGGTATAGACAGCCCTTTTAATCAGCAGGTTGCTTAGCACACGGGCCTCGGCATGATTTCGCCTGAGAGCGGAATACGCATTTTTTCTACAGCGAGGCCGGATGAATCTTTAGACCGCCCGCTAGGGCTCTTACGCACCAGTATTACCGGGTCTTTCCAAGCGTTCATGCTCCAAGACCGTCACCAATGCTAGGGTTTCATCCCCGACAATCAATGCGCCTACTCGATGTTAACTGCGGTCAACCAAAACAACTCATAAGGTCCACCGCCAGCTCCGTCGCGCGAGTTCGGTGATAGGCACTACCAGCCGTCTGGATCCCCGATAATTTCAAATCCGGGACTGCTGCGCCTGCAA